>JBAVAR010000001.1:0-1537 GCA_049585815.1 Solirubrobacterales bacterium
ATCCCAGTCCCAATGCCCCAAATTTGTGGATGGCGCGCGCCTATGCGGGCACGGTGATGGTCGAGGGCACGACGCTGTCGGAGGGCCGCGGTACGACGCGGCCGCTGGAATTGTTCGGCGCTCCCGATCTCGATGCGCGTTCGGTCACTCAGGAGATGGCTGCACTCGCGCCGCAATGGCTGCATGGTTGCCGCTTGCGCCAGTGCTGGTTCGAACCGACGTTCCACAAGCACGTCGGTAAGCTGTGCAGCGGCGTTCAGATCCACACCGAAGATGGTGGCTATGCTCACGAAGCGTTCAAGCCTTGGCGTATCCAGGCACTCGCCTTCAAAGCGATCCGCCGCCTGTATCCGGATTATCCGCTATGGCGGGATTTCGCCTATGAATACGAGCACAGCAAACGCGCCATCGATGTGATCAACGGTGGCCCGTTGCTGCGCGAATGGGTGGACGATCGGTCGGCCACGCCACAAGACCTGGATGCACTGGCCTTGCCGGATGAGCAGGCCTGGCTAAGCGAGCGGCAAGACGTGCTGCACTACTGAAGCGGCCGCCGGCGTGTCGCGGCTTTGCGGCTTAGAGCATGATCCGGAAAAGTGGAAGCCGGTTCTCCGAAAAGATCATGCTCCACCAAAAATTTAGAGCGCCAATCGATTCAGTCTGAACCGATTGGCGCTCTAGTCTTTATCAATTCTGCTTGCGGGCGCCGCTCGCCGCTGCGCGGATCTGCTCCACCAAACGTTGGTGGAATTCGGGAGTCTCGGTTCTGAACGGCACTTCCAAGCGCGCGCTGGCGCTCTCGCTGAGCATGAGATTGTACGGCGCGCCGGCGGTGTCGCCGGTGATGCGGAAGTCCGTCCGGTAGCAGACGATCGGCTTGCCCTTGGCATAGGCGTAGCCGCACTCCCACGCCGTGCCGCTGTCGGGATCGGCGCCATCCATGCACGCAACGACCATGTCGGCTGCGTCCAAGGCTTCGACGTCCATATTAAAGATCGCCCGCGCCGTGTTGCTACGCGGCTCGTGTTCCTGCGGCAGCCAAACCTCGAAACCCTCGCTTTCGAGGAAGCGGGCCAGACCGGCATTGAAACGTTGTTCCGCCAGTGTGAACAGCGGACCGGCCAGATAGATTTTGGTCATGCATGTCTCCCAAAGCGTCATACGCGGGCTTGACCCGCGTATCCATGCTGAGACGCGGCGCGTCGTGACCGCATTTTCTCAAAGCGGAGAGTCAGCATGGATTGCCGGGTCATAGGCGAGCGAAGCGACGCCGTTCGTCGAACGACTATGCCCGGCAATGATGAGATGGGGAACGCTGCCCCGGATTTCGCTACCGCTCAATCCGGGCTACGGTTCGCGCGGAGGCATATCCGTGGACCCTGAATTCATCCGCGAGCTGTTCGCGCCATTCGGACCGGTGACCATCAGGCGGATGTTCGGCGGCGCCGGCATCTATTGCGACGGTCAAATGTTCGCGCTCGTTTTCGACGGTGCGATCTTCCTCAAGGTCGACGAGACCAGCATCCCGGATTTCGAG
>JBAVAR010000002.1:0-1821 GCA_049585815.1 Solirubrobacterales bacterium
ACCCCGCCTAGCCGCATACTCCCGTAGGGCACGGGTCTGCATCGGGATGGTCTGCTGATCCTGGGTAGAAACGCGGGCGTAGAGGCCTGCCCGGAACGCGGTTTTGGCCCGGCGAGGGGGGTGGCCAAAAACCCTTGGCGATTTCGTTTTGTGGGAGGGCCGTTTTTCGGCCATTTCAGAATGCTCAATCCGCCTGGCCGCAGAGGATCGTTTTCGGCCAGGTAGGACGAGCATTCTACTCTTGGCGGGGCTAAGCGGAACCTCAGATTGTACCGGCCTGCTGTTGCAGCGTCGCACGATAATTCCACGGCATCCATGCCGCCGGCATCTTGGCCAACTCGGGGACGTGTTTCTGCAGTTCGGTGAGGTAGTCAAAGGGATTGGCGTCATTCAATTCGCAAGTATGGATCAGGCTCATGAACAGGTCCCCCACCTCGGCACCGTTCTCCGTCTTATAGAATAGAGAGTTTTTGCGGTGCAGAATGCATTTCTTCAGGGCGCGCTCCACGAGGTTCGAATCCAGCGGCGCGCCGGCTTGGCGGAGGAACAGCGTCAGCCGATCCCACCGCTTCCGGCAGTACCGGATCGCCTCGCCCATCCCCGAGTTGGGCTCCACTTTCTATTCGTTGAACTGGGCCTCGAACCAAGCGTGGAGGGCATCCATCACCGGCTGGCTGTGCTCCTGGTGGAAGCGCAGCCGCTGTTCGGGCGTGAGGCCTTGTTCCTCGGCCTCCGCATCATAGCGGTAGACCTCGCGGAAGCTTTCCAGCACGAATTGGCACTCCTGGGGAAAGCTGGGCGTCACCTGGACAAAGCGACGCCGAGCGTGCGCGTTACAGTTTCCCAAGAGGATTTCCAGCTTCTCGGGCAGCTTCGGCAGGTTGCGCGATAGGGCATCACACATCTGAATGGGCGGCGCCAGTCCTTTGGCCCGCTCCACCAACACGCGGGCGAGGTTCTCCCCGGCGTGCTTCCGTCCCGTGAAGAACATGACGATCCGCTGCCCCTGCCGCGTCGTCGACACGATGCCCGTGGTGAACAGTCCCGTGCGCTCGTGGGCGCTCGACGATTCCTCTTTCCCCTCGGGGCGGGAAGGACTCGCTCGGGCCAGCGCCAAAATCTTCATGCTGGTGTCATCGTTATAAAAGACCTCGCCTTGCGCTGCCTGGCGGAGCAGTTCGTCGAAAGCGGGCTGGATCGGGGCGGCGATTTCCTCGACGATCTCCCACTGGGTCGAGGCCGGCAAGGGAATCCCCAGACTCGCCTCCAGTCCTCCCAGCCGGTAAAAAGGCACCCCGCTACCGTACTTCAGCAGCGCGATCATCGCCGCCGCCGTCTCGTCGTACTTCTTCTCGCCCACGCTCACCGGGGCTGCCGCTTCAAAAATCTCGCCGCACAGGTTGCAGCGGAGACGTTCCAGTTCATAGACCGTGGCCGCAATCGGCGCCTGGCCCACCACCCGGATGCGTAGAGCGGGATCTTTCCGTTCGTAAACCTTACCCTTCTGGCACTCCGGACAACGGTTTCCCGGCTGGAGGGAAGCGTGCGCGATCTTGATCCGGCGAGCCCCGCCATACGCCTGGGCGCCGTTTCGGCCGTGTCCCGGCTTCGGCGGGCCCGGCGCGTTCGGAGGCGGACTGTTTTTCGGGGGGGCCTTGATCCCTGCTTGCTCCAGCACCTTACTCGTCTTCTCGGTGCTCGGTTTCGCCAACAGCGCCCGCAGGCGGCTAATCGTGGTGTTCTTCTCCCCGATCATTTCGGTCAGGAGACGGAAGGCTCGCAGCGCGGCCTGGAGCTTCTCATAACCCTTCTCGTCCAGGG
>JBAVAR010000003.1:0-30142 GCA_049585815.1 Solirubrobacterales bacterium
GCGATTCTCGATCCCGAGAGGCGCTGGAGTACTTCGCGCTGCTCCTCGCTGAGCGTCAGAGCCGGGGTGGGAGGCCGCATAGGTCACCCTAGCACAAAAGCCACTTATTTAGGAGACACTACACTAGCTATGCGGGCTTTGCGGCCGCCTGGCCGTCGATCAGCGACGAGGTTGGCTTCGCCGAAAGATGAACGGAATGGCCAAGCTCGTCGTCTCGAACACGATGGAGGAGGCAGAGTGGAACAACTCGACTTCGATCTCAGGCGACGGCGCGATGGCGGCAATTTCCGATCTCAAGGGCCAGCCGGGTCAGGACTTCCTCCTCGCCGGCAGCGCCCAGTTAGCTCAATCTCTGATTCGGAACGACCTGGTCGACGAATAACCGGCTGATGGTCTTCCCACTTGTCCTCGGCGCCGGCAAGCGGCTCTTCAAGGACCAGAGCAAGGCGCGCATCCTGCGCCTCATCGAGGCAAAGCTACTTGATTGCGGCATCCTCCTGCTCACCTACGAGCCGGTTGGGTAGAGACGGGCGGATCTACCAGCGGCGCGCGGCGCCGACCAGCTCCTGCGCATACCCGGCGACAGAGACCGGCGACATGAAGAGCTGGTAGGTCAGCAGGTAGCCGAGGTAGCCGAGCCGGTTACGGCGCACCTTCAGTCCGACTTCCTCGAAGGAACGCTTGCTGAAGTGGAACATGATTCCGGCGAGCAACAGGTTGAGCGGCAGCACGGCCAGGGTCATTGGGCCGACGATTGCGAAGTTTCCGGTGAGGGCCAGGAGGATCCCGATCGGGAAAGCGATCGAGTAGACGAGGTCGATATAGGGGAAGACGAAGTTGACCAAGACGGCGTGCACGTTGGTGCGGCCACCGGCCAGCAGTGCCCCGCCGTGCTCGCGCAGTCCCTCGATCATCCCGCGCGCCCAGCGGCGGCGCTGGCGGGCGAAGGCCCGGACGTCTTCGGGCGCACCGGTGAAGGCAATCGCGGTTCGCTCGTAACCGACCCGCCCGCCCTCGCGCATCATTGCCCAGGTGAGAACGATGTCCTCGCCGATCCGGTCTGGCCAACCCCCAACCCTCTTCAGCGCCGCGGTCCGGTAGATGCTGAAGGCGCCCTGGGCGACCATCGTCCCCTGGAACAGGCCCTGCTGGCGCTTTACGGAGGCGATGCCGAGGAAGTAGTCCCACTCCTGAGCCCGGGTGATGAAATTGCTACGGGAGTTGCGAACGAAGACGGCGCCGGCAACCGCCACCGAGTCCGGCGGGGAGATCAGCAAGCGGGCGACGATACGCTCCAAGGCCTCCGGCATCAGCAGGGTGTCGGCGTCGACCGTCGCCATCAGCGGAGTCCGCACCCGCTTGAGAGCCGCGGTCAACGTTTTTGCCTTCCCGCCGTGGGGAACGCTGAGGACTGAGATCCGGTGGTCCTTCTCGGCACACCTGTGTGCCAGCTGGGCCGTGCCGTCGGTGGAGCCATCGTCGGCGACCACCACTCGCATCTCGCCCGGATAGTCCTGTTTGAGCACGTAATCGAGGGTTTCCTCAATCGTCTTCTCCTCGTTGAAGCAGGCGATCACCACGGTGACAGCGGGGAAATTGAGGTCGAAGCGAAGCGGTGGTGGGCGGTCAATCAGAAGTGATGCGATCAGGTTGGCGTTGAGGTAACCGGGAAGGATCGCTATACCGAAGATCACCGCGATCGCGAGGGGCATCGTGATCGAGCTGGCCAGGGTTTCGATCCAGGGGATAGAGAGCCAGAACGAGAAGCCCGCCCAGGAGAGCGCGAGGCCGATCACCATCGCCAGCTTTAGGTGCAGCGCGACGTAGAGTGGCCTGCGTCCCCGCGACGCTCCCCCGGGCCCCCTGAACTGCGCGAGCTCGGCAATCTGGGGCGCGGGCTCATCGCAGAGAACCGGTGCGGAGCCTGGCTCTGACACCGGCGGCAGGACCGGCTTCGACTCCGGTTTCAGCGTAGCCATAGCTACTGAAGAAATCGGCAGGGGGGCCGCCGCCACCCACCGTAGAAAGTACTGAGTGCACCGCAACTTCTTGGCAGGCGCTCTGTTGAAAACTGGGTAACAGACACCATGCAGAGGCATGGAGTTGCGTTGAACTCCGGGAGGCAGAGATGAACTCCAAGCTCAGGGTGCTTCTGGTCGGAATGCTCGCCACGATGGTCTTCCTGCCCGCGGGCGCGGCGCAAGCTGCATCCTCACCGACGCTCGTGACCGGTGAGGCGTCCTCGATCACCGTCTCTTCAGCCGACCTGCACGGGACAATCAATCCGAACGGCTCCGTCACCCACTACCGCTTCGAATGGGGGCTCACCACCGGCTACGGCTCCGCGAGTCCGCTCAGGTCGACGGGGGACGGCAGCACAACCAACTCGATCCAAGCAAAGGTCGTCAACTTGCTCCCTGGCAGCGTCTACCACTACCGGGTCCTCGCATCGAATTCCTCGGGGGCGACCAGCGGCGCAGATCGGACGTTCAAGACCAAGGGCCACGCCCCCCCTGGGGTCGCCACAGGAGCCGCCACCGCGGTCGGCCTCCGCTCCGCGACCCTGACCGGGGTCGTCGACCCAAACGGGGCGGCGACAACATTTAAGTTCCAATATGGGCTGACCAGCGCATACGGGAGCGAGACTTTCGGCGCCGCCGTCTCGACTGGACACGGACCGGTGCCGGTATCCCAGGCGATTGAGGGGCTTTCGCCTGGAACCGCCTTCCATTACCGGATCGTGGCTCTGCACGGGGGGGTCGTCTCATACGGCAGCGACGCGACTTTTGTGACGCTGCCCTTGCGCAAACGGCTGGTCCGCCTGCGGGCGAGAACCCTGCCGCACCGGGACCGGCGCAGGCCCTACCTATTCACAACCACGGGACGGCTGGTCGGCGCCCAGTCGCTGCTGGAATCGGCGAGGTGCAGCGGCGACGTCTCCGTTGCCTTCGTTCGCCAAAGGCGTCTGATCGCGGCGAGGATTGTTCCCGTCCAACCGAACTGCACCTTTGGCGCCCGTGCAGTCCTGCGGCGACTGAGGTCAGTGCATCGACGGATCGGCGTGCGGGTTCTGGTTCGCTTCCACGGCAACCCATATGTCGCCGAGGCGCGAGCGCGACCGGAGCAGATCTCCCTCGGACGAGGGTGAGCGACGACGGTCCTACTCCCCCGCGTTGAACTCCCAGATCGCGATCGCCAACATGATCAGACCCAGGCCAACAACCGTGGCGATCTCAAGGGCCGTGGGGACGGGCCAGCCAAACCAGGTGATGCCCGGGTTGAGGGCCTTCTGGGCTTCCGCGCTGATGTCGATATGACTGAAGACGAGGCTGCGCATTGGCTCGACCGCGTAGGTGAGCGGATCGATGCGGTTGAGGAAGGCGAGCCAGCCGGGCAGGTTGGTGACAGGGAAGAGGGCGCCGGAGAGAAAAAACATTGGCATCACGATCATCTGCATCAGTCCCATGAAGGACTGCATCTGGGTCACGCGCGCCGCGACCATCACGCCGAAAGCGGTGATGCTGAAGGCAAGCAGCAGCTGCAGCGCAAAGATCCCGAAGATCAACGAGGCGCTGTAGGGAACGCCGACTGTCGGCGCCAGCAGGATCAAGATCACGCCCTGGAGACTGGCGACGGTCGCGCCGCCAAAGCACTTGCCGATCACGATCGAGCTGCGCCGCACCGGCGCCACCATCATCTCCCGCAGAAAGCCGAACTCGCGATCCCACACGATCGAGGCCGCCGAGAACATCGCGATGAACATCACCGAGATGCAGAGGATCCCCGGGTAGATAAAGGTCTTGAGGTTGACCCCATGGGTGCTGGCCGCCGACAGCTGCTGGAGACCTGAACCGAGCACGAAGAGAAAGAGCAGCGGCTGAATTAGCGAGGTGACTATTCGCATTCGGTCCTTGGAAAAGCGGATCAGCTCTCGCCGCCAGACAACCTTGATCGCGCGCAGCTCGCTGCGCAGGCTGCGTGCCGGCACCCGCACGGTGACGACATCATGTGGGTGCTCAACCACAACGGCAGTTCCATTCGGCGGGCTCACCGGTGACCGCCGCCCATCATCTGCGCGGTGATCCTGTTGCGCACCTTGTCGTGTGACTCCTCCGCGTCGCGGATCGTCGTCCCGGTGTAGGACATGAAGACGTCGTCGAGAGTTGGGCGTGCAACGCTCACGGAACGGATTCTCACCCCCAGCTCAGCGAACAAACGGGGCACGAACTGCTCACCCTCGGGGACCGCGAAGGCCACCGCCCCCTCGGAGACCACCGCCTCGAGCTCAAACCGATCGCCAAGCTCTTCGATTGCGGCCGCATCATCATCGGTCTCGATCCGGATCCGATCGGCGCCGACCTGCTCCTTCAGCGCCTCCGGTGAGTCGAGCGCGACGATCTCGCCGTGGTCCATAATCGCGATCCGTCCGCAGAACTCCGCCTCGTCCATGTAATGGGTGGTCATGAAGATCGTGATCTCCTCACTCTCTTGAAGCTGGCGGATGTAGCCCCAGATCGAGCGGCGGGTCTGCGGGTCCAGCCCGATCGTCGGCTCGTCGAGGAACAGAACCCGGGGCGAATGCATTAAACCGCGGGCGATCTCCAGACGCCGCCGCATCCCCCCCGAGAAGGTCATCACCTGGGTCCGCCGTCGCTCCCAGAGGCCGACCATCTCCAGCACCTGGCGCATCCGCGGCGCCACCAGTGAGCGCTCCACCCCGTACAGCTCCGCGTGGAGGCGCAGGTTCTGTTCGCCTGTGAGGTAACCGTCGAGGGTGGGGTCCTGGAAGACAAGGCCGATGTGCCGGCGCACGTCGTCGCGATCCGCAACCACGTCATAGCCAGCGACAGTCGCACCGCCGCCGGTCGGTCTTGCAAGCGTGCAGAGCATGTTTATCGTGGTGGTCTTGCCGGCGCCGTTGGGACCGAGGAACCCGAACACCTCACCCACCTCGACGTCGAAACTGACGCCGCGCACTGCCTCGATCTCGCCAAATGATTTGTGGAGATCGTGCACCGAGATCGCGAGGGCCCGCGCATCCACAGCTTTCGCCGACGGCACCTTCGTCTCATCGCCCATCCGCACATTGTCCCGGATCGTCGGATTCGGCCGTCGCTTCGTCTCGGATTACGCGCAACGTCCGCGATGCGCTTCGAGAGACCTCGGTGCGGCGCACCTGACAAGTGTGATCACGACGCACGCAGAAAGAGGCGGGCACGACGGGTCGGTGGCGACGGCAAACCAAAAACGCCGCCTGCGCGCTGAAACAGAAGCGCCAAACGGTGGGCATTGTTGAGATCGATTGTTCCGGATAATTCCTTAGGCACAACGGACCGGTCGGTCCCCGCGATCGCCGACCAATCCAAGTGTAGGGATCGGCGCGGGTAGGTGAACGGCCGGCGTAATCCACGGCCGAGGGCGAAGCCCCGGTCCGTTGCCCCAACTCACCAAAGTTGCACCGTTTCGACTTGGGCGGGCCCCGGGAATCCATCCGACCCTCTTTCAGGATCAAGGCCGCCTGGATTCACCCGACTTGCGCCAGCGTCTAAGTGGCCAGGAGACATGCCCCGTCGAGCGCCTTCACCCCCTTGAACCGGCCCCTAGAGCCAAATGCGTGACGGAGGCATCAGGATTGAAAGGCTCGACGCTTGATCGCCATGGTGGATAACCTGGTACTCAGGAACAATTTACCTAGGGTGCGAGATCAGCTTGCACGGCATTGGTGGCAGGGACTGTGTGCTGAAGGTTGAAGGTGATCCTTCACCCCAAAGGCAGGTAAGTGGTATACAACTCGCCCCCAACAAGAAGGAGCCAGTCAGTGGATGTGTTGAACGAAGCACGAGCAAAGATCGCCGAGGCGATCAGCGAGCTTGATCGGGAGAAGGCACGGCTTGAGAGCGCTCTCGCGAGCCTCAGCGGTGGCACCACAACCAAAACAGGCAAACGTCGCGGACGTCCGCCAGGAAGGCGCTCAGCAGCACCTAGCACAGCTGCGCGCACGGGTAAACGCCGTGGACGCAAACGTGGTCGCAAAGGTGGCACCCGCGCCGATCATGCTGTGAAACTGGTTGAGGATCAGCCTGGGATCTCAGCGAGTGAAATCGCAAAGAAACTGAAAATCAAACCCAACTATCTCTACCGGGTCTTGGGCGACCTCGAGAAGGAGGGTCGTGTGCGCAAGGAGGGTCGCGCCTACCACCCTGCAAGCGCCGCTTAGCTAAAGCAAATCCGGACACGAAGGCCCGCCACGTGCGGGTCTTCGTGCGTCCGGGGGTCCCTTATCGGTCGCCCCTGACCCCAGCTGCAGCGAAAAAGGCGCGCGGTCTCAGAAGGATCATCTCCCACCAGATGCGTGGTGCCAAGCGCGCGGATGGCACTTCGTTAAGCGAAGGATTAAGGCTTTGGCCCTCACCCTTCGGGAGCTTTGCGAGGGAGCAGCCGATCAAGCCGTAACGCTGGTTACAACGATCACTCCTCGGCCAGGACCGCGTCAGCCTCCGGGGGGGGTCGAACCCGACAGGCGGATTGGGGTCGCGCTGGGACAGCGGCCCTCGCGAATGCTCTGCGTTTTGTACCTAACCGCCCGATCTGAAGCGGCTGGGGCTGTTGTTCAAATCGGGTGTGGTGGTGTCGGCAATGCTCTCGAGACGGCAAACCACCCCACGAGCGAGGCTGAGGTTTCTCCCTTGGCCAAGCAAGGTTCAGGTGGAGTAGGCAATCGCAGGTACCCCCGCTGGATCCAATGCGGTCTTTAAAACTGGAGCACCTGGAAAATGGAGAATGTCGGCTGCGCGCCGGCTGAGTCGTTGCCGCGGTGGTCCCGATCGATTCATCGCTTCTCCTCGGCGTCCTTGGGAGACAGCAACGGCTACCGCAGACAAGCGGGCGCAGCGTCTCGCGAAGGAAGGCGGGTGCTCGACGTCGAGCCGAGCTGAGGGCCGGGGGCCTGGAGATCCGCATTCGCGGGCCCGCCCCTAGCAGCGCCGTTTCGGTCAAGTCGAGGCAGCCAGACCTCTTTCCCCATTGTCGTTATCGCCAGGGTTTCCGTAGGGGTGGACGACCGGATTCGAACCGGCGACCGCCTGGACCACAACCAGGAGCTCTACCAACTGAGCTACGTCCACCGCGTAGCCTCAATCTAGCGGCCACCTCAAGGGGCTGCTTGGGCCGGGCGCGCTACCGTTTGCCGAGATGCAAGGACTGCCCAGGTTCGCCGTCTTCAAACCCGAGCTTCGCCCGGCGAGTATGTCCGGGGCTCAGGCTCGGGCGGCAACAGCGGTCGGCGCCCTCGCGGTAGGCGCTGCGGCCGTGGGCGGATTCGCGATCGGCCGGCTCAGCGTCGGACGGCTCTCAGTCCGCCATGCCCGCGTCACTCGGCTCGAAGTCGCCGACCTCGAGATCGGCCGCCTCCAGATCCGCGGACGCTCGCCCGAGGCGTGAGATCCAGGCAGGTCGCGATCATCACCATCGCGGCGCTTGCCGCCGCTGCAGGGCTCGCCGGGCTCGCCAACGCCAGCAGGCCAGGGTCGGCCCACATCAGCGCTCTCGGACCCTACCCCGATCTCGGAGCCTGCCCTGTCTTCCCCGCTCCGCCCGCCTCGCTACCTGCCACCTCCCCCTCCCAAGCGAGCGAGTCAGCCTGGAACCAGGACATCTCCAGGGCCCCAATTGACCCCAAATCCGCCGCCTACATCGCCTACATCGACTCCCACGGCGGCGATCACCTGCATCCTGACTTCGGCCCTCCTCGCTCCTACGGCTTCCCCTATACCGTCGTCGGTGCCGGCCAGCGCAGACTCCCGATCCACTACACCGCCTACGGCAGCGAAAGCGACCGGGGTCCCTTCCCGATCCCGGCGGACGCTCCGGTAGAGGGGGGCCAGAAAAGTAAAGGCGATCGCCACGTCCTCGTAGTCGATCGCGCCAGCTGCGCGCTCTACGAGCTCTACCGCGCCTTCTATGTGCCGGAGCCGCATCCCCACTGGAACGCCGACTCGGGAGTCAGCTGGAACCTGCGCTCGAGCGCGCTGCGTCCCGACTCCTGGACCTCGGCCGACGCCGCCGGCCTGCCGATCTTTCCCGGCTTGGTCCGCTATGAAGAAGCCAGCGACGGACGAATCGACCACGCGATCCGCGTCACTTTCGATAGCACCCGCAATGCCTGGGTTCACCCGGGCTCGCACTGCGCGGGGGACACCGCCAACCCCGCGGCGCCACCGATGGGCCTGCGCCTGCGATTGAGACCAAACTATGACCTCAGCAGCTTCAGCGGCGCCGCCAGGGCGATCGGCATCGCCCTCGAGCACTACGGCCTGATCGTCGCCGACAACGGCTCCAACTGGTTTCTCAGCGGCACCAGCGACCGGCGCTGGAACAACGGCAACCTCGACCAGCTCAAGCGCATCCCGGGGAGCGCCTTCGAGGTGGTGAAAAGCGCAGCCCGCATTCATCCCTGCTGAGGCCTTCGGCCACCCGCCGCTTCGGGAAACTACGGTAAAGAGGCTTGGCAATTCGTCGATCCGGCAAGGGCGGTGCCGATCACCTTCCGACAGAACCTCAACCGGCGGGGCGGCTCCTGGAACACCAGGTCGAACCTGCTTTTCCTAGCGGCGGGAGTAGCAATGCTCGCCGAGCTCGCGCAGGTGTACGCCTTTCCCGGTCAGCCGAGCGGGAGCCTGACAAACGTGATGGTCTTGGCGATCCTCGTCTTACCGGTCATCGCCTTTTTCCTCTCCGCGCTCCAGAGGGAGGGCGAGCGCCTCGGCTGGATCCTGATCGGCGCCGGACTCGCTCTGAACTCGATCGGAGAGGCCTATTTTTTCTTCGCCCAGCGGACGCTGACGGCCTTCCCGACCACCGGCGACCTATTTTGCCTGGCACTCTTCCCATTGCTGATCAGCGGTGTGATCGTGTTGGTCCGTGAGGGGCGCGAGCGAACGCAAATTTCAATCGGGATCGACGGGGTTGTTATTGCGCTTGCAATCGGCTCCCTCGCCTATGAGCTGATCTTCAACGGGCTTCTCGTCCAGGCCTCCGACTCCCGCCTTTTGGTCGGCGTCGAGCTCGCCTACCCGATCCTCGACCTCGCCACACTGGCGCTGCTCGGGGTGATCTGCATTCCCAGCCACTTCCGGGTCGGCGCCGCCTACTTCTGGTTGATGGCAGGGATGGCCCTGCTGCTGGCGACCGACCTCGCCAATCTGACGGACACCGCCCACGGTGCCGACAACCCCGAAACGGCCCTCTACTTCGGCTGGGGACTGGCGATCGTCCTGCTTTCCGTTTCTTCCCACTTCGGCGCCACTCTCAGGCGCTCTGACGCATTTCGCGGCCGGATCCTCGGTGTCGCCCTCGGCGGCGCCATGCTCGTTTCCCTCGCACTCCTCCTGGAGGAGGCGGCGCGCCACCAGAACCCTGTCGTGATCATCTCCAGCGCCGCTGCCGTCCTCCTGGGTATGGGGCGCCTTTTTCGGACCCTGGCGGAGAACAGCCAGCTGATCCGCCAGCGCAATGAGGTGATCGCAAATCAGCGCGAGATGCAGTCGCGGCTGCGCTACCTGGCCGACCACGACCCCCTGACCGGTCTCTGCAACCGTCGCCGTTTCGTCGATCGGGTCCAGGAGCAGCTCCGCTATGCGCGACGCTACCAGCGCAGGGGGGCCTTGCTATTTGTCGACCTCGACTCCTTCAAGTTCGTCAACGACTCCTTTGGCCACCCGACCGGCGACCGTGTGATCTGCCGGGTTGCCTCAGCCATCGCCGGTTGTCTGCGAGGCACCGATAGCTCAGCACGCTTGGGCGGAGATGAGTTCGCCGTTCTTGTGCCAGAGGTTGACGGCGCGGGCGCGCTGCGGGTGGCAGAGACGGTGCTCGGCGCGATCAAGGTCGGAGAGGATCCGGTGATCGGCGCAAGTATCGGCGTCGTTCTCTTCGCGCCCGACAGCGGCGGAACCGCCGAGGATCTCTTTATCGCAGCCGACATCGCCCTCTACGAGGCCAAGGAGGCTGGACAGGGGGGAATCTGCGTTTACCGAGGGCATCGGGGAATGAAACTCACATGGGTCGACCGGATCAGAGAGGCGCTACGCGAGGACCGGCTCGTTCTGCACGCGCAGCCGATCGTCGATTTGAGAACCGGAGGGGTGGAGCGGGAGGAGCTGTTGGTGAGGATGATCGACCAACAGGGTCGGGAGATCCTGCCCGACTCCTTTCTGCCCACCGCCGAGCGCTTCGGCCTGATCGCTGAGATCGATCGCTTCGCCGTCGTAAAGGCGATCGACCTGGCCCGAGGTGGGCGGGCGGTCGCGGTCAATATCGCCGGCCCCTCACTGACCGATCGCGAGCTTGTCGAGCGGGTTGCGGCGGCCGTCCGTTCGGGCATGGACCCACACATGCTGAGCTTCGAGCTGACCGAGACGACAGGCGTAGCCAATATCGAGGCGGCCCGCCGCTTTGCGGGCTACCTGGAGAACCTCGGCTGCGAGCTGGCCCTCGATGACTTCGGCACCGGTCTCAGTTCGCTCGGCTACCTCAAGAGCATTCCGATCCAGACGTTGAAGATCGACACAGAGTTTGTACGCGGGATGAGCGGCAGCACTTTCGACCGTTACTTGGTGCAGACAATTGTCGGCCTTGCACGACGCCTAGGACAGAAGACCGTCGCTGAGGGCGTCGAGGACGTGGCCACCCTCTCCCTGCTGCGGATGTTCGGAATCGATTACGGACAGGGCTACCTGCTCGGCGCGCCGGCGCCGATCGATTCCGGTGGCCCACACGTGGTCGCGCCCTTTTTGCGCAGCACGATTGACGCTGCCGCCACCGCGGCGTAGGCGGCCCGGCTCGCAAACTCGCTCAGATTCCTCCGGCGATAGCTGCGGGTCGAGCAATTTGCGGTTCCCACCTTCGGGGCTGGGCGAATCAGGTCCAAGGCGACCAAGGAAAGGCGGTGACCCCCGGGACCGCGAAGTGCCGGTGGCGACTACGCCGGTCCCAACTGCCGCGAGGCGGCCCAGAGGCGCCCTCCGCGTCACGGATGATCCAAGAGATGGGTTTTTGAACGCGCTAAGCCGCGGGGCAAGCTTGGGAAATCGGCCAAACCCAGGATGAAAGCGACCAGAATGTCGCTGGCCCCGGCGCAGCCCGCCCAACCCGCTCTCAGGCCGCGGGACGCAAGTGGCCTGGCGCGCCCCGGTCCAAGTGGGAGATGCCGTCGTCGATGCGCCAAGCACCAGCGAGCGGACCCTCACTGAACCAGATCAATGGCCGATTACACTCGGGGCAATAGCGGTTCGAGTGCATGCGACTCATGTTCAGTGGGCCGTAGAAGCCGCTCGGCTTAGGGATCGAAGCACCACAGGCGGGACAAGCTCCTTCATTCATCAAACAACCGTACCTTCGGACGCCGACGGCATTTGCTGTCCTTGGGCGCCCCCCCGGCATTTTGTTGGCCCCGTTGAGCGTCTCCTCACGCCCCCGGCTGGATTCGAACCAGCGACCCACGGCTTAGAAGGCCGTCGCTCTGTCCGCTGAGCTACGGGGGCAGATGGTCTAGATTTCGGCTCTAGCGAGCCGTTTCCTTGCTTCTCTTGTCCACCCCCACAGATCGCTTTAAGCGGTCATTTCCGCTCCGCTGCCCATTGCTGCCCAATCTAGGGCCGCATCGGACGTCAAGGTGTGCTCCGGGGAGCCGCTCACGCCTCCTTGCTGCCTTAGCGTAGACGCGAATCGGAAACGAGGGGTCTAACCATCCGCCCTGCTCGGCGACATAGACCGGGTCATCACCACAGGCGTAGCGCATCGAGGCATAAGTGCGTCGCACCAAGAGCGGAAACCCGCATCGGAGGCGCGCTTCTGGTTTATCGAGGCGGCAGGATTTGAACCTGCGACCGCTCGGTCCCAGCCGGCTGATGCGACTATCCCCTCGTCCTTTCCTGGCGACGACCTTGATCGTGTTCATCCTGCAAGCTGAATCTGGCGGGCAGCGCCAACGGCGAACAGGGGCGAGTAGCCCGAAACCTACGGCCATGCTGAGCTAGCTTTGCAGCCATGTCGTCGGGGGATCGGAACGCTTCGGGTCTGCGCCGGAGAAGTGTCGAGGCAAACGGGATTGAGTTCGGGATCCTGGAAGTGGGCAGCGGGCCTTTAGCTCTTTGCCTCCACGGCTTCCCCGACTCTGCGCATACTTGGCGGTACCTGCTCCCAGAGCTGGCGCAGCTTGGCTTTCGCGCAGTGGCGCCATTCATGCGGGGATATGCGCCGACTGGACTGGCGCCAAACGGCGCTTATCAATTCGGCGCGCTGGTGGCCGACGTCATCGCTCTACATGATGCTCTTGGCGGTGACGAGCGGGCGGTTTTGATTGGAAACGACTGGGGAGCCGAGGCCGCCTACGGAGCGGCCTCCTTGGCGCCCGAAAGGTGGCGGCTGTTGGTGACGATCGCCGTTCCTCCGCTGGCTCTCGACGAACGGCTCTTCAGCGACTACGATCAGTTGAAGCGGTTCTTCTACCTGTTCTTTATGAAGACCAAGCGGGCAGAGTCCGTCCTTGCCTTAGACGGGATGGCGTTCCTCGACCGGCTCTGGGCGGACTGGTGTCCTGGTTATGACGCAAGTGAGGACTTGCGCTATGTGAAGAGGTGTCTGAGCGAGCCAAAAAACCTCTCGGCCGCAATTGCCTATTATCGGGCAGTCGAGCCTGGGGTGGGGAAGGTGGGTGCCGAAGACGTGCAAGCCGCTGAGCACGACGCACTCCTACGGACAGCTCCTCAGCCGACCCTCTACCTGCACGGGGATAGGGACGGTTGCATCGATCTCTCGCTCATTGGCGGCGCCGAGCGCTACCTCTCCCCCGGCTCGCGAACAGAAATCATTGAAGGCGCTGGCCACTTTTTGCAAGTCGAGCGACCCGACTTGGCGAACGAGCGCATCCTTTCGTGGCTCAGCTCGAGATGACGAACCGCCGTGGCACCTTCTTGATCGTCCCGGCCTCCCCTACGCTTGCCGAGCTGCGACTCCATCCGCGGGCTTGCGCTCGAATGGCGGTCGTGCGACGCTGGCACTCGTCTCGTCGCTCCCGATATTCCCCCGAAGGGTATTCAGATGAAGCGCCAACGCAGCAAATTGACCTACGCCAACGTCGTCTCAACCTTCTGTCTCTTCCTCCTGCTTGGTGGCACCGCCTATGCGACTCTCAGCCTCCCGAAGAACTCGGTCGGCTCCAAGCAGCTGAAACCGAACTCCGTCACCGGAAATAAAGTGAAGCAGGGCACGATCGCAGCAAGCGATCTGAGCTCCGGGGCGCTCAAGGCGCTCATCCCCGTCACCCCTTACTCGAAAACCGAAAGCGATGCCCGGTACCTCCGGAGCACAATAGCCGAGGTCAAGTCGTTCAAACTCGGCGAAGGAAGCGGCGAAAGCACCTCCAAGGAAGTCAACTGTCCGAAGGGCTACCAGGCGACCGGCGGGGGGGTGGATACCTCCAACACGCTCAATGACAGAGTCTCGGCATCAACGCCGACCTTCGAAGACCGACGTCCAGAGCAGTTCATCGGCGAAGGAGAACATCAGGAGGGACCTGCGACCGGCTGGTTTGGCGCGATCACCGTGCAGGGCGCACGAGAAGTCTCTCCATTCGCCTTCTACGAGGTGGTTGTCATCTGCTCACAGATCGGTTGACGGGTCGGCCCAGGTGCCTAGCGACGCGGTGAGCACACTGCCAACCACGGATTCACCAGAGTTTTAGGGCAGGGTGTGATTGACAGGGCTGGCGGCTGAGCAACAGCTTGCAATGGGACAGCGCGTAGCGTCGCCGCGCGAAGCGCGAGTCTGGACCGACCCGAAACTTGGCCGGGACAAGTGCTTCTACCGGGTGCTCAACTTGGATGTCATCCCTCCGCCGAACCTGCTCGACCGTTATCGCAAAGAAGGGATCGGACTTGTCCGCATCAACCCCGATCATGACGAGCCGAGGTGGGTGCTTCAGCCGTGCAACGTGCGCTAATCGCTCCTTAGCCCGAAGTTCCCGCTGTCGTCACCGTTGAGATCGGCCGCGATCCCCTTGTTTGTGCGAAATTGCGGCTGTTTCTTGGTGTTCTGCTGTCGTCAGTAATTGTCGTCCGAACAGCGCGATATTGTGAGAATATGAGCCGCAGTCCTCGGCCTTCCGGCGCGATGCACGTCGTCACCAACCGGCGCCAGGGCAAGCACCGCGAGTACGTCTCACACCTGCTGCGGCGCTCCTACCGCGAGGACGGCAAGGTAAAGAACGAGACCCTGGCCAACCTCTCCCACCTACCGGAGGAGGCGATCGCGGCGATTCGGGCGACGCTTCGCGGTGAGGTCCTGATCGGCGCCGATGGGGGGTTTGAGATCGTGCGCTCGCTGCCGGCCGGGCACGTCGAGGCGGCGCTTCGGATGGCGCGCCGGCTCGAGCTGGCGCGGCTCTTGGACCGAGGGCCCTCGCGCCAGCGCGACCTCTGCCTGGCGATGGTCTGCCAGCGGGTGCTTGCGCCGGGCTCAAAGCTTCATACCTCGCGCGCCCTGGGGCAGTCGACGCTGGCGGGCGAGCTCGGCGTCGAGGGGGCCGATGAGGACGAGCTCTACGCGGCGCTTGACTGGCTCCTCGCCCGCCAGGAGAAAATCGAGGACCGCCTCGCCGGCCGCCACCTAAAGGACGGTGAGCTGGTCCTCTATGACGTCTCCTCCTCCTACTTTGAGGGGCGCAAGTGCCCGCTGGCAAAGCTCGGCTACTCGCGCGATCGCCGCCGCGGCACGCCCCAGATCATCTACGGGCTGCTCTGCGACAAGCCGGGGCGCCCGCTCGCGGTCGAGGTCTTCTCGGGCGAGCTTCACGATGAGGCGACGCTGAGCGCCCAGGTGCAGAAGCTAAAGCGGCGCTTCGGCTTAAAGACGGTGATCGTGATCGCCGACCGCGGCATGGTCACCAAGGCCAACATCGAGGCGCTCGGCGCTGCCGAGGGGGTGGGCTGGATCACCGCGCTCAAGGCGCCCCAGATCAAGCGATTGGTCAAAGACGGCCAGCTGCAGCTCTCGCTCTTTGACGAGGCGAACCTGGCCGAGATCTCCGCCTCCGAGGATTACCCGGGCGAGCGGCTGATCGTCTGCCGCAACCCCCTGGTCGGGGCCGAGCGCTCGCGCAAGCGCTCCGAGCTGCTCGACGCAACCGAAGCCGAGCTTGAACAGGTCGCCGAGCGGGTAAAGGCCGGCAGCCTTGCCGGAGCGGCCGAGATCGGCCTCGCTGTCGGTCCCGCCCTCAAGCGCCACAAGGTCAAAAAGCACTTCGAGGTCGCGATCACCGACTCAAACTTCACCTTCTCCCGCAGGAGCGAGCAGATCGAGGCCGAGGCCGCCCTCGACGGCTTCTACGTCCTGCGCACCAGCGTCCCCGAGGACGAACTCGCCGCCGATGAGGTCGTGCGCTCCTATAAGGGGTTGGAGCAGGTCGAGCGCGCCTTCGGCACCCTCAAGGGTCCCGAGCTTGAGATCCGCCCGATCCACCACCACCTCGAGGGCCGCGTCCGCGCCCACGTCTTCCTCTGCATGCTCGCCTACTACCTGACCTGGCATCTGCGCGAGGCCTGGGCGCCGCTTTTGTTCAAGGATGAGGCGCCGCCGATCGCCGCCGACCCGGTCGCCAAGGCGAGCCGCTCGGCCTCAGCAGAGCGCAAGGCGCAGAGCAAGCGCACCGCTTCGGGCGAGCCCTGCCACAGCTACCGCAGCCTGATCGCCGAGCTTGGCACGCAGACCAGCAACACGGTTCGCCTCGCCGGCGCCGAGGCGAGCTTTGAGAAACTCGCCGAGCCGACCCCGATCCAGGCGCGGGCGCTTGAGCTCGTCGAGCGGGCGCCGGTCGTCGCGTAGTCACCACTCAGACAACCTCTCGGGATCGCAAACCCAGTCGGGAGGCGGGATTCACCTCGTTTCGGCTTGGGAACTTCGGCTTAGCTATCGCCCGTCATCCTGCGTCCTACGGGTCTGGATCGGTCTGCGGCCCTACAGGCCGTCGGCCAAAATCGTTGGGGCAGCGAGCCCATCTCGCTGCCCAAACGGAGTTGACGCGTGCCTGAGCGAGTTCACATTGAGATCCGATTGGAGGAAGCTAATTTGGCTTCGCAGAGCCAGAAATCCGGGATCGCCGTGACGATTAGAAAGCCGTCGTTCTGGTCCGCTTAGCCGAGGGGGCAGATAGTCAGAATTCGGCTCTAGACAGCTGTTTCCTCGGACGCTTGATGCTCTCCGATTCGGCGTCGGAGAGTACATCGTTGCCGCTTATGCCCATCTGTGCCCAATCAATCGCTCCATCGAACGCTTTTCGCGGTGAGGCCGACGACAGCTGATCAGCCCAGGCTTTCGGTTTGTTGGCGAGGTCTCAGTTGGCCCTGCTCACGCCACCTCTGCGCCTGGTGCGCCTCAGCGGTTGACCGGCGACATGTCGGCGTACCGGTCGCCTGCGGCAGCACCCTGGGGCGCTGCGCTTGCGATCCTGCCCAACTCCACCTCACTCAGCGTGATCTCCGCTGCGTCGACGTTCTCTGCCAGATAGTGAAGACGCTTAGTGCCGGGGATCGCAACGATGTCATCGCCCTGGGCCAGCACCCAGGCTAGGGCGAGCTGTCCGGGCCTCACCCCCTTCTCCGCCGCGACCTCCTCGACCCGCGCCAGCAGCTCAAGATTGCGGTCGAAGTTCTCTCGCTGAAAGCGGGGACTGTGGCGGCGAAAGTCGTCCTTTGCTAAATCGTCGAGGGAGCGGAAGCGACCGGTGAGGAAGCCGCGACCAAGCGGGCTGTAGGCGACGAAGCCGATCCCCAGCTCTCGCACGGTGGGCAGAATCTCGTCCTCTGGATCGCGGCTCCAGAGCGAATACTCGGTCTGCAGCGCCGTGATCGGGTGGGTCGCGTGGGCTCGGCGGATCGTCTCCGGTGCCGCCTCAGAAAGCCCGAGATGGGCCACCTTCCCCTGCTCGACCAACTCGGCCATCGTACCGACCGTCTCCTCAATCGGGACATCCGGATCGACCCGGTGTTGGTAGTAGAGGTCGATCCGCTCGACGCCGAGGCGCCGCAGGGAATCCTCACAGCACTTCCTCACGTAGTCGGCATCGCCACGGATCCCGAGCCGTTCGCCCTCCGGGCCGCGGACGTGGCCGAACTTTGTCGCCAACACAACCTCATCGCGCCGGCCAGCAATCGCTTCCCCCACCAGGATCTCATTGGTGAACGGCCCATACATATCTGCGGTGTCCAGAAAATCGACTCCGAGATCGAGGGCGCGCCCGATCACCTCCTTGGCCTCGCCCTCATCAGAGGAGCCATAGAACTCCGACATCCCCATGCAACCAAGACCCTCGGTGGAAACCTCAAGCCCCTCACTTCCCAGCTTCCTCTTCTTCATCATGGCCTCCTCCCTACCCGGGATCTCTGATCTCAGTCACCGAGGGAAGAACGCATCCGCGCGATCTCAGCTCAGGACCTGGTGCCAAGTTTGGCGCAACCGGCCGGGTCGAGCGGACCGTCGACCTTGAAGACATAATCGGGCTCGGGGGTCGCGTGGGTCTCGGCGATGATCAGTTTCAGCGCCGGATCGGTTTTGACCCAAGCGTAGATCGGATACCAGTACGGAGAGGTCCTTGAATCCTCGGTGTATTTGCTCAGCACCAGGAAGTCATAGTGGCCGGCATTGACGCGACGGCGAAACTCGGGGCAGCTGGTGGCAAGTCGGTAAGCGCCGTTGGGCCCGGGCGCGCCGATGTACTGCACGTAGTTGGACAGGTCGGCGCCGTAATAACCGTATTGGCCAAAGAAGATCTCGCCCGAGCCAGCGATACCGATCCGCTTGTCGTGCTGGCGCCGGGCGAAAGTGTAGGCGCGCTTAGGACCGCCACCACCGAGGAAGAGGCTCGGGTCTGTGTAGGCGTGGTCGACGTACTGGACCTCCTCTCCGCGCCCAAGGGCCACGGCTAGGAGCAGGATTGCCGCAGCCGCTGCTGCGGCGGCGGCCCAACTCATCCTCCCCTGGCCGCGCAGCAGCCCAAGGGCCGCCGGCGCCCAGACCAGCGCGAGGACGAGGAAAACCGTGCCGAGGATGTAGGACAGGTGCACGTGCGGGGAGGCCACGACCGTGACTGCGAAGACCAGCGTGAGGCCGATCAGAGTCCGCCAGGCGCGGCTGTCGGGTGCGCGCAAGGGCCGGGCGAGCGGCAGCAGCACCAGGGCCAAGACCAAGCCTGGAGTCAGGTAGCGGGTGTTGGTGAAGAACCCGGTCGGTGAACCCTCCTGGCCGGCGGCGGTCAGCGGCGTGAAGACGTAGACGATCGCGGTCAGCAGGGCGGCGACGGCCAGCACCCGCAGGATGGTGTTGCGGGAGCGGAACGCAACGTAGACCACGGCGGCGAAGGCCCCGATCAGGATCAGCGGGAAGAGGGGGCCGAAAGCGTTATCGAGCTGGGGTAGGAACCACTTGCGGTAGACGGTCGCGTCGAAGAGGTAGTGAGAGACGGCGAAGCGCGGCCGCGGGTCCAGTGGCATCTGTTCAGGGCGTGGCAGGTGCAGGGGGCCCCAGCCGATCTGGGGGATCGGGTTGCCACCGCTCTTCAGTGCCGCCCGCACGTACCAGTAGGCGCCAACCACAAACATCGGCAGCCCCATCACCCAGGCGGTGGTGAAGCGCCGCCCCTTGCCGCTGAAGAGGACGACGCCGACGGCGATCGCTGCAACCGGAATCAGGAAGGTGAGCTTCACCGAAGCTGCCAGTCCTGCCGCAATCCCGGCGAGCACCAGCGGCCCCTTGTCGAGGAGGGGCGCGTCGCGCTCGGGCGTGTCGAGCACCGCCGATCCGGCAGCGGGAGCTCGGCGCTGGTGGCCGTTGATCAAAAATGCAGCAAAGGCGATTAGGAAGGCAAGCCCCATGATGTCGTTGCGCCCCTCGCCAGGCTGAAGCGCAATCAGCACGCCCGAATCAAGGACCAGAGCCGAAGCCGCCAGCGTCGCCGGTCCCACCTTGTAGGGGCGCCCAACGCACCAGGCGCCCAGCAGGGCGACCGCCAGCCAGCCGAGATTGATCAGTGGTGAGAGCCAGTCGTTGTGCATGAGCAGGATCCCGGCCGCATTGATCAGTTCCGAGCTCTGCGGGTAGAACCAGGCGACGAGCCTGAGGGGATCCGTGTAGAGGAGATGGACCGTGGAGTGTTCCTGGGCCATCCGCGCCGCGAAGGGCATGTGGTACCAGGTCGTGTCACCCCCGAACATCCCCTGTTCGAGGCTGAGCAGCGCCGGGACAGTCCACTCGGCTACGGTGACGGTGGCGACGCCGACCGCGATCCAGAGGGCCGCGCGCCGGGCTTTCGGCGCCTCAATCGCCGTTATGTCGTGCGGCGCCCTGCGCCAGCCGATCAGCGCAGCGAGCAGCCCGACCGCGATGCAGACCACCACTATCCAACCCAGCCGCAAGACGCTGAGTGTGCCCAGCAGCTCCAGGGAAACGATCAATAGGGCGACGGCGATCGTGATGTCGGCAAGGCGCGCGAGCGCGCCGGTGAATTCCGGCACGATCCAGCGCCGCAGCCAGTAGCCGCCGAGGCCAAGCGCTGCGAAGATGCCGATCACGGCGACGCAGCCGCCGATGTAGGAGCCGAGGGAGGGGTTCACCGGCGCGGGATGCTATTCGGCGCGCCGGTGACCGAGCTAGGAGGTCGCCGCCGGGATGCGGCAGGAGACGCCGGTGCCGGCAAGGCCGCAATAGCCGTTGGGAACCTTGTGCAGGTATTGCTGGTGGTAATCCTCGGCGTAGTAGAAGGGGCCAGCGGGCTCGATCTCGGTGGTGATCGACGCGTGGCCGGCGGCGCGAAGCGCCTCATCGTAGTTTTGCCGCGCGGCTTCCGCCATCGCCTTCTGGGAGTCGTTGACGAAGTAGATTCCGGAGCGGTACTGGGTGCCGATGTCGTTGCCTTGGCGCATCCCCTGCGTCGGGTCATGCTCCTCGAAGAAGAGCTTGAGCAGGTCGGCGTAGGAGATCCTCTTTGGGTCAAAGGCGACCATTACGGTCTCGGCGTGGCCGGTGCGGCCAGTGCAGACCTGCTCATAGGTCGGATTTGGGCTGCTCCCGTTCATGTAGCCGACCGCCGTGGTGTAGACGCCGTCGAGTTCCCAGAACAGGCGCTCGGCTCCCCAGAAGCAGCCGAGCGCGAAGTAGGCCGTCTCGATCCCCTCGGGAAAGGGTGGCTCCATGGGGGAATCAAGTACTGCGTGGCGCATCCCCAACAGCCTAGCGCCGAGCCGAAATCGGCCGCAATGCAGGTCCTAGATCGTGAAGGCGACCCGGATGTGGGCTTTACCGACGACAATGAACTGCCGCTCGGTCACTTTGCCCGTCTCAAGCGAGGTGATTTCCACATTGGTCAGGGGCACGAAAGCGAGGTCGCCGCGGTTGAGGGCGTCCGAAAAGCGGCTCTGATAGCCCTCGGGCGGCAGGGTCACGTCTCCGACGATCAACTGCCGATCTGTTTCAAACACCGCTCGCTCGATCCGATGGGCGATCCGTTCCCCTTCCATATCGTGCCTATTAGAGCGCATTCGGTCGGACGGACGCAGCCTGACGAAGTGTCCAAGGCGGGACCTTTAAATCATCGCAATCGATCGGGGCGGCTGGATTTGAACCAGCGATCTCCTGCCCCCAAAGCAGGCGCGATGACCAGGCTTCGCTACGCCCCGAGGAGCTCAGTCTAAGCCGACACCCATGGTGGCGTTCGCCAATCGTTAGCTTTCGGGGTGATGGCAGACGTGCACCCTTTCAAGGCCCTGCGTTATGACCTCGACGTGGTCGGCTCCCTCCAGGACGTCGCCTCGCCGCCATACGACGTGATCGACGCCGCGGAGCGCGCAGCGTTGTTGGCGCGTTCCCAATACAACGCGGTCGCGATCGACCTACCCAGGCCCTACGGGACAAGCGGCCCGCAGGAAATCGGCGGGGATCCATACCGGGACGCGGCGGAAAAGATTCAGGCCTGGCGCAAAGCGGGCGCCTTGGTCGAGGACCCCGAGCCGGCGATCTGGGCGCTTACCCAGGACTACACGGCGCCAGACGGCTCCACCCACACCCGCCATGGGCTCCTCGTCCGGGTCCGGGTGGAGGACTACGGCGCCGGAAAGGTGCGCCCCCACGAGCGCACCCTGCCTGGCCCCAAGCTCGACCGGCTCGAACTGACCCGGGCCACCGGCCTCAACATCTCCCCCATCTTCTCGCTCAGCACCGAGGACGCCTGGCCGCTCGTCGAGCCCGCGATCCAGGGCGAGCCCTGGGGAGAGATCACGGACGAGAACGGCACCGTCAACCGCGTCTGGCGGATCGGCGATCCGGCCATCCATGCCGCCGTGAGGGAGCGCCTCGCTGGCGCCGAGCTGCTGATCGCCGACGGTCACCATCGCTATGAGACCGCCCGCGCCTATCGCGACGAGGTCGGCGGGGAGGGGCCGCACGCCTACACCCTGATGGCGTTGACGGGCCTCGAGGATCCAGGGCTTACCGTCTACCCGACCCACCGTCTCCTCTCCGGCTTTGCCGCCGACGCCGAGCGCCAGCAGCGTCTCGGCGCCGGCCTGCGCGAGCTCTTCGACGCGACCGAGGTCGACCTCGCCGAGCTCGACCCCGCCGGCGAGGAGGGCGTCGGCGTCTTTGGTCTCTATGACACCTTCCACCAGCGAGGCTTCCGCCTGCACCTGAAGGGCACCGCTGAGCTGGACCGCCTGCTCGAGGGCAAGCCGGAGCCCTATCGCCGCCTCGACGCGGCGATCCTGGAGACGGTGGTGCTGAAGGCGCTGGTGGGGATGACCGAGGAGGACATTGCTGCCAAGCGCGGCATCGGCTACGCCAAGAGCGTGCAGGATTCGCTGGCCCTGCTCGAGGACGGGACCTACGATGTCGCATTTTTCCTGCGGCCGATCCCGGTCGACCAGATCCGTGCGGTCGCCGAAACCGAGGAGAACATGCCACCCAAGTCCACCTATTTCTTCCCCAAGGTGATGACGGGACTTGTCTTTAATCCGGTCGGCACACCTCGCCCGCGGTCATAGGATCGGGTCGTGGTCAAGATTTACACGAGAAAAGGTGATGACGGGACCACCTCCCTTTGGTATGGAGGCCGGGTACCAAAGCACCACCGCCGCACCACTGCCTATGGCTCACTCGATGAGGCCTGCTCGGAGCTGGGAGTCGCCCGTGCCCTCTGCGGCCCGGACGAGGCCGCCCTGGCCAATGACATCCTCCGCCTCCAGAACGACATCTTCGTCGTCGGCGCGGAGCTGGCGACGGCGCCGGAGGCGGCCGATCGGCTCGAGGACGCGATCAGCCGGACGACCGAGGGAATGGTCACCACGATCGAGGAGCGCATCGACCACTACATGTCACAGGTCAAGCTCCCTCCCCAGTTCGTGATCCCGGGCGGCAACCAACTCTCTGCTCAGCTGGACGTCGCGCGCACCGCGATCCGCCGCGCCGAGCGCGCGATAGCCGCCCTCGGCGATTCTGGCGAGCTCGCGAGCCAGACCGTGATTCACCTCGTCAACCGCGCCTCTGATCTCGCCTACGCGATGGCTCGCTTCGCCGATGTCGATGATCCGGCGCTGTTCGAGGGTCGGCACGGAGCCTAGCGGGCGGGCAGTGGACTTCGGTCTGAGCGGGCGCGCATGTGCCGTGACCGGCGCCGGTCGCGGCATCGGCCGGGAGACGGCACGGCTGCTCTGCGCGGAGGGGGCGAACGTGCTGCTCATCGCGCGCGATGAGGTGCGGCTGAAGGAGGCGGCAGAAGAGGCGGGAGCCGCCGGCTATGAGGCAGGTGGTTGCGCCGCCCACCTCTCCCTCGATGTCACCAGCGAGGACGCGGGCAAGCGGATGTTGGCCCTCGCGACCGAGCGCTTCGGGGCCCTCGACGTGCTGGTAAACAACGCTGGCGCCGCACGATGGCGGGACCTCGATGAGGTCCCCGACGAGGACTGGCGCGCCCAGTATGAGCTGAACGTGATGGCACCGCTGCGGGCGATGCGGGCTGCGATCCCGCCGATGACCGAGCGCGGTTGGGGCCGCGTGGTCAATGTCTGCTCGACCGCCGGCAAGCGCCCCTCGGCGGCGATGGCCGAGTACTCGGTGGCGAAGGCCGCCGAGCTCTCGCTCTCTCGACTCTTCGCCGACCGCTACGCCGATAAGGGCGTTCTCGTCAATGCGATCTGCCCCGGCCCGGTTGCCTCGGAGATGTGGATGGAGCCGGGCGGCCTACTCGACCAGTCCCAGAGGATGTCCGGCGCGGCGAACCGCAGCGAGGCGCTGGAGGAGGCCGGCTCAAAGCGCCCGATCGGGCGCCTGGCGGCGGTCGGTGAGGTGGCGGCCGCGATCGTCTTCCTTTGCTCCGAGCGCGCCTCCTACGTCAGCGGCGCCGCCTGGTCGGTGGACGGAGGCACGGTCGGGGTGATCATCTGAGTCCGGCCTTCCCTGGAGGGTCGATCGGGGCAGGGGCAGAGCGGAGCGAGGCAGCGGTGCTGCTGCCGCTGTTTGGCTGGCCCGAGGAGCCCGGGCTGGTCTTCACCGAGCGGCGGGCTGACCTGCGTCGGCACGCCGGTGAGATCTCGTTCCCCGGGGGGCGCAGGGACGAATCTGACGACGACCTCACCGCCACCGCGCTGCGCGAGGCCCAGGAGGAGATTGGGCTCGATCCCTCCCTGGTGGAGATCGGTGCCGCACTGCCGCCAACCGAGACCTTCGTCACCGGATACCGCATCCACCCATTCGTCGGGCGGATCCCCCACCCAAGCCTGCTGGAGCTGGAACCCAACCCCAGCGAGGTCGAGACCCTCCTCTTCTTCTCACTGAAGGCACTCAGCGAGGGCTACGCGATCCGCCGCCTGATCCGCCGCGGAGTCCCGATTCACACCCCGACATACATCTTGGGTGAGCACCTCATCTGGGGCGCGACCGCCCGCATCCTCGGCGACTTCCTCGCTCAGACGTCCTTCTCTACTGGAACCCCCACGAGATTTCCCCACTCGGTCCAGGACCCGTCGTAATTCTTGACGTCATCCTGGCCGAGCAGCTCGTGCAGAACGAACCATGTGTGAGCGGATCGCTCACCGATCCGGCAGTAGGCGATGATCGGAGAGCCGTCCTCGATCACGCCTTTTGAGCTGTAGAGCTCGCGCAGCTCGTCGGCCGATTTGAAGGTGCCGTCCTCGTTTACCGCCTGCGCCCAGGGCACCGAGGCGGCACCCGGGATATGACCGGCCCGCTGGGCACCCTCCTGCTCATAGCCGGCCATCGCGATCAGCTCTCCTGAGTACTCCTGGGGGCTGCGCACATCGACCAGGTTTGTAGAGGAAGTCAGCGCGGCTGTCACCTCGTCGCGGAAGGCACGAATCGAGCTGTCGCCCGGCTCCGCGGCAAAGGTCTCCGCCGGATAGGCGGGCACCTCGGTCTTTGTCTCCCGACCCTCGGAGATCCATTTCTCACGCGGTCCGTTGACCAGCTTCACCCTGTCGTGGCCGTAGTAGCGAAAGTACCAGTAGGTGTAGGCGGCGAACCAGTTGTTGCGGTCGCCGTAGAGGACGATTGTGTGGTCGTTGGAGATACCGCGGCTACCCATCAGCGCCCCGAATGCCTCGGGTCCGAGAAAGTCGCGCTTGACCTGATCCTGGAGATCAGCCTTCCAGTCGAAGCCAATGGCGCCGGGAATGTGGCCCTCGGCGTAGAGGGCCGGGTTCTCGTCGACCTCGACGATGCGGATCGAGTCATCGTCGAGGTGCTCGGCGACCCAATCGGTCTCGACTAGGACATCCTTTGCGTAGCTCATCGGCAACCTCCGGTTCCGTCGGGCTTTCTGAATCTCCCGAATTCCAATCCGAGTTTAGCCATATTCATCCGCCGAGCCGTCGGCGAGCCTCACTGCCTATCACCTCTTCGGCCCGTCGGCTCGATTCGTGAGTCGCTTGGTCGCGGCGATCATCGCCTCGACCCATACCTGCGGTTCTCCCGGATCGGCAGGGACGACCTCGACCGGGACCCTCCAGAGGTCGGCGGCCGCCCCGACGATTGCCTCCCCCCGCTCGAGGTGGTGGCGCTGCACCCGACCAGAAGCCTCGTAGACGAACCCCCGCACCGGGGTGTCGACGAGCTTCTCCAGCATCCGCTCCAGTCGGGGACCGTGGATCGCGGCGATCACCTCGGGCTCAGCCTGGGCGGAGCCAAGCAGCCAGTGGACCACCGTGACGTCGCCGACCAGGTCAAGGAGCGTGGCGGGCCGATCGGGATCAGCCAGAGCCGCCTCGATCCCGGCCGCCTCGATCGCTGCCATGCCCTCCTCGCGACGGCTGGTGCCGCGCGCTGCCCAGCCCGCGGCGAGCAACCGCCTTCCCAGCAGCCGCCCGCGGCAGCCACAGCCGACGATCAGCGCCCGAGCCATCGCCTGCCCGCGCTCAGGCTCCGGAGGGCCACTGCCACCGCAGTCGTTCGCGCTCTTCCTCATCGACCCTCTCGCGCAGCTCCCGCTCGGTCGTCTCGGGTGCCCCACGACGACGGCGCAGTTCGTTCTGTGCCTCCAGCATCTGGCGGACGTCGTCGATCTCGTTCTGGACCTCGACTTCGGGTGAACGCGTCGGGCGCCAGTCGACAATATCGGCGCTGCTACCCGGATAAAGGCGTCCCACCACGAGCAGCACAGCGACCAGGAAAAAGAGAATTGCCACCGTCCCCAGGAGGTAATCCACGGGACCTAGGATACGCCCGGGCCCGGGCTCCCTGTTTAATCCTTCGTCGTGACCGAGGCCTACGTGGTCGACACAATCCGCACTCCGATGGGCTCCTACCGGGGCTCACTCTCGGGCGTGCGCCCCGACGACCTTGCCGCCCACGTGATCAGAGCGGTGGTTGAGAGATCTGGTTGCGACCCAGAGCGAATCGCCGACGTCTACCTCGGCGCGGCCAACCAGTCGGGCGAGGATAACCGGGACGTGGCGCGAATGGCCGCCCTGCTAGCCGGTCTTCCCGACAGCGTCCCCGGCGCTACCGTCAATCGCCTCTGCGCCTCTGGCCTGGAGGCGGTCAACGTTGCCGCCAGGGCGGTCAAACTGGGCGAGGGCGATCTCTACATCGCCGGCGGGGTCGAGTCAATGAGCCGCGCGCCCTGGGTGGTGGAGAAGCCCGAGCGCGCCCTGCCGCGCGGCGCGCAGACGATGCACGACACGACCCTGGGCTGGCGCATGATCAACCCGCGGATGGCCGAGCTAGGGGTATCGACCGAGTCGATGGGCGAAACCGCGGAGAATGTCGCCGAGCGCTACGGAGTGAGTCGCGAGGACCAGGACGCCTTCGCCCTGCGCAGCCACCGGCGCGCGGTCGCCGCCGTCGAGGCCGGTTTGCTCGCCGAGGAGATCGTCCCGATCAAAGCGCCCCGGGGGCGCGAGGCGGCCCTTATCGAGGCCGACGAGGGACCGAGGCCAGATGCTTCGCTTAAGAAGCTCGCCGAACTGCGCCCGGTCTTCCGCGAGGGTGGCACTGTGACCGCCGGCAACGCCTCGACTCTCAACGACGGCGCCGCCTGCCTGCTGATCGCCTCCGAGGCCGGGCTGCGGGATCTCGGCGCCGAGCCGCTGGCCCGGATCGTCGCCTTCGGTGTGGCCGGAGTCGACCCCGCCTACATGGGCATCGGACCGGTGAGGGCGGTGCCACGCGCCCTCGCTGCCGCCGGGCTCTCGCTCGACCAGCTCGATCTGGTGGAGCTGAACGAGGCATTCGCCTCGCAGGCGCTGGCCTGCGCGCGTGAACTCGGGATCGAGGAAGAGCGACTCAACGTCAACGGAGGCGCGATCGCGCTCGGGCATCCGCTCGGCTGCTCGGGTGCCCGCCTCGCGGGTACGCTGGTTCGGGAGCTGCACCGTCGCCGAGGCGGCTACGGGATCGCCACGATGTGCGTTGGCGTCGGAATGGGCCTAGCAACGGTCTTTGAGAGGGTCTAGCTAGAATGTAAGCGGCGCTTCATTCGGTTCCCGGTTCCTCTCAAGGGCCTCAAGGCCCTACCGAAAGGATCGATCATGAAGCTCCAACTTGACGGCTATATCCGCGTCTCCCGTGTCAACGGACGTAGCGGCGATTCCTTCATCTCTCCAGATGTTCAGAAAGACATCATCGCTGGTTGGGCTCAATCCCACCAAGCCGAGATCATCGATTGGCATACCGACCTTGACCAGTCGGGAGGCAAGATGGATCGACCAGCCTTCAACGAGGCTCTTGCCCGGATCGATGCGGGCGAAACTGGAGGCATCGTTGTTGCCAAGTTGGACCGATTTGCTCGCAGCAATTCGGGGGCCTTTAAAACGATTGAGAGGATCGAGAATGCTGGCGGAGTCCTTGTCTGCGTGCAAGAGGGGATTGAACCTGGCAAGGATGTTCAGGTTGTCCGCGATGTTCTTCTCTCGTTAGCGAACTTTGAGCTTGATCGATTTCGCAACGGTTGGGACGCATCTAGAAGCTCGGCTATTGAGCGGGGTATCCATCATGGTAATAGCGCTCCGTTTGGCTACGTTCGTGGCGAGGATCGAAGGTTTCAAGTCAACGGCACTGCCGATCTCGTGGAGCAGGCTTTCAAGATGAGAGCGGCCGGAGACGGTTGGGGCGAGATTGCCAACTTCCTCAATGAGCATTCCAGTCCCAATAAAGGCCGGAATTGGATCCCTCGCACCGTTGAGCATATGATCCGGAATCGCGTTTATCTCGGGATCGCCTACTCCGGCGAGTTCGAGAATCTGGATGCTCATCCACCCATTGTGACCCGGGAGCTATGGGAGGCCGCTCAACGCAGAGCCCTCACGCGCACATCGTCAAAGGGCGATAATGGAGACTTCCCTCTTACCGGGATTGTCCGTTGCGCAGGATGCAGATACAGGCTGAAGTCCGACCGCTATACGGATAAGAGAAGAGGCGGGAAGCGCACTGCAATCTATCGATGTCGGGGAAATCACGGAGCCGGAAAGTGTCCTGCCCCCGCAACTATCACGGCTCATGTCCTAAATGATTTCGTCTTAGGTCATTTCTTTGATCGTATTCAGGGCATTGCTGCGCAAGGTATCGCGTCAAACAAGGACTTTGAAGCTGCTCAAAAAGAGGTTGAAAGAGCAAATGATGCTCTGCTTGCCTACCTGGCCGACGATGATGTTAAAGCCCTAGTTAGCAAGGATTCCTACCTATCCGGTGTAAAAGCCCGTCAGAAGGTCTTAGATGACGCGACAGAGGCTCTTGAGGCAATACAGCAGAAGGCATCGGGAATAACGTTTCCCGTTGATCCGGCCGAGTGGGAGGACTTCACGGTTGCCGAGAAACGAAAGCTGATCGCGGCGGGAATGGACGCGGTAATTATCAAGCGGACAGGACAAGCGCCAGTCTCAGAGAGAACCCGCATCCTTTGGCGCGGCGAGGGTCCGGATGATCTTCCCGGAAGTGGGCTCAATGTTCCCATCCGCTCTTTCGACTAAAGACCAATCAAGCTCCGGATATCGAGACTTCATTATCTCGACGTAGACGCGACCTACCGACTTTCGGATATCCGCCGTATGCGCTCTCTCGATGGTGGAGGAATCGTTTCCCACCCTTAAGCTTATACGGACTCAAGGCAATTAATTCAAGGGTTCTGCTAGAAAGTTAGCAGGCAATTTCTTGACACGAGATTGGCGCTTGGCTAGCTTCACAGCCTAGGGTTAATTCTTAATCCTGCTACTCGTGTGGATAATAGGTAAGTCGGCATAGGTCGCTCCCTTTGTATGTGGGTCAAGGGACGCGGCCTTTTGTCGTGTTCGAGTCCGCAAACAATTTCTTACTCGCGTAACTAAGTGTTACGCCTTTTCGCATAAACAAGCCATATAACCTCAGCCTCAATTCCTGTAAAGGTCTCCGCTCCTCACAGAAACCAGTAACACTCCACTCCTAAATAGGTGAATCCGCTATAGTAACACTTAGCAGTAACTAAACACTATTACCAGGAGTATTTACAATGCCACGAAAAGCAAAGACAGTACCAGTAGCAGGACGCATTACCCTCGCAAATGAGAAGAAGATTCGCAAACTGGCTCGGGAAGGTAAGACTTCGGTTTGCAAGGTCGTCGGATCCCTCCTCGTTGACGCACTAGAGAAAGATGGAGAGCGCTCTTAGGGGCGCTCTCCTATTTCATCTAGTCGCCTCGGGATAGATAATGAAACAGAACAGCGGACCAACCAGACAGATTGCGTCCTACTATCCGGACATGATATCGGACACTTGTTCCATTCACGATGCAATTGTGTATAGGCATTTAGAGTTTTGGTCACAGCACGCGACCAAAGAGCACGAAGGCCATAAATGGTTCTATAAGACCGCCCGCGAAATTGCCCAAGACACCGGTCTATCTGAACAACAAGTCAAGAAGAGCACCGCAAAGCTCGCCAACAGTGGACTCCTTACTAGAATCCACAATCCTGAGCGCGGGTATGATCGTACCTATTGGTACCGAGCAGATCTTGGCTCTACAGGTCAAAGTACCAAAGAGAACAATGCAATGTTCTCTACGGAACAATGCAAAGTACCGTACGGAACAATGGAAGGGTCAGATCAGAACAATGCAATGTTCTCTACGGAACCTTCCAAGGTTCCAAATGGAACGAGCAATACCAGTAGAGACACATTAGATAACAACAGAAGAGACACATTAGAGACAACAGCAGTGGGGAATCAACCCTCTACTCGGTTTCAGAAGTTCAAAGAACGCCTAGAGGAGGAACAGTCCTCAGAAAGCTGTTAACCCTTAACGTCCTCAGAGCCATCCTAAGCCCTCAGGTCCTCAGTAAAGGTGATCCTGCCCATAATGTATCCATAGGGCTTAGATCGTCTGAGAACGTCTCTCAGAAGCAGCCTATTATCTGTTGCGATATCCCCATAGAAAACCGGGGGATGACCCTAGACAGAGAACGTTTAGTGACCCCGCCGCTTCAATATAAAAAATATTTGCGTAGATGTTCGCGTCTATGCAAGGGAAAATATTGTGTCGCGTATGGGGAAAGCCCATTGGGATTGGGATTAAAGGGCTTTGGAAAGCGGACTAAGCGGACCTTTGTGTTTGAAATAGTG
>JBAVAR010000004.1:0-58298 GCA_049585815.1 Solirubrobacterales bacterium
CGCCAGCTCGAACCCCGGGCCCGCCTCGCCGCCGGACGCGCTCTGGCTGGGGCCGGAGCGAGGGCGATGATCGACCTCAGCGACGGGCTGAGCGGAGATGCGAAGCGCCTTTCCGAGGAGAGCGGAACGCTGCTGGGAATCGAGGTCGCCACGCTGCCGCTAGCCGCTGGCCTCGCCGAGCTCGCCGCGGCGGCCGAACGCGACCCGATCGAACTGGCCGTCTCCGGCGGAGAGGACTACGAGCTGCTTGCGGCGCTCCCAGCCGAGAACCTCAGTGAGGCCGTCTCGGCCCTTGCCACAATCGCTACGCCCCTGACCCAGATCGGCGAGGTCGGCCTCGGCGAGGGCGTCGAGCTCAGGCTGCCCGGGGGCCGGTTGCTGAAGACCGCGGGGTTTGACCAGCTGCGCTGAAGGAGAACCGCGGGTCCCCCAGCAGCTCCCTCACCCCCCGACGCCGCAGCATCGCCTCGGCCACGAGGGAGGGCTCGGGCTTGTAGTGACCCGACTCGACCAGGCTCTTCAGCTGTCGCGGTTGCATCCTGCGCCTCATATCGACCTCCTACCCACGATCCTTAGTTCTTAGTACTAGCATATGCGTCCAGGTACATTTCGTCGATGGCAAATGGGTCGACCCGCATCCTCCTTGTCGACGACGAGCAGTCGATTCAGACCCTGCTCAGTTACCCGCTGCGCAAGGATGGCTACCACGTCACCTCCGCCCTCGACGGCCGCGAGGCGCTGCAGCGCTTCGGTGAGGGCCGCTTTGATCTGGTCATCCTCGACCTGATGCTGCCCAAACTGGACGGCATCGAGGTCTGTCGCCAGCTTCGCTCCCAGAGCCAGGTGCCGATCATCATGCTGACCGCGAAGGGCAGCGAGACCGACAAGGTCGCTGGGCTGGAGCTGGGCGCCGATGACTACATCACCAAGCCATTCTCGATGCGCGAGTTCCGCAGCCGGGTCAAGGCCGCCCTGCGACGCGCTCGGATGATCGGCGCGCCGCCCGATGAGAAGGCGATCGAGAGCGGCCAGCTGACGATCGACTTCGATCGCCGCATGGTGAGGCTGCGCGATGAGGAGGTCCGCGTCACCTACGTCGAGTTCGAGATCCTCGGCGCGCTCGCCCGTTCCCCCGGCCGGGTGCTGAGCCGCGAGACGCTGCTCGAACATGTCTGGGGAGACTCTGAGTACCGCGACCCCCGCACGGTGGACGTCCACATCCGCCACCTGCGTGAGAAGCTCGAGGCGGACCCCAAGAAGCCCGAGTTCCTCTTCACCGTGCGCGGGGTCGGCTACCGGTTCAGGGAGTAATGCGGCGCCCGCGCCTCACTAACCTCAGCAGCCGGATCACCGTCACCGCGGTGGCAATCTGCCTGGGCACGCTGATCGTCGTTTACCTCTACCTGTTCGGAATCGGGCCGACCCCGCGGAGCATTTCCCAGGTCAAGGGACAGATGATCGCCGGCGGGTTGATCGCCCTGGTGCTGACGACGATCGTCGGGGTCTATTTCGCACAGATGGCCGCCGGACAGATCGCTCGGCTCCAAGATGCGGCCCGAAAGGTCGCCGACGGTAATTTCGAGACCCAGATTCCGATTGCCGCCGCGGGTGAACTGGGGCAGCTCGCCCGCACCTTCAACGAGATGCAGCGCCGTCTCGCCGAGCTCGACATCGCCCGCAAGCAGTTCATCGCCAACGCCTCCCACGAGCTGCGTACGCCGATCTTCAGTCTCGGCGGCTTCGTCGAGCTGCTCGAAGAGGAGGACCCCAACCCAGAGGAGCGAGCCGAGTTCGTGCACACGATGCGCCAGCAGATCGACCGCCTCACCAAGCTGACCGCGGATCTGCTCGACCTCTCCCAGCTCGACGCCGGGGCCCTGGTGATGCAGTCTCGCAGCGTCGACCTCGGAAACATCGCCCGCGAGGTTGCCCGGGAGTTCGGTCCGCGCGCGGACCGTCGCGGCTCGCGCCTGGAGCTGCGCACGCCCGATACTCCCGCGATTGCCCGCGCCGACCCCGACCGGGTGCGGCAGATCATCCGTATCCTGCTCGACAACGCTCTCACCCACACCCCCGAGGGCACAAAGGTCACCGTGACCACCTACTCAGCAAATCACCGCGCCGAGCTGACCGTCTCCGATGAGGGGACGGGAATCCCCCAGCGCGTGCAGGGGCGGGTCTTCGAGCGCTTCTATACCGCCGACTCGGCGGGCGGCTCGGGCCTCGGCCTGGCGATCGCCCGGGAGCTGGCGCAGCGGATGGATGGGCGGATCGCGATCACCTCCAGCAAACGGTTCACCGCCTTCACGCTTGACCTGCCCCCGGACCGGCTGCAGCCGATGCCGTCGCGGATCCCAGCTCCGGCCGAGGCCCACGCGTGAGGTTGAAGGCGATCGCGGCGGCTGGCCTGGCGCTGGCGCTGCTTGCCGGCTGCGGCAGCTCGAGCCCCAGCTCGAGCTCCAACCCGCAGGCCTCCGGCGCCGGCGGGACCCTGCCGAAGGTCGCCGTTGAGACCGCCGAAAGCGGCTTTGACGCGGCCCGCGTGTACCGCGAAGCCTCCCCCGGTGTGGTCACGATCCGTTCGGTCTTCGGTCCCGCCGAAGGCAGTGGGCCGAGTGCCGCCGAGGGCTCTGGCTTCGAGTTCAACGGGAACGGAGAAATCGTCACCAACGCCCACGTGGTCACGGTCGAATCGGGAGAAAAGCGGGTCCCCGCAAAGGCGGTCTTCGTCGAATTCACCGACCGCAACGTGGTCCCCGCCAAGATCCTCGGCTTCGATCCCTTCGCCGATGTCGCCCTGCTCAAGGTCAGCCCGCCCCCCGGCCTGCACCTGCACCCGCTGGCGCTGGGCGACGACCACGACCTGGTTGTCGGCGAGCCGGTGGCGGCGATCGGCAGCCCCTTTGGCGAGCAGCAATCGCTCTCGGTCGGAGTCGTCTCGGCGACCGATCGCTCGGTAAAATCGCTCACCCAGTTCGAGATCGAGGGAGCGATCCAGACCGACGCCTCGATCAACCCGGGCAACTCCGGCGGCCCGCTGCTCAACGCAAACGCCCAGGTGATCGGCATCAACCAACAGATCGAGACCAACTCCGGCGCCAACGACGGGGTCGGCTTCGCGGTCCCGATCTCAGCGGTCAAACGTTCGGTAATTCAGCTGCAGGCGAAGGGCAAGGCCGAATACGCCTTCCTCGGGGTCTCCAGCCAGGCGCTCTACCCCCAGCTCGCCACCAAACTGGGTCTCGATACCAAGTTCGGCGGTTTGGTCGCCGACGTCGTCCCCGGAGGCCCCGCCGCCCAGGCCGGGCTGAAGGGAGGCACCGGCAAGATCCAGTTCCAGGCCGCCGAGTACCGCACCGGCGGCGACGTGATCCTCGCCTTTGACGGCCGCCCGGTGATCAGCCCCGAAGACCTCGCCCGCGACACCGCCTCTCACGCGCCGGGGCAGAAGGTGACCCTGACGATCCTCCGCGACAACCAGCGCAAGCAGCTCGAAGTGATGCTCGGCAAGCGCCCCGAAAGCGGGACCAGCGGCTGAGGGTCCCGCCCGAGCGCCGGTCGCCGCTCAGACAGGTAGAACTCCGCGCGTGCTTCAGGAAGTCGCCCTAGGCCAGAAGTCGCTGGCCGATTACACCCACATCGCCGGCAAGCAGCTGGCCGAGCGAATCCGTGAGCTGGCCGAGCCGCTGCAGGGCCACCGGGTGCTGCACGTCAGCGCGACCGCGTTCGGCGGCGGCGTCTCGGAGATCCTCTACACGCTGGTGCCGCTGATGCGCGACGCCGGCCTCGACGCCCACTGGCAGGTGATCTTCGGCAAAGAAGAGTTCTTCAACGCGACCAAGCTCCTGCACAACTCCCTCCAGGGCGCCGCGGAGACGCTGAGCGAGAAACAGTGGGAGCTGTTCGACGAAATCAACCAGCTCAATGCCGAGGGGTTGCAGGGGGAGTGGGACACGATCATCGTCCACGACCCCCAGCCGATCGGCCTGCACCGCGGCGCCTCCGAGAAGAGCCGCAGATGGGTCTGGCGCTGCCACATCGACCTCTCTGAGCCCAACCCGGCGCCGATCGCCCGCCTCCTGCCGTTGATCGATGAATACGACGCCAGCGTCTGGCACATGCCCTCCTACGTGCCGGCCGGGATCGACGGCGGCCACGATGGCGTCAACATCATTCCCCCTGCGATCGACCCGCTCTCGCCGAAGAACATGGCCTTCTCTCCCGACGACGCGGCGTTCGTCTGCCGCCAGTTCGGGATCGACGTCGACCGGCCCCTGATCACCCAGGTCTCACGCTTTGACCCCTGGAAGGACCCGATGGGGGTGATCGATGCCTACCGCGACGTGACCAAGGAGATCCCCGAGGTGCAGCTTGCGCTGGTCGGCTCGATGGCTACCGATGATCCCGAGGGCTGGGACTTCTTCCAGAAGACCTTCGAGTACGCCGACGGTGACCCCGACATCAAGATCCTCAACAACCTCAACAACGTCGGAGCGATCGAGGTCAACGCCTTCCAATCGCAGTCAGACGTCTGCCTGCAGAAGTCGATCCGCGAGGGGTTCGGCCTGACCGTGACCGAGGCGCTGTGGAAGGGGCGGGCGACGGTGGCCGGCAACGTCGGCGGCATTCCCCTGCAGATCTCAGACGGAGAGAGCGGCTTCCTCGTCAACTCCGCCGCCGAGTGCGCCCAGCGCTGCGTCGAGATCCTCGCTGACCCTGAGCTGGGCAAGCGGCTCGGGCGGGCGGGCAAGGAGCACGCCCGGCGTGAGTTCCTCTCACCCCGCCTGCTGCGCGACTGGCTCGAGCTGTTCACCGCGTTGGGCACATAGGGGACAAGCGGCCGGGGTAGGCTGGCTGTGTGCAAGGCGCCTCCGATCCGCTGATCATCGTCTCCAATCGCGGGCCGGCTCAGTTTGAGCGTGACGAGGACGGGCGACGGACCGTGCGACGCGGCGGCGGCGGTCTGGTCACCGCTCTTTCGGGATTGGTCTCCCACCGCGACGCGCTTTGGATCGCCTCGGCAATGACCGATGAGGACGTCGCCGTCTCCGAGGAACGCGGCGGGCCGGTCGAGCTTTCAATCGACGGGATCGAGTACCGGGTGCTGTTTGTCGACAGCGATGCCGAGGCCTTCGATCGCTTCTACAACGTCATCGCCAACCCGATCCTCTGGTTCATCCAGCACTACCTCTGGGATCTCTCCAACGCCCCCGACATCCGCCAGGAGGAGCTGGACGCCTGGGACTTCGGGTATCAGACAGTCAACAGCGATATCGCGCGGGCGGTGCTGCGCCAGATCGAGGGTCGGGAGCGGCCGCTGGTGATGCTCCACGACTATCACCTCTACACCGCCCCCGGGATGATCCGCGCCGAGCGACCCGACGCCTTCCTGCACCACTTCGTCCACATCCCCTGGTCCCAGCCCGACAGCTGGCGGATCCTGCCAGGACGGATCCGCGAGGTCCTCTTCCAGGGCATGCTCGCCAACGACATCATCGGCTTCCACACCCACGCCTACTGCATCAACTTTCTGCGCTGCTGCGACGAACTGCTGGAGGCCGACGTCGACTACGAGGGTGGACGGGTGCGCCATGGGGGGGGCGAGACCCTGGCCCGCGCCTACCCGCTCTCGATTGACGCCGCGCGCCTGGCGCGGGCGGCGGAATCCCCCGAGGTGGCGGCCGCCGAGCGCGAGGTGCTGGAGCGGCGGCGAAGGCACCTGATCATCCGCGTCGACCGGGCCGACCTGTCCAAGAACGTCCTGCGCGGATTCACCGCCTTTGACACCTTCCTCACCCAGCACCCTGAGTTCCGCGAAGAGGTCACCTTCATCGCCCACCTCCAGCCCTCGCGGCAAGACGTGCCCGAGTACGCCGAGTATCTGGAGCGAATCGAGGCGCTGGTCGCGGTGGTTAACCATCGCCACGGGACCACGGACTGGATGCCGATCGACCTGAAGATCTACGAGAATTTCCACGACGCGGTCGCCCGCTACAAGCATTTCGACCTGCTGATGGTCAACTCGCTGTTTGACGGGATGAACCTGGTCGCCAAGGAGGCGCCGGCGGTGAACACCCGGAATGGGGTGCTGATGTTGTCGGAGAACACCGGGTCACACGAGGAGCTCGCAGACTGCGCTCTCTCGGTCAACCCGTTCGACATCCAAGAGCAGGCCGACGCGATCTACCGGGCACTGACGATGGGCCCGGAGGAGAGGCGCGTACGGGCACAGCGGCTGAAGGAAATCATCTACTCGCGCAATCCGGGCGATTGGGTCGACGAGCAGCTGGCGGATATCGCAGCGCTGCGCGAGGCGGTGGCCTAGCGCCGAATGGGCTGACAAGGGCGAGCGCGGAGGCGGGTTCGGGCAACGGGCCACGCCAGATTCCCGCCCACTCCGGCCCAGAGCCAGCGGCGCCGTCGGCGTCCTTTCGCCTCCTCCCGGCCGGGGACCGATGGACCTCACACCACACTAGCTATAGTCCCTCGCCGTTTTGGCCCTCGCTGCGCGCGAATATGAGTTGGTCCTGATGCTCGACCCCAACCTCGGGGATTCTGAGCGAGAGGCCCTTGCCCAGGAGGTTCGGGGGCAGATCGAGGCGGGCGGCGCAGCGAAGCATGAGAACAACTGGGGCCTGCGCAAGATGGCCTATGAAATCGGCGGGCGCAACGAGGCCGACTACCGCTGGTTTCGCTTTGAGTCCCCCACGGAGCTGCTCGGGCAACTCGACCATAATCTGAAGATCGCCGACGGTGTGCTGCGCTTTCGTATCTTCAAGGTTGATCCCAGCGCGCCGGTGATCGTGCCGCCGGCTGTCGGTGCCACTCCTCCGCCCCGCGAGCGAGCCGCCCACCCCAGCGCCCGCGACGAGCGCGGGGACGCGGACGAGTAGCCGCCGGCAAGGGTATTTCTCTCGAAATCAGGCCCAGCGGCCCGGCCCAACCCCGCGAGTTGCGGGAATCTCTCCGCGAAGGAGGGGAGTCGCGCCGCCGCCCCTCCTAGACTGGGACACATACAAGCGATTTAGAGGAGTGAGAGCCGTGGCAGCTTCGAACGTAAACGTGGTAGTCATCACCGGGAACCTGACCCGCGATCCGGAGCTGCGCAGCACTCCCGGCGGCACCTCGATCTGTGAGCTACGGGTGGCCGTCAACAGTCGTCGCAAAGACGGTCAGAGCGGCGAATGGGTCGATAAGCCGAACTACTTTGACGTGACGGTCTGGGGGGCGCAGGGCGAGAACTGCGCCAACTACCTGTCCAAGGGCCGTCCAGTGGCGATCGAGGGTCGGCTCGACTGGCGCGAGTGGGAGGCCAAAGACGGCGGCAAACGGCAGGCCGTGCAGATCATCGCCAATTCGGTCCAGTTCCTCGGCTCGCGCGACGGCGCGGGCGGTGGCAATGGCAATGGCGGCTTCACCCCAAGCAGCGACGTCTCGGCGGACACCTCGGACTTCGAGGGCGCCGCGGCCGGGGTCGGCGGTGGGGACGACGACATTCCTTTCTAGGTAAGCTTTCGCCGCTTGGTTTTCCGTCGCCCGGCCATGCCGGGCGACTTCCACGTAAGGGGCCGACGAAGTGGCAAGAACGAGAGAGACGACATCCACTCCCCGCCGCGGGCGGCGGATGCCCGACCGGATGCGGCCGCGGAAGTACACCCGCGTCAACGCCGAGTCGGTCGACTACAAGGACCTCAACCTGCTGCGCCGCTTCCTCTCCGACAAGGGCAAGACCCGGGGGCGGCGGGTCACCGGCCTCTCCCGCAAGCACCAGCGCCAGCTCTCGGTCGCGGTAAAGCGCGCCCGAGAGATCGCTCTTCTGCCCTACGTCGGGGAGCGCTGATGGCGCAGGCGATTCTGCTTCAAGACGTCGAGGACCTCGGCCACCGTGGCGACCCCGTCGACGTCGCCCCCGGCTACCTGCGCAATTACCTCATCCCCCGCAGACTCGCCCAAGCGGCGACGCCCGGGGCGCTGGAGGAGGCCCAGCGCCGCCGCGCGGCGGCCGAGAAGGCGGAGCGGGCCCGGGCCGAGCGCGAAGCCGCCACCGCAGGCCTGCTCTCCAAGACGGTGCTGACGATCCACCAACGGGCGGGCGAGGACGGCAAGCTATTCGGCTCGGTTGGACCGAAGGAGATCGCCGATGCGATCCGTGAGGCACGCGACCTGCGCATCGATCGCCGCAAGATCCGCCTCGAGCAGCCGCTCCGCGAGATCGGGACCTTCATGGTCGAGATCGAGCTGGCCGATGGGGCCACAGCCGCGGTCAAGACCATCGTCGCCGAAGAGAAGTAGCGCAATAGGCGGGATCGATACGGGCAGCCGACCTGCCCGTATGGTTTCTTCTTAGCTGCGATGTCGCAGGCTCCGACAACCCACGTCCCGCCCCAGAACATCGAGGCCGAGGAATCGGTTCTCGGCGCGATGCTGGTCGCCGAGCCGGCCCTGACCCGGGTGATCGACGAGGTGAAGCTGAACCCCGCCGACTTCTATCTCGACAAGCACGCGGCGATCTTCGCCTCGATCCACGACCTCTACGCGGCCTCCAAGCCGGTCGACGAGCTGACCGTGACCGAGGCGCTGACCCAGCACAATCAGATCGAGTCAGCGGGCGGGCGGCACTACGTCTCCGAGCTGGCGGCCAAGGTGCCCGCCGCCGGAAACGCCAAGCACTACGCGGAGATCGTCCAGCAGAACTCCCTGCTGCGCCGCCTCCTCGGCGCCGGTCAAGAGATTCAGGCATGGGTCCACGATCGCGACGGGGAGCCGCGCGAGCTCTCTGAGCGAGCCGAGAAGCTGCTCTTCGACGTCGCCCACAAAGAGCAGGCCAGCGACTTCCGGCTGCTCTCGGAGATCCTCCACGACGAGGTCGACCGCCTGGAGAAGCTCTCGACCGGAGAGACGGAGTTGACCGGAACACCGTCGGGATTCAAGGACATCGACGCGATCACCGGGGGCTTTCAGCCCGGCAACCTGATCATCGTCGCGGCAAGGCCGGCGATGGGAAAGTCGGCGCTCGTCGCAAATATCGCCGAGAACGTGGCGGTGAAGCGGGGGCTGCCGGTGGCGTTCTTCTCGCTCGAGATGTCGGAGGTGGAGCTCGCCCAGCGCTTCATCGCCTGCCGGGCACGGATCTCCGGCGACAAGCTGCGCAAGGGGCAGGTCGCGCAGCGGGATTGGCCGAAGGTGGTGCGCGCCTGCAACGAGCTGGAGGAGGCGCCGCTGTGGTTCGACGACTCCTCTGATCTCGGCATCCTCGACCTGCGGGCAAAGGCACGGCGCCTGCACGCACAGGAGCAGGATCGGGGCGGTCTGGGACTGGTGATCGTCGATTACCTGCAGCTGATGCGCGCCGACGACCACCGCGCCAACCGGGTCGAGCAGGTCGGCCAGATGAGCCGCGGGTTGAAGATTCTCGCCCGCGAGCTCGAGGTGCCGGTACTGGCGATCTCCCAGCTATCGCGGGCGCCGGAGCAGCGCACGCCGCCCAAGCCCCAGCTCTCCGACCTGCGTGAGTCGGGCCAGCTCGAGCAGGACGCCGACCTCGTCGCCTTCCTCTTCCGCGAGGACTACTACCGCGATCCCGAGGACGAGCCCGACGGCCTCGCCGACCTGATCGTGGCCAAGCACAGAAACGGACCGATCGGAACCCGCAAGCTGGTCTTTCTTGACCGCTTCCCGAAGTTCGCCGACTACTCCGGCCACGAGCCGCCGATCGAGCAACCGGCGGGAGAGACGCCCGCCTTCGAGGATGCCGCGGCGGCGGCAGGGCCTGAGTTCTAGTGCCGGCAATCGCGCGCAGCGAGCCGTTCCACGAACAGTCCTGCCCGCTGGGAGTCTGCGATGGCTCGGGCTGGATCCTCGGGCCAGAAGACGTGGCGCGGCCGTGCGAGTGCCGTGCGCAGCGCCTGCGGCGGGGCCGAAGCCGCGGAGTCGCCTCGGTCATCCCCCCGCGCTACCGCGGTGTCTCCTTTGACCGCCCGCCGGTGACACTGATCGAGCCGATGGTGGTGCGCGTGGTGCGAAGCTGGGTCGAGGACCTGGAGGCAAATCTCAACGCGGGCCGCGGCCTCTGGTTGATGGGAGATACGGGCACGGGCAAGACCACGCTGGCGATGCTCGTCTCCAAGGCAGCGCTGCAGCAGAGTCGCTCGGTGGCAATCTACTCGCTGCCGAAGCTGCTGGCGCGCATCCGCCGCACCTACGATTCGGGGCCCGGGGAGGACTCCTACCTGCCCTTCTTTGAGCGCCTCACCGCGGTCGACCTGCTCCACATCGACGACCTCGGCGCCGAGAAACGCTCCGACTGGGTCCTGGAGCAACTCTACGCGCTGGTCAATGAGCGCTACGAAGCGCAGCGCTCGATGTTGGTCACCACAAACCTGGACCAGCAGGCACTTGAGGAGCAGATCGGGCCGCGCACGGTGTCGCGCCTGGTCGAGATCTGCGGCGATCCCCTGCCCCTGTTCGGTCCCGACCACCGCGTTCTGGCGCGCGCGGTCGGCGAGTAAAACCAGGCACAATTCCCCACTAATGCCCGGCGTGGTGATAGTGGGCGCCCAGTGGGGCGATGAGGGAAAGGGCAAGGTCACCGACCTGCTCGCCGAGCGCGCGGATGTGATCGTGCGCTTCCAGGGAGGCAACAACGCGGGCCACACGATCATCCGCGACGGCGAGGAATTCAAGTTCCATCTGATCCCCTCCGGAATCCTCCACCCCGAGAAGACCAGCGTGATCGGCAACGGCGTGGTTTTGGACCCGCGCATCCTCCTCGGCGAGATCGATGGGCTGCGACGGCGGGGGATCGAGGTCGCCAACCTGCGGATCTCCGCCAACGCGCACCTGATCATGCCCTACCACGTGCTGCTCGACACGGCGGGCGAGACGAAGCTCGGCAAGCTCTCGATCGGGACCACACGACGCGGGATCGGACCCTGCTACGCCGACAAGGCCCTGCGGCTGGGCATCCGGGTTCAGGATCTGCTTGACGAGAAGATCCTGCGGACCAAGATTCGGGCCGCCCTGGAGCCCAAGCAGCAGGCGCTGCGCGAACTCTCGGTGCAGCGGCGCAAGCTGCGCAAGGAGGCGGGCGAGGGCGCCGACCGCGAGGCGGCCGGAGATGCCCCCGACCCGCGGCTCGACCTGCACACGATGACCGAGGAACATGTCAGCTACGGCCACCGCCTCGAGCCCCACATCGCCGATACCGCGCGCCTTTGCTGGGAGGCGCTTGACGGTGGCGGAACCGTCATCTTCGAGGGCGCTCAGGCGACGCTGCTCGACCTCGACCACGGCACCTATCCCTTTGTCACCTCCTCCAACCCGATCGCCGGGGCGGCCTGCGTCGGCGCCGGCGTGGGGCCGACCGACATCGACGAGGTCTGGGGCATAGCCAAGGCCTACACGACGAGGGTCGGGGCCGGGCCGTTCCCGACCGAGCTGCACGATGAGGTCGGCGAGCGGATGCTCGAACAGGGCCATGAGTTCGGGACGACGACGGGGCGCCGCCGCCGCTGTGGCTGGATGGACCTCGTCGCGCTGCGCTACGCGGTCAGGCTCAACCGGATGAGCGCCCTGGTGATCACCAAGCTCGATGTGCTGAGCGGAATCGACCCCCTGCGCGTTGCGGTGCGCTATCGCTCCAAGGAGGGAGCGGTCTTTGACCGCTTTCCATACCACCAGTCGATCCTGCACTCGGCCGAGCCCGAGTACGAGGAGTTGCCGGGGTTTGACGCCGACATCGGCGGCGCCCGGCGCGAATCCGACCTGCCGCTCGAGGCGCGCGAGTACCTGCGCTTCATCGCCGCGGCGGCGGGGGTGCCGATCCGCCTTGTCGGCGTCGGCCCGGATCGCGAGCAGGTCATCTCGATCGACGGCTGAGGCCACCTGGGCCGGCGAGCCCACCGCAGAATTTGAGCTACCGACGCGCTGCCCTACGGTTTTGGGTGGCTTCCTCCAGACGCGCAGCCAGGGCGAGCGAGCGGCTGCCCCGAGGGAGGCACGGGTTGGGGCGGGAGGCTGTAACGGAATCCCAGCGCAATCGCATCCACCAGGCGATGGTCGAGGTCGTCTCCGAGCGCGGTTATCCAGACACCCGGGTGGTGGACGTGATCGGCGTCGCCGGAGTCTCGCGGAAGACGTTCTATGAGCTGTTTGACAGCAAGGAAGACTGCTTCCTTGCTGCCTATGACGTGCTCCTCGGAAACCTCCTGAGCGACACCGCCTCGGGTTTTGAGTCAAGGCCCGGCGCGCCCTGGGCCGAGCGCGTTGCGGCGGGCCTTGGGGCGTTGCTGGAGCACCTGGCCGAGCATCCTGATGAGGCGCGCTTCTCGATCGTCGAGGTACTGGCGGCAGGGCCCAAGGCGCTGGCGCGCCGCGACGCCGCCCTGCGCCAGTTCACCGTGTTCCTTGACGCGGGCAGAGCGGAGACATCGGTCGAGCTGCGGGGGATCACCTCGCTCTCGCTCGCCGGCGGGATCAACGAGCTGCTCTACAGCGAGATCCTCCACGGAGCGGCGGCCAGGTTGCCGAGCCGCCTGCCGGACCTGATCTTCTGGGTGACGCTGCCCTTCCTCGGCGCCGATGGGGCCGCCAGGGAGCGAGAGCGGACCCGGCTCTCGCTGCTGGGGGGCTGGCGAAAAGTCCACCGCGGCGCTCTTTTCGCGAACCGCAGGGGTTTCTTTTTATACGGAGGTTGGTACTTTGGCTCTTGGAGAGATTTTCCAAAGCTTTCGATTGGCCCGACCCAGTGGGCAGGCCGCAAAAGGAGATGCATAGCGACATGCGCAAACGTCTGACTCTGATCATCGCCCTCGGCGCCGCGATCGCGGTCTCGGTGGCCTCGGTGGCGATCGCCGGTGGCGAAAAGCCAACCGTGGTCGAAGCGGGCAACCTGATCCTCACGCTCAATGGCGGCGTCTCGCCGACGACCCTGCCCAAGAATAAGTTTGCGCCGATCACCCTGAAGGTCAGCGGCGGAATCGCCACCAAGGACGGCTCCCAGCCCCCTGCCCTGAGGGAAGCGATCATCGACACCGATAAGAACGGCACGGTCAACGCCAAGGGCCTGCCGACCTGCACCGCCTCCAAGATCACGGCCACCGACACCCAGAACGCGAAGAAGGCCTGTCCCAAGGCAATAGTGGGCTCAGGTAAGACCTCGGTCCGCGTCGCCTTCCCCGAATCGACCCCGTTCAGCGCATCCGGCCCGCTGGTCGTCTTCAACGGTGGCGAAAAGGGCGGCGTCACTACCCTCTACATCCACGCCTACGTCGCCGTGCCGGCCCCGACCGCGATCGTCACCACGGTGAAAATCAAAAAGGAGCACCGCGGGCGCTTCGGGCTGCGCTCGATCGCCACGATCCCGCCGATCGCCGGTGGCTCGGGCTCGGTGACCAATTTCGAACTGAAGATCGGGAAAACGTTCACCTACAAGGGTAAGAAGCAGAGCTACCTCGAGGCCAAATGCGCCAGCGGCAGCTTCGCCGCCGAAGCCGACGCGATCTTCGCCGGCGGTATAGAAGCCAAAGGCCAGGTCATCCGACCCTGCAAGGCGAAGGGCTGAGGGACTAACCCACGCAGCAACACCGGGTGGCGCGCTGAGTGCGCGCCACCCACACACTTCACTCGGGAAGGGCAGGGGGAAGAAAAGGGCGACCGGCCGGTCGCCCTTTTCCTTTCCTCCGGCACCTACTTTCCCTGCTGTTCGAAGGTGTGCTGGTAGGTGGTGGCCGCTCCGGGCTTGCCGATCGGGTTGAACGGGGCCTGCTGGGTGCAGCCCGGCGCCGGTATCGTGGCGGAGCTGGCCTGACCGCCAAAGGCGAATTTTTTGAGGCGTTCGAAGAATTCGGTGGCTTTTTTGACGTTGCCTTCGGTGCGCTGGTTGAAGGCGGGTTCGCTCGGGGTGTCCGGATTGAGTGAGGCGGTGATGCCCGAGCTGCACTGACGCGTCTCGAAGCTGGGAAGGCCGCTGATCAGGCTGTTTGCCCAAAGCGGTGGGCTGTAGGCGCTCGAGCGGTTGGTCGTCAGGCGGTGGCCGAAGGTGGCAAGCGATTCCGGATTGAGCGGCCCCATCGTTCTCAGGTAATGCTGCGCGGCCACACCCGTTTCTTCCGGCAGGATCGCGTTGGACGCAACACCAAGGTTGGCCATGACTCCGGTGATCTCGTGCTTATAGAGGCCGAGGCCGGTGAGGATCGGGTTGAGGTTGCGCAGGAAGGGATCGAGCGCCCGCAGCAGCGGTGGGAACTCGTCGCGGAAGAGCTTGCGCAGGGCGGGGAAGCCGCTCGGGGCAAGGGCGATGACCGGGGCGAGGCCTTCGAAGAGGCCCTTTGCCTGCGGCGCCAACTTGCCGAAGGCGATGATCGTCGGTGAGAGCTGTTCGGCGACCGGGACGAGCTGGCGCATCAGCGGATCGGCGTTCAGTGAGAACGAACGCAGCGCGGCCAGGGTGAGTTTTGACTGGTCGAGGAAGGTCGGGAAGGCGCGGAAGATTTCTTCGATCTCGGTGTCGCGTCGGGCGGTGGTCTGAAAGACGGCGTTGGAGTTGCGGATCAGGCTCGCCAGCTCACCCTGGCGGCCGCGCAGCGCCGAGAGCGCCACAGCGCCGTTGCTGAACAACTGGCGGACCGCGAGGCGCTGGGTGTCGAGGATGCGGAAGAGCCGGTCAAATTCGGTGAAGGTCGGGTCAAGTTCCCCCAGGGCGGCCGATAGCGATGCGCCCTGTCCCCCGATCGCGACGGAGGCTTCCTGCATCCAGCTCTGGAAGGCGGCGCGGGTCCTCGGGTTGAAGGTGCGAAAAATCTCATCCAGCTGGACCGACTGTTCGACCTGCGCGTTTGGAACGGTAGCGCCGTCGGCGAGCTTGGGGCCGTTGCGGCTGCCCGGCGTGAGTTCGACGTAGGTCTCGCCGAGCAGGGTCTTGGTGCGGAGTATCGCCCTGGTCGAGAGCGGCAACGGCGCGTACTTATCTTCGATGTAGATCGTCGCCAGCGCCTGCTTTCGATTGGGGGCCAGCGCGATGCTCTGCACTTTGCCCACGTCAACGCCGGAGATCCGCACGTCGGACTGTTCGGCCAGCTGGGTCGCACTGTTGAAGGGGATCTTGATTTCATACGGTTTCGCCTTGAACGGCGTCGGTCCGCCGAAGCTGATCCAGAGGAAGAGCAGGATCCCGAAGCACGACAGGGCGAAGGCCGCGATCGCCAGGAGCTGTTTTGTGCTTGGTGCTCGCTTGCTCATCAGCCTTTACCCTGGTGCGGACCGCAGCCCGGGATTCCCCCCGCCTTGGGATCTGCGGGAATTTCAGGAAGTTCGGTGGCCTTGGGGGTGTGGCCGGTTTCCAGCAGCGTTTTGATGAACGGCCTGGTGTTTGCGAAGCTGTCGGCCAGCTGGATACCGTTGCAGGAGAACAGCAGCAGGCCGCGCTGCACCGGCCCCGCCGCGTCCTGGAGGTTGAAGTCGGTGTTGAGGTCGTGGTTGAGCCAGGGTAGATAGAAGAGGTAGCTCTGCTTTGCCCCCTGCGGCTTGTAGGCGAGCTCGTTGAGGAAGGCATTGAAACCGCCGAGGGCATTGCCGAAACCGGTCACGGTCTTCTTCAGCGGGCCGGAGCCTTCCTTGGCGTGGGTCAGCACCGGCCGGATTTCTCGGGTGAACGGGCGAATCTGATCACGAATCGGCGCTGTCGTCTGTCTGAAGAAGCGCTCGGTCGCCTTGAAGGCCGGCGTCAGCGCCTGGGCCTGGGGGATCAGGCCGTAGAGAGCTGGCCGCGCCGTGGTGGAGAAGCGCTCTGAGCTGGCGAGCCCCGACTGCGCTGCCTGCAGCGTCGCCGGGAATTCGCGCAGCGCCGCCTTGATTGATTCCTGCTGGTTGGCGAAGTTGCCCAGGGCCGCGTCAGAGGAGGTGACGAAACGCTGGATCTCGGAGTCGTGGCGACCCAGTTCGGTGGCGAGCAAGGAGAAGTAGTGGATGGCGTGGGCGAGCGCCACGTGGCGCTTGGCAACCGCTCCGTTGAGTTGCGCGATGTAGTGGGAGAAAGGCTGAAGCCGGCGGAAGGCTCCCGAGAGGTCCCTGCTGTGTCCGCCGACCCCCTGGGCTCCTCCGGCGAGCAGCAGCTGCAGGTACTGGCGGGTGTCGGCGTCGAGCGTGTCGAGGAATTGCTCCAGTTGGACGTTTGACTGGGTGCGCGAGAGGGGGATATTGCCGCCGTTTTCGATCTGACCGCGCCCGGCACCGGGTTCGATCTCGACGATCATGTCGTTGAGGTTGGTTTTTGGTCGCAGCAGGGCACTGGCGTCGGGATGAATCAGCTGCATGTACTTCGGCTCGATCGACATCCCGACCACCGCATGGCCGTCTTCGAGGTTGACCGAGCTCACCTTGCCGACCTGGATGCCGGCGATATCGACCGCCTGGCCCTGCCCTGGGGTGACCGCCTGCGCGGTTATGAAATCTGCCGTGATGTGGTCAAAGCTTTCCCCGACCAGCGGCAGCCAGGAGGGAAGCGATGCTTTCTGCTCGACGAAGATGCCGAGCATCATCACGATGCCGAGGGCGGCCAGGACCGCGATCGCGATCGTGTCTTTGCCGCGACCGCGAGATTGGCGCGCCAGCGAGGCGCGGAAGTGCTGAAAGCGGCTCACTTTTCCGTTGCCGTCACTCATGGATTCACCGGCTGCAGGCTTGACGGCCCGGCCTGTCCCAGCGGCCCGTTGACGTCGGGGACGGGGTTCTTGTAACAGCTCACGCCCGGCTTATTCGGCGGCTTCCCGCCCAGCTGCGGCTGATCTCCCAGCGGCGCTTCGATCGCGTTGCCGAAATCTTCTTTCTCAGTGGTGAGCCGGCCATTCGGGTTGGACTGGTGCAGAAGCTTGCTTCCACCGCCGCCCTGAATTCGCAGGTAGGGGCCGTTGCCGTCGAAATTCTGGCTTGACCCGGCGAAGTTACTGAGGGCGTAGAAGAATTCGCGGTAGTTGGGCCCGCCGGTGCTGAAGCGGTCTTCGATCGTCTGGTTGCCCGTCGGGACCAGCACCTTGGTCGTGCAGAGGCCGAGCTGGTTGAGCTGGGGCAGGGCAATCGCCTTGCCAGCCTGCGCCGCGCCGGCAAAGCCAGGGGTAAGTTCGCGCAGCAGCCTCGCGGTGCCACCCCCCTCCTTCCCCGAGAGCAACGGTCTGACCTGCTTCAGCCACGGTTTGGAGGCGGCAATCAACCCCGGCAGCTGGGCGACGGCGGGCGTCAGCTCGATCGCGTAGGTGCGCAGCGGTGGCAGGCTGCGGTCGAGGCTGACCAGCGAGGCATGCGCCGTTTGCAGGGTCGGACCGAGCAGGTGAACCGTCGAGGAGAGATTGGATGACTGGTCGGCGAGGGCACCGGTGAAAACGTCGAAATTATCGATTAGGCCCTGTAGGTCGCTCTCGCGGCTGGCGAAGGCGCCGAAGGTGCGCCCGGCGCCGGCGACAAGCCGGGAGAGGTCGCCCTCCTGGGTCCCGAGCAGCGCGTTGGAAACCTGGGCGCTGTAGCGACCCGCAGGACCGCCGTAGCGAAGAGCCCCATTCAATCCTTCGGCGCCGCTCTTGCCCTGCACTTCGGGGAGCTGGGTCGCGTCTTCGGCGGCGTTTGGCTTATGCGTGAGCGCTTCGCCGTAGTCTTCCAGCAGTCGGCTGAGATCGGCGCGAACCGGCGATTGCAGCGCGGTTAGGACTTCATCCAGCTGGACCGCGGTCGAGGTGCTACTGACGGGTATCGTCCCACCGCTACCGAGTTCGGGGGCGCTCGGGCTGCCGGGGTCCAGTTCGACAAAGAAGTTCCCCTCGAGAAAGGTTCGCGGGCGGATCTCGGCGGAGGCATCGCTGTGGATCGGCCGTCCGGCGCTTTCGACTGTGAAGGTGAGGTTGGTGGCGTTGCCGTCGCGGCTGGTCGAGATCACTTCGCCGACTTCGACCCCGGCGATCCGCACCGGCGATTTGACCGCGATGTTCGCCGAGTTGGAGAAGGTCGCGTGCAGCTCGTACCCATAGCTGGTGAAGGGAACGTGACCGGTGAAGGCCAGGTAGGGGCCGAGCGTGATCACGACGATGAAGATGACGGCGATCAGCGCGTTGCCCGGTCGCCAACTGAAGCGGCCCTTAGGGGCGCCCGGCTTGGTCTTGCGCTCGGTCAGCCCGCTCACTTCGCCCCCCCCTGCCCCTTCAGTTGGCCGGAGGTCTTGGTCCCGTGCTTACCGGGGACGTTGCCGATCACGGTCTGGCCAGCCTGGTAGCGGATATTGCCGGCTTCGCAGGTGTCGGGCTGGCCAGGGGAGGCGGTGTTCGGGTAGGGGTTGTAGTGAAGGTGGTTTTTGACTTCCGGTCCATTGGCCGGCGCCGAGGAGGGAGAGCCCTCGCTGTTTGGTCCTTCGGGCGGCGCGAAGTTGATGAAGTCAAGCCAGTTGCCGAGCCCGTTGGATTCGTTGGTTGCGCTGGCGAGATTCTTGAAGGCGATCGTCAGGTAGTTGCAGGTGGTCTGCGCCGGGGCGATGAACTTGATCGCCGGGCCGAGGGTGTTGTTGGTATCGATCAGCAGGTCGAGCCCGTTGAATACGCCCGGAGCGTTCTGGAAGGCGAGCAGAGCTTCAGCCGTCGGCACCAGCTGTGCGTTCAGGGTGGGCAGGTCGTTGAGGACCGGCACGCCGGCGCGCTCCGCGGCGGCGATCGTCGGTGAGGTCTTGGCGAGCGCCGCAGCCCCTGGCTGGAACGCGGTGAAGAACCGCTGGGAGACATGCAGGAAGGGCCGCAGAACGGGTAGGTCGGCGTTGGCGGCATCCAGTGTGGAGGGACCCTTGGAGATCGTTTCCTGGATGTAGGGGCGGGCGACCCGAGCAAAGGCGCCAAAGGTCTGATCGAGAGCAACGAAGAGGCTCGCCTGCGTCTCGGCCACCGGGGCGACGGTCGCCGAGAGGTCCTCGAGCGCGTGCCAGAAGCCACCGAAATTGGTCTCGGGGGCGACCAGGTTGCCAACGGCGGGCTCGGCGCTGTAGACGAGGTTCCGCAGCGCGCCGAAGGCTTCGTTTAATCCCGGCCCGCGGCCGGCGAGAGCATTGCCAAAGCCGGCCTCGTTGACCCGGATCGCGGCGCGGGTCTTCGTGTTGAACATGTCAAAGAACTGGTCGATGTCGACCGGTTCAGGCCGCGCGGCTGAGAGCGGGATCGTTTCGCCCGCGGCAAATCCCTTGGAGGAGCTGCCGGGGACGAGCTGCAGGTATTTGAGGCCGAGCGGCGACTTCGGCCGCACGATCATCGTCGAATCAACCGGCAGCGGTTCGACGCTCTTGTCGAGGCTGAGCGAGAGTTTGGCGGCGAAGCGCCCGTTGGCGAGGGCGACCGGCACGACCGACTTGACCCGCCCGACTAGGACGCCGCCGATCCGGACATCGTTGCCTTTGACCAGCGCATCGGCGTTGGGCAACTCGGCATTGATGTTGTAGGTGGAAACGAACGGCAGCCCGTTGTTGGCGTTGTAGGCGAGGAAAACGGCGACGATCACAACCAGGACGGTGACCGCCCCGACCAGGACCGGGCTGCTCGCGATACCGGTGAGTCCCCCGCGTTTCCTCATGGTCCCAGCAGGTAGTTGAGGAGGGGGGAGGTGCCGCCGGTCTTTGCTTCCGCGCCAGCATTGGCTGCCGGGCCGACCTTGGGCGCCGGTGTGGCGAGGCCAGCCGCGGAGGAGGAGGCCTTCTGACCCGCAAGCTCGCGCTCGAGGCGGCGGTAGAGATCTGCGCTGCTGCCCGTCGCCTGAGTACGGGAGCCCGGGCCGGTGAAGTTGGCGGACTGGCCGCATCCTTCGGCGGGATTAATTTCGTAATCAACGCAGTTGGTGAGGGTGAGCAAAGTGCGGCCGAAGTGACCGTACTTATCAAACCCGTTGAGGGTCGCGGTCGTGTTGTAGATCAGTTCGACAAGCCCGTTCCAGCCGCCGGTTTCCTTGGTGTTGACGAAGAAGTTGGCGAGGTTGGTGGTCGGTCCGACCCCGCTGCGGGCGAGTTCGCTTGCCTTGGTCACGACCGGGTCGGCCTCGGCCAGCAGCGGTCCGGCGACCTTGCCGGTTGCGCCGAGGCTCTTCAGCGCCACGGTCGAGGCCGCGGTGAACGGGGTCAGCTCCCTGGTTGCTTCGGTCAGCGAAGGAGCCGCCTTGCCGAGGTCAGAGAGGACCGGGGTGCCGGCGTCGGAGAAGCCCTGCAGGCTGCGCATCGTGAGCCGGAACTCGCGCAGGAATCGGGGGAACTTGCGCAGCGAGGCTTCCAGCGCGGCGCCGCGTTCAGAACTGGCCTGGGCGGCAGCGCCTGAATTGGCGAGAAATCCGGCCACGTGGGCTCGCTCGCGGGAAAGGGGGCCGAGGACCGTCGCCGAGTCGCTGGCGAGCTGGGCGAGGCGCTCGCGCTGGGAGTTGAGGATCCCGAGCAGCTGGTCGACCTCGCGCAGCACGGGGTTGGCGCGCAGGATGACTTCTTCGAGATCCTTGCCCCGGCCGGCAAAGCCGGCGCCCAGTTCATTGAGGATGAGGCGGAAGCGCTGCGCGTAGGGGAGCGTTTGGATGTCGTTGATCAGATCGGGGTCAACGCTGGTGCTGTTGTTCTCCACCGGCAGCACATACTGGCCCGCGCCTGGGTGCCCGGCGGGAACCTGCTTCAGCGCTGGTGGTGGCGGTGAGCCTGGGGCGCGCGGCAGGGTGGGGTTGCAGTCGACGAACTTCTCACCGATCAGCGACTGGGGACGGATCAGGCAGCTGGCGTCACTGCGGAAATCCTGGAACCCGGGGTTGGTGATTTCCATCACGATGATCGCTTTTCCCGGGATCGACTCGGGCTTGCCGTCACGGTAGGCGTCGACTTCACCCGGCATCGAAACGCCGACCGACTGGATTGATCCAACGTTCGCCCCGGCGATCCGGACCTGCTCACCGGAGACCATGAACGAGCCGTTGTCGAAGTAGGCGCGCACCAGGTAGCCCGTTCCTTCTCCGGAGGAGGAGACCAGTGCGATGACCACCACGGCGGCGACCACAAGCGCAGCGGTTATCAGGACCTTCTTCATGGGCCCGGGGGTGCGTCGGAGGGGTTGCATTGGGACGGGGTGACGCTGGCACCGGCCCAGGGCGGGTCGACGAACGGGTTGGAGTTATCGGGAGCAGACTGGGTGGCCCCGCCTGGACAACGCCGGCGGGCGGCGGCGGAGGAATCGAAGGCTTCAAACTGTTGCTTTGGCGTGATCGGTTCCAGTTCGCGACTGCCGCTGTTGTAGTTGAAGAGGTTCTGGTCGGCCAGCGAGGCCCTGACGTAGTTGCCGTTGGCGTCGTAGTAGCCGGAGGCGACGCCGAGCTTGCCGAACCCGTTGAAGATGTCCGGCGTGTAGGGGCGCGCGAAGTTGAGGGTGGGCTGGAATGCGGCGATTGCCTGTTCGGAGTGGGGGAAGGCCTTGGCCGCAAGCCGCTGGACATCGGGGAGCGTGGCGAGGAGTTCGGCGGCGTCGTTGGCCTTGCCGGGCTTTTTCACGGTGAGGCGCAGGTTCTTGAATACCGGGACGGCGGCATAGACGACCGGGCGAAGTTCGGCGAGGAAGGGCGCGAGGTTCTTGGTTGCCGGCTTGGCCGTGTTGACCAGCGGTTCGAGATCCCCGATCGCAGCGCGCAGGTTGACGAAGGTGGTGTTGCTCTGACGCAGGACGGCGGGGAATTCGCGCAGGGCCTGGTCGAGGGAGGCGTTCTGGCCGGCAATCGCCCCGAAGGCGGTGCTCGCATTGGAGATCGCGCTGGAGAGCTGACCGCTGCGCGCCGAGACCGCGGTGGCGAGCTTGCCGGAGCTGACGATGAATCTGGTGAACAGATTCTGGTCGGCGTTCAGGGCGTGTACGAACGCATCGGCGCGGTTGAGTCCCGGGGCGAAGTACTTGTATGCCTGGTTGGCCTGATGCCCCACCCCGGCGTAGATCGAGGCGTTCCCTCGAACGAACTCGCCGAGCCCCCTGCGAACGCTGGGCGGGAAGGTATTGAAGAGCTGGTCGATGTCGACCGGGGTGGTGGTCGAGGCAATCCCGAGGGTTGCACCTTCCTGCAGGGAGGGGCTGTTGTTGGGCCCGGGACTGATCGAGACGTAGTGGTTAGCAACTCCCGAGAGCGAGGTGGCCCGGATCACGGCCGTGGTTCCCTGATGGAGCTGCTGGCTGACCCCGACCTTGACGCTGGCGAGGTTGTTTTCGGTCAGTTCAATGCTTTCGACGATGCCGACCGGGGAGCCGCCGATCATGACCTGGTTTTCGGGAACCAGCTGTCCCGCGTTTTGAAAGAGCAGGTCATAGTGGTATTCGCCGCCGCCGCCGAACAGCACCACGCCGAGTGCGATCACCACGATCGCAAGGGCACCGATCGCGGCAATCCGGGCGGGAGAGAACCTCCGGCTTGGCGCCGGACTTTTCTCCTCGCCTAAGGGATTGGCAGCCACGGATCGTCGCTTGCGGTTCCCCGGCCTCCGACCCGGAAGAACGGCGCCGGAATCGTATCCGAGCCATCCCCGGGCAAGAGGGCGCCACGCAGGGACTTAACTGGAATTCAACGCACACTGCGATGCCGCTCTGGCGCCTGGCGGAGCCTCGCAAAGGAAGAGCATGACCCGCGATTCAACGATGAGCTCGGCCCGCGTTGATCGCGATCAAACCAGAACTTAGCCTGGCGCGGGCCGACAGCGCGCCGGGCGGATGGCCAAAGGCAGACCCAGCCTTCGTCGAAGACCCCGATATACCAACAATTTCAGGCTTACAGCGGGCTCGCCGCCGAGTAGAGGAATGTCGCCGCTGAATGACGGCGCTCGGCGTGGTCCCCGATCTGAGAGACACTCGAGATCGGGCGGGAACCTCAGACGTTGAGCCGCGGCAAAATGCGCTCGAGCGGACGCGGCAGCCACCAGACCCGCTCGCCGATCAAGAGCATCAGCGCCGGCAGTAGAACGATCCGCACCACCGTGGCGTCGAGCAGGACGGCGACGGTCAAACCGATCCCCAACTGGCTGACCGTCGCGATCGGCGCCCCGGCGAAGGCAATGAAGACGGCCATCATGATCGCCGCCGCGCCGGTGATCACCCGGGCGGTCCTCTCTAGGCCGAATTCGACCGCGGCGGGGTGATCGCCATCGCGGTCATAGCGCTCCTTCATCCGTACCAGGAGGAATACCGCGTAGTCGATAGAGAGCCCGAAGACGATGCCGAAGATCATCGTCGCCCCAACCGCGTCGACGTATTTGTGGCCGCTCAGAGGCCAGCCCGCCGGGGCGTGGGAGAGGAGGGTGAGGATGCCGAAGGCGACCCCGACCGTCGCCAGGTTGAGCGCGACCGCGATCGCGGCAAGTGGCAGCGCGCGCAGGACCAAGACCAAGACGAGGAAGGTCGCGAGGGTGATCGCCGCGACAACATCGGGGATCCGGGCGCTGCTGACCCGACTGTAGTCGTTGAGCTGCGCCGCGCCGCCGGCAACTCCGGCCGTGATCCCGGAGCCATGGCCCATTTCGGAGGCGATTTCATTGAGCCGCCGGTTCAGCGCCGTCGAGCCAGGTGTGTTGAAGCTGTAGTCGGAGATGACGAGCATCGTCGCCGCCTGGCCCCCGTGCCTCAGATCAATCGCTTCGGCAGCCCTCTGGCGTTGCTTGGGGGGCGCGCCGTCGAGGGCGGAGAGAACGAAGTAGCCCGAGTCAAACAGACCTGGGCTACCACGCCGAACCCTGCCGATGCGCCGCCGCAGAGCCCGATTGCCAGAGATCACGCTGACCGCTGCACGGTTGAGACCCGACTGAAGCGGCGCGGCTTCGCGGCCGCCGTCGGCGAGGTTTTCGGCGAGCGCAGTCGCGCCGCCCCCAAGCCGCGATACCCCAGCCGCCAGGGCGGTGGAGCCCGTGAGCAGGTGGGCGAGGCCGGTGTCCAGAGATGAAGCCGCCCGCGCGAGCCGGGCCGAGCCGGTGGCGAGTTGGTCGCCGCCTTTTTCGATTTTGACCAGCCCTTCGTGGAGTTTCGAGGCGCCCGTCGAGAACTGTTTGAGGTGGTTGACCGTGCTTTCCAGCCAGAAGACAACTTCTCTGGTTTCTTCGTAATCGACCTCCAGGCGCTTTTGAAGGTCCGCCAGTTCGGTGGGCAGGCCGGCGTAGCCCGGAGCGTAAGGCTGGCCGCTGATCGGGTCTGTCCCGCCGACTGCCGCCGAAGCTTTGCGAACCGCTTCGAGCGCAGACTCGTAGTGCGGATCGGCCTGCCCGACGGTCATCTCCTGCAGCTGCCGGATGGCATTCTCTAACTGTTCGTCGGCGACCTTGGCGGGAGCGATCAGTTGGGGCAACTTTTCATGGGCATCCCCCTCGAGTGACTTTTCTGTCGCTCGTGCCCGACGCAGAGCATTGACGCGGAGGTTGGATGCTTCGTCGCGGAGGCCCAGTTTCAACTGCAAAGAGCCAAACGCTGCCTTTTGCTGGGCCGCGGCCAGGCGGCGGGTACCCTCCGCGAAAGCGTTAAGCGCCGTGACCGCCCGCCGACTGCCAGCCGTGGCGACCGCGAGTCCGCGCGAGATTGCCACCGCTCCGCTCGCCGCTTTCCCGGATCCCTGGGCAAGTAGACCGGCGCCGGCGCTGGCCTGGGACAGGCCTTCGCGTAACTGGGCAACCCCACCGGCGGCCACTGCCAGCCTGCGGCCGAGAGTTCCCAGCTGGCTGAACGGGCCGGTTTTCCCTTCGGAGGCGAGCAGCGCGCTGGCGCCCTCGCGAAGCGGCGCAACCCGACGGCCCACCTGTCCGGGCCCGATCACCGCCTGCACACCCGGCAATTCGGCGATGCGACGCTGCCAGCGGCCTAGGGCCGCGAGTCTTGCCGGCTCGGTGATCGGTCCGTTATCGGTGGTGGCGACGATCTGGAAGGGAGCGTCCCATCCGGGGCCGATCGCATGATCGATCAATTCTGCGCTACGACGGGCCGGATCGCTCTTTGAGAGCTGTTCAGGGCTCGGCGGTCCCGTCTTCAGGGCGAGTGCAGGAGCGGCGAGCAGCAGGATCACGGCGCCAATCAGGGCTGCCACCGGGGCGGGGCGGCGCAGGGCGGCTTGGACTACGCCCATCAGCCGGGAGCGCCCGTTTGGCGGCGCGCCGATCCGCCATCGATCGAGGTTAGGACCAATCAGCACCAGCAGCGCCGGCCCCACCACCGTCGCGACGAGGACGCTCAGCACGACGACCATCGCGACGGTTCCGGCCAGCGAGACGAGCAGCGAACCGGGGACGATGAACACGGCAACGATCATCGAGATCAGCAGGGTGCTGCCCGCAAAGACGGTGGTACGCCCGGCGGTCCGCCGCGTCGCCCAGGCTGCGCCAACGGGCGTCGCGCCGCGGGCGAGCTCCTCACGGAAACGAGAGACCATCAGCAGCGAGTAATCGACGCCCAGAGCAAGCCCCATCATCGTGCAGACGGTGAGCGCGAATGCGTCGATTCCCAGCCACGAGCTCGCCGCGTAGAGAATCCCTCGCGAGGCGAATACGGTCAGCGCCCCGAAGCCGAGTGGGATGGCGGCGGCAAGTGGCGAGCGGAAGACGAGCAGCAGCACGACGAGGAGGACCGGGATTGCGATTAGCTCGCCGTGCTCTGAGGCGGAGATCGACTCGTCCTGGAGTGCCCGGGAGATGCTGGCGAAGCCCGACTGGGTGGCCCGCACCGGCGGGTGAATCTCTTCTTCGAGGATCCTTTCGAGCTTGGGGACCGTTTCGTTGACCGCCTGATTGAGGCCAACGTGAAAATCGACCAGGATCAGGGCCCGACGTGGGCTGGGGCGGAGCCGCTGCACCGTGCCCCGGTCCCAGGGGGAGAGGGTGGTGACCTTTGGGTCGCGCCTCAGGGCCCGGATCAGCGCCGGGCCCTGCCGGTCGATGGCAGCGGCCGGGCCACGCAGGAGGATCGCGAAGGGAGCCGAGTCTCCGAAGCCCTGACGCAGCATTTCCCCAGCCCGCGCCGATGGCGTCCCGGGAATGTTGAGCGAAGTCGGCTGGAGTCTGGATTCGACCCCGGTCCCGAGGACCCCGAGTGCGATCAGCACGATCAGGGCGGCCGCGAGCACCCGCCTTGGGTGGCGGAGGAGCGCCGGTGGGCGCGGCTCCACGCCCGCGGGCGTGGCGCTGCCCCGGCCACTGCTCCTCCTCGTTGGCACGTGAATAGTTTGGCGGGCTCGGCAGTCCGAGAAGGCGAACGTATGCGAAAGGCTCTGTTAAGGGCGGGCCCGACCTCGGTGACCGAGCTTTCCTCTGGTGGGCGTTGTTTGAAACTTTATGCGCTTACGGGGCAAACCCCGACACTGTGGGTAACCTGGCGCGACGGACTGGGATGGCTTGAGAAGACGCCTGACAATCGCCGCTTTTTCAATTGGGTGCCTGCTGATTGCAGGCGGCGCGAGTGCTGCCGTGGTCAAGGTCGGTGACCTGGTGCTGCGTGCGAATGGGGGATTTGAGCCACAGGTCCTACCGCGAAGGTCATATGCTCCGATCGAATTCCGCGGCCATTTCGACATCGCCGCGAGGAGCGGAGGGGTGCCCGTCGCGCTCCAGCAGACGGTGCTCGAATTCGACCGTCAAGGTCGGCTGACCACCCGCGGCTTGCCCACCTGCTCGCTGAGCCAGATCGCCGAAGCTACACCCGAAGAAGCGCGGAATACCTGCCGGAGCTCGATCGTCGGAACTGGTCATATCGACGTGACGATCGCCCTCCCCGGGCAGTCACCGGTGCTCGCCAGTTCGCCGCTGACCCTGTTCAACGGGGTGCCCCAGAACGGCAACCCGACGGTCCTCGTGCACGCACACACGAGCGTGCCCACAACCCAGACCCTCGCAATCATCGTGCCAGTCGAACGACTTTCCGGCGGGGCCTTTGGCTACAGGGCGACGATTGACCTACCGCCAATCGCCGGCGGTTACGGAGCGCTCACTCATGTCGACGTGAAGATCGGCCGCCGCTACAGCGCCGGCGGCACTCGGCTCAGCTTCGTCTCCGCCCGCTGCGGAAGCGGGGTTTTCCAAACCCACGGCAGCTTCACCTTTGCCGGTGACACGACGATCAGCGGCAGCGTCTTTGAGCCATGCAGTTCCCGGTAGCGCTGGGGGATTCCTATACTTGCCGACCCGGGCCGTTAGCTCAGTTGGTAGAGCAGGAGACTCTTAATCTCAAGGTCGAAGGTTCGAGCCCTTCACGGCCCATTTCTGAGGGATCGAAGTCATCTGACTTCAGCCGCCCGTGCCGCTGATCGGGTCTATTTTGGCGGGACGCAATCGTGTAGACGCAGGCCGAAAGGCGCATGGGTTTCGGCCGATGCGAGCGCGATAGCGCTCGCAAGGAGACGCCTGGACATACGGCGAAGCAGTAGCGTCCGGTCCGGATGTCAGCGAGCGAGCCGTCATTGTCCACAACACCCCTCCGCTGCTCTGCGGCTCCTCCGCTGTGTGCGAACCCATGTGTCTCCGCGCCTTCAGGCGGCGTCGCCGAGTGGCGCCGGTGGGCAGACCATCTTGGCCTGCCCGGATTCGATGTTGTAGACGATTCCCGATGCAATAAGTGTTGGCGGGATGAGCGGGTTTGAGCGTAGGACTTCAAGGTCCGCCTGAACTGACTTGTATGGGTCGCTGACGTGCTTGACGGGGATCTCTTCCTCCTCGACGCCAAAGTAGTGTGCGAGCAGCCCGGCGTGCTCGCCTCCGTCAAGTCGCGACATACCGCAGTCAGTGTGGTGCATCACGATCAGCTCAAAGCCAGGGTCCAGTCCCTCGACGGCGGCCACCACGGCGAGGATGGCGAGGTTTTGGATGAAAGAGGGTGTGACTCTGCCGCCCGGATTGCGCAATACCACTGCCTCGCCGAGGTCCACTCCGAGGACGTATGCCGGGTCGACGCGGTGATCGGCGCAGGTGAGCACCAGTGCGTGTAGGTCCGGGCTTATCGTCAATGCCTTCTCGCTGAGGTCCTCCGTGCGATCGGCGTTGCGCTTGAGCAGTCTGTCGGTTGCTGACATGCGGGAGTCTCCTATCGGTTGCTTGACCTATGTCTGTCGAGTTCCGCTCGCCAACCAGCACGCGCGTGCTCGATGCCCGAGGGGTCTTTGAGTAGCTGTCGCTGCCAGTTGGCGGCCATGCCGAGGGCGTTTAACCGAAACGCCATCGCCCCGGGGTCGAGATCTGGCGCCAGCTCACCTGCGGCTACCGCGGCGAGGATGTTGGCCCTCAGCACCGCGATCCATTCGACCATCACGGCTGCGACTGCATCCCTCACAGGGCCTGGGCGCCCATCCATCTCCGTTGAGGCCGCGCATAGGAAGCAGCCGCCCGCGAACACATCGGATTCGAAGTACTCACACCATGCCTCCCCGAGTGCAAACAACCTGGATAAGCCCTCCTGGCGTGAGAGTGCTGGCGCAATCACAAGGTCGATGAGAATCCCCCGGGCGGCGGCGAGGGTGGCTAGTTGAAGCTCCTGCTTGGACCCAAAGAGCGCGAACACGCTGCTCTTGTGAACCTCGAGGTCCGCGGCGAGCCCACCGATTGTGAGCCCTTCAAGGCCATCTTTGGAGGCCACCTGCACCGAGCGCTCGAGGACCGCCGCACGGCTGCGCATACCCCGGGCACGGCGCCCGTCGGTTGGCTTAAGCTCGGCAGGGCTACTGAGGAGTGGCCCCCGGCGCGATGCGGTCATCGGACCTCCGTAGAAAACGAGCTGACGTGTGTGGCTAATCGAGGCATGGGAGGTGGCTGTAATATAGACGAGCGATCGTCTATATAGATGAAATCACGCCATTGCCACGGTCTTTATGAACCTCGATCCGATTCAGGCCAGGATTGAAGCCAGCAGGCGCTGGGTGTCACTAAATTCCTAGAGATTCGCCGGCAAAGCGAAGGATATTGAGGTTCTTCCACTGGCTGATTCGGCCCATTCCGCGGCCAAACTGTCGCTCTCCCCGGCCAGCTTGAGCGCCGCTGACTCGACCACAGCGCGCCACGGGGCACATTCAACCCTTCCGAGCTCAAACTGTCTAGGGCCCATATCGCAGCGAATGCTGGGGGTCGCCAACGCCCCCGAGAGCCGGCGGTCTGCCCGGAACTGCGATTGGATAGGTTGCTGACAGCCCGAAACCGGCGGCATCGGCGGGGGCAAAGCGACGAATCGGAGGAAGGTCATGACATTCGATCCCACTGCCTATCGCGAGCAGAGCCGTCAGACCTGGGGGAAGATGGCGCCGGGCTGGGAGGACCGAAACGAGTGGATGACCAATGTCGCTGGAGCGGTCAGCGAATGGATTGTGGAGCGGGTCGACCCACAGCCCGCGACCACGGTCCTCGAGATCGCAGCCGGGCCCGGCGACCTTGGCTTCCGGGTTGCAGAACGGATCGGCGACTCCGGTCGCGTGAAATCCACAGACTTCGCGCCCGAGATGATCGACGTCGCTCGCCGCTTGGGAGGGGATCGTGGGCTTGGCAACGTTGAGTACCAGGTGCTCGACGCCGAGCAAATGAACCTCGAGGACGACAGCGTGGACGCGGTGGTTTGCCGCTGGGGCTACATGCTGATGGCCGATCCGCTGGCCGCCCTGGGGGAGACGAGGCGAGTACTTCGCGACGGCGGCGCGCTGGCGTTCGCCGTTTGGGCGCCGCCCGACCGCAACCCCTGGGCGGCCATTCCCGCCATGACCTTGGTCCAGCGGGGATACATGCCTGCGCCCGAGTCTGGAGCGCCGGGGATCTTTGCGATGGGGGAACCGGATCGGATTCGCGAGCTGGTCGCGGGAGCGGGCTTCGAGGACCCCGAGTTGGAGGAGATTTCATTCGACTTTCACTATGCGGACGAGGACGAGCTCTGGGAATCACTTGTCAGGCTCGCCGGCCCGCTCGCGCAGGCGATCGCCGCCCTTCCGGATGATGAGCGACAGGCGACCCGAGCGGCGATCACCGAGAAGATGGCGCCCTACCGCAACGAGGACGGCTCCTATGCGGCTCCGGCCGTGAGTTGGGGGGTGCTGACCCGCTGAGCGATCTCGAGTGAGATCCGGCTGAATCAAGAACGAGACCGCATCGGTTGCGCACGGCTGAGGTTGGTTCAGCCAAAGCCCGGCGCCCAGCTGTAGCGCGCTTGGAGGCCCTGCCAGTCGCCGCCAGGGCCACGTCCCGTTGGATCCGATTCCATTCAACCGGCTCGGATCCATCAACCGCGCTCTGGCTTACCCGCCGCCCCCAAGGGACTCGCCGGGGGTGCCTAGGGAAGCGTGGAACCTTCGCCCGAGAGGCCGCCCAGTGGGTTTTTCAGCGTTTCCTTGCCTTTGCCCTTTGATTCTTTGGCCTCTTCCTTGACCTGTTTTTGGAAGGCTTTTGCTCGGTTGCGGACCTGTTTCAGCTGTGTCTTGAGCTGCGTCTTCTGGGCCTTGGAAGTGGCTAGCGATTGAGCCTTCTTGGCGGATTCTTCGGCACCCTTGAAGTCAAATGCGAAGTAGCGGAACTCGGCGAGGGTGCTGACCGAGCCGAGCGTCGGTTGGGCTTCGGCGACGATCAGCTGCGCTTGGGCGGCCGCCTTCAGGTTCGCCTCCGCTTCGGCGCCCGAAGAGGAGGATTCGGCGAGCCTGAAGAGGGCTGAAGCAGCCAGCTGGGCGGTGGAGGAGCTCGGTTCCTTGCCGACCTGCTTCAGATAGCGACTCCAGGCTTCGCTGGCTTTTTCAAGCTGCACACGGGCGGCGGGAGTGACGGTCGGCTGACCGGTCTTAGGGTCGACCGCCGACAGTGCGTTGCCGGCGCTGATCCGATCTCGGGTCAGGGCTAGCAGGAGAGCCCCTTCAGTGGGGTTCTTCCTCAGCTTCCTTTCGGCGCTCGTCGCCTCTTCTTCGTAGATGCCGGCGGCGTTGCCGGTCGCGGTGTTGGAGCCGAGCAGGCTGCCGATGTTGACCGGACCGACGACGAGAAAGAGGCTGGCACCCATCAACAGCGCGAGAATTGCGTAGACGACTCGGACGACGTGTTTGCGCCGTCCCCGGATGTCAAAGACCATCCTCCGCTCACCACTTGCTGCCATCGGCCGACTAGTGCTCCTGAGTTGAGGGCTCTGCAATGCCCCCGGCCCCTCTCGGCCGGCCGAAGGCCCGAGCGAGCAAGATACTCAACTCGTAGAGCACGAGGAGCGGAATCATCTCGATGATCATCGAGATCGGGTCAACCCCCGGCAGGGCGGCGGCGATGATCGAGATCACCAGGTAGGCGTAGCGACGATTGGAACTCAACTGCTCGACCTTGACTATGCCGAGCCGGGTGACGGCGACGATCGCCAGGGGCAGCTCGAAGATGAGACCGCAGGCCAGCACCGTCATCGAGAAGAAACTGTAGTAGTCGCTGGCGCGGACCTGGACGTTGAACTGGCTGTTGTTGAAGCCCAGCAGAAAATGGACGGCTGCGGGCATCACGGCGAAGTAGGCGAAGGCCACGCCGGCGAGGAAGAGGACCGGGGCAAGCAGGAGGATCGGCAGGATGACCCGGCGCTCGGCGCGGCTGAATGCGGGCAGGACATAGGCATAGATCTCATAGAGGACGAAGGGCAGGGAGAGGACGATCGCCCCGTAGGCCGCGACCGTCAGGGTCGTCGTGAACGGCTCCGTGACCCCGAAGGTGAGCAGCTTCTTGTGGTTGGCGGGAAGCGGACCCGAGGCGATGTGGAGCAGTAGGTGGTTCTGCCAGAAGCAGAGGGCGAGGGCAACGCCGAAGATCGCTATCGAGACGATCAGCCGGCCGCGCAGCTCGTCGAGGTGCTCGATGAGGGTAAGGCGATCTTCGTGGGAGACCGCCCTGACGCGGCGGGGCATCCGGTGCCCTCAGGCCCGCTTGTCGGAGACGACCTCGCGCTCTGGCTGCTCGGCGGCGGCGCTCGTCGGGGCGCTCGGGCTCTGCAGCCGCTTGCCCTCGCTGTCGTCCTGGTCGGACTTCTCGCCGCTGACGGTCTCACGGAACTCGCGAATGCCGCGGCCGAGGCTGTTGCCGAGCTCCGGCAGGCGTTTTGGGCCAAAGACGATCAGGGCGATGACCAAGACGATGAGGATCTCGAGTGGGCCGATGTTTCCAAGCATCGACTCATGGTAACGCTGTCGCTGGGCACCCCGATCAGCGTTTGCCGACTACTCGCCTACCCGGTAATTGGATTTTGTCGAGAAGCTGCGGAAAAGTGCGGATCAAGCGCCCCCCTGCCGGGTTCGATAGTGCAGGGAATGAGAGACTCGGCTCACAGCCAAACGAAGACGGCGATCGGGCTCCACGTTTGCCCGCAATGCGCCTCGCGCCTCGTGCAGCCGACCTGCTGGGAGCAGACCGATGACCGCTTCCACTGGCGGGTCTGGCGGCGCTGCCCCGACTGTGAGTGGACCTGCGACGGCGTTTACGGCGAGCGTGAGATCGACGACTTCGACGAGCAGCTCGACATCGGCACCCACGAGCTGGCCGAGGATCTGCGAGCACTGGAGCACGAGAACATGGCCCAGATGGTTGCCGCGTTCGTCACCGCGCTCGAAGCGGATCTGATCACCGCAGACGACTTTCAGCTGTAGCGCTGGACCACGCCGTCGGCGACGAGTTCCAGCAGGTGGCGCTGCTCGGCGACGAAGGCCGCTGACGCAAGTCGGCGCTTGGCAGCGGCCACCAACTCGATCGCCCGGGCGCGGACCTGATCGAGGGCGCCGGTCAGGGCGATGCGGTCGCAGAGAGATTCCGCGGCGGCGGCATCCAGCTCGCGCAGATTGATCGAACGGATCCCCGGTTCGAGGGCGGCGGCGACGATCAGCGGCAGGGTGACGGTGCCATCGAGCAGGTCGGTGCCGCGGGCCTTGCCGGTCCTCTCCGGAGGCCCGGCAACGTCGAGGACATCGTCGAGCATCTGGAAGGCAAGCCCGACCTCGGCGCCGAATGCCTCGAGGGCATCTTCATCGCGGCCCATCAGGCAGGCGCATGAGAACAGTTTTCCGGTCTTAAGCCGGCACCGCGCCAGGTAGCGCTCCTCGGAGATCCCGAGATCAAAGGCGTCATGGCGCTGGGCCAGCTCCCCGCTTGCGAGGGCAACGGAGGCTTCGCTGAGCAGCTCAACAGCGCGGGCGTCCCCCGCCTCGGCCAGCAGCGCAAAGGCCCTGGAGAAGAGCAGGTCGCCGGTGGCGATGGCCCGGTCGCGGCCGGAGGCGACAACTACGGTCGGCTGCCCGCGTCGCAGGGGCGCGTTGTCAAGGACATCGTCGTGAACGAGAGTCGCCATGTGGACCAGCTCAACAGCGCTCGCCGCGCGGACCGCCGCCTCCCCCCCGCTCTCACCGGCACAAAGCAAGACGAGCAGCGGTCGCAGCCTCTTGCCACCCGCGGCGAGTGTCGCGTGCGCATCGATGCCGAGCGGCTGGCCGTGGCCGGCACCCGCTGCCTGCAGCTTTTTCTCGACCTCGCCGAGCCGGGTCGGCAACCAGCGGCTGGAGGCGTCGAGGACCGCGGTGACTGGCGGCGGGACGGCGGAGGGGCGGGTCATTCGCGAACGCCGCTGTGGATCGCGATGATCCCCCCGGCGAGCACGGTACAACGGATGTGCTCCAGCCCGCTGGCGGCCATCTTAGCCGCGAGAGCGCGAGGAGCGGGAAAGCTGCGCACGGATTCGGGAAGGTAGGTGTAGGCCTCCGGATCGCCTGAGAGGTTGCCCAGCAGGGGCACAGCGCGGTCGAACCACAGCGAGTAGAAGGTCGATAGCGGTGGGCGGTGTGGCTGGGTGATCTCGAGAATGACCAGCCTCCCCCCCGGACGCAGAACGCGGGACATCTCGAGCAGGCCGCGGTCGAGGTCGCTGAGGTTACGAGCGCCGAAACCGATCGTCACCGCATCAAAGCGAGCTGTGTCATAGGGAAGCTGAAGTGCGTCGGCCCACTCGAAGCGCGCACCCGTCTCGCCGAGCGCCGCGACCTTCTCGCGAGCCAGATCGAGCATCGGCTCGGAGAAATCGCATCCGACCACCCGGCCATCCGGCGCCACCCGGCGGGCGAGCTCCAGAGCCATATCTCCGGTGCCGCAGCAAACATCGAGGGCGCTCTCCCCCGGCGCGAGCTCGGCCCGATCGGCGGCCCTCTCCCGCCAACGATGGTGCAACCCCGCCGTCATCACCGAGTTGAGCACGTCATAACGGGCGGCGACCCGATCGAACATGCGATTGACCTGCTCCGCGAACTGGGCGGAGTCCCGGGCGGGTTTAGTTGAGTGAGGAGAGGAAGTCAGCTAGCTGGTTGAGCTTCTTCGGCGGCAATTCGCGGAAGGAGGGCATGATACCCGGGCCGATTTCCAGGGAGCGGATGATCGCCGCGCGCGGAATCCGGGCACCGATGTGGGTCAGTTCGGGCCCCGGCCCTTTGTTTCCGTCTTCACCCAGCCTATGGCAGGCAAGGCAGCCGGATCCCGCGACCACCTCTTTGCCCGCTTCGTATTGAGGCGCGACCTTCATCGTAATTTCGGTTGGCGTGCCGGCCACCGCACCGGAGTAGGTGAGGTAGGCCATCGCCAGGATCGTGAAAACGCCGGCGGAAACGGCGATCGGGCGCCGCTCGGGGCGCCGCTCGGGTCCCCGATCATAGAAGGGCAGAAAGAGCAGCAGCACCATGCAGACGGTGGGGATGCCGATGGTGGCGATCGGAACCAGATCCGGCCCTTTGAGGATCCGCAGGAGCTCGAAGAGGAAGAAGAAGTACCACTCCGGTCGCGGCACGTAGGTTGTCGTCGTCGGGTTGACCGCCGGCCCCTGCTGAGCCCCGAGGATCAGCGACATGACCATGATCACGGCGACAACGATCAGCGCCATCGTCGAATCCTTCAGCACCGCGTAGGGGAAGAAGGGCTTGCCTTTCTTCTTGAGGAGCTCGTACTCCTCCAGATATGCCTGCTTGTCGCGCGCCTTCATCGGATCAGCTCGGAGAGGCTCCGTTGCCCTCCACGCCGGCGTCGAGCTGGGTGGCCGGCGCTGCGGCCTTCGGCTTCTCGGCCCGCACCCAGGGCGGCGCGGTGGTGCCCAGCTTGACCACGAGGTAGAGGTGGGCACCGATCAGAGCGATGATCGCGCCGGGGACGAGCAGCATGTGGATCGAGTAGAAGCGGGCCAGCGTCGTTGCCCCGAACTCGGGCCCAGCGCGGAGAAAGTCGCTCAAATAGGGGCCGAGGATCGGCGCGGTGCCGTTGATGTTGATGCCCACGATCGAGGCCCAGTAGGAGCGCTGGTCGAAGGGCAGAAGGTAGCCGGTGAAGGCCATTGTCATGGTCAGGATCAGCAGCACCACGCCGATTACCCAGTTCAGCTCACGGGGGTACTTATAGGCGCCGAAGAAGAAGGTGCGGCCCATGTGTAAGAAGACGAGGATCACCATCACGCTGGCTCCCCACTTGTGCATCCCGTGCACGAACTGGCCGAGGAAGACATCGTTGTTGATGTGGGAGATCGAGGCGTAGGCCTGAGTCGCCGAGGGCGTGTAGAACATCGCCAGGAAGACGCCGGTGACGGCCTGGACGATGAATGCAAAGAGGGTCGCGGAGCCGAGCGTGTAGTACCAGTTGGTTCCCTTTGGAACCTTGCGGTAGAGCATCCCGGTGAGGAATCCGCTGGCGCCGGTTCGCTGATCGACCCAGGCGAGCACCTCCGCCGGGGCCTCTTTGGCCTGGCCGGCTGCCCGCTCGCCGTGGGAGGGACGCTCGGGGGGGGCGGTTTTGAGGTCGGCGGGAGCCTGGCCCTTGCCGTTTGTTCCCTCCCCGGGCTTGGCCGGCTTGCGAAGCGGGGCGGGGACGATCGCGTCAGGGATCTTCATCTTGCCCGAGGCCTAATGGGATGGCGGCGGAAAGGTGGATGGGCGTGGCGGGTAGAGGTATTCCCAAATGCCGCCGGTGAACTCGCCCGGATCACGGGCGCGGACAGGTTCGAGCTGGTTGGTGACGCTATAGCGAGGGCCCAGCTCGACCTGACCTTTGCGGATGCGGGTCTGAAAATGATCGAGCGGCCGCACCGGCGGGCCCCCGATCCGCTTGCCCTGAAAGTCATAGACACCGCCGTGACAGGGACAGATGAAGTTGCCGGCCGCTTCGACAAAGCGGACCGGGCAGCCGAGATGCGCGCAGCGGTTTGAGAGGGCGATCAATTCCTTGGGGTTCTCGCCGAGTTCAGCGGAGCCCTTGCGCACGTAGGCGGTGGTCTTGCCGATCTCCCCGATCCCCTCTGTTTCGGTGAAGACGACCTGCCGGTAGTTGTCTTCGACGAAGTTGCTGACCGGACCGACGGCCTCCCAGTGCTCCTTGCCGCGTTCGAAGATCGGCGCGATGGCAAACCCGACTGCGGGAAGCACGATCGCGAGTCCGGCGACGCCACCGACCCCCTGGGCGGCGATCGTGAAAGCGCGACGCCGAGTCATCGACTCGCCCTGAAAGTAGCCGGGAGGGTCGGGTTGTACCCGCTCCTGCATGGGAGCCTCCTCGGTCCCGTTCCTCTTGTCCGCCTCGTCAGCCACAGCGCTTCTGGGACCGAGCAGTCTATTGACTCCGGGGCGGATGCGGTCCGCCTGACCGGAGCGCCAGCTTGGCTGCCTCGTGCTCGGCACTGGGGCCGGTTCCGACCGCCGTGGCGGAGGCTCTCCAAAGCGCAGGTATCGCAGTCTCCCGCCCCTCGCTATGCAACTGGGCGCAGAGGCTGATCAGGTCGGCCAGCTCGCCGACGGCGCTGGCGTCGCCGAGGGCGGAGAGGCGCTCGATTCCGAGTGCGTAGAGGTAGTCGCCGGCGAGCAGGTCGAGGTCGGCTTCGCAGCCGGCGAGCAGGCGTGGCTCACCGTAGTGGAGCAGATAGCCCTCGCGCACCGTCTCCAGGACAAGGGCGTACTCGGCTGGTGCGGCGGCGGCGGCGGGACCGGCGGCGGCGAGCGGTCCGAACTCCGGCGCCGCGGTCGGCTTCACCACATGCGCCGCGATCGGGGTGTCCTCGTTGCGCAGCTGCGCCGCTAGCTCCTCCAACACGCTTCCCACCTCAGCCACTGCGCTGCTTCTTGTCGGCGCCGGGGGTCGTGGTGAATCGCCAGACGCTCATCGCAGAGCTTTCTCGAGGGACTCGGTGGCGGCGGCGAGGGTGCGGTCGATCGCCTCCTCGTCGTGGGCGAGCGATATGAACCAGGCCTCGAACTGAGACGGTGGGGGGAGGACGCCGCGCTCGAGCATCGCGCGGCAGAAGCGAGCGTGGGCCTCAAGATCACAGGCCCGGGCGGAGGCGAAATCGACGATCGGTACAGGGGAGAAGAAGAGGGTGAGGAGGCCGGGCGCTGCGGTGACCTGCAGCGGGCGGCCCTCTGAGAGCTCGGTCAGTCCAGCCGTAAGTCGGTCGCTCAGTTCGGTGAGTCGGCCGTAGGCGGCAGCGTCCAACTGGCTCAGCGTCGCGAGTCCGGCGGCAACCGCGAGGGGGTTACCGGACAGAGTTCCGGCCTGGTAGACGTCGCCGACGGGAGCGACGTCCTCCATCAGCTCGCGGCGGCCGGCGAAGGCGGCGGCCGGAAGGCCGCCACCGAGGACCTTGCCGAGGATCGTGAGGTCGGGCTCGACGCCGTAGAGCTCCTGAGCGCCGCCGCGGGCGAGGCGGAATCCAGTGATCACCTCGTCGAACACAAGCAGGGCACCAGCCTCGGCGGTGGCCCTGCGGAGGAACTCAAGGAAGCCCTCGGCGGGGGCAACGACGCCCATATTGGCGGCAACGGGCTCGACAAGGAGCGCTGCAACGGGATGGTCCAGAAGGGCCCGCTCGACCGCAGTGCGGTCGTTCCAGTCGACAACCACGGTCGAGGCGGCCTGCGAGGCGGTGACGCCAGGGCTTGCCGGAATGCCCAATGTCGCAAGACCGGAGCCGGCGTCGGCGAGCAGGCCGTCTGAGTGGCCGTGGTAGGCGCCGGCGAACTTGACGATTACCTCACGCCCGGTTGCGGCGCGGGCGAGGCGCACGGCGCTCATCGCCGCCTCGGTGCCGGAACTCGTCATCCGCAGCATCTCGACCGCAGGGAGCCGGGCGGCCACCTCCTCCGCTAGCTCAACCTCGGCGGCGGTCGCGGTGCCGTAGCTGGTGCCGTGCCGCGCCGCCTCGGTCACCGCACCAACCACCTCCGAGTGGGCGTGTCCGAGAATCAGCGCCCCCCACGAGCAGATCCAGTCGATGTAGCGATCGCCATCGGCATCGACCAGTTCGCAGCCCTCACCGCGCTCGACGAAAATCGGCTCGCGGCCGATCTGCCCCATCGCCCGCACGGGGCTGTTGACCCCACCGGGGAGAACCTTCAGCGCCCGCTGGTACAGCTCGGCGGAGCTAGGAATGCTCGGCCTCCCAGCGCGAATACTCATCGGTGAAGTAGTGGAGGCGGATCTTCTTGTACTCGGTTGAGGAGTAGAGGGTGGCGCGGTCATCTGGGCCCATCCCGCACTCCTCGGCGATCGAGTCGAGGATCGCGTCGCACTCCTCCTTGGAGCGGCCGTGGGCCATTGTGAAGACGCTGTAGGGCCAGTCCTCGTAGGTGGGGCGCTGGTAGCAGTGGGAGATACCGCGGAAGGAGGCCATCCGGCCCCCCACCTCCATGATCTCCTCATCGGGCACCCTCCAGACGCCCATCCCGTTGGCCGAGAAACCGGCCCGTCGGTGGTAGAGGATCGCCGCCACCCGGCGCAGGATCTTGCGGTCGGCCATCGCGCGCAGGCGCCCGAGCAGCTCATCGGTGGAGATCCCGAGCTCGGAGGCGGCCTGGTCATAGGGGCGCTCGACTGCGGCCATCGGCCCCTGGATGGCGCGGATCGTCGCCACGTCAGCCTCGTCGTAGGGTTGGGGGTCCAGCTCGCGCGGTGGTGAAGCGTCGACCGCCGCCGCCAGGGCCTCGGTCCCCTTCTCCATCTCGAGGTTCATGTTGATCTTGAACAGGGTGAGGGTGGGGAGCTGGCGCATCGAGGTGGCCCCGGTCTCCCCCATCAGTACCTCGAGGGTCGCGGCAAGGCCCAGCTCGGAGTCGGGCGGGGTGGCGATCGTGAACCAGAGGTTGAAGTCGTGGGTGCGGAGGTAGTTATGGGAGACCCCGGGATGGGAGTTGACGATCTTCGCGGCGCGCTGGGGGTGCTCGGAATCGACTTTGGCGGCGACGAGCATCGATTCATAGCCGAGCGCGCGGGTATCGAAGATCGGGGTGATCTCTCGGATGATCCGCTCCTCCAGCAGGCGCTTCGTGCGAAGAATGACGTCGGCCGACTCCAGTCCGGCCTGCGAGGCGAGCCGGGCAAACGGCTCGGGTTCAAGCGGGAAGTTCGACTGAAGAAGGTTCATCAGCCGCTTGTCGGTCTCATCGAGCGGGATCGCTGCGCCGTCACGGCGGGAACGGGCCTTTGACTGGGGCGTCTTCACCGAAGCCATGCCGCGGCCTCCTTCGCGTAGTAGGTGACGATCGCGTCCGCGCCGGCGCGGCGGATCGAGGTCAGAATCTCCAGCACCGCGGCACGCTCGTCGATCCAGCCATGCCCTGCGGCGGCCTTCAGCATCGAGTACTCACCGGATACCTGGTAGGCGGCGAGCGGAGCGCCAGTCTCCTCTTTGACCCGGCGGACGATGTCGAGATAGGGCGTGGCGGGCTTGACCATCAGCATGTCGGCGCCCTCCTCGAGATCGAGCCGGGCCTCCCGTACGGCCTCGGCGGCGTTGGCGGGATCCATCTGATAGCCACGGCGGTCGCCGAACTCCGGGGTCGTGCCCGCCGCGTCGCGGAAGGGACCGTAAAGGGCGGAGGCGTACTTCGCGCTGTAGGCAAGGATCGGCACGCCCGGGTGACCCTCCTCGTCGAGCTGGAAGCGGATCGAGCCGACCCGACCGTCCATCATGTCGCTCGGCGCGACCGCATCGGCGCCGGCCTCGGCGTGGGAGATCGCGGTCTTGGCAAGCAGCTCAACGGTGATGTCGTTGTCAACCTCGCCATCGCGCACGAAACCACAGTGACCGTGGGAGGTGTACTCACAGAGACAGACGTCGGTGATCACCACGAGGTCGGGGTGGGCCTTCTTTAGGGCCCGGATCGCCATCTGGACGATGCCCTCCTCGTCATAGGCGCCCGACCCTGATTCGTCCTTGGTCGATGGCACGCCGAAAAGGAGGGTCGCCCCGATACCCGCGGCGGTGATCTCGCTCGCCTCCTCGAGTAGCTCTGCGATCGAGAAGCGCTCGATGCCGGGCATTGAGTCGATCCCCTCGCGGACTCCCTCCCGCGCAACCACGAAGGTGGGCTGGATCAGGTGCGAGGGGGAGAGCGTCGTCTCGCGCACGAGCCCGCGCAGGGCCTCATTGCGACGCAGCCGGCGCATGCGTGTAGCCGGAAAGGGCACTGAAACGATTCTAGGCCGGGTAGCGTTCCGGCGATGGCCACGGGGACCGAAGCAGCGGCGCTGGAGGTGCGGGGCCTAGTCAAACGCTACGGGGAGCGGGCCGCGCTGCGGGGGGTCGGCTTTGAGGCCGGCGGGGGGGAGTTGCTGGCCGTGATCGGGCCGAACGGAGCGGGCAAGACGACACTGCTCTCGATCCTCGCCGGCATCGTCCGAGCCGATGATGGCGAGATCCACCTGCCGCGGGGGGAGGTGGGGTGGGTTCCCCAGCAGGCCGCTCTCTACCGGCGGTTGACGGTCGAGGAGAACCTGCTTCTGTTCGCCCGGCTCGAGCGCCATCCCGAACCCAGAGCCTCGGTCGAGGAGATGCTCGAGCTCTCCGGGCTCACCGAGCGCCGCCGGGAGATCGTCGCCCGGCTCTCGGGTGGAAACCAGCAGCGAATCAACATCGCGATCGGCCTGCTTTCCCGGCCGGTAGTTCTGCTGCTCGACGAGCCGAGCGTCGGACTCGATCCGCGCCAACGGGCCCGTCTTTGGGAGTTCGTCTCGGCCCTCGCCGGACAGGGGACGACGGTGATCTTCTCCACCCACGACATCCAGGAGGCCGAGCGCTACGGCAAGCGGATGCTCGTCCTGGCAGACGGGGAGGCGCTTTTTGACGGGGAGGCGAGGAAGCTGCGCGAGGTGGTTCGCCGCGAGGCACCGGAGGCCGCTGATCGGGACTTTGAGACCGCCTTCGTCGCCTATCTCCAGCACCGGGGGCACTGACGTTGCGCTGGCTCCTGCTCAAGGACCTGCAGATCCTTCGTCGCTCGCCGCTGCAGGCGGTCCTGTTGGTCGCCTACCCGGTGTTGATCGCAGTTCTGGTTGGCTTCGCAATCTCGCGCGGGCCCGAAAAGCCGCGGGTCGCCTTCCTCGATGAAGTGCCGGCCGGCTCGCGGGTCAGCGTCGGCGGCCAACAGCTGCCGGCCGCGGGGGTCGGCAACCGCATCTGCTCCAGGGTCGAGTGCATCCACGTTAAGAACCGAGACGAAGCGGTCGCCGAGGTCCACTCCGGTGACGCCCTAGCGGCTCTGATCCTCCCGGCCGACCTGGTCGATCAGATCAACTCGCTCTCAACCCTCGCCCCCGGCACGCCTCAGGTCGAAGTCCTGGTCAACGAAGACGACCCGATCAAGGCTCAGCTCGTCGACGAACGGATCTCCACCCTGCTGGCGCAGGCCAACCTGGCGATCGCCCGGCGCATCGCAACCGAAGGCGGTCACTACCTTCACCTGCTGATCGATGGCGGCGCCCTCAGCGTGCTCGACCAGAGGATTCCGATCCTCGGCCTGCGGGCCAGCGCCAGGATCCTTTCGGCGATCGGCCCTGCGGTACCGGCGGGACCTCTGCGCAGCTCACTTGCTCAGGTGGGCGCCTTCGCCAGTCAGGCTCGAGAAAACCTCGACGTCGCCGGACCCCTGATCGATCGTCTGGCCCAGCCGATCGAAGTCAAAAAGGAAACGGTCAGCGCCGCGGCTCCGCCCCTTGAAGACTTCGCGATCGCGGTCGCCGCGACTCTCACCCTGACCTTCGTCACCGTCCTACTTGTCGCCGGCTCGCTCGCCCTAGAGCGAGAGGAGAATGCCTTCTCCCGACTCACCCGCGGACTTGTCTCACCGGCGGTCTTGGTCGGTGAGAAGGTCGCGCTGGGGGTGGGCGTCGGTCTGGTTGTGACCCTGCTGATGCTGGCTGGGCTAACCGTCTTTGTGCCCCTCCATTGGGGCCGCTTTGGCTTATGGCTGGTGGCGATACTGATCGGCGGTGGCGCGCTGGGCGCGGCCGGGGCAGCGCTCGGCGCGGCTGCGCGGGAGGTCCGCGCCGTCTCCCTGCTCGCCTTCATGGTCACGCTGCCGATCGCCTTCCTCTCCCTGGTTCCGACCGGTGTCGTCGGCCCAGATCTATACGCCGCGATCCGGTTTCTCACCGCGCTCTTCCCATTCAAACCGGCGCTGGAAGCGCTCACCGCCGCACTTGACCCCAACGGCGGCGGGATCGGCGCTCCGTTGCTGCACCTGGTCGCGCTGATCGCCGGCTACGCCCTTTTGGCCCGCCTGGCGCTGCGCCGCTTCGCCTCGGTCTGAGGGCTCGAGCACTAGGGTGCGGCCATGCGGGTGCTGTTCATCGGAGATGTGGTCGGAGGACCTGGACGGCGGGGCCTGCGTGACACGATGCCAGCACTGCGCGAGCGCTATTCGCCGGACTTCACGATCGTCAACGGCGAGAACTCGGCCGGCGGGATGGGGATCACCGAGAAGACGGCACGCGATCTGTTTGCCACAGGCGCGGACGTGATCACCAGCGGCAACCATGTCTACCGTCACCGCGAGGTCTATGACTTCCTCGACCAGGAGGAGCGCGTGATCCGCCCCGCCAACTACCCCCACGCCAACCCCGGTCGGGGCCACACGGTGATCGAGGCCGGGGGCAGGCGATTTGGGGTGATCAACCTGAGCGGTGCGGAGGGCTTGAAGGTGGCCCGCTCCCCCTTTCACGAGGTCGACAGCATCCTCGAGCGGATCGAGGCCGACTGCGTCATCGTCGACTTCCACGCCGAGATGACTAGCGAGAAGGTGGCGATGGGCTGGCACCTGGACGGGCGGGTCGCGGCGGTACTTGGGACCCACACGCATGTGCCCACCGCGGACTCGCGGGTGCTACCCGCCGGGACTGCGTTCATCTCCGATGTCGGCATGACCGGATCTCGCGCCGGCGTGCTTGGGGTCAAGGCGGAGCAGGTGCTCGAGCGGCTCATCACCCAGATGCCGGTGCGGTTCGAAACCGCCGATCAGGACATCTGGGTGATGGGCGCTGTTGTGACCGTCAATGATGGCGGGCTCGCCGAGGCGATTGAGCAGGTGCTGGTCCCCGCTCCTCCCTCAAGCGCTGGAGCCCTGCCGGGCTAAGCTCGCAGCACCGGATCTGTCGGCGCTGGTGGGCGAGGCTGGGGTGTGGCGGTCACCGATGCCCGCTAGGGCTACGAGCAGCAGCGGGTAAAACCACACGATGTAGAGGTAGAACCAGTGGTGCATCGTGATCTGCAGCGCGATCAGAAGTGCGGCGCCCAGGGCGGCCACCTGTATCAGGGTCTTCCTGCGCGGTCGAAAAGCCAGGAAAAGCGAAAGCGCTGCCGTTGCGCCCAGCAGTCCAATCCGCAGCGGTTCCAGCGACGGAACCTGGCCCCAGATGCTGAACGGTGAGTTGCGACCCGCCTGGTAGGCGATGGTTCGTTCGTAGAAAGTGCGCAGGCCGGGATCGATCGCGGGCCACGCCATCATCAACACCGAGACGACCGACAACGCGAGAAGGAATTGCAGCAAAGTGCGGATCTTGGAGGTGTGCGCAGTTGAGCGGGCCAGCGGCGTGTAGGTCGCGAGCATTGGCGCCAGGACCAGCGGCGCAAACTTGGTCAGAGTCGCCAGTGCCGTCAGCGCGCCTCTTGCTAGCGGCCGGGCCAAAACTAGAAGGGTTGCGACCAGCAATGCGGCCACCAGGGAGTCGTTGGAGTTGGACTCCAACACGTAGCCGGTGTATGGAAAGGCGGCCCAGCCAAAGGCCAGGGTTGCCGCGAGTCTTCGCCCCTCGGGGCCGGGGCGGATGCGGATCCCAAGGAGGATCAGGAAGCCGAAGGTGAGGAGATCGAAGGCCACGGCTGCCGCGTGGGCAGAGGGAAGGTCGTTCCAGGTACCCGACCAGGGCCAGATCCGCTCAAAGGGGACGTAGGCGAGGTAGTTGACCGGACCGTAGGTGTCTCCCTGGGAGATGTTCTGGGGAAAATTGTCATAGATCGGTTCGCCGTGGACGAGGCGATCGGCACCGACGACGCCCGCGTAGCCGACGTCGATCACCCCCGAGTCAGCGACGTTGAGTCCGACCCGAAAGCCGATCAGAAATAGGGCGGCGATCAGCAACCAGGTGGCTGGCCAGGTCGGCCGAATCCCCCTCCCGCGTCCCCGGAACCCGATCCACAGCGCCCTCGCAAGTAGGTAGAGGAGCGGCGGATACTGAAGGGGAACCGAGACCCCGATTTCACCGCGGTTAAAGAAGGCAAACGAAACGCCGAAGCCGATCAGGACCAGGAGGTCGAGGTTGGCAACCCGCCAGGGGTGCCGCCAGTCCACCAAGCCGAGCAGAAAGAGCGCGCAGAGCGGGATGAAGACGTAGAGCGCATCGAGCTTGTGGCCGAAGGCGCCGGGGTAGCCGCGCGCCATCTTCCAGGCGACCTGGTAGCCGGTCCACGTTTCCCGAACGGCACCTGTGCTGGGGTCAACGACGACCAGTGCCACCTCTCTGCTTCCGGCGAAATAGCCGACTTCCCAGTTGCCGTCGTTCATCGTCGGGCTCGGTGTCAGGCCCCGATGCTCGTGGCGCTCTTCGATTGCCTTCGGAGCGCGATTTGCGATCGCCGTCGCCGCTCTCGCGCTGATCGGCGCCGCGGCCGCCGGGCTCGGAGCAAACGGCGTGATCGCGAGCAGGAGCGCGATCGCCCCGCGCCTCACCGCATCTCGCCGATCCCGAAGTGATCCAGCACGGCCGGAGCGACGTCGCGCAGCGCCCACTGCTCGCGGGCGCTCGGGCTCGGCGGTCCACAGCCGGCGAAGAAAAGCGGTCCGAGCGAGTCGCCGGCGTGAAGGGCGCCGTGACTGCCACCGCCAGCGTGGGTGACTCCGCCCCAATCGAGTGCCTCAAAGCCGGGCGTGAGGGAAAGGATGAAGTCACCGGCATGCGGCGCAGTGAGGGCAGACCAGACCCGGGCAAGGGGGTCGGGGTAGGTAGTGCTGTGCAGTCTTCCGTCCTGCACCTGCGCCGCCAATACCGAGAGCTCTCCCTCGGTGTCCCAGCCCCCGCCGCGAAGGTCGGTAACCGAGTTGCCCGGCTGGAAGCGGATCCGCGCGCCGGCGCGTTCGACAACCGCCACCTCCCCACCCCTCACCGGCATCCCAGGATCAGCACGCTCCAGCGGCCCCCCGTCCGGTCCCTCCAGCCGGCAGACCATGTCGACACCCTCGATCTCGCTCAGCGCCCGCCTGACCGCCCCGGCGTCAGCTCGCTTGTCCTTGCTGGGCAGCAGGTAGACGTGCGCCGCGCGGCCCGTCGGGCTGACCGCGAGCTGGGCTCGCTCAGGCCGGTCCTCGGATGGCTGCAGAACCGCCCATTCGCGTCCCAGCAACTCGGCAAGAGGCAGGCCGCGGTGGACCGGGGTCTGGGCATGGTCGGCAACCAGGATCAGGGCGTGCTCCTCGAGAAAAGCTTCCAGGCCCCCGGCGGCATCGGTCAGCAGCTCGAAACAGCGGTCGGCCTTGGCAATCGACTCGACGCTGGCCTCCGGCCCATGCCTGTGCGAGTAGTTGTCGTTGTCGGGAAGGGAGAGCAAAAGGAAGTCAAACAGGTCATTCTTGACCAGCTCCGCCGCGCAGCAGGCCGAGTAGCCGTCGCGGCTTCCGGGGATTGAGGATGGCTTGCAGGGCACCTCGCGGCTGGCATACAGGTCGCCGTAGAAGAGCTCGCCGGGGCCCCAGGTGTGGTGGCGGAACTTGAGCCGGGTGGCTTCGACGGCGCGGCGCAGCAGACCCTCGAGGGAGACCTGGTGGGTGTGGCGTCCGCGGTAGATCAGATACGGCGTGCAGGCTGTGCGTGCGCCGGCGTCATCGAGGCGCTCAAACAGCGTCGCCGCCTCGGGGTTGAGATGCGCAAGGTTCATGTTGTAGACGAGGTCATAGAGGGTGCGGAAGACCCCGAAGGCGCGGCTCGCCTCAAGCGAGGAGCCGTACTCGATGTAGCGCTGCTCCAAGCGGTGGTACCAGTTCATGCCGCTGATCCAGTGGCGGTCGGCACCGACCCCAGTGACCATCTCCGCGCAGGCCACCGGAGTCACCGATGGGAAGCTTGAGACGCAGTCGGGAACGAGGACCCCGCGCTCAAGTAGCGCCGCGAAAGTCGGCGCGCGACCCTCGGCGATCGCCCGTTCCAGCATGTCGGTACGCAGCGAGTCAACGTAGGTGAGGACGAGCTTCTTCGCTGCCGGCATTGTCTCCAATGATGCTCGACCGCGGTGGCGGCTAGCGCAGCACGCGCAGTCCGGCGTGCTTGCGGCGGGCGCGGCGCCGGCGCGAGATCGCCAGCCAGATAAGAGCGGCGAGCGCCAGAAGGGAGGCAACTGGCAGAAGGATCGCGACCGCGACGATGACGAGGGCGACCAGTGAGACGAGGAAGCCGAGTGCGCCCGTGCCCCCGCTCCTCCGTTTTCCCGCTGATCCGACCACGTCGCTGACGACGACGCAACCGAACGCCGCGCCGGCCAGGCAGGCGAGCGCCCCGACCGGGCCGCTGAGCCCGGCGGTGCCGGAGAGGAGGAAACCGATGACCAGGCCGATCACGGCCGCGAGCAGGGTCATCCTCCCGCGCGCCGATCCATGGGTGCCGGTCGTCCCGGCGAGCATCCCAATCGCGATGCCGATGCCGAGCTCGAGGCTGATGCCAGAGATGAAGCTCACGTGCAGAAAACCTAACTCCTGGCGCTTTCTCGTGGATTCGGCACACTGAGGGGATGAGTGAACTGCCCAGAACGCCGCAGCGACGCCGGGCCCACACCAGGACGCGCGACCTCGAGCGCTACGCGGGACTGTTCGCCGAGCGCACCGCGGCGATGCGCTCCTCGGCGATGCGCGACCTGATGGCGGTGACGGCGAGGCCGGAGGTGATCTCGCTTGCCGGCGGCCTGCCGGACACCTCGACCTTTCCTCCGCAGAGCTTCGCCGCGCAGATGACCCGGATTGCCCAAGAGTCGGCGGCGGAGGCGCTGCAGTACGGGCCGACCGAGGGCTTTGAGGAGACCAAGGACTGCATCCTGCAGGTGATGGGAGCCGAGGGGATGCTGCCCGACTCCGAGGACGTGATCGTCACCACCGGCGGCCAGCAGGCGATCGACTTGGTCTGCAAGACGTTGATCGATCCGGGTGACGTTGTGATCTGCGAGGCGCCGACCTATCCGGGTGCGGTGCCGGTCTTCTGCAGCTACCAGGCAGACGTGCTCCAGATCGACTGCGACGGGGAGGGGATGCGGATCGATTCCCTCGAGGAGGAGCTCGAGCGGCTTGCCGCCGAGGGTCGGCGGCCGAAATTCATCTACTCGGTTCCGAGCTTTCAGAACCCCGCCGGGGTCACGATGTCGCTGCAGCGGCGGCGGCGTCTGGTCGAGCTGGCCCGGTTGCACGAGCTGCTGATCCTCGAGGACAACCCCTATGGGCTGTTGCGCTACGGCGGTGAACCGTTGCCGCCTCTCTACCAGCTCGATGGCGGTGACTACGTCATCTACGTCGGCACGTTCTCGAAGATTCTCTCGCCGGGTATCCGCCTCGGCTGGGCGGTGGCGCCGCCGCCGGTGATGGAGAAGATCGTGCTCGGCAAGCAGGCAGCTGACCTCTGCACCTCGACCCTGACCCAGTATTTCGTGCGCGAGTACTTCGCCGAAGGGCGCTGGCGCCACTACATCGAGGACCTGGTCGAGATCTATCGCGCCCGGCGCGACACGATGTTCTTGGCGCTGCGGGAGCACTTCCCCGCACAGGCGAGCTGGACCGAACCCGAGGGCGGCCTCTTCATCTGGGTGACTCTGCCCGACTACATCGACACCAGCGACCTGCTGGCAAAGGCCCTTGGCGAGGACGTCGCCTTCGTACCCGGCCAGGCCGCCTATGTCGACGGTCGCGGTCGCAGCTCGATGCGCCTCAACTTCTCCGGGGTCACTGACGAGGAGATTCGCGAGGGGGTCCGTCGGATCGGCAAGGTGATCGAGGACCAGATCGGACTCTACGGCGCCCTGACCGGCGAACAGCCCCCAACCAGGGCTGATCGGTTGGCTGAGTGCGCTGACTCAGGGCAGCCGAACCGGCGAACAGCCCACCCTCTGTCCGATTGCGATCCCGAACCGATCCCCCCGCGAGCCGATCAGGATCTCGGCGCCTCGCCCGGGGATGGCGATGTCCTTCCCTTCCGCAAGAAGGGTGGAGGGGGCAGATGAGGGTCGCCGTGCTGAAGGGGGGCCGCTCACTCGAGCGCGGCGTCTCGCTGCGATCCGCCGCCCGGGTCGAGAACGCCCTGGAGCGATTGGGGCACGAGGCGGTTGCGCTCGATGTCGGTGGCGACCTGGTCGCACGGCTGACCGCGGAGCGCCCCGATGTCGCCTTCGTGGCGATGCACGGGCCCGGCGGTGAGGACGGCGCCGCGCAGGGGCTGCTCGAGATTTTCGGCATCCCCTTCACCGGCCCCAGCGTTGCAGCGTGCGCGCGCTGCATGGACAAGGCCCTGGCCAAGCACGCGCTGCGGGAGGCGGGCGTACCGACCCCCGACTGGTTCGCCTTCAACGAGACGGCCTTCCGCGAGCTCGGCGCCGCCGATGCGCTGGGGCTGCTCGAGGATCGCCTCGGCTTCCCGCTGGTGGTCAAGCCGAGCCGCGGCGGCTCGGCGCTGGGGGTGAAGTTCGCCGCCACCCGGCTCGAGGTGCCCGGGGCCCTGGTGTCGGCCTTCAGCTACGACCGTCAAGTGCTGTTGGAGCGCTACATCAAGGGGCGGGAGCTGGCCGTGAGCGTGCTCGGCGATGAGCCGTTGCCGGTGGTCGAGGCGATTCCCGCCGAAGGAGACCACTATGACTTCGAAGCGCGCTATGAGATCGGCCGCACCACCTTTGTCTGCCCCGCCGAGCTGACCGAGGCGGAGTTCGAGGAAGTGACCGAGGTGGCGATCGGCGCCTATCGCGCGCTTGGCTGCGGCGGCTTTGCCCGAGTCGACCTGATCCTCGGTGAGGAGGGACCGCAGGTGCTCGAGGTCAACGCGATTCCGGGTCTCACCGACACCAGCCTGCTCCCCCAGGCCGCCGAGGCGGCGGGGATTTCGTTCGAGGATCTGGTGGATCGCATCCTGGCGCTCGCCGTCGGGGACCTGCAGTCGAGCGGGCCAGCAGATGGTCGGGACCTGGCCGGGAGAGCGGGCCAGTAGCCTGCGCCTGGCCTGAGCAAACGGGCCGCAGGTCGTGAGTAGGACGCCGCAATCCGGCTAGGAGTCCTCGCCCTGGGCGAAGTCCTCGGGGGAGACCTCGTCGAGGAACTCCTTGAACTTGTCGACCACTTCCTCGGTGTCCTCCACCTCGTGTTCGAACTCGATCGCCGACTCCTCGATCACCTCCTCAGCGGCAAAGATCGGCGCGGAGACGCGCACCGCTAGGGCGAGGGCATCGGAGGGTCGGGAATCGATCTCCATCTCCGATCCGTTGACCGAGACCGTGATCGATGCGTAAAAGGTGTTGTCGCGCAGCTCCGTGACGGAAACTCGCTCACACTTGGCCTCGAGCTGCTCGAGAACATCGGAGAGCAGGTCGTGGGTCATTGGCCGCGGCGTCGAAGCGCCCTGGAGCTTCATCAGGATCGCCGCCGCCTCCGGGTGGCCGATCCAGATTGGCAGGAACTTATTCCCGTCGACCGTCTTCAGCAAGACGATCGGCTGCTTGCCGACCATGTCAAAACTGACGCCGTAGATCTGCATCTGCTGCACGAGTGGGCGATCCTGGATTCGAACCAGGGACCTCGTCCTTATCAGAGACGCGCTCTAACCAACTGAGCTAATCGCCCGGATCCGTGGGCGATGATAGCGGCCGGACTGGGGCCCCCGACGCGGTCATCAGCCCCGCTGGCGGTCGAGCTTTTGAGCCAGGTCGAGTGCTCCCTGCAGGTCTGCAAAGCGGATCTCGACCGCGATCTCCCCCCCTCGCGGTCTCACCTTGACCTCGTGCCCGAGGGTCGCCTCAAGTCGGTCGGCGGCGTCGCGCAGCGCCGCCGCCAGCTCCGGATCGAGTTTCGTTTGGGCCCGGGCGGTCTTTGGCTGGCCAGCCAGCTTAGCCCGGGTCTCGGTCTCGCGAACCGACCATCCTCCCCGTACCGCATCCTGCGCCAGCCGGCGGCGGATGTCGTTCCCGGTTGCGGCGAGCAGGGCGCGGCCGTGGCCCTCGCTCAAATCCCCCGACTCCAACAGCGCGAGCGCGTCGTCGGGGAGATCGAGGAGTCGGATCAAATTGGAGACTGCAGGGCGGCTGCGGCCCACCCTCCGGGCCAACTGCTCGCGCGAGAGGCCGAGCTCCTCGACCAAAGCGGCGCAGGCCCGCGCCTCCTCGACCGGGTTGAGGTCCTCGCGGACCATGTTCTCGATCAACGCGGCCTGCAACCGCTCGGCCTCCGCCTGGTCGCGGACCACGGCTGGCACCTTCTCAAGCCCAGCCTGCTGCGCCGCTCGCCAGCGCCGCTCGCCAGCGATCAACTCATAGCTGCCGTCGTGCAGAGGGCGAACGAGCAGTGGCTGGATCACCCCGCTGACTTCGATCGAAGAGGTCAGCCCCGCCAGCGCCTCGGGATCGAACTTCGTCCGGGGTTGCCGCGGATTTGGCTTGATCAAGCCGATCGGCAGCTCGAGCAACTCGGCGGAGGCGCTCTCGGGAAGAATCGCAGCAAGGCCCCGGCCGATTCCCCGCTTGGTCGCGCTAGCCACGCTTCACCAGCTCCATTGCCAAAGCACGGTAGGCGTCGGCCCCGCGCGAGTGAGGTGAGTGCTCGGTCACGGGCAGACCATAACTCGGGGCCTCGGCAACGCGGACGCTGCGGGGTATCACCGTCTCAAAGACCATGCCCGGGAAGTGCTCGCGCAGCTCACCCTCGACGTCTCGGGCGAGCCGTGTGCGCTCGTCGTGCATGGTGACCAGCAGACCAGACACCTCCAGAGCAGGGTTCAGCTCGCGACGAATCAGGTTGAGCGTCTCGAGGAACTGGACCAGGCCCTCCAGGGCCAGATACTCGGCCTGCACCGGAACGATCGCCCGATCGGCGGCGGTCAGGGCGTTGACGCTGACCGGGCCCAGCGAGGGCGGGCAGTCGAGCAGGGTGACGGCGAAGCGCTCTCGGATCGGTCCGAGGCGTTCGCGCAGACGTGTCTCAGAGCCCTCGATCCTCGGTAGCTCGACCGCAGCCCCCGCCAGATCACGGTTGGCGGGCACCAGCCAGAGGTTGTCGGGTCCCGCCGGTCGAGCCGCCTCGGCGACGGAGACCTCCCCGGTGAGGCAGTCATAGGAGGAGGGATGAAGGTCGCGCTCGCGCCCCAGGGCAACGGTGGCATTGCACTGGGGATCCAGGTCTACGAGCAGGGTCTGGGAGCCAGCGGCGGCGAGGCAGGCGGCGAGGTTCACCGAGGTGGTCGTCTTGCCGACGCCGCCCTTCTGGTTCGCCACTGCGTAGACGAGGCCCATCCGCGCCCAGACTATTGGTGGTCAGCCGCGAGGGCGCTTCTTGGCCATTCCTGCGCGGCGAGGTAACTCCGCCGGGGTCTGGCCAACCTTGTGGATAACGTGGAGGTGGCGGTGGTCGCTGCCGGCGTATGGGCCGACGTGGAGAACCTGCGCCGGGCGCATGGCCAGCTGGTTTGCGGCGCTGCTGAGCTGGGTCTCCTCGCCCTCATCGCGCCTACCCTTCCAGGCGACCAGGACCCCGCCCTCGCTCAGCAGCGGCGAAGCAAGCTCGGCCAGGGTCGAGAGTCGCCCGACAGCCCGAGCGGTTGCAGCTTGGTAGGCCTCCCGGCCCGCGTCACTGGCCCATTCCTCAGAGCGAAGGTTGAGGACGCGGGCATTGCCGATCTCCGCCGCGTCGATCGCCCGCCGTATGAATTCGCACTTGCGGCCCACTGACTCGATGAGATCGAGCTGGGCGTGGGGCATAGCGACAGCCAGGGCAAGGCCCGGAAAGCCAGCTCCAGAGCCAATATCGACGATCGTTGAGGCCTCACGAAGCTCGGGGATCTGCAATCCGGTGAGGCTGTCTGCGACGTGGACTCGCCAGGCTCTCTGATCGATGACCGCGCTGACCGAGGCCCGCTCCACGCTGAGCAGCTCGAGGATCACGGCCATCGCCGCCAGCTGCGCAGGGCTGAGGGAAAATTCCGGTAAGCGTGGGGCGTCTTGCCGGTTTTCCTCGCCTGCCATCAACACGAACCGCGGATCCCGGGAAAGTGGGTGAAATCCCTGATCGGATTCTCCCTACTCTGAGACAAGTGGTGCGACAACCACGCGGCGCTGTGGCTCATCGCCTTCGCTGAATGTCTCGATGCCCGAGCGGGCCTTCAGATGCTCGTGGACAACCCGCCGTTCCTGCGCGCTCATCGGATCCATCTCGACCGAGCAGTTGCCGTCCAGGGCCTGCTCTGCGGCGCGTTCCGCGCGGGCGATGAGCACCTCCCGGCGGCGCTGCCGGTAACCGGCCGCATCCACCACGACCCGCTTGCGCTCTCGGATCCCCCGGAAGGCCGCCTGGTAGCAGAGCAACTGCAGGGCGTCGATTGTCTGCCCCCGTTTACCGATCAACAGCCCGTAATCCTCCCCGCCGACGACCACGGCCACGATCCTCTCCTCGTCCTCGCTGATCTCGACCGCTCCCTCAAGATCGAGCTCCTCGAGGACTCCCTCAATCAGCTCCCTAACCCGCTCAGCGGGCTGCTCAGGCCAGTCCGTGGTCTCGCTCACCTTACGCCCCCTATCGCCGCTTCTTTTTCTTTTTTGGCGGGGGCGGGGGCGGTTTGGCCGCCGCGATCGCCGCCGCCGTTGGCACCGGCGGTGCCGGGACGATTTTTTGGATCGTGTACTGCTGGCCGATGGTCCAGATGTTGGTCGTGATCCAGTAGAGGATCAGCCCGGCGGGAAGGTTGACGATGAAGAACACGAAGATCAGCGGCAGAGCGAAGATCATCATTCGCTGGCTTTTGTCGGCGGTCACCGACATCATCAGTCCGGAGACCAGCTGCGTACCGACGTAGAGGATGATCAGCGCGACCAGCACCCCACCGGTCGCCTTTGCCGTCAGGTCGGGGATGAAGAGGAAGGACGCTTCGCTGCCACATTCCCCGGCCTTACAACCGATGTCCGCCGGAAGCTCGGTGCGCAGAACCTGGTAGAGGGTGAAGAAGACCGGCAACTGCGCCACGAGGGGGATGCAGGAGGCGAATGGGTTGACTTTGTTCTCTTTGTAGAAATTCATCACCTCCTGCTGCATGCGCTGTTTGTCGTTTTTGTATTTCGCCTGGATCTCTTTGAGCTGCGGCTGCAGCGCCTGCAGCGCGCGCATCCCTTTCAACTGTTTGTAGGTGAGGGGGATCAGCACCGCCCTGGTGCAGACGGTCAGCGCGATGATCGCCCCGCCCCAGCTCAATCCCGCGTTGTCGTGAAAGAACTGCAGAACGCTGTTGACGATTTCGACCAGAAACTGGGGGGCGAGCTGGATTGCCAGCGGCAACATCAGATCCGGGACTCCCCGTGGTACTCGGCCGGATCGACCGGGGCAACCCGCAGCGTGAAGCGGTCGGGAACGGGATCAAATCCGCCATGACTGAAGGGATTGCAGCGCGCAAGGCGCCAGAGTGCGAGCAGGAGCCCGCGGAGAGCTCCAAACCGCTCGACCGCCTCGGCGGCATAGGCAGAGCAGGTCGGCTCGTGTCGGCAGCGGCGGGGACGGGTCGGGGAGACCCAACGGCCGTAGCTGCGGATCGCGGCGAGGGAAAGGCGTTTCACGTGGAACGCCTCCCGGGCATCGCGGCGGAAAGCGCCTCTTCGATGCTCCCCCGGACGCCGTCGGTCCCCTCGCGCTCGATCAGGCCGCCGATTTCCGAACGGGCGACGAGGACGAAATCATGCCCCGGTGGAAGCCGTTCGGTGAGGCCCCAGAATGCCTCCCGCAGCGCGCGCTTGACCCGGTTGCGCTCGACCGCGCCGCCGATCTTGCGGCTCGCCGAGACGCCGAGCCTCACCGCCCGCTCCTCATCGTCGCTGCGGGGGAAGCTGTAGAGCACGAGGTAGCGGGTCGCATGGGATGAGCCGTCGCGGTAGACGCGGTCGAACTCGCCGCTACGGGAAAGCCGGCGGCGACGCGGCGACGCCATCTAGGGAGTGAGGCGCTTCCGCCCTTTGCGCCGGCGTCGCTTGAGGATGGCGCGGCCACCGCGCGTGCTCATCCGCGCTCTGAAGCCATGGGTCTTCGCCCGCTTTCGCTTCTTGGGCTGATAGGTCCGCTTCATCCGGCCGGGAGTATAGGGAGACTGTTTTGGCCGGGATTTGCGGAAGCGCGCCGGCTCATACCCCGCACCGACGCTATGGTCGATCGCCGGTGCCCAGCGACCCCGACCGACACGAACTTGACGCGCTTTGGCGAGACATCCAAGCGCGGCTGAGGGCCTCGGTTCCGGATTCAACCTTCAGGCTCTGGCTGGAGCCACTGCGGACCGTCGGCACGCAGGGTGGGGTTCTTTACCTCACCGCTCCCGAGGGTGTCCGGACCTGGGTTGAGCGGCGCTATCTGTCGCTGATCGGCGACGCGCTTGCCGCAACCGGAGCGCCCTTTCGCGAGATCGGCTTCACCGCGGGTCCGGGAGTTGGGGGGGAGGAACGGGCGCCCGGTGATGTCGAGCTCAATCCCAGCTACAGCTTCGAGCGCTTTGTGATCGGCGAGGGGAACCGGCTTGCCCACGCCGCGGCGCTGGCCGTTGCCGAGGCGCCCGCGGAGGCCTACAACCCGCTTTTCCTCCACGGCCCCCCGGGACTCGGGAAGACGCATCTGCTGGTCGCGATCGCCAACTACCTGGCGGCTTACGCCCCGGGCCTCAGGGTCCGCTACACGACCGCCGAGTCGTTCACCAACGAGTTCGTCGGCGCCTTGCGCTCAGCCGGGGCGGAGGCCTTCAAGAGCCGTTACCGCGATATCGATGTGCTTTTGATCGACGACGTGCAGTTCCTCGAGGGCAAGCAGCACACCGAGGAGGAGTTCTTTCACACCTTCAATGCGCTCTATGAGGCCGGCAGCCAGCTCGTGCTTTCAGCAGACCGCATCCCCAGCGAGCTCTCCACCCTGGCCGAGCGCCTGCGCGACCGCTTCGAGTGGGGGCTAACCATCGCGGTCGAGCCGCCAAATCACGCCACCCGCCTCACGGTTCTGCGCCGCCTGGTGCGCGAGGCGGGGGTCGAGATCACCGACCGCGATGCGCTGGAGGAGCTGGCGCACCGGATCGACGCCAACGTGCGCCAGCTTCATGGAGCCCTGACGCGGGTGATCGCCCACGCCTCGCTGATGGCTCGGCCGCTCAGCTCGGAGCTGATCGCCGAGGTGATTCCGCAGGCGTCGAGAACGCCCGCCTCCACGCCAGTCGAACGGATCCAGCAACGGGTCGCCGCCGACTTCGGGATATCCCGGGCTGAGCTGGTCGGCTCCACCCGGGCGGCGACCCCGGTTCGGGCGCGACAGGTGGCCATCTACCTGACCCGAGAGATGACCGACCTCTCACTGCCACAGATCGGCCGGCTTTATGGAGGGCGTGATCACTCGACGGTGCTCAACTCCCTGCGCCGGGTGGAGGCCGGCGTCGCCGAGGATCCAAACCTGGCCAAGCGGGTCGCCGTTCTGCGCACCGCAATCCACAGGCCAGCCCGCGCAGGAGCCTGACGGCCGACCACACTGCAAGAATCGAACGCCTCCACAGACAGCTCCACAACCCGCAAATCGCATCCCGAGGCCGAATCGGCGATGGTTCGGGAAGTTTCCACAACCCCTATTCCAACTCAAGAAGGTACTAACCACTTGAAGCTCAGCGCTCAACGAGAAGAACTGGTCGCAAAGCTCTCCGTCGTCTCGCGGGCCGTTTCCAATCGGGCCGCTACACAGGCGCTCTCCGGGATTCTGATCTCGGCCTCCGCCGACGGCGCAACCCTTGCCGCCACCGACCTTGAGATGGGTCTGCGGACGGGCCTTCAGGCTGAGGTGTCCGGCGAGGGCTCGGTGCTGTTGCCGGGTCGGCTGATCGCCGAAGTCTCGCGCTCCCTCGCCGGCGCCACGGTGGAGATCGAGTCCCGCGAGAGCGAGCGCGACGTGGAGATCCGCAGCGCGGAATCGAGCTTCCACCTGCGGCTTTTACCAGCAGAGGACTTCCCGAAGTTTCCCGATGCCGAGGGTGAGCCGCTGACGATCCCCGCCGCCGCCCTTGCCAGCTCGGTTGAGCTGGTCGCCCGCGCCGCGTCCCGCGACGATATGCGCCCGGTTCTGACCGGCGTCCTGGTCAGCGCCGCGGGCCGGGAGATGACGATGGTCGCAACCGACTCCTACCGCCTCGCGGTGAAGCGGACCGAGCTCGAGAGCGAGATCGGCGGCGAGCTCGAGGCCAATGTCCCAGCTCGCGCCCTACGCGAGCTGGGACGAATTCTCGCTGCGGAGGAGGTGGATCAGGTTTCCGTCACCCTGCTTCCCAACCAGGCTGTCTTCAGGGCAGGGGCGATCGTCCTCAACACGAGGCTTATCGACGGCCAGTTCCCCAACTTTCGACAGCTCCTACCGGAGTCCTATGAGCACGACGTGCGGCTGGATCGCGCCGAGTTCCTCGAGGTCACGCGCCGGGTCAGCCAGCTCGCCCAGCGCAACGCGCCGCTGCGGCTCTCCTTTGAGCAGGGCAGGCTGACCGTTGCCGCCGAGACGCCGGACGTTGGCGACGCCGAGGAGGCGATGCCGGCGGCCTTTGAGGGAGAGCCGCTGGAGATTGGTTTCAACCCCGAGTTCCTCAAGGAGGGAATCGAGAGCGTCACCGGGGAGGAGGTCGTGTTGCGCCTGATCTCGCCGCTGCGGCCCGGCCTCCTGCAGCCGGTTGGAAATGAGGATTTCCGCTACCTGGTGATGCCGATCCGTCTCAACGTGTAGGGCGACGGGGTGCTCCTCACCGCCGTCGAAGCGAGGCCGCTGCGAAGTCTCGATCGGGTGCGGGTCGAGCTGGGGCCTGGGATCATCAGTCTTGTCGGTCCCAATGGCACCGGCAAGACGAACCTCCTGGAGGCTCTCTACTTCGGCCTCACCGGCCGCTCCTTCCGAACGGGCGACCGCCGCGATCTGATCCCCTTCGGCGGTTCGCTGGCACGGGCCGAGTGCTCGATCCGCGACGGAGATGGGATCGAGCACATTCTGTTGGCCTCGATCAGCAGGACGGAGGGGCGGCGTCACCTTCTTGACGGGAGTCCGGCCAACCCGGCGACCATGATCCGCAGCCGACCGCCGGTGGCGGTCTTCTCCCCCGATCGCCTCGCCCTGGTCAAGGGCCCCCCCTCCGAGAGGCGCGCCCATCTCGACGAGTTCGTGGCGGCCCGCTGGCCCTCGCGGGTGGGGCTGCGCAAGCGCTACGGCCAGGTGCTCGCCCAGCGCAATGCGCTGCTGGTGCGCCAGGCCTCCGGATCGGCAAGTGTCGATCTTGGTATCTGGGACGCGGCGCTTGCCGAGGCGGCTGAGCCACTGATCGCCGCGCGGGCGGAGGCGGTCGAGGCGCTCGCCGGGCGCTTCGCGCAGACCGCGGCCGAGCTGGGCCTGGAGGGGACCGCCAGCCTCGAGTACGCCTCCCGGGCGAGTGGCAGCGCCGCCGAGATCCGCCAAGGTCTGGAGCAGCGCCGCGAGCAGGACCTGAGGATGGGACGCAGCTCGTGGGGCCCTCACCTTGACGAGCTGAAGCTCTCCACCGCCGGTCGGTCGCTGCGCCGTTACGGCTCCCAGGGTCAACAGAGGATCGCGCTCCTCTCTCTCCTTTTCGCCGAGCGCGACGCCCTGCTGGAGGCCCGGCGGGTGACCCCCCTGATGCTCCTTGACGATGTGATGAGCGAGCTCGACCCACGCCGGCGCGAACGCTTGGTCGAGAGGCTCGAGTCAGGGGGGCAGGCGCTGGTGACGGCCGCTGATGAGGAGTCGGTCCCGGCGCCGGCCAGGAAAAACATGGTGCGGATGCCGTGGAGCCCGCCCCCCAGGGC
>JBAVAR010000005.1:0-30582 GCA_049585815.1 Solirubrobacterales bacterium
GAATGGTGTGTGATCCGGTGGAGAAACCGGAACGGGCGGATGGAAACGGAAACAGAAAACGGCCGGAGAGGACGAAGGCGACTGATGCATGAGCAGGGTGGACAAGACACTCGGGAGGCCGGAGGGAACGAGCAGGCGAGGATGGCGGGGGCGGTGGCTGAAGAGAGCGGCGGGAATAGTCGTAAAGCGGTAGGTGCAGGTAGGACAGGTCGTGGTAACCTGGCTGCGGTGAAGACGCTCCATCTAGATCCCGCGGCAAGCGATCAGACCGCCCTCGTGGCCGAGGAGGTCGACCGCTTACTGGCGGAGGGCAAGCGCGTCGCGGTCACCGTCGCCGAGGAGCAGGAGCTGCTCTCCCCCCAGCAGGCCGCCGAGCGTCTCGGGTTCTCCCGCCAGCACGTGATGCGCCTGATCGACTACGGCGAGCTGGAGGCCCGACAGCTACCCGGTTCCAGCTACTGGAAGATCCCCCTTGCGTCGGTGCTCGCCTGCGAAGAGCGGCGAGACCGCGGCCGCGAGATCGCCGATCAATGGTCGCGCGACCTGGACGCGATGGGCGCTCCGCCCGAGTGAGCCAAGCAGACCCGCCGCGCGCCGTCCTCGACGCCGACATCATCTACTCGCGCGTCCTGCATGATCTGATGGGGCGCGTCGCCGACGATCTGCGCTTGTTGGACCTCGTCTGGAGCGAGGAGCTGCTTGCAGAGGCGAGACGGTCGCTGATCGGGAAGAAGGGGCTGGCGGAGGAGGTCGCGGTACGCTGGGTCGACTACCTGCCGCGAAACTTCCCGACCGGTGCCACGAAGATCGAGGAGGGCACGATGCAGATCGACCTCGACGCGCTCACCGACGATCCCGACGACCATCACGTCTGCGCCCTGGCGATCGCCTCAGGCGCCGACTATCTCTTCACGCACGATCGTGGCTACTTGCGCAAGGGACTGCAACAACACGGCATCGAGGTCACCGCCCCCGACCCGTTTCTCACCGCTGCGTTTGAGGCCGATCATCAGGAGCTTCTCGGTGTCTTGGAACGGCAGGCGAGCAGCTGGGCCGGCGGGCAGCCGATCGAGGAGCTGTTGGCCGCGATCGAGCGAGCCGGGGCTCCGGAGCTTGTCGGCAAGGCGCGCGGCCAATTGGGCGGCTGAGTCGGCGCGGCTGTCTCAGCCCTCCTGGTGGCGGGCGGGAGGTGCGAGCGCTGAGGCCACGAGGGCGGGAACGGCCTCAAGCGCGAGGTCGAGCAGCATCGTCAGCTGAGCGGCGAGGCCAGGGCGATCGAGGTCGAGAGCGGCGACCCAGGCGCCAGGCTCGTAACGAGCGAGCATCGAGAGGCCAAAGAGAAGCGCCCACCAGGCCGGAAGAGTGCCGAGGTCAGCGCCAGCGAGAGCGGGGCGCAGCCAGCGGCGGCCGGTGGGCGGGTCAAGCGGCAGGATCCGATCGCGGGCCAGCTGCCAACCCCAGACGTCGGTGGCGCCGCTGGGCCAGCGAATCAGCACCCCCGGGCCGAAAGGAGTGAGTTCCCGGCTCAGAAAGACGTTCTGGACGGTGGGCAGGTCTGCACCGGCGGCGAGCGGGTAGTCACCGAGTTCGGCGCGTGCCTCCTCCTGGGTGCGGCCGCGAATGCCGATCAGATCGGCGCTAAGGCGGGCGCAGTCGAAGGCCGGCTGGATGCCAGGCTCACGGGGAACAACGTGGAGCGGGCGCAGCCAGCGATCGTCCGGCAGGTAGTCGCAGGCGCCGGGCAGCGAGGCCCACAGCGCGCCGAGCGAGACAGGGGCGGGCATGGGCTCGGAGCCACTGAGAGCGGTGATCGCGCCGAAGGAGTCGACGCGGCCGCCCTTACCGCGTGAGGGCACCGGGTGCACGAGGAGATCGCAGGCGTTGGAAACGCCGAGCTCTGGTACCGAGAGGCCGTGACCCCGCAGGCGCCATTCTCCATCTGCGCGGGCGGCGGCGATCGCGCGCCCGGCCTGGCTCAGCGCGTAGAAGAGCGGCAGCGGGCGCGAGGGCGCAGTGGCGCCACTTGCCGCCGCCATCAGCTCCTCGAACTGATCGAGAGCGGCGCCGTAGGTGCGGCGTCGCTCTTCCTCACCAGCAGCGAGGCCGGGCGGCTCGGCGCGACTGGCTCGGATTCGGAAGAACGCATCGCTTGCAGACATTGGGTGATTTTCCACGGCCACGGGCGTCCCGGCTTTCCTCCGTCCTCTCGCTGTGAGCCTGCACACTTCTGCGAACCTCCGACTGGCTGCGCGTGCGCGGTTTGCGCGACGCGAACTCAGCGGCACCGCTGGGCCCTTGCCCTGATCGGCGCCCGATTACTCCTACGCCGAGGTCGGCAGACCACGAGTTCAGCTACACCAAGGTTAGTTCTTGTCGCGACGCCCTCAGCAATCAATCGTCATGGTCATGGCCGCCAGATTCTAGGCATCGCGGTCGCGCCGAATTACCTTGGCGCTCGATCCCCCCTGGGTTGGGAAACGCTTCATGTAGCGGCCTTTGATCTGACGGATTTCCTTCTCGCGCAAGAGGACGAAGTCGTCGTGGGGCTCATCCTCCATCGGCGCGCCGGCCTTGGCTGCGATTCCCAGCGGCCGTTGCAGGCAGAGCTCCCGGTTCTCGTCACGCTCGACGGTAGCCTTCTTGTAGGCGCCCGCGATCCAGCGACCGTCATTGAGCTCGACGGTGAGGAATGGGACCGAATCCGCAGGACAGCCGTTTGCGAAGGCCTGATACCAGGCGGAGCCGTCGGGCTTGAAATCGTTCTCTCCACGATGCCGCAGCGCCGCCACCGCCCAAGCCGCCATGTAGGCCAACCCGTAGAACGCAACAAGGCAGGTAAAGCTCCGGGCTGGCTCGGTCAAGAGATAGGAATTGAAGTCATCGGCCAGAGCGTTGGTGTCGAGAAATCCGCTCGCCTTTGAGAAGCTGAGCACGATCCCGGCAGCCACGACCGAAAACAGGGCGCCAATGACCAACATCTCGACCAGCTCGCCAACTTGGCTCTGACTGCCACGCGGCATCTTCTTGCGCGCCAAGCGGACGTAGACATAGCCCGGCCCGAGCGCAGCCGCCACCAAGGCCACCCCGAGGATTGAGCTTGGAATCACTCCTCGCCGCTCGAGGAGCCCCCGCCGCCTGCGCCGGAACCTTGGCCCTCGCCGCCGGTGTTCGTCGGCGGCAGTACGGAGTTCTCCGGTGGCTGGTTTGGGGCAAGGTGAAGCCCCTCCTGAAGCGCACCTTCGCGCAGTGCCTTCTCGCCATTCTCACCGCGTTGCGGCCTTGGATTTGGATTGTCCTGCTTTTTCTCACTCATTGGATCGAGCTTACTCCCACCTTCGATGTCCTCCGAGAATGTGCCAGGTTCGTAGTCCGAGTTCAGTCAAGCACCACTGCGAGATTCGCCTTGCCGTGGCCAGGTGCCAACTCCTCGTCCCTCTCAGCGGAATCGAGTTGTCTCGAAAGACACACCTCTGAGTGCAGCGGGTCGATGTCCTCGATGTCGCGCAATCGGAAGCGACAACGGTCGACGGAGAGAAGCGAGTTTGACTGGAGGGAATCCAGGTACTGGTCGTCGTCGAGCAGCTTTTCGAGGCGCTTGGAGGTCCGGTCAAAGACCATCCGGAAATGGGTGCCTGAGACCTTTCTTCTTTGCGGACTCGCCGCACTCTTTAGCCAGGCCGCAACCCTCAAGAGGAGCAGGAACTCGAGCTCCCCCTCACCGCCGTGGAAGGTTTGGCAGGAGTTGTCTGCAGGAAGCAACGGCGGGGAGCACTCACTGGCGCGATGCGGAGGTGCCAGTTGAACGCGATCACGCTCGATCGCGTCCTTGACTGTCCACAGATCGCTCGCGTCGAGACGACCGAGAATGGCCTTCCAGAGGAAGGCGTTCCCGGCGCCCCCGCCCAATCGGTCCCGCTGGGGGGGAACGTCGCGGAGTCGATGGTCGGCTGGTGGTGGGTTCTCGTCGTCGAACAGGTGAACGGAGCTCCAACGGCAGAACCGGGCCCACGAGAGGTAGCTGTGACTCGTCTGAATCGAGGATAGGACAGGAAGGTGGATCGACCGTTCGGCACCCTCCGCAGTGAGGTTCTCCATGCTCAGCTGGCGTGGATCGGGCGCGTCTAGCTCGAGCAGCGAATTGAGCTCACCGCGAACGAGGCGCTCGCGCTCAACTTCGGCCTCGGGTCCGTAGATTGGATGCCCGGAGTCGGCTACGAGCTGGATGAGTCGGTAGGCATCGATCAGCTCACCCTGGGCACGCTTGAGTTGGGCGAGGCGAAATGCAGCCTGGGGTGCGAGGTCGGGATGGTCGCTGGCGATCGCCTGCGCCAGCAGCTCCTCCCCGCCTAAGTCCCCATCAGATGCTTGCTCGAGACGTGCTTCGCCAAGGCTGACGAGAAGGTGCACGCGTAGGGAATCCTCGGCATACCCGAGAGCGATCTCCCACGTACGGATTGCACTCAGTAGACGCCCATTTTCCCGCTCGATAACACCGAGTCGGTAGCCGGCGACGGCTCGGAGGCGGTGGTCTGGGCAATCACGGGCAACGGCGCGGTAGGCGTGGACCGCCTCGGCCAGCCGGTCCAGGGTCACCCAGCGGGCAGCGATATCGATGAGCACGTCGGCGCTATCTGAGGCCGAGGCTTGCACTGCAGCCTCGTTGTAGACCTTTTCTGCTGCGCCTGGCCCGTGGCGGCGCTCGACAAGCCGGGCGAGCCTGATCTTTGCAGCGGCAGCAATCGGATCGTGATCGGTCCTAGCGCATTCGCGCAGGACAGTTTCGGCTTCATCCTCGCGGTTTCGATCCCATAGCAACTCGGCAAGGGCAAAGGCGGCAGCTGCGCTGTCATCGGCCCTTCCGCAGCGCAGCTGATTCCACCACCTGCGCTCACGTCCGCTCGTCGGGTTCATAATGAGCCTCCCTTCGGAAAGCAAGCCATCTGTGTTGCCTGAAAGGCCGAAAGCAGATATGCGGCGGCCTCCCAGGGACGGTCATCGTGAGAGCGAAGGTCAGCCACGCGCAGGCGGATAGCGGCGTTCGACGGGCTGATTCTGCTCGCCAGTGCACTCAGCTCATTCGCACGCTCCCGCGCCCGTGAGCCCTTCAGCGAACCAGGCGGAGCGTCGATCAATGGCGAGGAGATGGCGTAGGCTCGGACGCCGCCCTTCCTCAACCCGCCGGTGACGTACTCTTGTCGGCCTCCAACGGTCCTCAGCAAGCGTGACGCCGACGGGGAGCCGTCCTCCGCAAAGGGCATCTGTTCGAAGAGCATCGACCGGCCGGTCTGGGGGCCGAGGGGATCGTTCGTCTGGTCGAGTCCGGCGTATTCGTCGCCGACCTCGACGATCAGCTCGAAATCCAGTTCAGCGATCTGTGCGCGCATCAGATCGTCTTCTCCGCATCGCCAGTCAAGGATCACCACGGGGACCTTCGGCATCGGCAGACCGAGAATTTCGAAGTCCTCCCGGAGTTGGCTCAGGAGGCCGACAGCTGACCCGCGTTCTCCAGCGGCGATGTCCGGCCCATTTCCATCGGGCTTTTCCGGCAGCGCGAAGCGGGTCCAGCCGACGGGAACCGAATATCCGGGACCGAGCAGGTGCGCGGAGAGGATGTCGTAGGGCCGTTGTGTGTTCTGAGTCAGGTCATAGCCCTCGACCAGAATTGCCTCGACTCCTCCCTCGACGCCCGCGGCTACCAGTTCGCGGCGCAACTCCGCAGGGTCCCAGCCCTCGCAATTGAGGAGGTTTCGGAACTGCTTGGTGGTGGCTCGGCGCTGCGGAGGAAGGTAGCGCTGCAGGGCGGGAATCGTCGCGGTGGGGACCTGGGCCGGAAAGCCAGCGACGGCGCCGACGAAGGTGCCCATCATTGCGGCTCGGTCTGACCTGTGACCGAGCTCCTCCATCGCCCCGACGAACCGGCCCAGAGCGGATTCGTCGAGAGCTCGCGCCAATGGTGGCGGCTGATCGGAGCCGATCGTCGTTTGCATCGGCGCCAACCGTAGCGGGGGCCTCGGCTCATGCGGAAAAGTTGCCAGGTGGACGCATCCCGACGCTCGTCAGGACTCGTCCACCTGGCGGATCCGCTCAGCTCTTGCGCCGGCGGCGAGGAAGCGGGATGCTCTGGACCTCGGCGGTTCGTTTGCGACGCCTTGCCTCAGACACCGGGATGAACTGCCCGGTTCCGGAGTCCCGTCCCCTCTGGATGGATTTCCTTTTTTTTGCCATGACTTGACAGTAGGCGAGGTCTGCGAGCAGGGATCAAAGCTGCCAAGTTGGCCCGAAATTCAATTGCTTTCGCTTGCTCAAGCGGGGTCTATTGAGATCGCACCGAACAATTGACGCCAAGGCAAAGTGAACCGCTCAGCAGCCGAGGGCGCGCTGCGCTGCGAGCGGAGGCAGGCTGATCTCCGCGAAGAGGGCCCGCGACGGCGACTCCTCACTGCGAGGCTTCGCATCGGCTACTCACAACGCTACTCAGGTGTAAGCCTCCGTCGTAATTCAGTCCCACCTTCGCCAGGGGGAAGCTGGCCGCTGTCATGCGACCGCGCGTCGGGCACTCGGCGCTGACGAAGCTCTTGCGCTTGCCCGAGTGGGTAAAGCTCCGCTTCAACGAGAGTTCGAACTTCGAGATGTGACTATAGACGCCCTTCAGCGTGTAGGGCTGCGCGAAGCAGTTGGGGTGGCCGTACGCACACTTACCTCGGATGCCGCTCATCTTCGGGACGATCAGGCTCGTACCGAAGACTCCCTGAGCCTTCTCGATCTCGAACGGGATCACGTAGGTGAGCGGAAGCGGAGAGCCGGTCGTGACCTGGGCGAGGACGCGGGGGCGACCTTCCCCGATGCCATAGAAGGCCAAGAGGCGCCCGGCCACCTTGACGGGCGCCTGACCGGGCAGGGTGATTTCCGAGGTGACGCTGCCGTGACCGACCAGCGAGCGCGCGCACAGGGCACGAGTTCCCACTGAAGGCAGGTAGAGGGTGGAGAGCGGACAGCTCGGCAATCCCGTTGTCTGCAATGTGACATTGCGCGATATTTCAAGTGCGATCCGGGTCAGCTCCGGTGTCGTGGGCTCGCCGAGCGATTCAGAGGTGAAGCCCAGCCGCAGGGTGGCTGGGGCGGGCTGAGTGCGCGGCAGCTTGGCGGGGGCGATCTCGCCCGATGCGCTCATCTTGACTTCGACGATGGGGATCTCGGCTCCCGCGCTGGAGCTGGCCTTGAACCCCGCGAACGCCAGGAGCGCCAGCGCCGCAGCGCCGATCAGCAAAGCAAGCACATGAACGGCTGGCGCGAAGCCAGAGTCCAGATCCCTCGATTGCATTTGCGCCTCCCCCGTCACGGTCAGACCGATCCGCACCGTACCCCCGAAACCGTCGCGTTACAAGTTCGCGGTCTCAGGATCGACGACAACGAACGCGTGTGAGTTCAGGTGAACCAGCGTTGCTTGCCTCAACGAACGTACGAGCCCGCAAAGTGGGACGAATTTGTCCCGCCCACGTCTTGTCGGCGTCATGCAAGCAACCGCGACACCGACGATCGCAGTCCTCCACCGCACCGAGCGCACCACCCGCGACCGCGAGCTTCTCCGCTACGTCGGGCGCCACGGCGCCGTCTCGATCGAGCACGCGATGGCGGCGCTCGGCGCCGGTCGCACCGCCACCTACCGCCGCGTCGCCGCCTGCATCGAACGCGGCCTGCTGGAGCGCCTGGAGCTTCTGCGCTTCGAGCCTGCTCTTCTGCGCGCAACCCGCGATGGCCTGCGCTACGCCGGCCTCGCCCTGCCGGTAGCCGTCGTCTCCCCCGGTTCGGTCGAGCACTGGCTGCGCTGCGCCACGGTCGCGCAGCTTCTCGCCGCCGAGTTCGGCGAAGAGCGCCTATTGACCGAGCGCGAGCTGCGGGCGGCGGAGCGGATCGAGGAGCGCCCGCTCGCCTCCGCTCGTCTCGGAGAGCGGGCGCTGCACCGCCCCGACCTCGCCGTGATGAGGACCGCCGAGGGCCCTGGCGTCACGCCGAGCGCCAATGGCCTTGCCCGCCCCGAGCATCCCCGGACGCGGGAGCGGGGGCGCGAGATCGTCGGTGATGGGGAGCGCGCCCCCGCGGGAGCGGAGGAGATGCGCCTGATGATTATCGCCATCGAGGTCGAGTTGACCCCGAAGGCACCAAGAAGGCTGGAGCAGATCGTCCGCGCCTGGCGGCGGGCGAGCTGGGTCACAGAGGTCCGCTACTACTGCGCCCCGGGGACGACCCAGCGAGCGGTGCAGCGAGCCGTCGCCAAGACCCACTCTGAGGAGAAGGTCCGCATTCTGGAGGCGCCGCCGCGATGACCCGGGGGCAGGGCAACGTCGCGCTCGCGATCGGCGCCCACCTCTGGGCGATCGCCATGCCGCTGTTGATCGGCGTCGCCCTCGGCGCGATCGTCCTCGTGGTTCTCCGCCGCCGCGGGTTGCGCTGGACCTGGGCGCTGTGGGGCGCTCCCATCGCCTACCTCGTCTGGTTCATCGACTGGCACGTCGGTCTCCTCCTCGCCTTCGCCACCATCGCCGCCGTCTGGTTTGGCGCCCGCGATCACGCCGAGGTCGTGCAGCGCGGCGGCGAGGAGGCGCGGGCCGTGCGCGACACGCTCGGCCCGCTGCGCTGGGCGATCCTGCGCTTGCGCGGGGCCAGGGTCCGCGAAGCGCCGGTCAAGGACGGACGGCTGGCGATCGGGGTGACCAGAAGCGGCGCGATCTGCCGCGTCCCGATCGGCGTCGCCCGCGGCGTCCATTGCCTGATCGCCGGCGCCACCGGCTCGGGCAAGACGGTCAGCGCATCGGCGTTTCTCGAGGCCTACGTGGCGGGCGGTTTCGGAGCGCTCAACGTCGATCCCAAGGGGGATGAGGCTATGCGCGAGCGGGCCCGGGCTGCGGCCGAACGTGCCGGCGTCGCCTTCCACGAATGGAATCCCACCGGCCCCTGCGTCTACAACCCCCTGGCCAGGGGAGGCCCAACCGAGATCGCCGACAAGGCTTTGTCGGCTCATTCCTGGTCTGAGCCCCACTACGAGCTGGCGACTCAGCGCCTGCTGGGACACGTCCTGGCGACGATGCAGGCGGCGGGCCTGTGGCCGCCGAGCCTCTCTGCGGTCGTCGCCCACATGGACCCCGAGCGCCTCGACGCCCTCGCCTCCAAGGTCGGCGGCGAGGTTGCCGAGCGCGTTCATGCCTACGTGGACGGGATGTCGCAGCGCGCCAAGGCCGACCTCGGCGGCGGGCGGGACCGCCTCGCGGTCCTCGCCGACTCCGAGTTGGGGCGCTGGCTCGATCCTGCACATGGCGACGGCGAGGCGATTGACCTCGCCGTCGCCTTCGCCGCAGGCGATGTCGTCTACTTCAACCTCGACGCCGACCGCTATCCCGCTGCCGCCAAGCTGATCGCCTCCGCGCTTATCGTCGACCTGGTCGGCCTCGCAGCGGAAATGCAGGGACGCGGGCCGGGCGGGTTGGTGGTGATCGACGAGTTCGCCGCGATCGCCCCCGAGAAGGTCTCCCGTCTCTTTGCCCGCGCTCGCTCGGCTCAACTCAGCATCGCGCTTCTGACCCAGAGCCTCGCCGACATGCGCGCTGCTCGTCCCGACGACCCATCCGACACCCTCACCGAGCAGGTCCTCGCCAACGTCGAGTTCATCATCGCCCACCGAATCGGCGACCCAGACTCCGCCGAGCGCTTCGCGCGGATGGGCGGGACGGTCCCTGCATGGTCTATGACGCAGCGGGTCGACGCCAGCGGCATGGCCCTTCCCAATGGCGAAGGGACGCGGACCCGCCAGCGCGACTTCCTCGTCTTGCCCGACCAGTTCAAGCGCCTTGCGGTCGGCCAGGCGGTGGTGATCGACCCCTCCGTCAGGCCGATGGCGCAGATCGTTCGGATCTGGCCGCCTGGCGGCGGGAGGAAGGGTTGACCGTCGATGCCAACGCAAACCCCAGATAGCCCAACAGGCCCAGCAAGGAGTCTCAAGAGACAACGCTCAAGTCAGAGGCGCCAGCACGCAAACCCTCTTCTGAAGGATCGACCCCAGCGTTTCTCACAGAGCATCCTCAACCCCAACCTCGACCCCCGACACATTGTGCATTGGGTGAGAATGCCCCGATGAGACCGCGCGGATTCCGCCCGGGGTCCCGTCCAGCCTGCCCACCTACTCGCAGGTGTGGTGGGCAGGCTGGACGGGAGATTCGGCGGCACCGAAGTGGGGGTGCTTCGACAGTGTGGTGGACATGAGGTTTGAGATGGCACCGACGGGCACGAAGCGCACTGCGTCAGAACCGCAGGAGGGGGCGGGGTGCCCCGAGGTAGGCCGATGAAGCCCACAGGGGGAGAGCCAGCGCGCGCCGTGGCCTTGAGGACAGGATGGCAACAGCGGCACAGGAAACAGCGCGCGTGCAGAGCCGCGATCTGCTCGCCCCCCTGCGGGCGCGGCTTGGGCCAGTGGAACGGGTGAAGATGAAGGTGCGACTCCAGACAACCGCGCCGTCACGCAGCGCGCTCGGCGATGCCCACCTACGCAGCGCCGCCCGCTGCCTGGAGGCGATCCTCGCCCGCCGGGGCGCTCAGCACACCTACACCGTCAGCGTCGGGGAAGGGGATCGCGGCAACGCCGAGCACATTCCCGCGCTTTCGCGCCTGCAATCCGAGGTCGGCGCCGTAGGCAAGCACGCGAACCCGCTCTGAGGCCGGCACTCGCTTGCCCCGCCCCGCCGGTCGCACCACGACCGCGCCGAGCAGGCTGCGCAGGAGAGCGTTTTTCTCAGAGGCGCTCAGCTCCTCCCAGACCTCGGCGCCGCTTTCCACCCCCGGCAGGACGGGGCGGCGGGCCAGCTCGGCGTGCAGGGTGTCCTTTGCGGCCTCGATCGCCTCCTTGCGCTTGCGGGCGCCGGCGGCGAACGCCTCGGCCCCCACCTCGGCGGCGCTGACCGCATCGAGGTAGGCGTCAAGCTCGGCCTGCGCCGCTGTGACCGCCGCCTGAGCCGTGGCGATCTGATCGCCCTCTGAGGCCTCCACGCGCAGACGGGCCAGCTCAGCGAGAGCGATCGGCTCCACGTAGGACTCCAGGCGAGCGGCCATGATCGCCGCCGGTGCTGGACAGCGCCGGCCGGAGTGCTGGGTCGGGCACAGGTATGCGGGGCCGCCGTTGGAGGAGCCCCGCGACATCGCGTGCCCGCAGGAGGCGCAGCGCACCAGGCCGGCCAGAAGCGAGGGGCCTTTGCCGCGGCGGGCGGGGCGCACCCCGTCGGCGAGCTTTCGCTGCACCGCGTCGAAGGTCTGCTCGTCGATCAGCGGCGGGTGAGCCGTCGCGTTGACGTGCTCCCCCACCCGTAACTCCCCGAGGTAGACGCGGTTGGCGAGCAGCTGGCGCACGCCGCTGGGGGTCATCTTGAGCTGATTGGCGATCTGGCGAATCGACGTTCCGGCGAGGAAGGCGGCGAAGGCCTCGCGGACCTCATCGTCATGACCGTCGGGAGCGAGGTGGCGATCGGCGCCCTTGCGGTAGCCGCGCGGGGTCTGGCGACGCTGCCAGACGCCCGCCATCGTTGCCTGGTAGCGCAACTCGGCGAAGCGTTCGGCGTGGCGCTCGCGCTCGGCGGTGTTGATTCCCATCAGCAGGTTCCGCACCAATCGCCCGTCCGCCGTTGCACCGCTGTCGCTGTCGATGCCCTCGCGGATCGAGACGACCTCTCCGCCCGCCGCTTCGATCCGCTCCCAGGCCAGAAGCTCCTCCTTGATGTTTCGCCCGAAGCGCGAGAGGTAGGCGACGACGATGCCCGCATAGCGGCCCGACTCGACGCCCTCGATCGCCCGCGACATCGCCGGGCGCTGGTCGAGCGGCAGGTGGCTCTTGACGTCGAGCTCAGCCTCCAGCAGCTCGACCTTGACCTGCTGGCGCCTTGCCCACTCGCGGATCGCCTGCGCCTGGTCCTCGGCGGAGTGGAACTCCTCGGAGTCGGCCTTGCGCTTGCCCATGTGGCTGACGCGGACCACGCCGGCGTAGGTCTTCATCGGCGGGTTTCCTGACTTTGGAGCGGCATGTTTGGCTATTATTGCATAAACGTAAGCCGTAGTGGTAGGGGTAGGCGGCTTCGCCAGGTCCTACCTCCCAGAGGCTGGCGCCGAGCAGCTCGCTTCCCAGTTCAGAGCCGATGCGAGCCCGCCGCGAGCGGAAGCCCGGTGGAGCATCCCGATCTTCAAAATTGCCCTCAAGGATATTGGCCACGGCGCAAGCCTAGCCCGAGGCGCCCTGCTCAGGCCGAAGTCTTCCGGTTGCGAGCGAGAAACTCAACCAGCAGCCGCTCGACCGTCTCCGGGGCATCGGCGAAGGGCCAATGTCCACTGTCGGGCAGCACATGTACCTCGGCCGATGGGAAGGCTTCGCGCTGGCGCTCCGCATATCTGGAGGGCAGGTAGACGTCGTGCTCTCCCCAGATGACCAACGCCGGGATGTCGCGCGGTGCCATGCGTGCTGCGAACTCGGCCCCGGCCGCCCCGATATTGTCGGTGGCCCGGTAGAGCTTCAGCACGGCGCGGCGGGTGCGACGGTCATATTGGTCATACATCCGTTCGATGAAGGGACGGGGCAGACCCTGCGGCTCGCCGCGCTCGATCAGGACGCGGAAGGACCCGCGGGTGGCGCCCGCCTGGAAGATCTCGCCGAGCAGCGGGGTGCGCCAGATCCGCGCCACTCCGTGCCACCGGTAGCCCGGCATCACCCCGATGTCGATCAGGGTGACGCTGGCAAGCGAGTCGGGGTGATCGAGCGCCCAGGCCATCCCGATCGGGCCGCCGAAGTCGTGGATGATGAGATGGGCGCGATCGATTCCAAGGCAGCGCATTACCTCCCCGAGGAAGACGGCGTATCCCGGCACCGAGTGCTCGAAGCCCCTCGGCGCCGCGGTCTCGCCGAAGTCGGGCAGGTCAAAGGCGACCGCGCGCAGGCCGCCACTGCCAAGTGCGCCAACCAGCTCGACCCAGTCATCCGCCGAACCCGGGTTACCGTGGACGAAGACCGCCGCCTCCCTGTCCTCCGAGTCTCCCGCCTGGACAAGCCGGGTCTGCACTCCGTTGACGGTGAGCCGGCTCCGCTGCACGACAACACTCATGCCGCCCGCCTACACGGCCCGATTCGACGGGTCGCCCGATGGGATGAGTGGCCAAACCTCATCGATGAAGAGAGCGGGAAGGGCTGGGCATCGGAGCTCAGGCTATGTGAGGCCCGGCAGCTGGCGATTGGACGCGAAGCGGTCACCTCTTGACACCCTCCCGGCGACCGGTCCGGGCTCTGCTCGAGGTTCACGCTCGACCCAACCGATGAGGTGGTCGGCGAGGCCAGGGCTGGCCAGGCGGCGCCGGCCTCGGTGCCGCGCTCGGCGAGCCCCGGGCGAGGGTGGGAAAGCTCGAGGCGTTCCTGGCATGGCGGGCTCGGGCTGGCGCTATCCTGGTCTGACGCACTGCGCCCGTTCCCACAGGCTGGCGCTGGCCTGATTCTTCAGACGAGATAAATCGGACAGGCCCTCCGGCGCCAGCCTCCATAGGGGGCCGGCGCTCAAATCAGGAGGTGATTCTGATGACCGATTTTGTCGTAGTGCCCAACACGTTCTCCGGTTGGGACGTCATGCACGGCGAAGACCCGATCGCGATGAGCAACCATCCCGACCAGCGATCGGCGATGGCCGCAGCACGGATCTTCCTTGCCGAGGAGCACCAGCGGGGCACGGTTCGCCTCGACACCGTGCATCCACACGGCATCGATGACCCCGCCACCGGGGTCCGCAGTGCCTTCATCTTCTTGTTTGCACTGTTGCTGAGCGCTGCACTGATCCTGGTCGCCTTCTCCCTGGCGAGCGCGGCGAGCGGCCTCTGAGAGGCTCGCCCCCCGATGCGATTCGGGCCGGCTGCTCGCTTTTGCGGCGGCCGGGCGCGATCTGCTGCGGTGCTCAAATCCCGGCCAGGATGGGTGAGTCGCTCGAGGTCCTAGGGCTTGGCGAAGCAAGAAAAGAGACTCTGGCCTCAGCGGGCACCCGCGCTCGGTCGGCGAGCAGGCGCAAACGCTGCCGGGCGGTGAGGGTCTCGCGGGGGCTCAGCCCGGCGCCGAGGCATCGAGCTGAGCGGCGACGCGCCATCCCCGCCGCGTCGTGATGGCGGCCAGCGTTCCCGCCGCCACCATCACGATCACCTGCAGGAGGAGGGAGGCGGTCACGCTCAGCACTCCCAGCGGTCCGTTCGATGCGGCGGCGAGGTGGGGTGCCTGCAGCGGTAGCGCGATCGCGTAGGCCGCGGTCGCCAGCGTGATCACCGCCATCGCCGCGCTGAGGAGCGTGCCGCCGGCGAGCGCGGCGAGCAGCCGCCACGGCGCGAGCGGTACGGCGAAGAGGGCGGCGCGGGAGGCGAGGACGCAGACTGCAGCGCACGCCAGGCCGGCAATTCCCCAAGCGATGAAGGCAACGCCTCCGAGCCCGACCGAAGCATGGGAGCGGGCGAGCAGCGCCAGCGCCGCGGTGAGGCCGGCGAAGAGCACAAGTGAAAGCGCGGGCAGGCCGAGTAGCGCTCGCAGGCTGCCTCGGCGCCTGGCCTCGGCGAGCGCGGCCGCGATCAATGGCGATGCCCCCAGGGCGACCGTGGCTGAGGCGACGAGGGCCGCCACCAGGATCGCCAGGTGAGCGCCGCCCAGGAGGGGGTGGGCGTGCGCGGCCGCACGGAAGGCGGTTTCCTCGGTGGTCTTGTAGAAGCCGAAACCCGCCGCGGCGAAGAGGACCCAACAGGCGAGCACGCCACTGAGGCTCGCACGGACGCGATCGGAGGGGCCGATCAGGCCGGCCGCGGCGGTTGGCGGGCGCAGGTGGGCGGCGAGCGCACCGCGCAGGAGGTCGATTGCCGCCGGCGCTCGCGCGGGCTCCTCGTCCACCAGTGAGCGCATCTCCTCGCCGTAGCGGCGTCGGAAGGCCAGCGGGTAGAGGGAGAGCGCGATCTGACAGAGGCGGCGGCTCACCGCAGTCCCTCGGCGAGGCGCAGGCGGGCGAGGCCGCTGGAGGCGATCTGCTCGATCGCGCGCAGCTCCTCCTCGAGTGCGGTGCCACCGGCAGCGGTCAGGCGGTAGGGCCGACGGCGCTCCTCCGCGGGCAGCGCTTCGATCAGTCCCCGGCCCTCGAGCCGCGACAGCGCTCCGTAGAGCGTGCCCGGGCCGAGCCGCACGCCGGCGAGCTCGGCCACGTCACGGGTGATCGCGTAGCCGTGCTTGGGACCGTCGGCGAGGCTGGTCAGGACGAGGAGGCTGGGATCAGTAGATCGCTGTCCGATAGATCGCACTACGTAATAGTAGCACGGTGGCGGCGCTCAGCGGGGCTCGAGTTCGGTTCGCTTCCGTTCGTCAGGCAGGGGTCCACGCGGGGCGCTTTGGCCCGCCTCTGCCACCTTGGGTCGGTTGCGCTCCTGTCGGGCGATCCAGAGTCGGATGGTTCGCTCCACCGGTCCCAGCTGTCCATGCATGGCTCGTTGCCCTTCCTCTCGAGGAAACGGAAGTGAGCCAATCCTCACCCGCTGAGATCAGGCGCGCCTTGGACGTAGGTCCTAAATCTGTTCCCGTCCTCTCGACAGGCGGCCAAGCGGGCATCGGTTTCCCCCTGCCGGGCGGAGCTGGCCCGGGGCCCTCACTTGACGGTCAGGGTGCCTTCCATGCCAGCTTCGCGGTGTCCGGGCACCGTGCAGAAGTAGTGGTAGGTCCCGGGCTTGAGGTTGCTCAGACTCAGGGTGGTCGAACGTTCCTCGATCAGTTCCGATTTCCCGATCGTCTTGCCGCTTGAGTCTTCGACGGCAATGTCGTGCGACAGCCCCTGCGGGTTTGTGAATTCGATCGTCACGTTCCCCGCCTTGGCCGTCAGCTTGCTCGGTACGTAGGAGAGCTGGCCATTGGGATTGGCTTCGACCTTCAGGGTCTGAGCACCCTTGGCGGCGCTGGTCGTGTTGGCGGCGCCGCTCGCAGCGGTTGAGGTTTCGGACGTGCTGGCGGTGGAGGTCGAAGGGGAGGAACTGCTGCTCCCGCAGGCGACCAGGGCCAGGGAGCTGAGCAGGAGAACCACGACAGCCGCGACCTTCTTCATGGAGATCCTTTCCGGGGAGCGTCTGGGGGGGACTGTATCCACATCCGGGGTGCCCAGGGCCGCGGTTCAGCTGCCTTGGAACTGCGGCGTCTCGCCGGCGAAGAAGGCGTCCACCCCCACGCGCAGATCCTCGGTTGCCATGCTGTCGGCGATCCCGTGGCGCTCGAGCTGGAGGTGCTGGGCGAGGTTGTTCTCAATGCTCTGTCCGCAGAGCAGCTTCGCCATCCGCACGTAGTGGGGGGCCTTCGATCCCAGCTTCTCGGCCTTGGCCCTGGCCCTGTCCATCAGCTCCTCCGGCGCCACCACCTCGGCGACCAGCCGCTCGGCCAGCGCATCGGCGGCGCTCATGTTGGGGTCGTTGAGGAGGATCTCCAACGCCCGGCTGGGGCCAACCACGCGTGGCAGGAAGTAGGTCATACCGCCGTCCGGGGAGGCGCCGATGCGGCCGTAGGCACAGGCAAAGAACGCCGTCTCGGCCGCGATCCGGGTATCGCAGGCCAGCGCCAGAGAGAAGCCTGCTCCGGCCGCCGGACCGTTGACCGCCGCGATCACGGGGTATGGGATCCGTCGCAGATCAACGATCGCCTGGTGCAGGGTCTCGGCACCTCGGCGCACTTCGGAGGGAAGGTCGATCTCCTCGGCCTCAACCCCTTTGCGAAACCAGTTGACGTCCCCGCCGGCGCAGAAGGCCTTGCCGGCGCCGGTGAGGATCAGCGCCCGCAGCGGAGCGCGATCGGCCAGCCAGGCGAAGGCGAGCGGAAGCTCACCGATCATTTCCGGGCTCATCGCGTTGAAGGCCTCGGGTCGTTCGAGGGTGAGGGTTCCGATCTCCCCGTCGATCTCGATTCCCATCGTGCTCAGCTGGGGCGGGCTCAGGGTCTGGGTCGTCATCTCGCTCTCCGTGTCGGCGTCGATTCCTGCGCCGGTCTGGCCGGCTGGCCAGGAGCCTACCCTTTGTCCATCTTGGTCAACGGCGCCGACAACGAGGAGGGCTCCCGCCTGGGGCGGATCGAGCAACAGCGCCGGGCGCTGCCCGACTCGCCCGGCGTCTACCTCTTCTACGGCAGCGGCGAGGAGCTGCTCTACGTCGGCAAGGCCCGGTCGATCCGCAAGCGCGTCGCCTCTCACTTCTCCGGCGGTGAGCCACGCCTGACCTCGCGTATCGAGCGGATCGAAACTCTGGTCACCGCCAACGAGGCCGAGGCTCTGCTCGCCGAGCAGAGCTTCATCAAGCGCCACCGGCCGCGCTTCAACATCCGACTTCGTGACGACAAGTCATACCCCTATGTCGCGGTCAGTCTCGACGAGGACTACCCGCGGGTCTACTTCACCAGGGAGAAGCACCGTGCAGGCCGCGCCTACTTTGGCCCATTCTCCAGCGCAAAGCGGGTGCGGGAGACCCTTGATCTGCTCGGCAAACTGTTCCAGTTCCGCACCTGCGAGGGTCCCGAGCCCGGCCGCCGTTCGGGATCTCCCTGCCTTGACTACTACATCAAGCGCTGCGGGGCGCCCTGCGTGGGCTACATCGACCGCCTCGAGTACCGGCGCAATATCGAGGCGATCGTCGATTTTCTCTCCGGCCGCTACCGTCAGGTCGAGGCGGATGAGACGCGAAAGATGGAGGAGGCGGCAGCCGCCCGCGAGTTCGAGCGCGCCGCCCTGCACCGCGATCGCCTCAAGGCGATCAACTCCCTATTTGAGCGCCAGCGCGTTGCCGGGGGCTCGGTCGGAACCGCCGATCTGATCGGCGTCGCCGCCGAGGGAGCCGACGCCAATGCCCAGGTCTTCCAGGTCCGCGACGGTATCCTCGCCGAGCGCCAGAGCTTCTACCTCGACAACCAGGCCGAGCGGGATCTGGCCGAGGTCGCCGAGGAGTTCATCGGCCAGTATTACTCGGCCTCACCGGCGATGCCGCGCACGGTGGTCGTCGGTCCCTACCTGCGCGAGCGCGCTGCGATCATCGCCGAGGCGCTCAGCGAGCGACGCGGTGCGACGGTCGAGGTGCGGGTCGCAGAGCGCGGCGACAAGCGCCGCCTGCGCGAGCTGGCCGAGCGCAACGCCCGCCTCGCCCTCGACCAGGATCGGTTGCGCCGCGAGCACCGTCGCCAACGCCGGGTCGAGTCGCTGGCGCTGCTGCGCGAGGTGCTGGGCATGGAGGAGCTACCGATTCGGATCGAGGGCTTTGACATCTCCAACCTCGGTGCGGAGCACACGGTTGCCTCGATGGTCGTCTTCGAGGGAGGGGCGACGAAGAAGTCCGACTACAGACGATTCCGGGTGCGCGGAGATAAGCGGGGAGCGGGCAACGGGGGAGCCGACGACTTCGCCTCGATGGAGGAGGTGCTCTCGCGGCGCATCGCCCGTTACCTCGAGCAGGTCGACCTCTCCCCCCACGATCAGGAGCGCGACGAGAGCTTTGCCTCCCTGCCCTCGCTGATCGTGATCGACGGTGGCAAGGGCCAGCTCGCCGCCGGGATGCGGGCGCTGCGCCCCTTCACCGAGCTCGGCGTGACCGTCGTCAGTCTTGCCAAGCGCCTTGAGGAGGTCTACGTCCCCGCCCGCCGAGCACCGATCGACCTGCCGTCTGACTCGGAGGCCTCAAAGCTCCTGCAGCGAGTTCGCGATGAGGCGCACCGCTTCGCGATCGAGCACCACCGCGGCCGCCGCGAGCGGGCGATGACCGGCTCGGTGCTCGACGAGCTGAAGGGCGTCGGCCCCGTCCGCAAGCGCGCGCTGCTCCAACACTTCGGCTCTCCAGAGCGGTTTCTGGCGGCTTCACGCGAGGAGCTCGAGGCGGTGCCCGGCGTGCCTGGCAAAGTAGCCCGCGAAATCCACGAGCAGCTGAACAGGACCGGATGAGGTGAACCTCGTCGTCATCACCGGCCACTCGGGGGCCGGCAAGTCCGAAGCGATCGCCGCCTTCGAGGATGGGGGTTACTTCTGCGTCGACAACCTGCCGCCGAGGATGATCGACAGTCTCGGCGAACTCTTCCAGCACGAGGGCAGCGGCGTCGAGCACGCCGCGGTCGTCTCCGACGTTCGGGGTGGGGAGTACTTCGAGGAGCTGGTGGCGGTGTTGGACGACCTCGAGGCCGGCGGCCTGCCGCCGAAGCTGCTCTTCCTCGAGGCCAAAGAGGAGACCCTCCTGGACCGCTACAAGGAGACCCGCCGCCGCCACCCGCTGGCCCCGGAAGGGCGGATCGTCGACGGCATCCGCGCCGAGCGCGAGCTCCTGGCGCCGCTGCGCGAGCGCGCCGATGTGGTGATGGACACCAGTGACCTGACCGGCGCCGAGCTGCGGCGGCGGATCCGCGAGGAGATGCTGGGCGAAGAGGAGAGCGGCAAGCTCGCCCTGACCCTGCTCACCTTCGGCTTCAAGAACGGGCCGCCGCGCGACGCCGACCTCACCCTCGACGTGCGTTTTTTGCCCAATCCGCACTACGTCGATGAGCTGCGCCCGCTGACCGGCATCGACGAGCAGGTGCGCGCCTACGTCGAGTCGGGAACCCTGGCGGGGGAGTTCTACGGGCGGCTGTTGCCGCTGCTGGAGTTCCTCGTCCCCGCCTATGTCGCCGAGGGCAAGAGCCACCTGACGATCGCGATCGGTTGCACCGGTGGCCGCCACCGTTCGATCACCGTTGCTGACCGCATCCGCCGTGACCTGGCAGCCCGCGAAGACGTCGTGGTCCGGGTCAAGCACCGAGACGTCGAACTCGACGGCTGAAGGATCGAGCCGGGAGCCTCCCGCGGGCCCGGCTATCCGGTCGGCGCCCGGTCAACCTAGAATCGCGCGGCCTGTGTCTGATCCCGTCATCTCCATCCGCGGCCTGCGCAAGCGCTATGGCGAGCTCGAGGCGGTGCGGGGGATCGACCTCGAGGTGCGGGCCGGTGAGGTGTTCGCCTTCCTCGGTCCCAACGGAGCCGGCAAGACATCCACGGTGGAGATTCTCGAGGGCTACCGTGAGCGCAGCGGCGGGGAGGTCGCCGTGCTCGGCGAGGATCCCCAGCGGGCGGGGCGCGAGTGGCGCGAGCGGATCGGGATCGTTCTGCAGAGCGGTCAGCTTGACCCCTACCTGACCGTGAGTGAGTCCCTCGGACTCTACGCCGGCTACTACCGCGATCCGCGGCCGGTCGAGGAGGTGATTGCCCTGGTCGGGCTGGAGGGAAAGGCCGATGAGCGCGCCAGTCGCCTCTCCGGCGGCCAGCAGCGTCGCCTCGACGTGGGTATGGCCCTGGTCGGGGACCCGGAGCTGCTCTTCCTCGATGAGCCGACCACCGGTTTTGATCCCTCGGCGCGGCGCCAGGCCTGGGAGGTGATTGGCGGCCTGCGCGATCTCGGCAAGACGGTCTTCCTCACCACCCATTACATGGACGAGGCTCAGCACCTCGCCGACCGTGTGACGATCATCGCCAGGGGTGAGATCGTCGCCCGCGGCACCCCCGAGGACCTCGGTGACCGCGGCAACCAGGCGACGACAATCACCTATCGCCGCAACGGGAAGGAGTTCTCGCTGCAGACGAAAACTCCGGTCGCGACCCTGCACGAGCTGACCGGCCGGGCGCTTGCGCGCGGTGAGGACCTCGAGGGCCTCGAGGTGAGCAGGCCCAGCCTCGAGGATGTCTACCTGGAGCTGACCGAGCAAGCATGAGCCTTTTCCTGCACCAGTTTCGCTACGACCAGAAGGCCTTCTGGCGCAATCCCGCCTCGGTCTTCTTCACCGTGATGTTCCCGGTGGTCCTCTTCGTCATCCTCGCCCTCGCCTTCAGCGGCAAGACCGTGAACGTGCGGGGCGGGATCAAGGCGACCACCTACTACGTGCCGGCGATCATCGCGCTCTCGGTGATCGCCTCGACGGTCCAGACCCTGGTCATGTCGCTCGTGATCGCCCGTGAAGGGGGCCGCTTGAAGCGAAGCCGCGGGACGCCGATGCCGCCCTGGGTCTTCATCGCCGGCAGGGTTGGCAACTCGATCGTGGTCGCGGTGATCATGCTCGTCCTGCTGGCGGGCATCGGCCGGGTCTTCTACGCGGTGCCGATTCCCTGGAGCGGGGTGCCGGCGATCTTGGTGACGCTGGTTCTCGGCGCCGCCTCGTTCTGTTGCCTGGGCATCGCGCTGACCGCCGCGATCCCCTCCCAGGATGCCGCCGCCCCGATCGTCAACGCCCTGCTCTTTCCCCTCTACTTCCTCTCCGGCGTCTTCATCCCCGAAAACGAACTCCCGAGCGGAGTGCTCCACTTCGCCGACCTCTTCCCGATCCGCCACTTCTTCCAGGCGTTCTTTGATGCCTACATCACCGTCGGTGGCGGTCCCGAGGTCAGCTGGGGCAACCTGGCGATCGTTGCGATCTGGGGCATCGCCGGCCTTCTCCTCGCAGTGCGCTTCTTCCGCTGGACGCCCAACAACGGCTGAATCTGCCAAGCGGGGAGCTGGGCGCACGACTCTTGAGCAATCGGCACCGATAGCCTCTGGGGCCCGTGTTGCATCACGTCCTCTTGGAGGTCTCCGACCTCGACCGGAGCTCCTCCTTCTACGACGCACTGCTCGCGCCGCTCGGCTGGCGGCGCCATTTCGAGGAGGACAAGACGGTCGGCTGGGGGATCGCCAAGCCGGTCTTCTTCATCGCCGCCCACCACGAGCCCCAGCCGGGGTTCGGTCTGCTCAGTTTCTCGGCAGCCGGGATCGTCGCCGTCAAGGCCGCCTGGGAATCGGGCATCAAGGCCGGCGCCATCAAGGTCTCCGAGCCGGGCGAGCGGCGCTCGCACGGCTCCGGCTCCTACTCGGGCTTCCTCAAGGATCCGGACGGATATGAGATCGAGATCACGATCGGCAATGACTAGCATCGGGCGACAACTAAATTGAGGAGGGGTTGACTTCATGGCTGTGAAGGTCGGCATCAACGGCTTTGGGCGAATCGGGCGCAACGTGTTTCGCGCCGCACAGGCGGCGGGAGCTGAGCTCGAGTTCCTCGCGGTCAATGACCTCACCGACCCGCTAACCCTCGCCCACCTGCTCAAGTACGACTCGATCCTGGGCCGTTTTCCGGGAGAGGTCGAGGCGGGGGAGGGGGCGATAATCGTCGACGGGGCCGAGATCGAGGTGCTCTGCGAGCGCGATCCGGCGGCCCTGCCCTGGGCCGACCTCGGCGTCGATGTGGTGATCGAGTCGACCGGGTTGTTCACCGGCCGCGAGGCCGCCGCCAAGCACCTCGCCGCCGGCGCCAAGAAGGTGATCATCACCGCCCCGGCCAAGGACCCCGACGTGACGGTGGCGCTCGGCGTCAACTTCGACACCGCCTATGAGCCGCAGCGCCACCACATCATCTCCAACGCCTCCTGTACGACCAACTGCCTGGCGCCCCTCGCCAAGGTCCTCAATGACGCCTTCGGGATCGAACAGGGGCTGATGACCACGATCCACGCCTACACCGCCGACCAACGCCTCCAGGACATGCCCCACAAGGACCTGCGCCGGGCGCGGGCCGCGGCGATCAACCTGATCCCGACCACGACGGGCGCGGCCAAGGCGGTGGGCCTGGTCTTGCCGGAGCTGGATGGGAAACTGAACGGGATCGCGGTACGGGCGCCGGTGGCGACGGGATCGGTCGTCGACCTTGTCTTCACCACCCCCGAGCCGCTCGGCGCCGAGCAGGTAAACGCGGCGGTCAGGGATGCCGCCGAGGGCCCGATGCGGGGAATTCTCTCCTACACCGAGGACCCGATCGTCTCCACCGACATCGTCGGAGATCCACACTCATCGATCTTTGATGCGGGCCAGACGATGACGATCGGCGATGGTCGCATGGTCAAGGTGGTCAGCTGGTACGACAACGAGTGGGGCTACTCCAACCGCTGCGTGGAGCTGGCGGCGAAGGTGCTTGCCCCGGTCACCGCCGGCGCCTGACCCGGCGGGGCGGTGAGCTTCTCCAAGGCAAGCGTCCGCGAGGCGGACGTTCGCGGCAGGCGGGTCCTGGTCAGGGTCGACTTCAACGTTCCCCTTGAGCAGGGCCGGATTGGCGACGACACGCGGATCAGGGCGGCGCTGCCGACGATCGAGCTGCTGCGCGAGCGCGGCGCGGCGCTGGTCTTGGTCTCCCATCTGGGGAGGCCAAAGGGAAGGCCCGACCCAGCGCTCTCCCTGGCGGTGGTGGGGGAGCGGCTGGCCGAGCTGCTCGGCACCGAGGTTCAGCAGGCGCCCGCGGTGATCGGCGAGGAGGTGGAGGGGATGGCAACCGGGCTCGGGCCGGGTGAGATCCTCCTCTTGGAGAACGTGCGCTTTGAGCCCGGTGAGGAGGAGAACGATCCCCGCCTGGCCGAAGCCCTCGCTGCTCTCGCGGACCTCTACGTCGATGACGCCTTCGGGGTCGCCCACCGCGCCCATGCCAGCAACGTCGGGGTGGCGGTCCTGCTGGGGGGCTACGCCGGTCTGCTGCTCGAGCGCGAGGTGAGGGAGCTGAGCGCCGTGGTCGAGGCGCCGCGGCGACCGTTGGTACTCGTCCTCGGCGGGGCAAAGGTCTCCGGCAAGATCGCGGTGATCGATCGCTTCCTGGAGATCGCCGACAGGATCATGATCGGCGGCGCGATGTGCTTCAGCTTCTTCCGGGCGCAGGGAATCGGGACCGGCGATTCGCTGGTCGAGGAGGAGGGGGTGGAACTGGCGGCGGAGGCCCTGCGGCGGGCCGAGCGCTCGCGGTGTGAGCTGGCGCTGCCGGTGGACCTCGCCCTGGGGGAGCGTTTTGAGGCCGGCGCCGTGCGCCGCGAGAGCGATGGGGTGGAGGTCCCCGAAGGTTGGATCGGCCTCGATATAGGGCCGCGCACCGCGGCCCTATACGCGGCCGCGATCGCCGTGGCCGGCACGGTGCTCTGGAACGGCCCGGTGGGTGCATTTGAGCTCGAGCAGTTTGCGGACGGGACCCGGGCGGTCGCCGAGGCGGTGGCGAGGGCTCCTGGCCTGACGGTCGTCGGCGGTGGCGATTCGGTCGCCGCGCTGCGGCATTTTGGGCTCGGTGAGAAGGTGGACTGGCTCTCAACCGGAGGAGGAGCGTCCTTGGAGTTGCTGGAGGGCAAGAAATTGCCAGGAGTGGAGGCACTGCTCGATGCCTGAGCGCACCCCATACTTCGCCGCCAACTGGAAGATGCACAAGACTCTCGGCGAGGCTGCCGAGTTCGTCGACGCGCTGCTGCCGCGGATCGCCGGCACCCGTGCCGACGTCCTCCTCTGCCCCTCCTTCCTGGCGCTGGCAGAGGTGGTGGAGCGCTCACGCGGCAGCGCCATGGGGGTCGGCGCCCAGAACATGCACGAGGGGGCTGCGGGCGCCTTCACCGGTGAGGTCTCGGCCGCGATGCTGGTCGCGGCGGACGTCGACGCGGTGATCCTCGGCCACTCCGAGCGTCGCCGGCTCTTCTGCGAGAGCGATCAGGCCCTGGCGCGAAAGGTGCCCGCGGCGCTCGGCGCCGGCCTCGAACCGATCCTCTGCGTCGGCGAGAGCGAGGAGGCGCGCGAGGCCGGCCAGACCGAGGCGGTGCTGGAGCGCCAGCTGCGGGCCGACCTCGCCGCGGTCGAGGCGGCAGACCTCTCCCGCCTGCTCCTCGCCTACGAGCCGATTTGGGCGATCGGTACCGGGCGCACCGCCTCAGCCGCGCAGGCGCAGGCGGCGAGCGGATTCCTGCGCGAGACGCTCGGGGTTCTCGGCGCCCCCGCCGATCAGATCCGCATCCTCTACGGCGGCTCGGTCAAGCCCGACAACGCGGCCGAGTTGATCGCCCAGCCTGACGTCGACGGGGCCCTGGTCGGCGGGGCCAGCCTCGACCCGGGCGAATTCGCCGCGATAGTGCAGGGCGCGGGTTGAGCGCGCTGCCTGCACCCTCGCTGGCGCTGGTCATCCTCGACGGCTGGGGTCTGGCCGAGCCCGGTCCGGGCAACGCGATCTCCCTCGCAAAGACGCCGGTCTTCGATCGCCTCTGGTCGCAGTTCCCCCACACCGAACTCTCCGCCCAGGGCCGCGACGTCGGCCTGCCCGAGGGGCAGATGGGCAACTCCGAGGTCGGCCATCTCAATCTCGGGGCGGGGGCGATCGTCAAGCAGGACCTGGCCCGGATCGACGATGCGATCGCCGACGGTAGCTTCTTTGAGAACGAGGCGCTGTTGGCGGCCTGCGAGCGGGCTCGCAACAGCGCGCGCGGGCGCCTTCACCTGCTCGGCCTGGTCTCCGACGGCGGCGTCCACTCAGGTTGGGAGCACATCGAGGCCGCGATCGAGTTGGCCTCCGACGAGGGGGTGCCAAACCTCATCTTTCACGCCTTCACCGACGGCCGTGACACCCTCCCGCACGGCGGCAGGGAGTATCTCGCCGAGCTCGAGCGCTGGTTGCGGCAGGCCGGCACCGTCGCAACCGTCAGCGGTCGCTTCTACGCGATGGATCGCGACACCCGCTGGGAGCGGACCAAGCTCGCCTACGACGCGATCGTCCACGCCGAGGGTCTGCGGGCGGGCACGGTGGCGGAGGCGATCGACGCCTCCTATGAGCGTGGCGAGAGCGATGAGTTCGTCAAACCGACCGTGATCGGTGACTACGACGGCGTCGCCGCGGGCGATGTCGCGATCTTCATCAACTTCCGCCCCGACCGGGCGCGGCAGATGACCCGCGCGCTTGCCGAGCCCGACTTTGAGGAGTTCTCCCGCGCCGGCGGACCGCTGCTTGATCTGACCACGATGACCGAGTATCGCAAGGGCTGGCCCTACCCGGTCGCCTATCCGGAGGCGCGGCCGAAGACCACCCTGGCCGAGACGATCTCCGAGGCCGGTGGCCGTCAGCTGCATGTCGCCGAGACCGAGAAGTACGCGCATGTGACCTACTTCTTCAATGGGGGCCGAGAGGAGGAGTGGGCGGGCGAGGAGCGGCTGCTGGTCGCCTCCCCGCGTGACGTGCCGACCTATGACTTCAAGCCGCAGATGAGCGCCGCCGCCGCCGCCGAGACCTTCATCAGCCGCTGGTCTGGCGGTGAATACCGGTTCGGGATCATCAACTTCGCCAACCCCGACATGGTCGGCCATACCGGGGTGATCCCTGCCGCGGTGCAGGCCGTGGAGGAGGTTGATCGGCGCCTGGGCGAGGTCTTCGCTGCGGTCAGGGCCAGCGGCGGGGTCTGCATCATCACCGCAGATCACGGCAACTGCGACAGCATGCTCGAGCCCGACGGGTCACCCAATACCGCGCACTCCTTGAATCCGGTACCGCTGATCGTCACCGCCGAGGGCCTTAAGCTGCGCGCGCACGGCATCCTCGCCGATGTGGCCCCGACCGCGCTGGCGCTCCTCGGAATCGCCCAGCCCGCTGCGATGACCGGCTCTTCGCTCCTGGTGGGTGCGCCCCCCGAGGGTGTGCGTTGATCGGTGAGGAGCGAGCCTGAGAGGTTGCGGTTTGAGCTTCACTCGCGCGACGGGAGCGCGAGGGCAGGGGTGTTGCACACGGCTCACGGTGCGGTCCAGACGCCCGCCTTCATTCCGCTTGCGACGAAGGGGACGGTGCGGGGATTGGACTCCGCGGAGGTCTCTGGACTTGGCTATCAGATGGTGCTTGGTAACACCTATCACCTGCTCGTCTCGCCCGGGCCAGAGCGGATTGCTCGCGCCGGCGGGTTGCACGAATTCATGGGGTGGGATCGGGCGCTGATCACCGATTCCGGTGGGTTTCAGGTGTTCTCATTGGCCCATGGTGGGGTCGCCGATGAGGTGAAGGGGAGCGGGCGCCGGGGCGCCGGGCAGGGTTCGGTCGTCTCGATCGCCGAGGAGGGGGTTCGGTTTCGCTCCTATCGCGATGGGTCATCGCTTTTTCTCTCCCCCGAGAGCTCGATGGAGGTGCAGGCGAAGCTCGCCTCCGACATCGCCCTGGTATTCGATGAGTGCACGCCCTTTCACGCCGATCGGGACTACACCGCGCGCTCGACCGAGCGCACGCACCGCTGGCTAAAACGCTGCCTTGAGTGGCATCGGGAGCAGGGGCCCCCGAAACAGGCGGTGTTCGGGATTGTCCAGGGCGGGGTCCACGAGGATCTGCGACGGGAATCTGCGCAAGCGGTCTCCGCGGCCGAGGTTGACGGGCTTGCGATCGGCGGCACGCTGGGAAGGGACAAGGCGGAGATGCGGGAGGTGCTGGAGTTCACCGTCCCGCAGTTGGCCGAGGAGGCACCCAAGCACCTGCTCGGAATCGGTGAGGTCGATGACCTGCTGGTCGGCATCGCCCTCGGCCTCGACGTCTTTGACTGCGCCGTGCCCACCCGACTTGCCCGCCACGGCGTCGCCCTCGCGCCCCTGCCTGAGCACCGCTTTCGCCTCGACCTGCGCAAGGCCGGCTGGGAGGGCGATCGCAGCTCCCTGGTCGAAGGCTGCCCCTGCCCCGCCTGCCGCCACCACGACCGCGATTACCTCAGCTATCTCTCGCGGGCCGAGGAGCTGACCGCGGTCCGCCTGATCTGCCTCCACAACCTGACCTACATGCAGCAGCTGATGACCCACGCCCGGGCGGCGATAACCGCCGCCACCTTCACCGATTTCTGCGCTTCGATCCTGGCGGGCGCCGCCCCCTGGGCTGCGGCGTGAGCGGCGGCCCGAGCGCTCCTCGGCCTCCTTACTTGGTGTTCTTGCGGACCAGTTCCTTCACTTCTTCGACCACCTTTTCCACCGTGTTGCCGGCCACCTTGCTCACCTTCACCCCGGCCGCCTTGTCGGTGGTGATGATCACCGCGGCGGCCACCGCCGCCGCGATCGCCACCAAGGCGATGAGGGCGAAGAGGAAGCGGGCAAAGCGCGAGAGCGCACCCTTCTTCCGCGGGGCCTGGGCCGTTTGAGCGGGCGCAGGCAGCGGCGAGCGCGCGACCGGGCGCCTGGTCGGCGAGGACGCCGGTCGATACTCGCTGCCCTGGCCACGCTCAAGACGCCGGGTCACCGTCTCCCCGCCCAGAACTCGGGTCGGGGTCGCGCCTTCGCTCACCGCCAGGGTCACGTCCTCGCCCTGCAGCCCCAGCCGCAGGCCGCCGGCCAGCTCGTCGGCGCTCGCGTAGCGGCGGTTGGGGTCGCCCTCCAGGGCCCGCAGGACCGCCGCCCCCAGCGTCTCCTGCACCTCCTCGTTGTAGGTGCTGGGAGCTAGCGGCCTCTCGTTTTGCTGGCGCACCGCCAGCTCGGCCAGGGTTGAGCCCTCATAGGGAAGGCGGCCGGTGAGGAACTGATAGAGGACGACGCCGAGCGCGTAGACATCGGTTGCCGGCGTCGCCTCCTCGCCGCGCACCTGCTCGGGGGCCAGATAGGCGGCGGTGCCGACCACCGAGCCAACCTGGGTGATTCGCGTCTGCTCGATCGCCCGCGCGATGCCAAAGTCGGTCAGCTTCACGGTCATCTCCCCACCTCCAACCGGGCCGCCGAGGATCATAAGGTTGCCCGGCTTGACGTCGCGGTGGATGATCCCGCGGCGGTGCGCATAGTCGAGCCCGGCGCAGGCCTGGATTCCGATCTCCGCCGTCTCCTCCCCGTCCAGCGGGCCCTGCTTTTGGAGGATCTGTGCCCCCGAGCGGCCTTCGACGTACTCCATCACGATGTAGTGGCGGCCCTCGTCGACGCCGGTGTCATAGACCTGGACGATGTTGGGGTGGATCAACTTGGCGACCGCCAGCGCCTCGCGGCGGAAGCGGGCGACGAAGCGCTCATCGTCGGAGAGGTGTTCGGCCAGCACCTTCACCGCGACGGTTCGCTCGAGGATGCGATCCGTCGCCCGGTAGACGGTCGACATCCCACCCGAGCCGAGGCGCTCGCCGATCTCATAGCGGCCGGAGAGGGTCTCGACCATCAGTGTCCTCCCGCGGCCGGGGTGCCGGGGCCGACGCCCCCCGACGGAGGCGCGGTGCCGCCGCCTTCGGGCGTCGTCGTCGTCGGGGTTGTTGGCGTGGTCGTGGTCGTTGGCGTGCTCGTCGTCGGGGTCGGCTTGGGCGGTGGTTCGCTGGGTGCGGTCTTTTGCTTCTTTGGCTTTTCTTCCTTCTTCGCCGGCTTCGCAGCTGTGCCTTCGGTTGTCGTTTCGGTTTCAACGGAGGATTCCGTTGATTCTTCGCCGCAGCGCGAGACGACTTCGTTGAGGCGGGCGGCGCCTTCGCGCAGCGCCTGCTTGAGGCTCTGGTCGACCCCGCCGAGGGCGTCGATCTGGCTGGCAACCTGCTGCGCGGCGCTTTCGGCGCCGACGCATTCGCCGCTCTGGGCTAGTTGCTTGACTTCGTCGAGGTTCTTGGTGATTTCACCGGCGGTGTTGCCCGGCAGCAGCTTGGCGCTGCTTTCCGCACCGCAGGAGGCGAGGGCAACCGCGGCGAGCACGCCCACGGCAAGGGCCAGTATAGATGCGCTTATGCGACCCACGGTCCGAGTCTAGAGAACGAGATAAAGGCTGGATTTAGCCTGCAATTGACGCTCATGAGCCGGCGCGCAGGCGGTCGGCTAGGTGCTTTGGCAGGCCCGCGCTGAGGATCGACTCGGCGGCGGCCTCGACGTCGTAGTCGACCCGGTGAAAGCGGGCGGTCTGTGCCTCGGTGTCGAGCTCGATCCAGGCCGCGCGCGGGTCGCCGTCGCGGGGCTGGCCGACGCTGCCCGGGTTGATCAGCCAGACGCCGCTGCCGAAGTCAAGCAGCGCTCCGTCACCGCTCTGGGCGCCGTGTGTTTCGGTCGCCTCCCCCTGCGGGGGGCGGGTGAAGAAGAGGGCGACATGGGAGTGGCCGATCAGGCAGATTCGCTGTGCCTGGAGGTCAAAGCAGGCATCGGCCTGCTCGGCCGAGAGGACGTACTCCCAGATTGGATTGCGCGGGGAGGCGTGAAAGAGGCCGAAACCCAGACGCAGCCCCGCCGGTTCCAGCTCGGCCAGGAAGGCGAGCGTCGACTCGGCGGCGTTTTGGCGCGTCCAGCGCACGGCCTCCGCCGCTCCGGCCGAAAAGGCGGCGATGTCCAGGCCGCCGAGCACCGCCAGGTCGTGGTTACCGGCCAGGCAGAGCTCGCAGCGCTCGCGGACCAGGTTGGTGCAGGCATCGGGATCGGCCCCGTAGCCGACCACGTCACCCAGGCACCAGATCTGCTCAAAACCGGTCGCGTCGATCGCCCCGAGCACCGCCTCAAGCGCCGGCAGGTTGGAGTGGAGGTCGCTGATCACGGCTACACGCAAGTGGGCCAGCGTACCCTGGCCCACCGCCGGGCCAGCTTTGCCGCAGGGTCCATACGATGGGTCGATGAGAGCCGACGACTCGATCGCCGAGCTGCGCACAGCGGTGAACCGAGCGGCGCGCGCTCTGCGTGACGGGGAGCCGACCGGGCCAGAGCCCTCCCTCGACCGCCCACCCAAGGCCGAGCTGGGCGACTACAGCTCCAATGCGGCGATGCGGCTCGCCGCCCCGCTCGGCGAGAGCCCGCGGACCGTCGCCGAGCGCCTCGGCGCCGAGC
>JBAVAR010000006.1:0-3092 GCA_049585815.1 Solirubrobacterales bacterium
GCGCCAGCCAAAGCGGCGCGGAGTGGGCCACCGCCGCGGCCTCGGGGGTTGAGTCATCGCCCAGCAGTGCCTCCCAAAGCTCCTCCCGCTCGCGTGCGGCGCGGCGCAGCACGGCGTTGATCAGACCCGCTGCGTGGGAGGCACCGGCGCCCTTGACCAGCTCGACCGCCTGGTCGACCGCGGCATGATCGGGGGTCCGATCGGAAAACAGCAGCTCAAAGAGGCCGAGCCGAAGGCCGGCCAGGACCGGTGGGTCCAGTGAGCCCGCCTCGCGACTGGAAAGGCGCCGAATCGCAGCGTCGGAGGTCCCGCGGCGCTGCACGGCGCCGTAGGCAAGGCGCTGGGCCTGGGCGCGCTCGCGGCCCTCAAGGCCAAGGCCCTCGGCCGCCTCACGGAAGGCGAGCTCGGTGTGGGCGCCATCCTCAAAGCTCGCCCTGATCACCGCGAAGGCGAGTGCCCTGGCGGGTGCGACCCCTCTCACAATCTGGGCAACTGGTGCCCGCGCAGGTAGGCGTCGACCCCCATTGGCTTGCCTCCTTCGGGCTGGAGGACTTCCAGTCGCAGGGTGCCCTGAGCGCAACCGAGCAAAAGGACACCCCATTCGGCCTTGACCTCACCCGCCCGCACGCCGACATCGACCGCCCGGGCGCGATGCACCCCCAATCGCTTGCCGTCGGCGAGCTCAAGATAGGTGCCGATATGCGGGGTCAGGGCGCGCACCTTGCGGGCGAGCTCCTTTGCCGGGCGGGCCGGATCGAGCCGGCGCTCGGCGGGGTCGATCTTCTCCGCGTAGCTCGCCGCCTCCTCATCTTGCTCCTTGAAGGCAAGGCTCCCCTGCTCCTGCAGGTCAAGCGCACGGAGGAGCAGCTCCCCGCCGAGCGCCGCCAGTCGGGCGGAGATCGCGGCAAAGTCCTCATCGGGACCGATCGGGACCTCCTCCGCCAGGGCGACGGGACCGCTGTCAAGACCGGCCACAACCCGCATGATGCTGACCCCGCTGCGCCGATCGCCGGCCATGATCGCCCGCTCGATCGGCGCCGCCCCGCGCCAGCGCGGCAGCAGCGAGGGATGGACGTTAAGCAGCGCCAGCTCAGAGAGCAGCGGCTCGCGGATCAGCTGGCCGAAGGCGCAGAGCACCCCCACCTGGGGGCGGGCGGCGCGGATCGCCAGCGCCGCCTCGGGGGCGTTGACGTCGGCGACCTGGAGCAGCTCGATCTGAAGCTGGCGAGCCACCTCGGCCACCGGGGGCGGCTGGAGCTGGCGGCCGCGACCGCGCGGACGATCGGGCGGTGCGAGAACCAGCGCCGGACGGTGGGGGGAGCCGGCAAGACGGCGCAGCAGCTCTGCGGCGAAGTCCGAGGTCCCCAGAAACAGGATCCTCACGGATCGGTTCTGGGCTCTCGGTGCTCGCCCGCTTCGGCGCCCTCCTCGCCCTCCTCGCCCGGCGGGCTGTAGCTGCCGCCTTCGCGCAGCGCGCGCAGCGCCCCCTTGCGCTGCTCGCGATTTGCCCGATCGAGGATCAGCACTCCGTCGAGGTGGTCGATCTCGTGCTGGAGGACCCGCGCCTCAAGGCCCGAGGCCTCGAGCACGACCGCCTCACCGGCGCTGTCGCGGCCTCCGATCCGCGCGTGCAGGGAGCGCTCGACGTCCATCGAGACCCGCGGCAGAGAGAGGCATCCCTCCTCGGCGACGGCGAGATCCGCAGAGAGCCACTCGATCACCGGGTTTACCAGCGCGGTCGGCTCGCTGTCGGGGCCGGCCTGGAAGACAAGGACGCGGCGCAGAATGCCGAGCTGGGTGCCCGCCAGGCCGACGCCCATCCCGTCACGCATGATCGCGATCATCCGCTCGACCTCCGCACGCAGCTCGGGGCCGAACTGCTCCACCTCCGAGGCCCTGCTCTTCAGCACCGGGTCGCCGAACTTGACCACCTGCGAGAGCGCCGCTTCGCGGCGCTCTCGCCGCTCCTCGCCGAGCAGGTGCTCGCCGCTCTCGGTCTCGACCCGATCGCTCATCGAAGAGTGAGTCTAAGGATTGACGTCGCTCTCACTGGGGATCGATGTCCACTCCCACCGCGACCTCGCGCGTCTGCCCCTCGCTGACCAGGCGCTCGACCACGCTGCGGATCGCGGCGACCGTGCCCTCGCGCTCTGAGGCCTTCATCAGCAGCCGGCGGCGGTGGCGGTTGCGGACGCGGAACATCGGCGCCGGGCCGAGCAGCTCGGTGTCGGGCGGAAGCGCCGCCGATAACTCGACGGCCAACCGGGCAGCGCAACGATCGAGCCGCTCCTCGCTCTCTGCGGCGAGCCCGATCCGCGCCAGATGGGAGAAGGGCGGGTAGCGCAGCTGGCGGCGGCGCTCGAGCTCGCCGACCAGGAATCCGGCGGCGTCGTGGCGAGAGGCGTTCTCGATACTGGGAGCCAGGGGCGCCACCGTCTGCACGATCACCTCCCCCCCGGCCTGGCCGCGGCCGCTGCGCCCGGCGAGCTGAGCGACCATCGCGAAGGTCCGCTCCTCGGCGCGGAAGTCGGGAAAGCGAAGGGTTGCATCGGCATCGAGGATCGCGCTCAGGGTGACGTCGGGGAAGTCGTGTCCCTTGGCCACCATCTGGGTGCCGACCAGGACCCCGCTGGGCGCCGAGGCGAAGCGCTCGAGGATCTCGGCGTGGGCACCCCGGCCCGAGGCGGTATCGGAGTCAAAGCGAAAGACGGGCATCGGAGTGAGCCGCTCCGCCAGCAGTGCCTCGATCCGCTCGGTGCCGGCGCCGGCGCGCGCGAGCGTGGTCGAGCCGCACTCCGGGCAGACCGCGGGCAGCGGCTCGGAGTGAGCGCAGTGGTGGCAGACGAGCAAAGCGGCGTGGCGGTGGACGATCAGCGAGACGTCGCAGTTGGGGCAGTCCCAGTGGCGCCCGCAGGAGCGGCAGGTGAGCCAGGGGGCAAAGCCGCGCCGGTTGATCAGCACGATCGCCTTGGCGGCGGAGCGGCGCACCGCCTCGAGTGCCTCCCAGGTCCTCGCGTGCAGCGGGCCCGAGCGAGGGTCAGAGGAGCGCATATCGAGCACCTCGACCGGCGGCAGGCGGAGCCCGTCGACCC
>JBAVAR010000007.1:0-25589 GCA_049585815.1 Solirubrobacterales bacterium
GCCGTGGCCCGGTCGGCGCCAAAGCGCAGCTCCTCGCAGACCAAGCGCCCCCGCAGACCGAGCTCCTCGCGCTCGATCCGCGCCCCCAGCTCCGCGGCCTGCGCCTGGCGTTTTAGCGGGCGCAGCCGGGCGCGGGCCTCGCGCTCGAGATCGAGCGCCCGGTCAAGGTTGAAGCGAGCGGCGCGCAGCTTCAGCTCGGCCCGCCGGCGGCGCTTTCTGTGCTTGCCAAGACCCGCCGCCTCCTCGACCAGAAGGCGCCGCTCGCGCGGCTTGGAGTGGACGATCGACTCGACCCGACCCTGGCTGATCACCGAGTGCATCTCGCGGCCGAGATTGGCGTCAGAGAGGACCTCGACCACGTCGACCAGACGACAGCGGGCGCCGTTTAGCCGGTAGCCACCCTCGCCGGAGCGGTCGAGGCTGCGCTGCACCGCAACCTCCGAGAACTCGGTCCCGGCGCGGCCATCGGAGTTGTCGATCACCACCTCGACCTCGGCCATGCGGCGCTGGCCGACCCCCTTACCGCCGGCCGAGATCACGTCCTGCATCGTGGCGCCGCGGACCGCTCCCGGGCTCTGCTCGCCAAGCGCCCAGAGCACCGCATCGGTGATGTTCGACTTGCCCGAGCCGTTGGGGCCGACGATCACGCTGACCCCGGGCGAGAAATCCAGCCGCGCCCGTTCGGGGAAGGACTTGAACCCCTTCATCGTGATCGATCTCAGATGCATCTCGTCTTTCGGGCTCGGAATCGGGTCGCTAAGGCTCGCTGTTGAGTCGGACGCAAAGCGGGCCCTCCCTAAGCCGCCAAGCAGCTTCAACGCCTGCTCGGCGGCGGCCTGCTCGGCCGCCTTCTTGCTCCGACCCACCCCTTCCCCGACCCGCTCGGAATCGACGCTCGCCGCCACCTCGAAGGTGCGCCGGTGCGGTGGGCCGGAGGCGGCTGTCACCTCATAGCTTACGCGCGACCCGCGGCGCGCGAGGAGCTCCTGGAGGGCGGACTTAAAATCGATCCTGGTCTCGGCCGCATGATCGATCCGCGGCCCGAACGCCTCCGCCACCGCGGCCGCCGTGCGCTCAAAGCCAAAGGCCAGAAAACAGGCGCCGATCAGCGCCTCGGTCGCCTCCGGCAGCGGTCGCTCGCCGCCGAGCAGGACCTCGGCTGGAATCGCCGCCGGCCCATCCTCGGGCTCAGCCTCGCGCAGCATCTCCGGGACGCCGAGCAGGCGACCGACCGCCGCACAGGAGGTACCGCTGACCGCCTGGTTATGGACCTTGGTCAGCCCGCCGGCGTCGAGTTCGGGAAAGCGCTCGAGCAGGTGAGAGGCGACAGATAGCCCCAAGACGCTGTCGCCGACAAAGGCGAGTCGCTCAAAGGAGTCGACCCGCTCCTCGGTCCAGGAGGAGTGGGTCAGCGCCCGCGCCCGCAGCTCTTCGGGTAGCTCGCCGAGGAGCGCGGAGAGCTTGGCGAGCGCTGAGTCGGCGTCGGCGCTCACCCGCTCAGGCCGACGCGTGCTCAAGGACAAAGGCAACCGCGTCGCCCACGGTCGTGATCTTCGCGGCCTGCTGCTCAGAGACCGAGATCCGGTAGCGATCCTCGAGCTCCATCACCAGCTCATAGAGGTCGAGCGAGTCGGCATCGAGATCCTCCTTAAAGCGCGTCGATTCGGAAATCTTTTCCGGCTCGACCTCGAGCTCCTCGGCGAGGTGGGCGCGGACCAAATCGAGGACTTCGTCGTGGGTCATTCTCGCTCTTCCTATCACGCATCGGCGCCGGTCAGCGAGCCCCGCGTCGCCCCGGCTTCGTGCAGGAGCGCCGCGGTGCGGCCGATCGCATCGACCTCAGCGCAGCGCGCCGCCAGGCGAACGGCGTTGGCGATCCCCTCCGCGCCAGAGCTGCCGTGGGCGACAACGGCGACCCCACGCAGGCCGAGCAGAATCGCGCCCCCGGTCGCGTCTGGATGCAACTCGCGGCGCAGGCCGCCGAGGGCGGGGCGCATCAACACCCCACCCGCCGCGGCCAGCAGGTTGGAGCGCGCCACCTCAGCGATCGCCGCGCCCACGCTGCGCGCCGTCCCCTCCATCACCTTCAGCGCCACATTTCCGGTGAAACCGTCGGTGACGACGACGTCGGCAACCGCGCCGGGCAGGTCACCGCCCTCGACGTTACCGGTGAAATCGATCCCCGAGGCGCCCACCAGCGCCGCGTGCGCCGCGACCACCTCTGCCCGGCCCTTGCCCGGCTCCTCGCCGACCGAGAGCAGGGCCACCCGGGGCCGCTCGATTCCCAGCACGGTGGCGCTGAAGGCCGCCCCGAGGAAGGCGAACTGAATCAGATGCTGGGCGCGCGCCTCGACGTTGGCGCCGACGTCGAGGAAGAGGACCGCCTTGCCGGGAAGCGGCAGGCGCACCGCGAGTGCGGGGCGCTGCACGCCGTGCAGGCGCCGCAGTCCGAAGGTCGCCGCCGCCATCGTCGCGCCGGTCGAGCCGGCGCTTGCCATCGCCACCGATCGCCCCTCGGCGACGTCCCTGACCGCGCGGACCACCGACGCCTCGGGGCGCGAGCGGACCGCCGGGACCGGGTCATCCTCGTTGGCGATCCACTCCGAGGTCGGGACCAGCTCGATCCCCTCCACCCCAGCCAGGCCCAGATCCTGCGCCGGCCCGAACACGCGCACCCCGATGCCGTCGGCGGCGGCGAGCCGCGCTCCCTCGGCCAGCACATCGAATCCCCGCTCGGCCCCGAACCCATCGAGGGCGACGGTCACCCCGCGCCCGACGGGGATCACTCCTGGGCGTCGGGGGGCGCCGCGGGGCTCTCGGTGACGCGGTGGGAGATCACCTCGCGCCCGGCATAGGTACCGCAGGTGGGGCAGACGCGGTGGGGCAGACGCGGACTGTGGCAGCGGGGGCACTCGTTCAGGCGCGGCTTGGCAGCCCGGTGGGTGGCCCGCCGCTTGTCGCGCCGCGCGCTTGAGGTTCTCTTCTTCGGGACGGCCATCGAGCGGGCAATGGTAGCCGCTTGACCCCGACCGTGGCCGGGAGGGGGCCTCAGTAGAGGGCGCGGATCACCGCCAGCTCCTCGGCCTGCCAGACCAGCTCCCCGCCGCTTGAGGTGAGCGCGCGCTCCAGCTGTGCGGCCTCGAAGGCGTCGCCGATCACCAGCGAGCGAGACTGCTCGGCCACCCGGCGAAAGAGAGCCTGCAGCTGGGCGTCATCGAGGCGGTTGACCGAGAGCACCGAGATGACCAGATCCCAGGGACCGTCGGGAAGGGGGTCCTCGATGCGGGCGAGCTGGACATCGTCATAGGTCTCGCGGGCGCGGAAGACCATATCGGGGCTCGAGTCGAGGCCGATCACCCAGGCGTCCGGGTATGCCTCGATCAGGCGGCGGGTGGTCTCGCCGGTCCCCATCCCCAGCTCCAGCACGCGCTCGGGAGCAAAGGGAATCGCCGCCACCGCCTGTTCTTGCAGCTCGTCATAGCGGGGCAGCTCGGCGCGGATCCGCTCCAGGTAGATCTCGGGTGTCCAGTCGAATTGACCCATTCCGTAATCTCGTCGGGGGGTGTCCATCGTAAGTCTCGGCCCAGCGGAGGAGTGCTCATGAAACAAGCGCCCACCACGATCGTCGACCTCTCCCGACTCTCGCTGTCTCACGGGGAGGGCCGGCGGCTCGAGCTGCCGGTCAGACTAGAGCCGATCGAAATTGGTGGCCAGGTCTACGGCGCGCGCCCCGCAGAGGTTAGGGCCCAGCTCGAGATCTCACGTCCCAGCGGCGGCTACGCGTTCCGCCTCCGCTTCCCCCTGCGTATCGAGGGCCCCTGCATGCGCTGCCTGGCCGGCGCCGGCGCGGAGATCGAGGTGGACGCCCGCGAGGTCGATCAGGCCGACAGCGAGGACGAGGAGCTGCGCTGCCCCTACGTCGAGGAGGAGGAGCTCGACCTCGGCCGCTGGGCCCGCGACGCCGCGGTCCTCGCGCTCCCGACCCGCATCCTCTGTCGCCCCGAGTGCGCCGGCCTCTGTCCGATCTGCGGCGAGTCCCTAAACGACACCGACCCCGGGGACCATCGGCACGAGACGGGCGTCGATCCCCGCTGGGCCAAGCTCAACGAGCTTCGCTAGCTACTGCTCGATCTCGGCGGCGGGTTCCTCGTCGCGACCGGCGAGCCGGTCACGACCCCGCTGCACGGCGGCGAGGAACTTCTGCAGGTTGACCTCGAGCGTGTTGAGGATCTCATCGGCGTAATCCTCGGCACCAAGCCGGATCTCCCGCTCGCGGGTCCGCGCATCCTCGACGATCTCATCCGCCGCCCGCTCAGCCTGCTTGGTGACCTCCTCATCGGAGATCAGCCTGGCCTGCTGCTCACGGGCCTCGCGGACGATCCGCTCTGCCTCCCGTTTTGCCTCAGCCAGCATCTCCTGGCGCTCCTTGACGATCCAGCGCGCCTGCTTGATCTCCTCGGGGATCGTCGCCCGCATCTGATCGAGGAGATCGTAGATCTCCTCGCGGTCGACGCGCACCTGATCGGTCAGCGGGACCGGACGGGCGTTGTGGACGACGTCGTCCAGCTTGTCTATGAGGACCAGAACGTCCATCAGCAGGTCGTAAGCCTACGTGTCGGCGGCATCTTTGGTGAAGAAGCCGTTATTTCGTCGGCTTTTTGCAAACTCTCGCCCACAGCCCCTCCGCAACCAAAGCCTACCGGCCACCCAGACGCTCTGCCATCGCGGCGGCGACCGGGGCCGGCACGAGGTCGGAGACGTCGCCATTGAAGGTCGCCATTTCCTTGACCCCGGTCGAGGAGAGAAAGCTGTAGTGGGGCGAGGCGATCACGTAGACGCTCTCGATGCTTGGGTCGAGCTTGCGGTTGAGCTGGGCCATCTCGAACTCATACTCAAAGTCTGAGATCGCCCGCAGCCCCTTGACGATCGCGGTGGCGTCGTTCTCGCGGGCAAACTCGACCAGCAGGTTGGAGAAGATCTTCACCTCGACGTTGGCGAGACTCGCGGTCGCATCGCGGATGAAGGCCTCCCGCTCCTCCGCGGTGAACAGCGTCCTCTCCTTGCGCAGCGGATTGTTGACGACGCCGACCACGACCCGCCCGAAGACCTGGGCGGTGCGGGTGATGATGTCGACATGGCCGTTGGTCACCGGGTCATAGCTCCCCGGACAAACGACGGTGCCGTCGCGCCCACTCACCGCCGCACCGTCTCGCCGTAGAAGGAGACGTCGGCGGCGCCGTAGCGCCGCTGGCGCAGGCGCTCGAGTGAATCGAGGCGAAGCGGGGCGCCCGCGCCGCTCTCGACCACGACCCGCCCACCCGCGGCGAGCAGGCGGGGCAGATGGGTGTCGAGGTCTGCTCCCACGCGGTCGGCGAGTCTATAGGGGGCATCGAGGAAGACGAGGTCAAAGCGGGGCGGGGAGGGGTCCCTGGCGGCGTCGCTCACCCAACGCTCGGCGAGCACGCGGATCAGCTCCGTGCGCTGAGCCAGACCGAGGCGCTCGATGTTGCCGAGCGCCGGCCTGGTGTCGCGGTCAATCAGCACGGCGTGCGCGGCTCCACGCGAGAGCGCCTCGATCGCCAGCGCGCCGGTGCCGCAGTAGAGGTCAAGCACACGGGTGCGGGGGTCGATCGCCCCGAGGGCGGAGAAGATCGCCTCACGGACGCGGTCGGAGGTCGGCCGTACCCGGCGACCGCGCGGGGCGAGAAAGGTGCGGCCCTTCAGCTCCCCCGCGATTACGCGCATCGGCGCCGGTCACTGTCGGCGTGCCCCATGCAGATCATCGTTTCACCCCCAACGCGCCCTCGGCTGCAGACGGTCCCTCACAGCGCAATCAGATCACTCGAGCCCGCCCCGAAGCGGCTGCGGGCGGCGTCGAGCAGGGGGCCGAGGGCCGGCGCATCGAGGGAGCCGTGGCGGTGAAGCAGCTCGAGGACCTCCTCGCGAGCCGCGATCAAAAGCGGCGTGTCCTCGGGCAGGCTGGCGACGGCAAAGCGGGGCAGGCCGTGCTGGCGTGTGCCGAGGATCTCCCCCTCCCCGCGCAGGCCGAGGTCGATCTCCGCGAGCCTGAAGCCGTCGCTCTCACCCGCCACCGCCTGCAGGCGCCGGCGCGCCGATCCGCCCGCCCGCTCGGCGAAGAGCAGGCACTGGGAGGGGTGCTCTCCCCGTCCCACCCGACCGCGCAGCTGATGCAGCTGGGAGACCCCGTAGCGCTCTGCCCCCTCGATCAGCATCACCGTCGCGTTGGGGACATCGATCCCGACCTCGATCACGGTGGTCGCGACCAGCACGTCGGTGGCGCCAGCGGCAAAGGCCTCCATCACCCGCGCCTTGTGGGCGGAGGGCATCTGGCCGTGAATGACGTCGATCGCAAAGCCGCGGAGCTCGGCCCCTGCCAGACGCTGCGCCTCGGCCTCGGCGGCCTTCCCCCCCAGGGTCTCTGACTCTTCGACCAGGGGACAGACGACGTAGGCCTGCCGCCCCTCCCCCAGACGCTCGCGGATGAACCGGTAGGCGCCCGCGCGCCCCTCCTCTGCGAGGACGCGAGTGAGCACCGCCCCCCGTCCGGCGGGCACTTCGTGCAGGGCGGTCGTGTCGAGGTCACCGTAGGCGGTCAGCGAGAGCGTTCTCGGGATCGGCGTCGCACTCATCTGCAGCACGTGGGGCACCATCCCCTCCACGCCCTTGGCATCGAGCGCCCGGCGTTGCCTGACCCCGAACCGGTGCTGCTCATCGACAACGCAAAGGCCGAGCCGCGCAAACCGCACGGCGGGCTCGATCAGGGCATGGGTGCCGACGATCAACCCCAGCTCGCCGCTGGCCAGGCGCTCCAGCGCCTGGCGCCGAATCGCCGCGGGAGTGGCTCCGCTGAGCAGCGCAAACGGCGTCGCCTCCTCGGCCAGGAGCTTTCCCAGGGTCCGCGCGTGCTGTTCGGCGAGGGTCTCCGTCGGTGCCATCAAGACCGCCTGGTATCCCGCCTCAAGTGCCCGCAGCATCGAGTAGAGCGCCACCACCGTCTTCCCCGAGCCAACCTCACCCATCAAGAGCCGCTGCATCGGCTGCCCGGAATCCAGGTCTGCGTCGATCTCCTCAAATGCCCGCAGCTGATCCCCGGTAAGCGCAAACGGCAAGGAGGCGATCCACCTCCTCACCGAATCTCCCGGCGCCCCCAAGCGTGGCGCCGGCCGAGCCAGGCGATGCGCCCTTTTTCGAGAGGCAAGCAGAGCCTGGTAGAGGAAGAGCTCTTCAAACCCGAGCCGCTCGCGAGCCCGATCAACATCCGCCTGGCACGAGGGAAAGTGGATGGCTCGAATCGCATCACCGGACCCCGCCAACCGGCGCCGCGCGCGCAGCTCGGCCGGCAGCCCCTCGAGGGCATTGGGAGCCCACCGACAGGCCTGCTCGGCCCACTCGCGCAGGCGCTGGGCCTTCAATCGCTCGGTCCCGGGGTGCACGGGGACCACCTCCTCGGCGCCCGCCGGTGAGGATCCGCTGAACTCATACTCGGCCACCCGGAAACCATGGCGATCGCGCGACCCGGTCAACAAAAGCGCCGTCCCCGGCGCCAGTTTCCTCGCCAGCCAGGGCTGGTTAAACCAGGTGGCCCGCACCGAGCCCGACCGATCACCGACCTTGACCGAGAGGATCGAGAGTCCGCGCCGGCGGAACTGGCTTGGCCTGGAACCGAGCACCTCGACCGATACGGTGGCCCGCCTTCCGCTCTCGATCTCCGCCAGCGGCTCGATCCTGCGATCGCGGTGGCTGTGGGGAAAGCGCATGAGCAGATCGCCGATCGTGGCGATGCCGGCTCCGGCGGCCGCCTCGGCGAGTTTGGGCCCGACCCCATCCAGGGCGAGCAGCGAAACGTCGAGCACGCTCGGGCGGGGCCAGTGGATCGGCGCCTCGCGCAGCCGGGCGCGGTCGAGCTTGCCGGCGCCGGCAAAGGAGCGCACTACTGGGCGGCGAGCAGCCACCACCAGCTCGGCTGGCCGCCCTCATGGGTCTCGACCTCGACCCCCACGGGGGCGAGGGCCCCGACCTCCTCAAGCGGGATCGGGGCGCCCTCGCCGGCGATCACGGTGAGGATCTCCACTCCCTCGGTGAGGAACTCGATCGTCCGCGCCAGGGTCGACCCGGCGGCGCCCCAGGCGACGATCTCCCCGTCGGCGAAGCCGACCGCCTCACCCTGGCGAAAGCGGCCCTTTGCGTCATCGCGGGCGGCCGGGGCCACACCGCCGGTGAGGATCCCCGCCAGCACCCTGTCAAGGCGCTCGGCGTTCTCGCTGGCCGAGTCGGCCGGATCGAACTCGACCAAGGCCAGCAGGCCCGCCTGCTGGGAGTGGGCCGGAAGGACGCGGGAGGGCTTCTCCGAGAGCGCGCAGGCGCGCTCGGCGGCCATCGTCACGTTGGCGGAGCTGGGCAGGACCAGGACCTCCTCGGCGGAGACCTCGTGGATCCCCGCCAGCAGCTCATAGGTGGAGGGGTTGAGGGTCTCCCCGCAGGGGACCACATGGGCGCCGAGGCCGGCGAAAAGCCGCTCCATGCCGAGGCCGGCAGCAACGGCGAGGACCCCGGTGCGCCCGGCAGCGAGCCGCGCCTCGCGCTCGGCAACCTGCTCGCGCATGTCTGCGACGTCGAGGTTGGTCACCTCGCCGGCGCCCTCAAAGAGGGCGACCGCCGCCTCCGGCTCGTCGGTGTGGACGTGAACCTTGAGCGTCACCTCATCGCCAACGACGAGAACCGAATCCCCCAGGGTCTCCAGCCGCGGTACGAACTCGCGCCCGGCAAGCGCCCGGCCGGAGACGATGAAGTTGGTGCAGTAGCGGAAGCGCGAGTCCTCGTGGTGGGGCCGGCTGAGGCGAGGTGCCTCGTGGCGGGGAACCGCGGGCGCCTCGGCGCCATCGCCGCGCAGCCCGGCGACAACCCCGGCCAAAATCAGCACCAGGCCATAGCCGCCGGCGTCAACCACGCCCGACTCGCGCAGCACCTCCAGCTGCTCGGGCGTGCGCTCCACGGCCTGCTCACCGTCGGCGATCGCCCGCTCCAACACCTCGGCGAGGATCGCGTCCTGCTGGTCCTCGGAGACGTCGTCATCAAGGCGCTGCTTGTCGGCCTCCAGGTGGGCGAGCTGGCGGGCGATCGAGTGGGCCATCTCGCGGAAGACGGTCAGCATCGTTCCCTCCGCCGGTTCGCGCACCGACTCATAGGCCGCATCGGCGGCGCTGGCAAAGGCGGAGGCGACAAGCACGGGGTCAACCAGCTCCCCCGGCCTGCTGGCCAGCTCCTCGGCCGCGCCACGGACGATCTGGCTGAGGATCACCCCGGAGTTGCCGCGCGCCCCCATCAGCGCCGCCCGCGCCAGGGCTTGGACCAACTCGGCGCGGCCGGCCTCATCGACGGTGAGTCCATCGAGTCGATCGAGCTCCTCCATCACGGCGCGCATCGTCATCGCCATGTTGTCGCCGGTGTCGCCGTCGGCGACGGGGAAGACGTTGAGGTCGTTCACCTCCTGGCGGCGCTCCTCCAACGCCGCGTAGGCAGAGCTCACGACCCGTCGGAAGCGGACGATCGATGGATCGGTCATCAACCAGGGAATCTAATCGGCGTCGTAGATGACAGGGGAGCGCCGCCACCGAGCCATTGCTAGCGTGGCCCCGGATGCAGGCATTCGCCACCTGGTGCACCGGCCACCGAAAGACGGTGATCCTCGCTTGGATCATCGCCCTGGTCGGGGTCGGGGCGATCGCCGGCGCCGTCGGGGCGAACTTCACCGAAGAATTCAAACTCCCCTCATCGGACTCCAAGAAGGCCCTCGACCTGCTGGAAACAAGGTTCCCGGCGCAGTCGGGGGGAACCGCCCAGATCGTCTTCAGAGCCCAAGGCGGAGTCCGGGCGCCCGCGGTGCGCACCAGGATGGAGCGCGCCTTCGCCGCGATCAAGAGATTTCCCCACGTCAGCGAAGTCGCCAGCCCCTACCGCACCGGTGGCGCCGCGGCGATCAGCAAGAACGGCGAGATCGCCTACGCGACGATCCAGTTCGACGCCCAGGACAACAAGCTCGACAAGGAAAAGACGAGGGAAATCATCGCCACCGCGCAGGCTGCGGCGGGCAATGGCCTGCAGGTCGAGCTCGGCGGCCAGCCGATCCAGGAAGCGATCGCCCAGAAAAGCGGCGACTCCTCTTTTGCGATCGGTCTCTTGGCGGCGATCGTCGTCTTGCTCCTCACCTTCGGCTCGGCCGTGGCGATGGGCCTGCCGATTCTCAGTGCCCTGTTTGCGCTCGGCGTCGGCATCAGCCTGGTCGAGCTCGGCACCCACCTTTTCGACACGGCGAACTTCGCCCCGGTCTTGGCGGCGATGATCGGCCTCGGCGTCGGGATCGATTACGCCCTCTTCATCCTCACCCGCTTCCGCAACGGACTCGACCGGGGGCTGGAGCCGCGCCCCGCTGCGATCCAGGCCGTCGACACGGCCGGGCGCGCCGTCCTTTTCGCCGGCATCACCGTGATCATCTCGCTGATGGGGATGCTGCTGCTCGGCATCAGCTTCCTCTACGGAGTCGCGATGGCGGCGGCACTGGCGGTCCTGTTCACGATGATCGCCGCGCTCACCCTGCTGCCGGCGCTGCTGACGATCGCCGGCCACTGGGTCGATCGGCTTCGCGTTCCCGGCCTCGGCACCCGCTCCAACAGCTTCGACGAAAACGGTAACTGGTTTCGCTGGAGCCGCACGATCCAGCGCCGACCGGCACTCTCGGTCCTGCTCTCTGGAGGGCTGCTGCTGATCCTCTGCATCCCGACCCTCTCGCTGCGCCTGGGCTCAAACGACGCCGGGACCGAACCGGCAAACAAGACCACCCGACAGGCCTACGATCTGCTCGCAGAAGGCTTTGGACCTGGGTTCAACGGCCCTCTGGTGATCGTCGCCGCGCTGCCCGGCAGGGGCGAGGCGGGGGGCCTGACCCAGATCTGCCACACGCTCAAATATGAAATGGGTGTGGCGGCGGTGACTCCGGTCAGGCTCAATCCGGCCAAGAACGCCGGCGTCTGCAACGTCATCCCCACGACCTCGCCGCAAAGCGCCCAGACAACCAGCCTGCTCGACCACATTCGCCACGACGTGATCCCACCGATCGAGGCGAGGACAGGGGCCCAGCTTCACGTCGGCGGCATCACCGCGATTTTTGAGGACTTCGGCAACGCGATCGCCGAAAAGCTGCCGCTGTTCATCGGCGTCGTCGTCCTGCTCTCCGCGCTGCTGCTGATGATCGTTTTCCGCTCACTGCTGGTGCCGCTGAAGGCGATGGTGATGAACCTGCTCTCGATTGGCGCCGCCTTCGGCATCATCGTCGCCGTCTTCCAGTGGGGCTGGGGGGCGAGCCTGATCGGCGTCGACAACACCGGGCCGATCATCTCCTTCTTCCCCGTCTTCCTCTTTGCGATCGTCTTCGGTCTCTCGATGGACTATGAGGTTTTTCTGATGTCGCGGATCCACGAGGAGTGGGAGAGCAGGCACGACTCCACCGAGGCGGTCACCCGCGGCCTCGCCCTCACCGGTCGGGTGATCACCGCGGCGGCGGCGATCATGATCACCGTGTTCGCCTCCTTCATGCTCGGCGAAGAACGGATCATCAAGCTATTCGGCCTCGGACTCGCCTCCGCCGTCCTGATCGACGCGGTGATCATCCGCTCGGTCCTGGTGCCGGCGATCATGCAGCTGCTCGGTCGACGGGCCTGGTACTTCCCCAAATGGTTGGGCAACATCCTGCCCAGACTGCACGTCGAGTCCGGCGAGGCCGAGCCGGTGGCGGTCGAGCCGGAGGGCTGAGAGCTCGGCCCGCCCGGCTTGTCCTAGTGACCTGAGTCGTTAGTTCGCAGGCATACTTAGCCTGACGGCGAATCCACTCGTCATCGACGACGATTGGAGGCCGTTATGCCCGTGCGTGTAGAGGTCGTGCTCAGCGACGAAGAGCGGGAGGTACTCGAGCGCTGGGCCCGGCGCCCGACGAGCGCCCAAGCCTTGGCGTTGCGCTGCCGGATCGTCCTGGCGGCAGCAGACGGCGAGCCGAGCAAGGAGATCGCGGCTCGGCTCGGCTGCACTCGCTCGACCGTGGGCAAGTGGCGAGGGCGGTTCGCACAGCGTGGCCTCGACGGCCTGCATGACGAGCCACGCCCCGGCAAGCCGCGTTCGATCAGCGATGACGATGTCGAGCGGGTGATCGTCAAGACCCTGGAGGAGCAGCCCGCGAACGCCACGCACTGGTCGACGCGCTCGATGGCGGCCGCAACGGGGATGAGCCAGACCGCGGTCAGCCGGATCTGGCGAGCGTTTGGGCTGAAGCCCCACCAGACAGAGCACTTCAAGCTCTCGCCCGATCCGCAGTTCGTCGACAAGGTCCGCGACATCGTCGGGCTCTACCTCAACCCGCCCGAGGCGGCCGTGGTGATGTGCGTCGATGAGAAGTCCCAGATCCAGGCGCTTGACCGCAGCTCGCCGGTGCTGCCGCTGATGCCTGGGGTGCCCGAGCGCCACACCCATGATTACGTGCGCAACGGCACCACGAACCTCTACGCCGCCCTGGACGTTGCCTCCGGCCAGGTGATCGCCGAGATGACACCCCGCCACCGTGCCGAGGAGTTTCGCCGTTTCTTGAACCTGATCGATAGCTCGGTGCCGGCACACCTCGACGTTCATGTCGTGCTCGACAACTCCTCGACCCACAAGACGTCGTCGATCCAGCGCTGGCTGGTGCGCCATCCGCGCTTCACCCTGCACTTCACCCCCACCTACAGCTCCTGGCTGAACCTGGTCGAGCGCTGGTTTTCCGAGCTGACCACCAAGTGGATCAAGCGCAGCGCCCACCGCTCGGTGCGCGACCTTGTGGCCTCAATCCGCACCTGGATCGCCAACTGGAACGACGAGCCCAAACCCTACGTCTGGCACAAGAGCGCCGATGAGATCCTCGACAGCCTCGCCTCCTACTGCCAGCGGATCAACGACTCAGGTCACTAGGCCGCTGGATCCATCAAGATCCGACCGAGAGGAAACGGCGCAGGGACCTGCGGGCGGCGGGAAGGCGACGCCCGGCATCGAGCTCGTGGATCGCGATCTCAGCGGTCATCGCAGCGAGCGCTCCACCCCGCTGGCCTATGGGTGGCTCTCAAGCATCCGGGCGACCCCAAGGCGTCCGATTCCTACGCCCTTCCCGCCACCCGTGAGGAGGGAGTGCTTCGCGACGTCGCCAAGGCGATGGCCTCCGCGTCCACGGCTCCGGTTCGCGAGGCAGGCGAGCACCTGATCGCGACCTCCGAGCTGGCGATCCTGCTTATCTGGTTCGCTGAGGATGAGGTCTTTGCGCTCGAGCATGCTCGGCGCTACGCGCGAGCGCTCAAGTGGGGCCAGCTCGTCTTGATCGAGGACGCCTACAGCTTCACGCCCGAGGACCAGCCGCTGGCCATATCCGCGGCGATCAGTTTGTTTGCGACCTAGACACCTCCTCCGGCTCTAGTCGTCTGGTTCGACCCTCAGCGCCCGGGCCGATCGAGCCCTGTCGCCCGATCACCAGGCCGCCGGGCGGGGCGGATGGGCGGACCCCTCGTTCCCGAATCAGGTTTACGCTAGGGCGGTGAGACGCCGCGATCGACCCTGCGGAGCACAACGCAATGCCTGCCACGGCGCCCGTGAGTGGGCAGCAATGGGCAAGGGAGCAACGGATCGTCAATCAAAGGGGCCATTGGCGTCCGGCGGATGGTCGAGGAAACGGCTATCTAGAATCGAAATCTAGACACCTGCCCCCGTAGCTCAGTTGGTTAGAGCGGCGGCCTTTTAAGCCGCGCGGCCCGGGTTCGAGTCCCGGCGGGGGCACTGGCAAAGGGGAGCAGCTCCAGAGCTCCCAACTGACGATCTACCTGAGCGCCATCGCAGCCCATCCTGGCCTCGGCCACTCCGAGGTGACGGTGCCGACGCGCAACTCGTGGGCCGAGCTCCACGAGTTGGTCAGGAAACGGACTCCAATCGCTCATCAGTGGCGGAAGTGGCGGTGCTTGGTGAAGACCATCGCGACGCCGGAGGAGTCGCAGGCCTCGATCACCTCGGCGTCGCGTTTGGAGCCGCCCGGCTCGATCACCGATCTGGCGCCCGCCTCGATCGCCGCCTGGGGACCGTCGGCGAACGGGAAAAAGGCGTCGGAGGCGACGGCCGAACCGGCCAGCAGGGCCCCGGCCTCCTCTCCCCGTGCATCGCGGCACTTCTCGACCGCCAGGCGCACCGAGTCGACGCGGCTCATTTGCCCTGCGCCGATCCCCAGCGTGGCTCCGTCCTTGGCGATCACGATCGCATTGGAGCGGACGTGGCGGACAACGGTCCAGGCGAAGAGCATGTCGCGCCACTGCTCCTCGCTGGGCTCGGTCTTCGTCACCACCTCCATCAGCTCGCGCGGCTCGGGGTCGCCATCACGATCCTGGATCAGGAGGCCTCCAAGCACCCGTTTGGCGTCGCGCTCGACCGGGTCGCGAGCCCGGCGCTCCTCGCCGCAGAGAATGCGGATGGCCTCCTTTTGCTGCAGTACCTCAAGCGCCCCCTCCTCATAGCCCGGCGCGATCAGGACCTCGACGAAGTTCTTGTGCAGGGACTCTGCAAGCGCCACGCCGATCGCCCGGTTGAGCGCGATCACCCCGCCGTAGGCTGAGAGCGGATCGCAGGCGAGTGCCTTTCCGTAGGCAGCAAGCGCGTCCTCACCGACCGCGACCCCGCAGGGGTTGTTGTGCTTGACGATCACACAGGCCGGCTCCTGGAAGTCCTCCACCAGCCGCCGGGCGGAATCGAGATCCAGCACGTTGTTGAAGGAGAGCGCTCGCCCGTGCAGCTTTGAAACCCGCGAGAGGACGTGGCTGCGGATTCCGGCCTCCGAGTAAAGCGCCGCGCGCTGGTGGGGGTTCTCGCCGTAGGAGAGGTCGAGCACCTTCTCATAGGCGACCGCGAGGTGTTCGGGGAACTCCTCATACTCGGCCGAGAACCAGCGGCTGATCGCCGCGTCATAGCGGGCGGTCTGGGCGAAGGCCTCGTTGGCCAGCCAGTGGCGGGTTGAGGCCGAGACCTCGCCGCCAGTCTCCTCCAGCTCGGCGCAGACAGCGTCATAGGACTCGGGCTTGACGATCACCGCGACGCCCTGGTGGTTCTTTGCCGCGGCGCGGATCATCGTCGGGCCGCCGATATCAATGTTCTCGATTGCTACCTCAGCCGACACCTCATGACTGGCGACGGCCTCCTCGAATGGGTAGAGGTTGACGCAGACCAGATCGATCGGCTCGATCCCCTCGCTCTCCAGCGTCGCCATATGCTCGGGGTCCTCACGCCGGGCGAGGAGCGCCGCGTGCAGTCGCGGGTGCAGCGTCTTCACCCGGCCACCGAGGATCTCCTTCTGACCGGTGAACTCAGCGACGTCGGTCACCTCGAGGCCGGCCTCGCGCAGCGCCGCGGCGGTGCCGCCGGTGGAGAGGATCTCGACCCCGAGGGCGGCGAGGCTCTTGGCAAGGTCGGCAACACCCGTCTTGTCAGAAACCGAGATCAGCGCCCGGCGCACCCGGATTGCGCCGTCGTTGACGGCCTCTGTGCTGGTGTCTGTGGCAGCCTCACTCATCAACGACGACCGTGCGGGGGTCCTTCGCGACGATCCTAGTCCTGCCGGAGGCGATCATGCGGATCGCCTCCGGGTAGAGCTCGTGCTCTGTCGCGTGGATCGCCTCCTCCAGCGCCGCCCGGTCTCGGTCGGCCGGGATCGGAACCTCGCGCTGGAGCAGGATGGGGCCGGTGTCGATGCCCTCGTCGACGAAGTGGACGCTGACACCGGTTCCCTTTACCCCGGCATCCAGCGCCTGGCCGATCGCGTCAAGGCCGGGGAAGTCGGGGAGCAGCGCCGGGTGGACGTTGACGATGCGGTTTCGAAAGCGCTCGATGAAGGCTGCGCTCAGCAGTTGCATGTAACCGGCGAGGGCGATCAGCTCGGCGCCACGCGAGGCGATCCAATCGCCGAGGGCAAGGTCGCGGGCCTCGCGATCGGCGAACTGCGTTCCGGGAAAGACGGCGGTCACGACCCCGGCCGCCCTCGCTCTCTCCAGCGCCCTCGCCCCCGGCTTGTCGGATCCGACCCCGACCACCTCGATCCCCTCGCGCCCATGCAGCGTGTCGAGGATCGCCTGCAGATTGGTTCCCGATCCGGAGGCCAGGACGACGATGCGGAAGCTCATCTACCGGAAGCTGGAATTACGGCGATGCCCTCCAGGGCAAATTTCCCGTTCGCCTGATCCGGGTCACCGAGCGGGTAGCGGCCGGTGAAGCAGGCATCGCAGTGATCCTCGGCCGGGGTGTCGATTGCCTCATAGACGCCCTCAAGGGAGAGGTAGGCGAGGGAGTCGGCGTCGAGCTCGTCGGCGATCTCCTGCACGGTGCGGTTGTGGGCGATCATCTCCTCGCTGGTCGACATGTCGACCCCGTAGTGACACGGGTGTCGGATCGGCGGCGCCGAGATTCGCAGATGAACCTCGCTCGCCCCGGCGTCGCGCAGCATGCCGACGATCTGCCGCGTCGTGTTGCCCCGCACGATCGAGTCATCGACGACGACGATCCGTTTGCCGGCGACGATCTCCGGCAGGGGGTTGAACTTCAGCCGCAGGCCGTGCTTGCGCAGCTCCTGCCCGGGCTGAATGAAGGTGCGCGCCACGTAGCGGTTCTTGATCAACCCGTCATCGCGCGGCAGCCCTGAGGCGCGGGCAAACCCCGCCGCCGCCGGGTTGCCGGAGTCCGGCACAGAGATCACCAGGTCGGCCTCGACCGGCGCCTCGCGCCAGAGGATCTCGCCCATCCGCCCGCGCACCTGCTGCAGCACCCTGCCCTCGAGGCGGCTGTCGGGCCGGGAGAAGTAGATGTGCTCGAACACGCACATCGCCGAGCGCCCGGTCTGCACGACCTGGCGAGTCTCAAGGCCTCGCTCGGTCAGGGAGACCATCTCCCCCGGGTGCACCTCGCGCATCAACTCCGCCCCGATGATGTCGAAGGCGCAGCTCTCGGAGGCGACGACGAAGCGCTCGCCCAGGCGCCCGAGCGAGAGCGGCCGCACACCGTGGGGGTCGCGAAAGGCGACGATCGCGTGCTTGGTCATCGCCACCGTCGAGTAGGCGCCCCGCAGGCGGGGCATCACCTCAGCCACGGCATCCTCGATGAACCTTCCGTCGTGGGAGGAGAGCAGCGCCGCGATGATCTCTGAGTCCGAGCTGCCGCGGAAGTCGATCCCCCTCTGCTTCAGCCCGCTCCACAGCTCGACGGCGTTGGTCAGGTTGCCGTTGTGGGCAAGGGCCAGCTCGCGCCCGTCATCGCGCCAGACCGGTTGCGCGTTCTCCCACGAGCCCCCGCCCGTGGTCGAGTAGCGCACATGACCGATCGCCATGTCCCCCTCCAGGGCCCGCAGCTTCTCCTCGTCAAATACCTGGGAGACCAGTCCCGAGTCGCGCAGGGTGGTGATGTGTCCGCCCTCGCAGGTGGCGATTCCGGCTGACTCCTGGCCGCGGTGCTGCAGTGCGTAGAGGCTGAAGTAGGCAAGCCGGGCGACGTCATGGCCGGGTGCGAATACGCCGAAGACCCCGCACTCATCGCGCGGTCCATCGCGGTCGGTTAGAGGCCGCTCGGTCAAGTTGAGAAGGGCGCGCTTTCCTCGTCTGGAGAAGGACGTGACGCGCAGGCGAAATGCCTACCTTCGGAGAGTACCAACCGGGCTGTGGGGTTAGGCGCGCAGCGATCGCCAGGCCGCCTCAGCCTGGGCCAGCGGTATGCAGAGGTCCCCGATGCGCAGATCCTCGCCGCCAACCTCACCGAGAACGATCGCCCCCAGCGATTTGAGTTCCGCGCGATCGCCGCTGAGGAGGAAGCCGCCGGGACCCTCGCCGAACAGGGCCTCTTCGAAGGAGCGACCGCCACCCAGGATCGGCGAGAGCTCAACCCGACAGCCAAGACCGGCCGCGATCGCGGACTCCGCCAGGGCGCAGGCAAGGCCGCCGTCGCTGATGTCGTGGGCGGAGGTGAGGCGGCCTGCGCGAACGGCCTCGCGGACCGTGGCGCAGGCAGCGGCGACCGCGGCGATGTCTGTTTGGGGGAGGCCCCTGTCGAGCTCACCGCGAAGCTTTGCCAGCTCCGAGCCGGCGAGGGTGGGGGCGAATGGACCGAGCAGGCCGATCGCCTCTCCCTTTCTCCCAAAAGCACAGCCACCTATCCGCGAGGGGTCGGGCAGCTCGCCGACCATACCGATCACCGGGGTCGGGTAGATCGGTCCCTCGGGTCCCTCGTTGTAGAGGGAGACGTTGCCGCCGACGACCGGGATGCCGAGCGCCCGGCAGGCCTCGGCGAGTCCAGCGACCGAGCGCACAAGCTGCCAGGCCGAAGCCGGCTTCTCGGGGTTGCCGAAGTTGAGGCAGTTGGTCAGGCCGAGCGGCTCGGCGCCCACACAGGCGAGGTTCTGGGCGCCCTCGAGCACCGCCTCGATCGTTCCGGCGTGAGGATCGCAGGCGACCCGGCGCCCGTTGCCATCGATCGAGACACCGATCGCCTTCCCCGCCTCGGGGATCTGGAGAACCGCGGCGTCGGCCGACTCGGGGCCGACCACGGTGCGCGAGCCGACCACCGAGTCGTACTGCTCGAAAGCCCAGCGCTTGGAGGCGAGGCTGGGGGAGGCGAGCAGGGCGAGCAGCGTCTCCTCGGTCGAGGCGTCGACCGCGAGAGTTGCCCGGTTGCCATATATCCACCTCTCGGGGTCGGCCGGGCTGAGGTCATGGAGCGGGCAACCGTCGACCAGGGACTCGACGGGCAGATCTCCGAGGAGATCCCCGCCGCGCAGCACCCGGACCCGACGGGGGGCGGTGACGATTCCAATCTCCGCCGCCCCCGTCTGCCACCTCCTACATACGCCGAGCACCTCGGGCACCCGGGCCGGCTCGACCACGGCGAGCATCCGCTCCTGGGACTCGGAGACCATCACCTCAAACGGCTCCATATCGGTCTCGCGCAGGGGGACCCGCGCCACGTCGATGTCGATCCCGACCCCCCCGGCCGAGGCCATCTCCCCCACCGAGGAGGTGAGACCCGCCGCGCCGAGGTCCTGGAGGGAGATCAGCAGCCCTCTCTCCAGCAGCTCCAGGCAACACTCGACCAGCTTGGACTCCTCGAATGGGTCGCCGATCTGCACCGTCGGGCGCTTTGCCTCATCGCCCTCACCGAGCTCTGCCGAGGCAAGCACGGAGGCGCCGCCGATCCCGTCGCGACCGGTCGCTGCGCCGATCAGGACGACGGCGTTGCCGATCCCGGCGGCGGCGGCGCGCACCATCTCCTCGGTCCTCGCCAGGCCAACGCACATCGCGTTGACCAGGCAGTTGTGCTCATAGGGCGCCTCGAAATAGATCTCACCGCCAACCGTCGCCACCCCGATCGAGTTGCCGTAATGGCCGATCCCGCGCACGGCGCCGTCAAACAGAAAGCGTGAGCGCTCGGAGTCAAGCTCGCCAAAGCGGAGGCTGTCGAGGATCGCGATCGGCCGCGCGCCGAGGGCAAAGACGTCGCGCAGGATGCCGCCGACCCCGGTCGCCGCCCCCTGGAAGGGCTCGACGGCGCTCGGGTGGTTGTGGGACTCGACCTTGAAGGCGACCGCGTAGCCGTTGCCGATCTCGACGGCGCCGGCGTTCTCGCCGGGCCCCATCACCACCCGCTCGCCCTCGGTCGGCAGTTGCGCCAAGAGCTTGCGCGAGTGCTTGTAGGAGCAGTGCTCAGACCAAAGCAGGCTGAACATCGCCAGCTCGACCTCGTTTGGCTCGCGCCCGAGCTGCTCGCAGATCAGCGCGAACTCGGTGTCGGTGAGACCCAGTTCGCGGTGGCGATGATCGCCGCGACGCGGCGGCCGCCCGCCGCCCATCTGCGCTTCCTCAGGCATTCGCCAGTGCGGTGGCGGTGGCGGCGAAAATCCTCAGGCCGTCGGTTGATCCGCTCAGCGGGTCGACCGCGTGCTCGGGGTGGGGCATCAGGCCAAGCACGTTGCCGGCCTTATTGACGACGCCGGCGATGTCGCGGGCCGACCCGTTTGGGTTCTCTCCCGGCCCGTAGCGGAAGGCGACCTGCCCCGAGGCCTCGATCTCATCGAGCAGCGCCGCCGGCGCCCAGTAGCGCCCTTCGCCGTGCTTGGCGGGAATCGAGAGCCTGGCGCCCTGCTCGATCCCGGCGGTGAAGGGGGAAGCCGTCCGCTCGCTGATCAACTCGACCTGGCGACAGATGAAGCGCATCTGCTCGTTGAGCAGGAGCGCTCCCGGCAGCAGCCCCGCCTCACAGAGCACCTGAAAGCCGTTGCAGATGCCGAGCACCGGCCCGCCGGCGGCGGCGAAGCGTGCAACCGCCTCCATCGCCGGCGAGAAACTGGCGATCGCCCCCGCTCGCAGGTAGTCGCCGAAGGAGAAGCCACCGGGGACGACGATCGCATCGATTGCGCTCAGGTCGTCTTCCTCGTGCCAGATCATTCGCGCCTGTCCGACCAGCGAGCAGGCCCGGAGAGCGTCTCGCTCATCGCAGGAGCCGGGGAACTGGAGAACTCCCCAGATCACAGGCTCTGGATCTCGAAGTCCTCGATCAGCGGGTTGGCGAGGAGCTTCTCGCAGAGCTCATCGAGGCGCTCGGGATCCGCCGCCTCGAGCTCCACCATGCGACCGACGCGAACGTGCTCGATCCCGTCAAAGCCGAGTCCGGGCAGCGCCCGCTCCACCGCCTTGCCCTGCGGGTCGAGGATCCCCTCCTTTGGCCTGATCAGGACCCGTGCCCTCAGAAGGTCTGCCCCGTGATCCGCTCGTAGGCCTCGACGTACTTGGCGCGGGTCTGCTCGACGACGTCGGGCGGCAGCTCCGGCGCCGGCGGGGTGTGATCCCAACCGGCCCCGTCGGCCCAGTCGCGGACGTACTGCTTATCGAATGAGGGCTGTGAGCGGCCGGCCCGATAGGAGTCAGCCGGCCAGAAGCGAGAGGAGTCGGGGGTCAGCACCTCATCGGCCAGCACCACCTCGGCTCCGGGATGGCGGCCGAACTCGAACTTGGTGTCGGCGAGGATGATTCCGCGCGCGGCTGCATGCTCGGCCCCCCGCGCGTAGACCTCGATTGAGACCCGCGCCAGCTCCTCCATCAGCGCCCGGTCACCGACTATTTGCGCCGCCCGCTCGAAGTCGACGTTCTCATCGTGGTCGCCGATCTCGGCCTTGGTCGCCGGGGTGAAGATTGGCTGCGGCAACCGGTCTGACTCGAGCATCCCGTCGGGTAGCTCGATCCCACATACCGCTCCGTGCGCCTGGTATTCCTTCCAGCCCGAACCGGACAGATATCCACGCACCACGCACTCCACCGGATACATCTCGAGCCGGCGCACCCGCATCGCCCGTTCGGCGACCTCCTCGGGCACGTCGTAGGAGACGAAGTGATTGGGGACGATGTCCGCGGTCAGCTCAAACCAGAATTCCGAGAGGCGGTTCAACACCTTCCCCTTGTCGGGGATCGGCGTTGGCATCACCACGTCATAGATCGAGATCCGGTCTGAGGCGACCATCAGCAGGTCCTCCTCCCACTCAAAGATCTCGCGGACCTTTCCCGAGGAGTGGAGCTTCATCTCGCCAACCGATGCCATTAAGGCGATGCTAACCATCGGCGAAGCGGAGGGCCGCGCGCCGGCCGTCTGCGATCCTCCCCCCATGACGCTGCCCCCCGAACCGAAGAGCAGCCCCCTGGTGCAGACGCTGCGCTGGAGCTTTCGGCCGCTGCCGTTTCTGCACCAGTGCCGGGATCGCTACGGCGAGAACTTCAGCGTCAAATTCCTCGGCTTCCAGAGCCCGATGGTGATGATCTCCGACCCGGCGGCGATCAAGGCTCTCTACACCGAGCGCGAGCACGGCCTTCCTCCCGGTCGCAACGTTCTGCTGACGCCGATCGTCGGCTCCCGATCGCTCCTGGTGCTTGAGGGCGCCGACCACCTGGCCCACCGCAAGCTGATGCTGCCGCCGTTTCACGGCGAGCGGATGCGCTCCTATGAACCGATCGTGGAGGAGATCCTCGACGCCGAGATCGACTCCTGGCCGCTCGGGGAGCGCTTCGCGATCCACCCGCGGATGCAGGCGGTGACGCTCGAGGTGATCCTGCGTGTCGTCTTCGGCGTTGCCGACGGCCCGCGGCTGGAGCGGCTTCGGATCGTGCTGAGCAGGGTCCTCGAGGAGACCGCCTCGCCGCTGACCCAGTTGATCGGCCTCGCCAGTCGTCGTTTCGGCGGGGGACCGTGGGCCAAATTCGAGGGGCAGATGAGGGCCGTCGACGAGCTGCTCTACGCCGAGATCGGCGAGCGACGCGCCAGCGGCGGTTATGAGGAGCGCGAGGACATCCTCTCGCTGATGATGGCGGCGCGCTTTGAGGACGGCGGGGAGATGAGCGACACGGACCTGCGAGATCAGCTGATGACCCTGCTGCTCGCCGGCCACGAGACCACGGCGACGGCGCTTGCCTGGACCTTTGACCTGCTGTTGCGCCACGCCGAGCCGCTGCAGCGCCTGCGCGATTCCCTCGATGCCGGTGAGGAGGACTACCTGCGGGCGGTGATCGCCGAGTCCCTGCGCCTGCGCCCGGTGGTGCCCTTGGCCGGGCGCCGCCTGGCAAAGGACCTCGAGGTGGACGGTCTCTCCCTGCCCAGGGGCACCGACGTCACCCCGGCCATCTGGCTCACCCACACCCGCGCCGACATCTACCCCGAGCCCTTCGCTTTCCGCCCCGAGCGCTTCCTGGGGGAGGCGCCCGACACCTACTCCTGGATTCCCTTCGGCGGCGGCATCCGCCGCTGCCTCGGCGCCTCCTTCGCCGAGTTTGAGATGCGGATCGCCCTGCGCGAGATCCTGCGCCGCTGTGATCTGCACAAGGCCGATCCGGCGCCCGAGCGGGTCAGGCGGCGCAACGTGACGCTCTCCCCGCGCACCGGCACCCCGGTCCTGCTCAGCGCTCGGCGCCCGGCCCGCGAGCGCGATCTCCTCGCCGCCTGAGGCCGCCTCGCTCAAGCGCCAAGCGGCAAGCGGCGACTAGCGCGACGCGGGGTGTTCGCGCGCCCAGCGGGCGATCGTCCCCGAGCCCGAGATCACCTCGCCGTCATCGAGGACGAGAATCGGCACCTCATTGGTCCCGCTCAGCCTCTTTACCTCGGCCCGCTCCTCCTCGCGGCTGCCCCAGGTCCAGGGCATCATCCGGTAGCCGCCGACGACCTTCAGCTCGTACTCATAACCGGCCCCGTCAAGCGCCTTGCCGGCTCGGCCGCAGGGGTGTCCGAGGCTTCCGCCGTGCGTTTTCTGTCCGCAGGTGTAGAGGACCACGCGACGAGCCTACCTCAACGCTCGAGCGCTTCCAGGCGCTTGAAAATCTGCGGCAGGTGGGTCAGGTAGGCGCCGTAGTCAAAGACGGCGTCAAGGTCGAGCCCGGGAGCCGCCTCGGCGAGCAGGTCGCGGAACTCCACACCGCTGTCCCAGGCGCGCTGGGCACTGGCCTGGACCAGGCGGTAGGCCTCCTCCCGGCCCATTCCGGACTCGACCAGGGCGCTCAGCGCCCGCTGGCTGAACAGGGCGCCATGGGTGAGCTCGAGGTTCTCCCTCATCCGCTCGCTGTGGATCGTCATTCCCGACGCCACCTCCCCCGCCAGGTCCTGCATGTAGTCGAGGGCGATGGTGGCATCGGGCAGGATCACCCGCTCTGCTCCGGAGTGGGAGATGTCGCGCTCGTGCCAGAGGGCGATGTTCTCCAGGCCGACCTGAGCGTAGCCGCGCAGGACCCGGGCCAGCCCGGTGATCCGCTCGGTTCGGATCGGGTTGCGCTTGTGGGGCATTGCCGAGGAGCCCTTCTGAGTGGCGCCAAAGGGCTCCTCGACCTCGCGGACCTCGGTCCGTTGAAGGTTGCGCACCTCGGTGGCGAAGCGCTCTAGGCCACCGCCGGCGATCGCGATCTGCGAGGTCAGCACCGCGTGGCGATCGCGCGGCACGACCTGGGTGGCGAGGTCCTCTCGCCGTAACCCGAGCCTTTCCATAACCCGCGCCTCGACCGTCGGTGGGATCGAGGCATAGGTTCCGACCGCACCGGATAGCTTGCCGAAGGCGAGCTGCTCGAAGGCGCTGGCGAGGCGCGCGAGGTTGCGGTCGGCCTCAAATGCGAAGCCGGCGAGGCGCAGGCCGAAGGTGGTCGGCTCGGCGTGGACACCGTGGGTGCGACCGACGCAGATCGTCTCGCGCTGCTGCAGGGCCCGCTCGATCAGGGCGTCGCGGTAGCCGCGCGCGCTCGCCAGCACGATCTCACCCGCCTGGCGAAGCTGCAGCGCCAGCGCCGTGTCGAGCACGTCGGAGGAGGTGAGCCCAAAGTGGATCCAGCGACCGTGCTCTCCAAGCGATCCGGCGAGGACATCGACGAAGGCGGCGACGTCGTGGTCGGTGACCCGCTCCCGCTCGGTCACCGCCTCGACCGTGAAGGCGGCGCCCGCCCGCGCCGCCTCGGCGGCCTCGCGGGGAACAATCCCCTCCTCGGCCCACGCCTCGGTCGCCGCCAACTCCACCTCAAGCCAGCACTCCATCTTGCGCTGTGGGCTCCACACCTCGCCGATCTGCGGCCGGGTGTAGCGGGAGATCATCAGCAGTTGATGATCCGGGTGGCGAGGACCCCGGCGTTCTTGGCCCCGTCGATCGCCACGCAGGCAACCGGAATCCCGGGAGGCATCTGGACCGCGGAGAGCAGGGCATCAAGGCCGCCAAGGCTCTTGCCGAGGATCGGCACCCCGATCACCGGCAGGTCGGTGTGGGCGGCGGCGACGCCGGGCAGCGCGGCCGACATCCCGGCTCCGGCGATGATCACCCGCAGTCCCCGCATCCGCGCATTGGTGCAGTACTCGCGGACCAGCTCGGGATCGCGGTGGGCGCTCATCACCCGAACCTCGTAGCGGATGCCGGCGTCCTCCAGGGCCGCGCCCGCCGGCTGCATCTTCGGCTTGTCGCTCTTTGACCCCATGATGATCCCGACCAGTGGCTCATCGACCGCGATTTCCTCGAAGGCCTGCTCCACCGCGGGCATCGTCGTAGTGCTCGGTTGCGGTTCCTCTGAGATCTCGCTCATGCTTCCTTCCTGGTGGGCTGGCTGGGGACCCGCTCGACCGCGCGGGCGGCGATGTCAGACCGCATCTGCATTCCGTCGAAGGAGATCCGGCTGGCAGCATCGTATGCGCGATCGCGCGCCGCGGCGGGGGTCGGGCCGAGGCCCGTCACATTGAGGACGCGGCCACCGGCGGTGACGATCTCCCCGTCGCGCTCGGCGGTGCCGGCGTGGGTGATCTCCGCCAGCTCGCCCGCCGCACCCAGGACGTGGGAGGCGGTGGGGACGCCGGCTTCGGCCATCAGCTCCTTGGCGAAGGCCTTTGAGCCCTCCAGCTCGGCCGCGGCGGCGCGCGGCCCGAAGGCCGGCACCCCGGCGTCCTCGAGCGCATCGACGAGGCCGGCGACCAGGGCCGCCTCGGGACCGATC
>JBAVAR010000008.1:0-1998 GCA_049585815.1 Solirubrobacterales bacterium
TCTTGGAAATAAACCGCAGGACAATGCCGGAAATGGTGTAGGTGACGCAAATTGTCAGCAGGACAGGCTCGGAGTATAGCCATACGCCACCAATGATGAGGGCGATCACGATGACAGCGAGATACGACCGGCGCTTGCGAAGGTTGAGCGTCTTAAAGCTCCAGTAGCGCATGCGGCTGACCATGAGATAACCCAGAATCCCCACCACAATCAACCAAGCCAGCGAAAATTGCCAGGAAGTCAAAGGTTGTTTCCAAAAGTGGACGACCCCGGCCACGAATCCCGCACCGGCAGGAATGGGCATACCCACGAAGAACCGCCGGTCCGTGGTAGGTTTGACCGTATCGATGTTGAAGCGCGCCAGGCGCGCCGCGCCGCAAATCACGTAAGCGAAAGTGAGGATCGCAGCCATTTCGCGGAGGTGCTGGATGAGTCCGGGGGTCCCGGCCAGATTCGCAACGGCCCGTACACCCCAGACGTAGGCCAACACTGCTGGCGCCACACCAAAGGTGATGACGTCGGCGAGGGAATCGAGTTCGCGCCCGAAGGGAGTGGCGGTGTTCGTCATGCGGGCAATTCGGCCGTCAAGACCGTCAAAAACAATAGCCCAGCCTATGGCCTTGGAAGCATTGTCAAGCGCGACTGTGGCCAAAGCACTCAGTTCTGCCGTTTTCGAAGCCAACGTGGCGGCGGACGCAGCCGCCAGCAATTGCCCGGCGCTCTGGGTGGCGAGAATGGCAAAATAACCACAAACGAGTGTTCCTACGGTAAAAAGGCTGGGGAGGACATAGATACCCCGGCGGATGCCGTGGCGCTCAATCGGCTTGGGGGGTTGTGGTTCCAAGGATGCTGCTCCCTGCCCGTACGCGGTCTCCAACCTTGACGCTCCACTCGACCGTGGGGGCCACCAGCACGTCCACACGCGAACCGAACTTGATCATTCCCACGCGCTCGCCTCGCGCCAGGGAATCGCCTAAATGTTTCCAGAATACGATACGGCGAGCCAACAAGCCAGCGATTTGCTTGACCACAATCACGCCCTGCTCGCCCTCAACAGTGAACACATTTTGCTCATTCTCGACGGAAGCCAATTCCTTTGAGGCAACGTGGAACGAACCCTTTTTGTAGTTGATGGCCTTGATGCTGCCCGCGATCGGCGTCCGATTTACGTGGACGTCGAGCGGCGACATGAAGATGCTCAGGCGGCGTACGGGGCGGCTTTCAAATTCTTCTTCGGCAAGCTGAACGACTAAACCGTCGGCAGGCGAAACGATGGCGTGCGGATCAACGGGGACAGCCCGCTCCGGGTCGCGAAAAAAGTTGAGCACGAGGATCGCAAGAACCGCAAAGAAGATGGTAACAATCAGCAGGAAAAGGCTTCGCTGGCGTAGCCAAAAGCCCATCAGGCCGCCAGCGATCAAGACCAGCGGCAAACCGTACCAGTAGCCGTCCTTAACCATGAACCTCTGTGCGCAGCACTCATCTACCCGACCAACCGGGAGACCTTTGTAATTCTACACTTCAACGGCGCCCGCTTTGGTCGCCAGGCCGTTTGACCCGAGATCCTGAGCCCATGCCGTTCTGGGACTTTCTAGTGCACGGCCTGAGCTTGGCGGACCATCAATTCCATCTGGTCCTTCACCCGCAGCTTAAGCTTCTTCAATCGTAGCTCTTCCGTCTGCTCTGCTTCAGAAAGATGTGACTTGGCGGAAAGTTCATTGAGCTGATTCTTATAACGGGCGTGCTCATCGCGGAGACGCCGATATTCTTCGTTGCCGACCATCAACTGCTCCCGGACGGCCTCGGTAATAGTGCTCATGGGCAAGTCACCTCCACATCAAGATAAGGTTACATGCGTGTTAAGGCTAGCACAGGGTTTGAATGGGTTCAAGTTCGAAAGGGGTTAATACAGGGTGAATTCGTTCCAGTCTCCAAGTGCTTTGAGTTTTAGGCGGTTGTAGTTTGTTCTGGACAACGCCCGCACGGCCTAGTATGCTC
>JBAVAR010000009.1:0-5919 GCA_049585815.1 Solirubrobacterales bacterium
GCCCCGCAGAGCCGGCGAAGCGGGCGCCTCGTAGGGGGCCGGCAGGGGCCGTACGCGCTCGGCGACATCGGCCTCCGGGGCATCCTCCTCTGCCAAGACCTCGCCCTCTACCTCAAACTCACTCACCGAGCCGACTCTAGCGGCGGCTCGGGCCGCATCCGCAAGAGCGCCGCTGAAACCCCGGAACTTGCGGCTTTACAAGGCGCGCTGGTAGACGCGGTAGCGCTTTACCACCTTGCCGCCCATGCCTTCCATCGCCCGGTTCATCGGACCGTTGCTCTCGAGGATCCAGCCCATCTCGCCGCCCTCGATCGTTCCCGGCCGTGCCGCTGTCTCCAGGTGCTTGAGGTAAAGGCAGGCCGCCACGCCCGTGTGCCGGTAATCGTGCTTGACCCCCAGGGCGAAGACCCGGAGCTGGTCGATCTTGCGTTTGCCGAGCAGGAACCTTGCCCAGCCGAAGGGAAGCAGGCGGCCGTTCAGCTTCGCCATCACCTGGTTTATATCCGGCAGGGTGAGGGCGGCCCCGACCGCCTCGCCGTCCTTTTCGGCCATGTAGGCCCAGTCCTCATCGAGAACCTGCTTCAGGTTCTTTGCCTGGAACTCAACCTCCGCGTCGGTGATCGGGACGAAGCCCCAGTTATCGCCCCAGGCATCGTTGTAAACGTCCATGAAGCGCCGCACCTCGGCCGCCATTTCGCGCTTGCGCATATTGCGGATCGTGATCCCTTCCTCATTCAGGGCCCGTTCGGCGGCGGCGTGGATCGCGGGGTCAAACCGTTCGCCCTCCTTGAGGTCGCCAAACTGCAGTTCCCACATCAACACGTCCATCGCCTTCTCAAAGCCCTCGGCCTCGACCAACCCCCGGTACTCGGGCGGGTGCCAGGGCTCGAGGATCATCGGCCGGCGCTCGAAGCCCTCAATCAGGATTCCGATCTCGTCGTTGGTGGTGAAGTCCATCGGGCCGAGGATGCGGGAGCGTCCCTTGGAGCGAGCCCACTCGGTCGCAGCACCGAGCAGCGCAGAGGCGACCTCAGAGTTACTGGCCGTCTCAAAGAAGCCGAACATCGCATCGCTGCCACCCTGGAACTCGTCCCAGCGGTGGTCGACCTGGGCGGTGATCCGACCCACCGGCTCACCGTCGCGCTCGGCGATGAAGTACTCGGCTTCAGCGTGCTCGAAGTAGGGGTTCTTCTCGCGGTTGAGGAACTCCATCCGCTCGAAGATCAGCGGGGCGACCCAGAGCGGGTGATCCCGGTGCAAGGCGAACGGAACCTTGACGAATTGCTTCAGCTCCCCTCGTGTGCGCACCGGGCGGATTACCACGCTTCCCATGGGTGCGGAACCTACACTCTGGGACATGAACGAGACAGCGAAGGCCCCCGTCGACGTCTTTGAGAAGGCCCGTGGCCACGACCGCCTCGAGCAACTCGAAGCCGCCAAGGAGCATGACCTCCTTCCCTACTTCCGCTTGATCGAGTCGGAGGCGGGCCCGGTGATGGAGATCGAGGGCCACGAGGTGATCATGCTCGGATCCAACAACTACCTCGGACTCACCGGTGACCCGCGGGTGAAGCAGGCAGCGCGGGATGCGCTTGAGTCCTACGGAACTGCGCTCACCGGCTCGCGTTTCATGAACGGCACAACTCCCCTGCACCTGGAGCTAGAGCGCGAGATCGCGGATTGGATGCAAAGCGAGGACGCCCTCGTCTTCACCACCGGCTACCAGGCGAACGTCGGATGCCTGGGCACGATTCTGGAACCAGGGGACACCGTGATCTGCGATTCAGGGGACCACGCCTCGATCCTCGACGGCTGCCGGCTTTCGGGCGCGAAGCTGCGCCCCTTCCGCCACAACCGGATGGAGAAGCTGGAAAAGATGCTCGAGCGGGCCGCGGAGGATGGCGGTGGGGTGTTGGTGGTGGTCGACGGAGTCTTCTCGATGGAGGGAGACGTATGCGACCTACCTCGCATCGTCGAGCTGTGCAAGGCCCACAGCGCCCGCCTCCTGGTCGATGAGGCGCACGGAGTGGGGGTGCTGGGCGAGCGCGGGGCCGGCGCCTGCGAGCTGTTTGGGCTCGAGTCCGAGGTCGACCTCCGCATGGGAACGTTCTCCAAGAGCCTCGCCTCATGCGGGGGATTCATCGCGGGACCGGCAGACGTGATCGAGTACCTGAAGATCTCGGCCCGCTCCTTCATGTTCAGCGCCTCGGGCGTTCCTGCCGCCGTCGGCGCCGCCCTCGGCGCCCTCCGGGTGATCCGCTCGGAGGGTCCACCCCTGTTTGAGAAGCTCCTCACCAACGCCGATTACCTGCGCGAGGGGCTGCGCCACCTGGGGCTTGAGGTGATTGAGCCCGGGACCCTGCCCGACGGCACGGTCGCCACAACCCCGGTCGTGCCTGTCGTGGTCGGCGACGATTGGCAGGCGGTTCTGCTCTGGAAAGCACTCTTTGAGGCCGGCGTCTACACCAACGTCGCGATCCACCCGGCGGTGCCGCCGGGTGGCGCGCTGCTGCGAACCAGCCTGATGGCGACCCATGAGCGCGAGCACCTGGACGGCGCCCTGGGGACCATCGCCCGGGTCATCGAGGACTTCCCCGAGCTTCCGCGGGCCTAATCGCCGGTTAACTGGGTTTAAACATCCCCCGGTCTGGGTAGTTTCAGGCTTGTCCGGATCTGGACAAGTCCTGACGGCCCGGAAAAAGGTGCTCTTAGCGACTGAGCCGGGCCGGGTTTGAGGAACCTGGGGTTGACGGCTCCCCTCCGGGGCCATACCTTGCGGCCTCGCCGTACGCACCCTGGGCGGGTCGAACGGCGGAGAGCTTTGAAATCGGCCCGGCCCACGGCTCACGCCGTCGGCAGCCGCAGACGAGCGATACCCAGTTAACCGATCCCTGAAGGGAGGAGTCCTAGTGGACGCTGCCATGATCGCCCCTGCAACGACGACCGCTGCCGCCGCGGGTGCCCCGCAACACATGCAGGCCCTCGAACGGGCCAACCTCGTCCGGCTGGCTCGCGCCGAGCTGAAGCGTTCGATCGCACGCGGAGAGATCGAGGCGGCCGAGGTGGTTCAGGAGTGCCCGTGGGAGACCGAGAGCATGACGATCGCCGAGCTGTTGACCAGCCAGCGCCGCTGGGGCCGTACCCGTGCCCGCAAATTCCTTCTCCCCCTCGCGCTCAGCGAGAACAAGCGACTCGGCACCCTCACCTCGCGCCAGCGGGACCTGCTCGCCGCCGAGCTGGCGGGAAAGCGCAGCGCTGTCTTGGTCTGAGGACTCAGCCCCTCATGCCGCCGGCCCGGAAGCTGAGGCCGCCGGATGCTCGCTGAAAAGCGCGGCGCAGAGCCAGAAAGGCGACGAGAAAGACCAAGGCGCCAGCCGCCAGACAGACGGCGAGGATGAGATCGGCCAGGTAGTGCAGGCCCCCGACGACGAGCACGAAAAGGGTTCCGGCGAGCAGCGTCGTGTGGGAGCGGTAGCCGGCGAGGTGCTCGCGGAGCGAAACCTCCAGACCGCCAAGGCCGGCAAGGACGACCCCGACCCCGATCGCCGTGGGGATCTGGGCGACCAGGCCGATCGCCAACGACACGATGCCGGCGAGGACGACCAGCTCAGCCAAGGGAAAGGAGCCCCAGGGCGCCGGTGGGCGTTCGTCGATCTTGGCCTTCCTGCTCAATTGCTAACGGCCGCAAGCCGTCCGGATAAGGGGCATCCGGAGGAAACCTTGACCCGCCACCACCCGATCAGCATGCCGAGCAGGCCGAAGCGAGGGCGGGAGTGCCAGCCTCCGCAGCCCGGCTCGCCGACGTCTTGGCGGGAGACTCGCGTCCACCTGAAGGAAGCCGGGTCGGCAAGCATTCTCTCGAGCAGCTCGCGGTTATCGGTCTCCAGCTGCGTGCGCTCGTCGAGTGTCAAACGTGCTTCGCCGACTCGCGTCGCCAACTCATCGCGCACCAGCTCCAGCTCGCCGAGACCGAGAATCCTAGGCCCGCCGCCATGGCCGCCGACCCCGCACTCGATTTCCGCCCGACAAAAGGATTCGGTGAAGAGGCCGGCCAGCTCACGCTCAAGGCGACCGATCTGGCGTCTCAGATCAGCGCGAGCACGGCGCTCGGCGGCGCCGACACCAGGTGGCGCGACGCGTCTGTCTAGCTCCAGCAGCTCCGACATGGAAACCCCATCGGCGAGTCTAGTTCACCGGCTCCCGCCTTTCCTTAGCCCTGTATTACGGGACAACGGAGCGGCGGTCGAGGGGGTGGGAGCTAGGCGGCCCCGAGGGTGGCGCCCGCCATCCAGAGTGCCTCATCCACCGCCATCTGCGAAACGCCGTTGACCTGCACGGCGACGATCGCCACTCGGCGGGTGCGATCTTCCACCCCGCGCCCGGCGGCGGTCTCTCCGAACATCAGCCCGATCGGGTCCTGCTCGTCGGCAATCGTCAGGGTTCCCTGGGGAAGTTCTCCGGGCCGGCCGGCGAGCGACTCGCCCGGGGCCGAGTCGCGGATGCAGAGGCGCCCCTCGATCCTGTCGGCGTCAAAAGCGCGCAGGGCGACCCCGGTCTCGACGATCGGAATCGTCAGCGCATCGGCCGGCAGCCCTCGGCTTCTGAAGGCTCCGTCGTGGAGGCGGTCGAGCGCCAGACTCTCGACCGGAGTTCTGGTGCGGTCGGGGTCGAGGCCGATCTGGCGAAAGAAGACCCGGTAGGCCCAGGGAACCTGTCGCTCACGCAAGTGGATCGCGTGGGCGCCGAAGAAGCGATCGGAGAGGTCACGGAGGCGGCGGCGGACCGGCTCCGGGCTCCTGCCAGGGCGGCAATCGGCCTCGATCCAGGCGATGCCGAGCCCAGGAAACTCGGCAGCAACGTGCGGTGTGACCCATCCCTGCTCTGGAGCGGGATCCCACCCCAGTTGTGGATCCGAGGCGCCCGCGCCCACTAGCCCGCCTCCGCAGCGCGGGTGGCACGAAGCAGACCCCGCACCCGCCCCTCGAGCTGGCCCGTTGTCATGTTGCCGGCGCTTGCCCCCTGCATGGTTCCGCCCGGATAGGCAAAGGCAAAGGTCGGACAGCCGCCGACCCCATACAGGTCACCGACCGCACCATCGCGGTCATAACCGACGGGCATGCTCCAGCGGTGCTTGCGAACCAATTCGCGGACCGTGCTCCGTTCATCGCCCACGTCCAGCGAGAGGAAGCTCACCCGCCCACGGTAGCGCTCATAGGCCTTCTCGACCGCGTTCTGCTGTTCGGCGCAGTTGCCGCCCTTGGTGAACCAGAAGGAGATCACCAGTGGGCGATCAAAGAGGTCGCAGACTCGGATCGCCCCGGCGACATGGATGCGGCAGGCAGGGGTGCGGCGAGACCCCGCAGGACAGGGCAGCTGGCCGGATTCGCAGTCGTCCTGGGCGATATTGGCATCCCCTTCCAGGGAGCCGGACGCGGCCGGCACCGCAAACTCGGGGAGGGGCCAGCGCGGGGGAAGCTTTTCGAGACCGAGGGTGCGGGGTCCACCGGCGCCGATGGTGTGAAAGAAGGCGATCGCGATCACGGCCAAAAAGAGCAGGCCGACTGCTATCGAGTAGCGATCCCTCATCGTCCCTCGCTCCAGGCAAGGGCAGCCGGCAGCACCGCCATCACTCCAAAAAGGGCGACGGCGAGGTCGAGCACGGTGACGAAGCCGAAGTCCCGCAGCATGGCGATATCGCTGGCGATCAGCACCGCGAACCCGGCGATCGCGGTTAGGCCCGAGGCGAGCACCGCAGCCCCGGTCCGCGAGTAAGCTGCGACCAGCGCCTCGGTAACCGAGCGCCCGCTCCCCCGCTCCTCGCGATATCGCGCCGCGAGAATCACGCTGAACTCGGTTGCGATCGCGACGGTCAGCGCCCCCAGCGCCGCCGACATCGGGTTGAGCGGAACGGCGCTGATC
>JBAVAR010000010.1:0-2597 GCA_049585815.1 Solirubrobacterales bacterium
TGGGTGTAGACATCGCAACTGGCCCCACTGTCGACATCTGAACTGGCCCCACCTCTGTCCGAACCGCGGCTGACGCTGAGCGCTCCTATCGAGCGCGAGAGGCGGAGGTCGAGAGGGAGTGACGAGAGTGGAGCAGTTCGAGCAGATCAGGCGCGATCACGCGCGAGAGGGCTTGTCGATCCGGGAGCTTGCCAGGCGTCACGGAGTTCACCGCCGCGCCGTCCGCCAGGCGCTGAAATCGGCGGTGCCGCCGCCCAAGCAGCGGCCCAAGATCCAGCCGGCGCCGAAGCTCGGCCCGTTCAAGGCGGTGATCGACAAGTGGCTGACCGAAGACCTGAAAGCGCCGCGCAAGCAGCGCCATACCGCCCGCCGCGTCTGGCAGCGCCTACGGGACGAGCACGGCGCGGCGGTCTCCGAGCGCCAGGTCGACCGCTACGTGGCCGCCAAGCGGCGGGCGCTCGGCGAGGTCGAGGCCTACGTGCCGCTGGTCTCCGAGGCCGGCGTGGAGGCCGAGGTCGACTGGGGCGAGGCGCAGGTGATCATGCGCGGGTCGGCGACCAAGGTGCACCTGTTCCTGATGCGCGCCTGCCACTCGGGCGCTGCCTTCGTGGTCGCCTTCGAGGCCGAGACCCAGCAGGCCTTCCTGGAGGGCCACGTCGCCGCCCTGGAGTTCTTCGCGGGGTCTTTTGATCTGATTCGCTACGACAACCTGAAGGCAGCCGTGGCGCAGGTGATGAAGGGCCGCCGCCGGGTGGAGTCCGACCGCTTCGTCGCCCTGCGCTCCCACTACGGCTTCGAGTCCTCCTTCTGCCTCTCGGGAAAGCGCGGCGCCCACGAGAAGGGAGGCGTCGAGAGCGAGGTCGGCCGCTTTCGCCGTCGCCATCTGGTGCCGGTCCCCAAGGTCGATTCCCTGGAGGAGCTGAACGAGAGCCTGGAGGAGGCCTGCTGGTCAGACCTCGAGCGCACGATCGTCGGCCGCAGAGAGTCGGTCGGCGAGATGCTGGCGCACGAGCGACGGCTGCTGGGCGACCTCCCCCGCGAGCCGCACTGCACCGCCGAGGAGGCGAGCCCTCGCGTGGACTCCAAGGCGATGGTCACGGTGCGCCAGAACCGCTACTCGGTCCCGGCCCGCCTGGCGGGAATGCGAGTCCGCGCCAAGGTCGGCGCGCGGGAGATCTCGATCTGGCACGACGGCAGGGTCGTCGCCACCCACGGACGCCTCGCCGGCAAGCACGGCACCTCCGCTCAGCTGGAGCACTACCTCGACCTGCTGAGCAGAAAGCCGGGCGCCCTGGCCCGCTCCCTTGCACTGCGCCAGGAGCGCGACCGCGGCGATTGGCCACAGTGCTTCGATCAGCTCTGGGGCACGATCGAGGAGCGGGTCGGCCGCCAGGAGGCCGCTCGCCAGATGGTCGACGTGCTGCTGCTCTGCCGCGAGCTGGGGGCCCGCAAGGTGGAGCTGGCGGTGCGCGGCGCCCTCGCCGCCGGCGCTCACGACGGCAGAGCGGTGGCGCTCCTGGCGCGGCGCGACGAGCGCCCCGAGGCGCCGGTCCTGGCGCTGGAGGAGCGCCTGGCGGGGGTCGGCTCCCCGCCGCCACAGGACCTCTCGGGCTATGACGCCCTGCGGGAGGTGGTCTGATGGGCGCGAAGGCGGCAAACGCCAAGACGGCGGCGCTGGAGGCGCTGATCGAGGCTCACGCCGGCGAGCTGAAGCTGCCGACAGTGAAGGCCCGCTTCCGGGCGATGGCCGCTGAGGCCACCCGCGACCAGCAGACGCCGATCGCCTACCTCGCCGCCCTGCTGGAGGCCGAGCACCAGGAGCGCTCCGAGCGGCGCGAACGGCGGCGCCTCGTCGAAGCCCGCTTCCCGGTGATGAAGCGTCTGGAGGAATTCCGCTTCGCCGACAACCCGAAGGTGCCCCAGGCGACGATCGCCGCCCTCGCCGAGGGCTCCTGGATCGACGATCGGGAGTCCGTGATCTTCGTCGGTGAGTCCGGCACCGGCAAGACGATGCTGGCGACGTCGCTGGCGGTCTGCGCCTGCCAGCAGGGGCGGCGGGTGCGCTTCACGACGCTCGCCGGCCTCGCCAACGAGCTGCAGGAAGCCGAGTCGCGCCGCGAGCTGGGCCGGGTCCTGGGGCGCTACGCGCGCACCGAGCTCGTGGTCTTGGACGAGCTTGGATATTTGGCCTTGCCCGAGGGCGCGGCGGAGCTGATCTTCCAGGTGATCTCCGAGCGCCACGAACGCGGATCGCTGATGGTCACGACCAACCTTCCGTTTGGGGAATGGACGAAAGTGTTCGCTGACACTCGCCTCGCCAAGGCGGTCGTCGACCGCCTCACCCACAAGGCCCACATCATCGAGACCGGCGAGGAATCCTGGCGTTTTCGCCACGGGCTGGAGAAACGCGGCGCGAAGAAGAAGGAGGGCTGAGGGGGCAGAGCCGGCCGCCGTCACCGCTGCGCTCGCCCTACGGGCTCGGCTCCGCGGTGACGGCCTGAGGGCACATCAGGCACAATCAAGACCAACCGACAACTGGCATGAGGTGGGGCCAGTTCGGGTGTCTACTCCGGGGCCACTGCAAGTGGCGACACTCA
>JBAVAR010000011.1:0-70489 GCA_049585815.1 Solirubrobacterales bacterium
GCACCAGCGCCCGCAGCACTCGCGCCGGCGCCGGCGCCGGCTCCAGCACCGCCGCCGAAGCCGAGCTTGGAGGCGATGAAGCCCTTAAGGGCCAGCAGCGGTCCAACCGGTGAGAGCGCTGCCAGCACCTTCTCGTTGGAGCGGACCTGGGAGCGGAACGCAGAGCACTCCTCGCACTCGCGAACATGTCGCCGAACCGGGCCAGAGACCTTGCGCAGCCCCTCGGCGGCCTCGGCGAGCTCGAGTCTGACCTCACCGCAGGTGAGCAGGCGGGCCTGGCTTGCCTCGGCGAGGGAGATGCGCGCTCTCACCAGCAACGACTTGACCGATGGCACGCTGGTGTCCATTGCCTGCGCGATCTCCTCGTAGGAGAGAGCATCCATCTCGCGCAGGAGCAGCGCTGAGCGCTGCGTCTCGGGGAGCTTGCCGACGTCGGTGAGGAGTTGGCGGAACTCCTCGCGGTTGTGGACCTTCTCCGCCGTGGAGGAAGCCTCGACGGCGGGAACCATGTCCATCGATTCCTGGGCATCTGCGGTCGGTTTGCGCAGGTGGTTGAGGCAGCGGTTGCGCGCTATCCGGTAGAGCCAGGGCCGCAGGTTGATCTCGCGCTCGTCGGCGAGCATCGCCCGGTAGGCGTTGACGAAAACCTCCTGGAGGACGTCTTCTGCATCCTCCGTGGAGTTCAGCATCTGACGGCAGAAGCCGAGCAGACGGCCCTGGTAGCGGTCGACGATCGTCTCGAAGGCGCCGGCGTTGCCGCCTCTCGCCATCGCGATTAGACGCTCGTCTCCCTGAAGCTTGAGCAGAGGGGACCGCCGGGCTAGTAGTCCGCGTTGACTGGCGTGGGTTAGTGCGGAAGCCTCCAAGCTATCTCTCCAGGGAAGGCGTTGTTTTCTGTACTTGTCCTTAGAGACACCGTACCAGCGGGGTTGTTGCGGTCAAGGCAACTTTTTTTGCTTTTACGCCTGCCGCCGGAGTGCCCGGGGCGGGACTCGAACCCGCAAGCCCCCGAGGGGGCAGCGCCTTTTAAGGGCGCCGCTTTTGCCAGTTTCGCCACCCGGGCTAGGCGATGGTAACCGGCGCCTCAACGCTCCTATAGGCTCGATTCATGGAGGTTCACGGGGGGCGACTTGTCGCAAAGGCTCTGAAATCGAGGGGGGTCGGCCACCTCTTCACGCTTTCCGGGGGCCACCTCTTCTCGATCTATGACGGCTGCCGCGAGGAGGGGATCGAGATAGTCGATGTCCGTCACGAGCAGTCCGCCGCCTTCGCCGCCGAGGGCTACGCCAAGGCGACCCGGCGGGTTGGGGTGGCGGCGCTGACGGCCGGGCCGGGAGTGACCAACGGGATGAGCGCGATCGCGGGGGCGCAGGCCAACCGCTCACCGCTCTGTGTGCTGGGCGGGCGGGCGCCAGAGCTGCGCTGGGGCTCGGGATCACTGCAGGAGATTGACCACCTCCCATTTGTCTCGCCACTTGTCAAGTCAGCCGAAACGGTGAGAGAGCCGGGGCAGATAGCGAGGACGACTGCGGCGGCGCTTGACCGGGCATTATCGGCGCCCAGCGGCCCGACTTTCATCGACTACCCGCTCGACGTCGTCTTCTCCGAGGCCGAGGTGGAGGACCTGGAGCCCCCGCCGCCCGCGCTCAGCCCTGCGGCCGAGGGAGTCGAGGAGGCAGCGGCACTGCTGGCGGCGGCCGAGCGCCCGGTGATCATGGCGGGCAGCGGGCTCTACTGGGCTCATGGCGAGGATCAGCTCGGCGCCCTGGCCGAGGTGCTCGGCATCCCTGTGTTCCTCAATGGTCTTGGCCGCGGCTGCCTTGCGGCCGATCACGAGCTCGCCTTCAGCCGCGCTCGCGGCTTCGGACTGAAGGGGGCTGACGTGGCGCTCGTCGTCGGGGTGCCGATCGATTTCCGGCTCGGGTTCGGGGCAAGCTTCGGAGAGGAGACGAAGATCGTCAGGCTTGACGTCGCGCCGAACGCGCTGAGCGCCAACCGAGCACCTCAGCTGGACCTTGTCGGTGACATCGCGGCGAGCCTGGAGGCGATCCGCGACTCGGCCTCGGCGTCCGGTTCGCGTACCCGATCCTGGCTGGCCGAGCTGCGCTCGGTCGAGGAGGAGCGGGGGGCCAGCGAGCGCGAGGAGCTGGAGGACCCACGATCGCCACTGCACCCGGTTCGCATATACAACGAGCTGGGCGAGGTGCTTGATCGCGATGCGATCGTGGTCGGAGATGGTGGCGACTTCGTCTCCTACGCGGGCCGCTTCGTGGATACCTTCGAGCCAGGCTGCTGGATGGATCCTGGGCCGTTCGGTTGCCTTGGCGCCGGTCCCGGCCAGGCAATGGGCGCCAAGCTTGCCCATCCTGACCGCCAGGTTTGCCTGCTGCTCGGGGACGGTGCCTTCGGTTTCGCCGGGATGGAGTTCGACACAATGGCGCGTCACCGTCTCGGGGTGGTCGGCGTGATGGGCAACAACGGAATTTGGGCGTTGGAGCATCACCCGATGAAATTCCTCTACGGATACTCGGTTGCGGCTGAGCTGCGGCCCGAAACTCGCTATGACGAAATGGTCGAATCGCTCGGTTGTGATGGCGTCTTGGTGCGCGAGCCGGCTGAGCTCAGGCCGGCGCTTGAGCGGGCCTTTGAGTCGGGCCGGCCGACCCTGGTGAATGTCCTCACCGATCCCGAGGTTGTCTACCCACGCAGGTCGAATTTGGCTTAGAGCTGCGGGTTGCCCCCCATGCTTGCCTAGCTGCGCCCAGGGCATCGCTCCCGGACGCGAATCGGCCGCCCATGGGGGCGGCCGATTCAGTTCAGTCCCTCAGGACGGGCAGGGGTACGTCTTCAGGGACCTGTGTATTCGATGGGTTCAGACGGCGGGAGGCGCCATGATGCGGCAATCGCCCGAACCCTGTTCCGGGGCTTCGGTGGAGATATGCCCCACTTTTTCCCCGATGCGAAAATTATCTGCCCGGCTGTCCGATGCGTCCAGTCGTCTCCTTTCGCGTCCCTCAAAAGTAGGTAGTAATTGTCTACTCACTATTCTGGCTTCGAAGCTGGGCTTCGCCCAACTGTCCTGCCCCCCTCCAGGCGGCTGTCCATCCGGTCCCGAGTGGTTTTAGCGGGCACTGGGTTGGTAGTTATCCGCAATCCGCGGCGGCGAGCGCGGCTCCGTAGAGGATGTCGTGCTCGGAGACTTCAATCTCCTCGAGTCCGAAGGCCCGCATGGTTTCAATCAGGATCACAACCCCGGCAACAACTGTGGGTGCGCGGTCTGGGTGGAGACCGGTTACCTCCATCCGCGCGGCAAGGGGCGCCGAGGCGAGCCGCGAGAGCATTCGTTGGATCGAGCGGAGAGAGAGGCGATGCCCGTGGACGCGTGTGGGATCGTAGGGAGCGAGCTCCATCTCGATAGCGGCCAATGAGGTTGGGGTGCCGGCAACCGCGATCCCTGAGTTCGCGCGCGGGGGCGGCGGGTGCACGGCGAGCGCGGCCTCTATCAGTCCGCGGACGTCGGTCGCCAATGCCTCGAGCTCGACGGCGGTGGGTGGGTCAGAGGAAAGATGCCTCTCGGTGTGGCGGACGACGCCGGCCTGCATGGAGGTGTGGAAGTAGATCTTCTCACCGGAGCCAACGATCAACTCGGTGGAGCCACCACCAATATCAACGACCAGCGTTGGTTCGGAGGGTGGGGACTCGGAAGTGGCCCCGATATAGGTGAGCCGCGCCTCCTCATCACCATCTAGTACCCGGGCTGAAAGCGCGAACCGCTCCCTCAGCTCCGCAACAAAGGCGCTCCCGTTGGCCGCATCGCGGACGGCGCTGGTCGCGATCGCTTCGATCGCGTCTACGCCCGTCTCGCGCACGATGGTCATGTATTCGGCGATCGCGTCGCAAGCGGCCTCGACCGCATCGGCCGAGAGTTGCCCTGTGAGATCGACGCCGCCGCCAAGGCGAGTAACGGTGCTGCGCCGCTCGACCTCCTCGACCCGTTCATCCTGGATGTCGGCGATCAGCAGGCGCGCCGAGTTGGTGCCGATATCGATTACCGCGACCCTGTGGGCCCCTGAGCTCATGAGGCCGGCACTCTAGAGCGGGGTGACCTTCCGTTGCTAGCATGGTGATCCGCCGCGGGGTGGAGCAGCCAGGTAGCTCGTCGGGCTCATAACCCGAAGGTCGCGGGTTCGAATCCCGCCCCCGCTATAGGAGAAATCCCCGCTAACCGGGGGTTTCTTTCGTTTGAGACCCCTCGTCGAATCCGGTCCGTGGTACCAACGGACTCCGTTTATGCGTGACTTTTTCGCCCCTCGGATGACATTCAGGCCCACAAAAAAGGCTTCGGATGGCGGAGAAATTGGACCGCCTGGCCGAGCGGAATATGGCGGTCTCTAGCCCGGCGATTGGCCTGGGTGCCTACGTCGGCGTGTCACTCAAGCGGGGTTGGCGGATCCAAGCCTGCAGCGTCTGGTTCATGCTTTGGGGGTCCGACGAAACCCGGACAGACCCCTGCGCACTAGCGCAGCTGGGCAAGGTTCACGGCCAGCTACGGGGCCGTAAACCGCTGGCGAACCTGACGCACGACGGAGGGAGCGCCTCAGGCCGCCACCCTATAGGCGACCTGACGCTCGCTCTTCCCCTTCAGGGCCAGCTCCTCGCGTCTGCCGACCGGCTCCGGCAGGCCCGCCGCGACGTTCTCGGAGAGAATGATCTCGCCACCCTCCGCCTGGCCCTGCAGGCGGGAGGCAGTGTTGACGACGTCGCCTACCGCGGTGAAGTCGTAAAGGGCGCGTTCGCCGATGTTGCCGACGAACGCCTGGCCGACGTCCATCCCAACGCCCATCTCGACGAAGGGCCCGGCCTCGCTGCCGTAGCCGACAGCCTGCATCAGTCCACGGGCATGGTCGAGCATCAGCGCCGAGACATCGTCCTGCTCGACGTTTCGCAGGACGTCCGGCAGGTAGAGGGCCATCACCTCATCGCCGATCAACTTGTCGATGATCGCGTCAGGGAACAGCACGTCCTCAGCACAGCGGTAGAAGCGGCGTAGGAGCCGCGACATCTCCTCGGGGTCACTGGACTCGCTCTGGGAGGTGAAGCCGCGAATGTCGGCAAAGAGGATCCCGGCCCGCATGGTCATCCCACCGGGGGGCGACGTCTCGACGCAGGCCGCACAGACGGTCGGGTTCTTGCGCGAGGGCCTGTAGCCGAGCGGCCCTACTACGAAGCGGCCGAATCCAGCAAAGGGAGCGCCGCAGCGGCCACAGCGGGGGCTGCTTGGCAGGGCGCGCCAGAACCTCCGCAACGCATGCATCATCATGGAGTTTTCCATCCCGTAGTAGGCGCTCCAATCCTCGGTCTGGAGCGGTTCGCCGCGCTTGCGCCCGGCATCCCTCCGCAGCTTGCGAAGCCCCATCCGCTGCCACAGCGTGAGCTTTTCCCGCTCGGTGGCGGACCCTGCGGACCCCTCCTTCATGGTGCTGATGCTATCCCCGCCGTCAGGTCGCCCGCGGCAACTTGTCTGGGTTTCGTCAACCCCTATCCAACGGCAAAGCTTTCTGCGCCCTGGGCATGGCGGCTGACTGATTCTCGCCATTCTGCAGCCATCAGCTTGCCGCCCGGGGCTGAGGCGAGAGAATTGACCCCGCAGCTGACTCGAGGACCGCAACATTCACCGTCTTGCCGGTCTTGGCGTCGCTCAATCCTTGACACATTTTAGGCCGCGAGTGCGATTTATCAGCAGTGGAACCCAATTACGCAAAGGCGCAAGACGCTGAACTGATCGGCGCAGGCCGCGCTGAAGCGTTCGCGGTGGTCTACGACCGGCATGCCGCTGCGATCTACAACTGGGCCCGGTCGAGAGTCGGCGACCACGCCCCCGATCTCACCGCCGAGACATTCGCCCGCGCCTGGCTCTCGCGAGGCTCGTTCAGGGACGGTGCCGAGGGCTCCGCGTTTCCGTGGCTCCTGGGCATCGCGCAAAACCTGCAGTCGCGGGCTAGACGGGGTTTGGTGCGGAAATCCGCTCGACGATCCGCGGGCGGTAGCGAGAGACGAATCCCGCCCCCGCTATCGAGAAAAGGGCCTGCAAAGCAACCCCCCTTTCCCCTTTTCTTTGCTCCAAGCCCGATCTCACCCCGACTGCGTCGTCTCAATAGCGTCTTATTTTCTCCCAGGGACAGTTTGGCTGTGGGCCCAGGGTAGTGCCGACTACTTCAGCGCCAGCTCGAGGCCGTAGGCGACTGCAAGCACTACGGCACTTGCCAGCGCCAACCTGAAGGCGAGTCCTCGGCGCCGACCGCTAAAGAGCGTGTAGAGGGCAGCGAGGAGGAAGCCGAAGCCGAGGAGGACGCCGGGCAGGCCGAGGACGGCGGCGTCGATCTGCTGGGCGGTCGAGTAGGTCGAGTCTCCATAGTGCCCGCGCAGGATGTGGATGAAGATGAAAAGCCCGATGAAGGTGACGATCTGGAAGAGGAGCGCGAGGACCAGCAGGCCGATCCGCCCGAGCGCCCCGGTTCGCGCACCCGCTGCTTCCTCCTCGCCCAGTTTAGGCGGCATTGACGGGGAGCTGACGCTGTCGGCCACGGTTATCTCAGCAGCCTTTTTCGCCCAATGGGCGTAGGGGCTCGCTCCCCCGGCGGCGGAAGCCGGGCGGCAAGGGCCCTTGCAGGACATAGCGCAGCCGCGAGTAGATCGTCACGCCCCGGCATGGGATCTCGTCGCTGAGACCCACGGCCGCGGGGGCGGAAGACCTTGCCCTGGGCGCAGTCGGGACTACAGCCACGGACGTAGGCCCGCGCCCTTGCGTTGGCGACCGCGCCGCCGTAGCTCTGGTAGCGGATACCGGCGATCGCAAAGGTGCCGTCGGCGGAGAGGCCGATCGCGTGGGGGCGGTAGGTGAGTTCCTGGCTGACGATGTCGCGCTCGACGTAGACCCTGTGCGTTGCGCCGGTCGCGGTCGCGGTGCCGGTGGGTAGCACAAATGCAAAGACGGCAGTGATCAAGCGGCGCAGCATCGCGCGAGTGTACGGTGTCGCATTGCGGTGGTCGAATCGTCGATGTGAGTCGCCTCCGGAGTTCCATGGAATCTCATCGAGATCCCCGAATCTTCGTCGCCGCAAATGCGGCCAGCCGCAAGGACGGCGACGAAGCGCTGAGCGAGGGGCTGGCCTCGCTCATCCGCGCCGTTGATCCCGACGGCGAGGCTCCGCCGCCGGTGTGGCCGACCCTCAACCTCAAACGCCCATGTTGGGATCGCTGCCGTGGCCAACACGTCGACCGGCTTGCCGGCCAAGCGCTCCAAGCGCCACAGAGCAGCTGGTCGCGGAAGTTGAAGAGGCTCATGCCTTGGTTGGCCGTCCTCAAGCCCTCCGAGCGCACTGTTCACTCAAGGCGGTCGGCTTCTCATACAACGAGATCGCCGAGTACCAGGGTTGGAGGCATACCAAGGTCAACCGGTGTCTAGCCGTGGGCCGGCCGTGCAGCGCTTCGAAGGGGCCGCCGCGAAGGGTGAAAAGTGGCCGATTTGCCTGCCGCCTTTCGGGTGCCCCAACTTGGCGGGATCCGCCTAGGTTTAGAACCCGCTCCAATAATGGGAGTAACTGGCTGGCGATACTCTCCGGCAACCGCTAGGCGGCCCTTCCGTCATCGCCGCTAGGCTACTCACAAGGTGCTTGCGGTCCATCACAAAAAAAGGGGACGGTTTATGCCGCTCAGGTTGGCCTCAATTCTGGCGTCGAGTTTTGTTCTGGTGCTTGCGGTCGTTGGGATTGCGCTCGCTGCGCAGCCGAAAGCGGGATACACGTACAGCACTCCGAGCACCACAAGCCCATCGGTTTACTTCAAAGCCGCGAGCGCCAAGAAGCTGACCGAGTTCTCGGCTGGGCTGGCGCTCAAGTGCAAGGCTAAGACCTGCGGCGGCTTTGGCGGGGTCAGGTCGCTTGCGAAAAACTCCGTCAAGGTCGCCAAGTCAGGCACCTTCTTGGTGCGCGGCAACATCCTCACGATCGACAACAAAAAGCTGGGGACCGAGACTGTGACCGGAAAGTTCGTGAGCGCGACCAAGGTAAAGGGGAAAGTCACGACGCATGCCAACCTCGGCCCGTACAAGGGCGTTACCGAGAGCTACACGGCCACAGGCTTTCCTCCAAGCACGTAAGCGATCGCCCCAGCAATGGGTCTTGAGCCTCGGCTCATGGTGAGTGAAGGCGCACACCTTGAACATTTCGGCGCCTCGGAAGGCCAGCGATCACGATGCACTCGTGGGACCGTTCGTGGTCCCGGTCGAGTCCGGTTACGGACCGGTCCCTGCAGGGCGCTGGGCGCTGAGACCTCGCGCGAGGCGGAACTCCGCGGCGACCTCGCGTGTAGCCGCCTCGCCTCCGAGCGGGAAGACGTGAAGCGCATCTACGCGCGAGATACTGGCAAGGCCCGCCGCCAATTCGCCCGCTAGGTGGATGCCACCGCCGCGACTGATCTGCGCCACGGCTCGCTGAGGAATCGCGACCCCCGGTAGCGCGCAGGCGCGCTCTGCCATTTGTGCGCTGCGGAGAAGCGCGACGCTGGCGTAGAACCGCACGCCCGCAAGGGTGTCCTCGGCGGCTGAGAGGAACGCTTCCAGGCGCCCCAGGTCGAAGATCATCTGCGACTGCACGAACGTTGCTCCAGCGGCGATCTTGCGCCGCAGGAGCCGCAACTCCCGGTCGACGTCCTTGGCGAAGGGATTGACGACCGCCCCGACCGCCAGCGGGTGCGGAGCACTCCATGCCGACGCGCTCGCAATGAGCTGCGTGGCCGTCATGTCGGCCACACGTTCGATACCAGGCACCGGATCCCCCTGCATACAGAGGACCGCCTCAGCGCCGAGCGCCGCCGAGCCTACGACCTGGGACTGCAGGGCAAGCCGGTTGCGATCGCGGCAGGAAACGTGGACGATTGTCCCCACCCCCTTCTCCCGCGCGAGGGCTACCGCAGCCAGCGGCGACATCCGCGGCTGCCCAGCGTGATTGTCGGTCAACCCGACAGCGTCGACGGTGTCGGCCAGAACAGCGATCCGGTCGCTGACGCGCGCGCCATCGGCCTCGGTCGGTAACGAAATCTCCGCGGTCGTCAGGGCGGTCAGCGACATGACCGCTGAGCCTAGCCCGTCGGTCCGTCAGGTCGACCCATACCTCGTTGTTAGGTGATTGATCGGCTGACAGAACTCGCTTGCCCGGTCGCGGCCGCCCGTGTCCGCCTCAACGAGCGTCTCGCCGCGCTCCTGGCTGGGGTGGGAAGCGCCGCCGGTCCTGGGAAGTCGGAGCTGCGCCGCATCGCCGGCGATCGGCCATATCTCCGACCGCGTATGCGCCGGCGAAGCCGATCGCCTCCCCGGGCTCGCGCCCGAACTGCCCGCGATCCTTGCCCCCACGAAGACCAACGCTACAGAGAGACCGCCTAGTACAACTACACAATGGGGGACTCAGCACTGAACGCCCGAAGGTCACCGGCGCTGATGCTGGCCGGGGATTACTCCAGCGCCGGATTCAATGCGTCAGAGTTAGGGAGATGCTCGTTGTGAGCCGATCGCATGTTCGCACCGTCGCGGTACCCGAGGCGATTCGAAGGCGCGAGGATCTGGCTGGGGCTGACCGGGTGATCGCATTTGAGCTCGCAACTGCTGACGCTCGGTCAATGAGCGCTGAGCAGTGGTCGCGCGCGACCTGGGAGGGGGCCCCAACGATTGTCCGCTGGTTCCTGTTGCTAGGCTGGCGGCTGATTCTCAGGTTGCGGCTCACGCCTCAGCGATCCTCAACCTACGTGCTCGGCTGGCACCTGATCGATGCTCACCCTGACACGGTGACCCTCGAGGCCCGCTCCACCCTCATCGGCGCTCACAACATCGTGATCGTCCAGGAGTCCACTGTGCTGTGGACCACGCTCGTCCGCTATGAGCGGACGATGGCGCGGCCGATCTGGCGACTCGTCGAGCTCGTCCACCGAATCGTGTTGCCGTACACCCTCACTCACGCCGACAAGGTGCGCCATCGTGGGCACGGCGGACGGGAGCAGGGTTGACGGGGGCACACGGCGCAAATCCGGCTGCCCTGAAGGCGCTTTCTCTCGGGTGAGGTCCCAAAACGCATCAGGATCGAGTGGACGATCTGGGAAGGCTTAGCGATGCTCTGCACCACGACAGGCATGACAGTGGGGTTTTCCTTGCCGCGCACCTGACCGATTTCCCTCACCGAAGTCGGCGTGGCGCTGGCGCGCTCCGCCCGGCGCCTGCTGGTGGCGGCGCCGGGCCTTGTTTTCGCCAAGGCGATGCCATTCATTGGCTCCGGCGCGAGCTGCGGGTTCGGCGGCGGAGTGCCCCAGCTCTTGGGTATCAGGTACTGCTGGCGGTTTGGCGTCAGAAGGCCGGCTTCATGGATTTCTTCGGCCAGCCTCTTGGGCAGCATCTCGCCTCTAAGACGAGGCATTCTTGGTGGTCACTGTTCGAGGACATCTCAACCCGCGCCACATTCAACGGAGCCAAACCACTCGTGGCGAGCACGCATCCAGACGGGCAGTCGTTCGCGGCCCTTACGCTGGGGCGAACCGGTCCTCTTTCTCTCCTTCGCTTCCTCCGCGAGGGCGCGCGGCTCGGTCCATGCGTGCGCGGGGCCCAGGCCTCGTGACCGCCTTCTCGGCCGGATGGCCGCTGACCGGAAACTTGGCGGGTGCTCTTGGCTAGAGGGGGTCAGCCGATTCGTCGCGAGCAAGGCGACCTGGACTTGACCCCGATCCCCGGCGGTATCGCGCTTGTCGGGGTGATCGAGTACGGGGATCGAGGTTGGCACCCGGTGTTCGGCGCGATAGAGCTTGGCGGTGGCCCACCGAAAGACGTCGGCTGAGCCCAGGCTGGCCCTCTTGGAGTGGATCGCCGAGGGTTGCCGGGGTGCGGGATGGAGGGGGGATCCTCCTCAATTTCCGCGGCGGCTTCGCCAAGGGGGGGCAAGCTGTGAGGCGCGATCACCGTGGCCAGGACATATACCCTCGAGTGGCCGGAGCAGGGCCAGGGAGTGGATCCGCATGATCTATCCCTTATTCGGTTAGGCTGAGCCCGGACAGGAAGGTTGTTTTGAGGATAGGCTTCACGACGGCAATAGCGGTGGTCGCCACCCTGCTCGGAGCACTGGCACTGGCGACGCCTGCGGGCGCGGCGCCAGCAAACGACGACATCGTCAACGCCCAGACGGTCGGTCCGGGGCTGCCCGTCTCGGTCGCCGCAAGTTCGGTTGGCGCCACCGGGGAATCGGGCGAGACCGTCTACGGCAACCCGGCCACCGAGTCTGTCTGGTTCCAGTGGACTCCGTCGACCTCCACTGCCGCAATCGTTGACCTCTGCTCATCCGGCTTCACCGGGGGAAGCGCCACTTTCGGCATCGGCGTCTACACCGGCGGGACCACGTTCTCCAGCCTGACCAAGGTCGCCGACATCGCCGGCCCGTGCAAGCTCGAGTTCAGCGCAATCGCCGCGACCACCTACAAGATCCAGGTCGACTTCCTGCACGCACAGGGCAAATTCACCTTCACCCTGCGCACCCCCCAGCCCCCCGCCAACGACAACTTCGCCTCTGCCCAGAACCTCGGCACCACCCTGCCAGTTTCGGTTAGCGGTACCACCATCGACGCCACCTGGGAGAGCGGCGAGCCGGCCGCCCTTGGCGGATTCGAAAACTCGCGTTCGGTCTGGTACTCCTGGACCTCGCCGATAACCGGCCACGTCCAGCTCAGCGGCTGTCCCTTCGAAACCCAGCCGGGATCAGCAGCAAATAAGACGATAGGCGTCTACTCCGGCACCTCCCTCGGCACGCTGACCGAAGTCGTACAGACCAGCAACTGCACCGTCGAGTTCCCAGTCACCTCGGGGAGCGAATACAAGATCGCATTTAGCGGCAGCATTCGCGGTGAAGGGACCTTTACGCTCGGATTGCGCAATGCGCCGCCGCCGACCAACGATGACCTCGCCGACGCGACGGTGATTGGGCCGACGCTGCCGCTCGCCGTCCAGGGCGATAACAGCTTCGCGACGATCGAGGCCGGCGAGAGTGCCGTGCCGATCAGCGGTCTCACCGACGATTCCCACTCTGTCTGGTATCAATGGACGCCCAGCGTCAGCGAGCGGGTCAAGCTGAACGCCTGCCGCCTCGACCAGCCCAGGCTCGGGGTCTTCACCGGCACATCGATTTCCTCGCTGGTGGTGGCGACCGAACCGCAGAGCCGATCGCCCTACTGTGAAGTGGAACTGAGTGCGGTCGCCGGCACGACGTATGAGATCGCGATCGCCGGGGACTCGTTCAACGATGGGACCGGGCCGTTTGAACTCGAGATCCACAAGGTCAGCCGACCACTCAACGACAATTTCGTCGACGCGATTACGATCGGCCCCGACCTGCCGATCTCAATCGCCGGCAATAACACCGACGCGACCGTCGAGATGGGTGAGCCCTCCCCGGCCCTTAACTACGAACCAATCGCGACCGTCTGGTACAGGTGGGACTCAAACTTCAACGGGCCGGTCGACATCAGCACCTGCGGCTCGGAAACGTCTGACTTTGTATCGGTCCATACAGGCTCGACCTTTGCGGCGATGAACCGGGTGGTGCCATCCGGAGAAGACGAACCCGGTGCCTGTGATCTGGCCCAGCAGGCCGGCTCCATTGAGCGCTTCGTCTCGGCAGCCGGCACCACCTACTGGATCCAGGTGAGCAGCCTCTCCAGAGGCATCGAGGGCCCGTTCCGGTTGACGATAATCGATCCGAACGCCAAGCCCTCGCTGCCTCCCGTCATCGTCCCCGTGGTGACCAAATCCCGCTCCGGCCTGAAGCGGGCGATCGAACAATGCGAGGAGAAGTTCACCGGTAAGGGCAGGAAGAGTCTCCGGAAGCGGGCCGATTGCATCAAGAAGGCCAGGCGTAAGGCCGCGATCGCCCGCTGCCACAAAATCGCGAACCCTTCGCAGAGGAAGCGGTGCATCCAGCGGGCGCGAAAGCCTTCCTGATGCCGGGCTGCGTTGAGGCACTCGACAACTCAGTTCATACTCCCGGTGGTCCAAGAAGGTTTCATCCGGCGGTCCGATTCTTCATGTGCCAGAGGCCGGCCACCTCGACAACCTGCTCGCGGACGTTCTCGGGAGCAGGATTCGCGGTTGTAGGGGCCAATGCTGAGGCTGCTTTTCACGCTTCCATCTTGAGCATTCGGCCGCAAGCCTGCCTTGCAGGTAACGCTTGGACGGGCCGGGCTCGGAAATTCGCTCGACCATCCGATGGTGGTGGTGAGGCGAATCCCCACGCTATGTCTCTCGGTACTACTACCACCCAGAGACCTCCTCGGGAGGGCTTTCGTCTTCTTGAAGGATTCCGGGTCCGCCTCTGAGACACTCGGGGAGATCTAGATCCATCGGACGACCTGGCCGCGGCGATCTGCAGGGTCTAAGGCGCCAGAGTCTTGCCGCTAAATCTCGGGGTTCGCCTCGGCCGGGACGCTCAGTCCGCCCGCACGGGCCACTCGACCAGCTTCTCATCTTTTCGCGCCCCGCATCCAGTGCCTTAAGACGGCTTCCTTCGCCCAATGTGGCTGCTCAATAAACTGGCCCAGAGTTCGGAAATCACCCATGCGTATTCTGAAGGAGCAAGATGTCCACTTCGCCCGCAGACTTTAACGCCAAGATCATCGAGGAGTTCCACGCCAATGAAGGAATCGTCGGTGGCATGTTCGAAGGTATGCCGCTGTTGCTGCTGCACCATACTGGTGCAAGATCTGGCAAGGATCGCATCAACCCGCTTGCCTATCAGGTCGACGGGGGCCGATATGTGGTGTTTGCTTCCAAGGGTGGAGCACCGACGAATCCTGACTGGTACCACAACCTCAAGGCCAACCCAAACGTTACAATTGAGGTCGGGACCGACACGATCGACGTCGTTGCCAGCGAGGCTGGCAGCGAGGAGCGAGAGCGCCTCTTTCGCACCCAGACCGAACGGGTCCCCCAGTTCGCCGAGTACGAGAAGCAAACCGAAAGGGTCATTCCGGTGATCGTGTTAACGCCGAGCAGATCCGGCTGAGCGAAGGAGAGTCGCCCAGGCAATCACTCAGGCCCCCTTGTTGGGGGAAAACGGCCACCAATCGGCGTCCACGATGCGAAGCCGGGTGGGCTACTTTGCATCACGCTTGCTGAAAACTACAGCGGGTGGTGGGGCTGAGCGGATGTAAGTCGAGGGCGGGGGAGAAGCTGGGGGAGGTGCTGGCGGAAGTCGAATTAAAGGCCGCGACCGCCGGGCCCCGTCCCAGGAAAGTGAGAGAGGTTGGCTGAGGAGGGAAAGCGCCAGTGGGGGCGGCGATGGAGAGGTCGCGGGAGGGGACCTTGGGGCCTCCGGCGCTTCGATCTGGGTCCAGGCTTGGGATTCTGGCATCAGACAGCTGTTGCGTCGTGTAGGCCCTCGTATTTGGCTGAATGCCATCTGAGCGCGGAATGGTCCCGCTCGAGTGGCTCTGCCGGCGAGCTACGCCGCCGTCCCGCCGATCGCCGCCGTCCCCGCACCCACGGCGGCGCCGACCCGGGCAGTGTCGACGGCCTGCTTGGCGATGTGACAGCAGAAGAGCAGGAGCAGGGGAGGCAGGTTGCCGGCGCCGGCCGCCTCGAGACGCACCGGGGTCGGCTCGGCGAGGGCCTCCAGCGTCGCTAGGGTTTCCCCCGCCTCAGAGACCGTGAAGATCCGGCCCAGCTGATGGTTGGCGCGCCAGTCCAGGGCCCGTTGCGGCAGACGCAGCTCGCCGCCGTAGATACCGCGAAGGCGCAGGAACCCCCGCGGGACGTAGCTCGCCACCAAACTTCCGTCCGCAGCGTTGACCGCGGTGATTGCCTGACCAAAACCCAAGAGCTTTCGCCGCAGTCTCCAGTTCTCCCCACCGGCCTCGATCAGCGCCCCGAAGCGCCGCTCGGTCTGGAGGGAGCCGAGGTCGCCGAGCACGTAGTGCCCGGGGCTGTCGCGGGTGAGCTCCAGGGAGGTCATCAATGATCGCGACGGTAGCAGTGCGCTCGACATCCGCGCGGTCGTCTGAGATGGCTCTGCCCTCGTCTGAGTTCCCTACCCATCAGGAGAACCAAACCTCAATCTTTTTCAACCCCAGCGGTGAAGTGCCATGCTCACTGAAGTCCGGGGGGAAGGATCGGTGAACTCGCGGTCGGGCGGAGCCTCTGGAGCGAAAAGGTTCAGAGGGGGCGGTCGGCCACGGGCCCGGCCGGCCAAAACTTAGCGAATAGCTCGTTTAGCAAGGATGGAAATAGAGAGCTTCCAGCTGGAATGCGGCAAGGCACCAACTCAAATTCAGGAAACTGAAGACTGCAGAAGAGCGAGAAGTTTGTGCGCAGACGAGCGGGCTGGCCCTATGGTCTGAATACGGGCGCCAGAATCGTCAGCGCCAGCGCGGCCGGAAATCTCACCCATTACGCTTGGCCGCATGGCGGCGGGAATAGAGCTTCTCCCGGATCGTCATAGCCCCCGGATGGCCCTCGCCGGGCCATGGCGTCAGCAGCAACAACAAGCGGGCCTTGGAGGAGGCGACGATTTCGTGACGCTCTGCCGGCGCAAACTCGACCAACAGTCCCACGCCGCCGCCAACGCTAACCCCGGCGGTGGATTTGAACTCAACCTCGCCGTCGAGCACGATCAGCCATGCGCGCTCGTGAACCTCGTGGTCGGCAAGACTCTCACCGGCCGCCAAATCCAGCACGATCGCGCGCGCCGCATCGCTCGAAGAGAGTATTTCGGGAAGCCTAGGTTTGAGATCAAGCGCCCTGAGATCCCAGCTATTCACATGTCTCTTTCTGTATTGCGGTCGTGGTCCCCGCCCGCCGCTTAGGCTAGCCGCAATTCCCGTCGCGCTGTGGATGACGAGTCCAGCTGCACCGATCACCCTGCGGATCGGTCCATGAAGTCTTGGGTCGGGTGCTACCGCGCTCCTCGTCTAGGCTTGCGAGGGAAGATGGCTGACGATCGGGGTACGACGGTTCTGGTCACAGGTGGCTCCGGCTTCCTCGGCGGCTGGTGCGTGATCGGACTGCTGCAACGCGGCTACAGGGTGAGAGCGACGGTCCGCAGCCTCTCTCGCGAGGCTGACGTGCGAGCCACGGTCGGCTCTGAGTTGGACCCCGCGGATCGCCTAACGGTGCTCGCCGCAGACCTCACCAGCGACGTAGGCTGGCGGGAGGCGGTCGGGGGCTGCGAGTACGTGCTGCATGTCGCCTCCCCATTTCCCTCCAAGCAGCCAAAGGACCCGGACGAGTTGATCGTACCCGCCCGTGAGGGAACCCTCCGGGTTTTGCGTGCGGGCCTCGATGCCGGAGTAAAACGAGTCGTCCTCACCTCCTCGGTTGCCGCGATCAGGCTCAGCGGTGGAGCCGGCTCCAGGCCGCTCAACGAGGATGATTGGACCGACCCTGATGCTCCCGGCCTGACGCCCTACGTTCGCTCCAAGACAATCGCCGAGCGGGCAGCATGGGATCTGGTGCGCGAACGGGGAGAGCAGGAGCGGTTGTCGGTCATCAACCCCGGCGCCATCATTGGACCGGTGCTGAACGACGACCTCTCCTTTTCTTTGCAGGCCGTGACGCGACTCCTGAATGGCATGCCTGGGATGCCGCGGCTGGGCTTCAGCCTGGTCGACGTCCGTGACGTCGCCGACCTCGAGATCACGGCAATGACAGCTCCCGATGCCGGCGGCCAGCGTTTCATCGCGGCCACCAAGTTCCTGTGGATGACCGAAATCGGCGCCGTCCTTCGCGAGCGCCTTGGCGACGCGGCCACGAAGGTGCCAACTCGCACCGTCCCCGATCTCCTCGTGCGGGGCATGGCGCTATTTGATTCCGACATTCGATCCGTCATCGGCGGGCTTGGCGTGCGAACCGAGCTCTCCTCGGAGAAGGCGAGGGACACGCTCGGCTGGGCACCGCGCTCAATTGAAGACTCGATCGCCGAAACTGGCGAGAGCCTGATCCGTCAGACAGCTAGCGCTGCCGCTTGAGCTAGGGGCACCCTGCGCCCACTTCCCCGGAGGAGGAGGCGTGTCAGTGCGCCTGCCAGCCTTGAGGTGGTCACCCGCAGGCAGAGCGCGGGACGGCGGCCATCGTGACGGACTCATCTCGATCGCGAGCGGGAAATCCGCTTGGGCCTCTGGGGAGCGAGCTTGCGAGACGCCGCCCGATCGCCCCATCGGTGACCTCCGCTGAGATCCAGCGATCATCCTTTCATTTGAGACAAGCACGCCGATCACCCCGACGGGTGCCTGCTGTCGGGCGGCCTAGGCGGCCAGCACGCGCGCGAGTGCCCGCCAACGGGCTTGGCGATAGCGATACATCAGCGCCGCGAACATTGCCGCCAGGGGCGTGAGCACCCGCCTGCGTGCTTGGATCTCGACGGTATCCGTGTAGCGACAGCTCGTGGGGGAGGTCGCTGCGAACGTGAGCCGGTGGTTCCACACTGCGATTGGCCCACCGTACTCGTGCGAGACGATCTCCTCAGGCGTGAAGCGCTCAATGCGGATCTGATGCGTCCAACCAGGGATCATCCCCAGCCAGCGCAGATGCAGCGAAATGCACGCGCCCTCGACAATCCGCTCAGGCACCTGCGTCTCGGGGGTGATGGTCAGCCAGGGCCACAGCACATGCTGGATGGTCGCGGGGCGCTGCGCCAGCTCGTACGCGCACCCGGCCGGGATGGAAAGTTCGGTGCCCACTGTGATTCGCATCGCCGAGCGTATTATGAGTAATTATTCGTGTTTGACAACTCGCATTCGCATCGCCTGGGCCGGAGCAAGTGGCACAGCGCCTGAAGCCCTTGAAGGAGCCCAGGCAGGCTCGATCGCGAGAGACCTTTGATGCCATCCTGGCGGCAGCGGCTCAGGTTTTCGAGCGCCAGGGCTATGCGGGCGCGACCACAAATCGGATCGCGGAGCGAGCGGGCGTCTCGATCGGGTCGCTCTACCAGTACTTTCCCAACAAGGACGCCATCCTCTTCGCGTTGGCCGAGCGGCATCTGGAGCAGGGCAATCAGCTCCTCGCACCGCTCGTCGTTGACTTTGTGGCCGATCCACCACCGGTGCGCGAGGGCCTTGAACTGCTTTTTGGCGCGATGGTCGAGTTACACGCCGACTCACCACGCCTGCACCGGGTCCTCTTTGAGGAGTGCCCTCGCCCTGCCGCTCTACAGGAGCAACTCGATGCCACCTATCGAATCGCAGTCGAGGCGGTTGAGGTGTGGCTCTCCAGTCGCCGTGAGGTCGATGTTGCGGATCCGCGCCTTGCGGCGGAGCTCGTCATTCAGAGCGTCGAGGGGGTTACCCACGGCCTCGTGATCCATCCACGATCCGGCCGCAAGCCCACCGACTACGCTGCGGAGACGGTGACCCTCCTTTCACGCTACCTCTGTCCGCGGGATCGCCGCGGCGGTGGCTGATCGAGGAACTCGAACCTCGCCTCCACAGGCAGTGGAAAACCTGCGGTCGAAGCGAGGGGGCGCTAAGGAAGGTTGAGGCGGAGCGCCTTCGACACCCGGGGTTCGTCGCCGCCGAGCGTGGCCTTGACGAGGACCAACAGTCTCCCTGGTAGCGCCTGGAGCCGCTTCCCGGCGCGGGTCAGCTTCAGGGTCACCTTCTCGGCGGCGCCGGTCTGGAGTGTCAGATTTGCATGGGCGACGATCACGGCCCGCTTGCCTGAGCGGGCCGTCGCGATCAGCCTGCCGTGGCACGGCGCCGTGATGCAATGGACCTTGAACTCCAGGCGGCCGAGGTGCTTGAACGTCAGGTAAGGATGCTCGAGGCCGCCGGGAGCGGACGTAGTCGTGATGGTCCGGTCGGCGCCGAACGCGGTCCCGGTCCCGTTCGTCACCACCACGCGAAAATGGTAGGTCGTTCCCGCAGTGAGTCCTGCGATTGCCGCGGCGAAGTGGACCCCGCGGGTGGTTGCTTCGATCGGCTTGGCAGGGGTCTTCGAGCCGTAGGCGGTGGTCGGTCCATATTCGAAGCTGACGCTGCCGGGCGCCAAATCTGGGTTGGTCGCCGCTCCGGCCAGACTCGCGCCGTTCATGCCAACCGCGCTTGCCGCTTCGGTGGTCGCGCTCGGTGTTGCCACCTCGAAGGCACCAATGTCACAGGCCGCGCCGGCCGGCCGCAGCACTCCCCGGCCGTCGGTGGCGGGGCAGCCCGCCGCGCCCCCGGCGTCGATCGCCGGACTGCCCTGCTGCAGAGCCGCCGTCTCCACCGGCCCGCCGTTTTCGGCAAGGGGCCCGACCTTCGGATCGGTTTCGACCTGATCTCCAGGTCCGTCGAAATCGCATTGGGTCAGGCTGTCGATGTTGTGGCCGAGCGAGATGAGTTCGCCGCCGGGATGAGGGATCGCGCAGTTCTGACCGCCCCCGCGGACGGTGCCTTCGGCGAAGAGCGAGTTCTCGGCTTCGACCCGTCCACCGGCGTAGAGGTCGCCGCCTTCCGTTGTCAGCGTCGTCCCTTCGCCATCGACCGCATTGCCGACCAAGGTCGAGTTGACGATAGTTGCAGTCCCGCCGGTGTCAAGACCTCCGCCGAGCGCCACCCCTTCTTTTACGTTCTCGGTGATGGAATTGTCGGCGATCGTGGTGTTGATGATCGCCGTCCCCGTCCCGGCGATCAAGGCTCCACCCCCGTAAAGGCCGATGTGTTCTTCGGCGGTCGGTTCGTTCATAAACGCGCGGTTTCTGGCGATGGTGGCGCCTTCGATCGTGTCGTCGGTACCACCCAGGATCTCCAGTCCGGCGCCTTCCCCGAGGATCATCACGTTGCCGATCGGGCGGACTTCGTTGCCCGTGATCGCGACGTGTGAGATAGAGGCCTTCGTGCCGTCGAAGTAGAGGCCGCCGCCGAACATGCTGAAACCTTCCGACGTGTTCCCTTTGATCGAACCGCCTTCGATCGTCAGGTTCGCACCTTCCACATTTACACCGGCGCCCCAGTTGTGGAGCCCGTGAATTCGGTTGTCGGAAACGACCGTGTCACGGAGGGTGAGACTGGTGGCGCCGGAGGACGCGATGCCCGCCCCATATGGAAAGCCGGTGGAGCCGGTTTCGATTTCGTTCTCGTCGAACAGGGAGTTGGCAACAGTCAGGTTGCCGCCCCTCTGATCGATCCCGGCGCCGGCGGCTTCCTGTCCCGGGAAGTCGAGTTTCCCTTCGGCGATCTGCACACCCTCGATCGTCACGGTCGGGGAGCCGTTGATGATGATCACCCGCGAGTGACGTCCTGCGCTGATCGTCGTCTGCCCGGCCCCGGCCCCTTCGATCGTCAGTGAGTTGAAGATTTCCAGCTGACCGCTGGTCAGTGAGATCTCGCCGACCGAGGCGGGGATCACGATTGTCCCGCCGGGGTCGACTTCTTCGATCGCTTTGCGCAGCGAGCCCGCCCCAGAGTCGTTTCCGTTCTGAACCACGACTGTCGGCGCTGCCGCTGCCGTGCCGGCGGGGAGCAGGGCCAGTGTTCCCATCACGAGCGCCGTCTTGAGAGCGATTCGTTGCCCCATTACCTTCTCCGCCCGATCCTAACCACTTCCCCCGGATAAACAAAGGGACTTGAAGACGACGGCCCGGAGTGTCGGCCCGGCCGTTCGCATTGCAATTCTAGTCATCAGCTGACCGGAGCCGCGGTCGGACCTCGAGGACGGTCCTGGTGCGCTGGTGCACCCTCCATTGGCGGGCGACGTTTCCCCGCGACAGCTTGACACCATCTGCTGTAGCGACCCACCAGTGGCGAAGCAGAGAGCCCATGGAGAAAAACCGAAAGACCGACCGTCAAGTAGGTGGCCGTGAGTAGTGTGTCCCCTTGGGCCCGATATGTGTCCTCGACGATAACCGCGAAGACGATCGATGCGAGCCCGCGTGGGCCAAACCAGCCGATGAATGCCACTGTCGCTCTCTGCGCATGAGTGCCCCACAACGAGATCGCCACCGGCACCATCCGCACGACGGTGAGACTCAGCAACGCGTACAGCACGATCTGCCAACTGACATGCTCAAGCATCGGGCCAAGCAGAACGGCACCGAAGACCAGGAATGTGATGGTGTCCAGCATTGCACCACTCTCCTCGGTAAAACGCATCATCCGATCGACGTCGTGGTGGGCAAACAGGCCAAACAAAGCGCCCGCCGTGAAGGCGGCAATGAAGCCCGATCCGCCAAAAGCCTCCGCGATCCCGTAAGCAAGGACGGCCGCGGCCACCGGGATGATCTGACGCCATGAATCCTCGATCAGGCGCCTTGCGCCGGCGGCAACCACGATCCAGGCAGCGAGTGCTGCCGCCATGAAACCCCCGATCAACCCATATCCGATCTCCTTGCCAATCACCTGTGCGGCGTGAGGTGGCCCGCCAGAGGACGTGGCGAGGACGATCAACAGCAGCGGCACACAGATCCCGTCATTGAGGCCACTCTCGACGTTGAGCGACTGGCGCACACGCTGGGGGAGCCTCGTATCTGTGACAACCGCGCTGCCGAGACCGGCATCGGTCGGCGCGAGGATCACACCGAGAATCAAAGCCTCGCTGAGTGAAAACGAGCGAAAGAGGATGAGTGCAACGGCTGCGCCAAGGACGATGGTCAGCGGCAATCCGACCCCAAGTAATCGACCAGGGAGTGATGCTTCGCGCCGCAGTGCGCGCAAATTGATGCGGGATGCATCCGAGAACAGCACCACCGCAAGCGTTGCTTCGGCAAGCTTTCGCACCGTTGAGCTGGTTGGTCCCAATGTGAGGTCATTGAGCACCAGTGGGCCGACGAGAACGCCGACCGCCACCACCACCATCGCTGGCGTGATCGGCGAGGTCGACAATCGTTGCGAGACCCCGGCGAGGAGCAGCAGCGTAAGTCCGAGCGTCGCGAGGCCCCAGTTCACGGCTGTCAAGATATATCGCGGCCCGCCGCGTCCGGGAGGGCAGCATGAAGAGTCCTAACGGCTGGATCACGCTGATTGGGCTCAGTAGCCCTCCTCGGTAGCCCTCTGATCAGGAGGCCCGTCTTACGTAATGCCCTAAAAAGCTCCCGAACTTCGTTCGACTACCGGCTATGGAGGCGACGACGGTGGCGCACTTTACATCGCGTTTTGCCGTGAACTTTGACCCGTATGCGGCCCCTCTTGCACCGCAATCCGATAGGCGACGTCGGAGTCGGATCTTCGACTGGCGGCACGACATCGACGTGCAAGTCCTGTTCGGAGAGGAGATAATCAGGAGATTCCAGGGCAGCCGTGGAGGCGGGTGGGGCCGGGCGGGAATTCGAATCGGTTTTGGCTGCGGTGAAATGGCTCGCGTAAAGACAGATTCAATAATCGTTGACACCTTCAAGGGCGAGGTGAAGGGGACCGCTCTGGGCAGATCCATTCCCAATCGATTCAAGGCTCCAGATGCAGCGTTCGGGGTGCCAGCCAGGAGGCGGTGGTGGCATATTCGGAGGATGCCCCGCGACTTCCAAGAGCCATAACCAAACTGGGGGACAGGAGGTTCGCTGCGGAGGTGGGGGCGCAAGGGTGGCGGTCGCCGACCACGCGCAAACCCGGTTCGCCCGCAGGGCATTCGTTGTATGAAACGGAGAGATTCTGGACCGCAGCGGCTGAGAGGTCTGGTGCTACGACGACACCTTCGATCGAGCCAGTTGTCGCAGATGCTGAAGCAGGGGCAAGGAAGAGCAGGAGGGCGACGGTGACCTAGACTGCGCAGCAGTCGACTCTTGGCCTCACGGGATAAGGGTAGTCAGGCATCTGAACGTGTCAAATTTGCCGGGGGTCGCCCCATTGGCAGGTTGCGCCGAGCAAAGGCGGGCAGAGGCGGGTCGGAGTCGTGGCCCAAGCCATTACCCGCCGGCGGTAGCGAGAGATGGATCTTCGCCCGCTATAGAGAAACGGCCTTTGCGTGTTTCGAGTTAGCTGCCGCGGATCGGAGCGAGGCCCAAAAGAGACGCCTTCTGGGAACATCTCGGCGATGCAGGGCGGAGAGAGCATTGAGCGGGACGATCTTGCGGAGGTATTGGAGCGTCGCAAGTTGACCCAGGATGAGGCACGGCCGGATGCAGTCGAACGCCGCCATGAGAGAGGTGCACGGACGGCACGGGAAAACATCGCCGATCTCGTCGACCCCGGGTCCTTCGTCGAGTACGGAAGGTTTGCGATCGCTGGTCAGCGAGCGCGCCGCGATCTCCAGGAACTAGTCGAGCGCACCCCGGCGGATGGCCTCGTGGCTGGTACGGCTCGCGTCAATGGACACCTTTTCGGAGAGGACTGCGCCTGCGCTGTGCTTGCCTACGACTACACCGTCTTGGCTGGGACTCAGGGTGTGCTGGGCCATCGGAAGAAGGATCGGCTCTTCGAGCTGATCGATCGCATGCGGCTACCGACGGTCTTCTTCGCCGAGGGCGGCGGGGGGCGACCGGGCGACTCGGACTATCCCGTCGTCTCCGCACTTGACACCAGAGCCTTTGCGCTCTGGGCCGGGCTTTCGGGCCGCGTGCCCCGCATCGCTGTTGTTGCGGGTCGCTGCTTCGCGGGAAACGCTGTGATCGCCGGATGTGCGGACCTGATTGTGGCAACGGAGAACGTCTCGCTGGGCATGGGAGGCCCCGCCATGATCGAGGGAGGGGGCCTGGGCAAGGTCCATCCCGATGAGGTTGGGCCACTCGAAATGCAAGCGCGCAACGGGGTCATAGACGTAGCCGTCGTCAACGAGCAGGCCGCCACGGCGGTTACGAAGCGATTGCTGGCCTACTTCCAGGGCGCTACGGAAACAACGCACACGCCCGACCAAAACTACCTCCGGGAACTCGTCCCTGAACGCCAACGACGCGCCTACGCGGTGCAACCGATCATCGAAACGCTTGCCGACCATGAATCGGTCACCTTCTTGCGGGAGCGCTTTGCGCCAGAGATGGTCACCGCGCTCGCGCGGATCGAGGGACGCCCGCTTGGTTTGATCGCAAACGACACCCGTCACATGGCGGGAGCGGTAACCAGCGACGCCGCCGATAAGGCCGCCAGGTTTATGCAGCTATGCGACGCATTTGGACTGCCCATGGTTTCCTTGGTCGATACACCAGGAATGATGGTGGGCCCTGAGGCGGAGGCGACTGGCTTGGTGCGGCACGCATCGCGACTTCTGGTCGCCGGGGCGGCGCTTCGTGTCCCACTCGTCGCCGTAATTCTGCGGCGGGGCTATGGCCTCGGCGCCCAGGCAATGGTGGGGGGCAGCCTGCATGAGCCGCTTCTCACCCTGGCCTGGCCGACGGCTCATCTCGGCCCGATGGGCCTGGAGGGTGCGGTCAGACTGGCGCTCCGCAAGGAGCTTGATGCCATCGCTGACGAGGGGGAGCGCGAGCAGCGGATCCGCGACCTCACTGAGGCAGCAGAGCGAAACGCACAGGCACTGAACGCCGCAGCCTTATTCGAGATCGATGACGTCATCGATCCAACGGAGACGCGGTCTCTGATCGCCTCAACGCTCGGAGCGGCTGCGCAGGGGGCCGAGCCTGCGCGCTTGCGCAGATTCGTCGATACGTGGTAGAGGGGGGCGCATTCGGAGAGTCGCTGAGCCCGTCGGGACTCCCCTAACTTTTCGCGCTGAGCTGCCGATCACGGGTTGGCATGGAGGCTGGCTAGCCTCAAGGCAGCGATACTCCCACCGAGGGAAAGTTGGTTCGGGGTTGGCGTCTGACGAAGGACTCGTGGCGAGTGATCCGGCGGGACCCAGCGATGGTTTCGATCGCGTTGATGGGTGCAGGTTGCGCGTTGGCAGGAGCTGCCGCCATCTTTTACTTTCCGGCTACTTCAGCTCACCGGCCGATTCGCGGGGCGACATTACGCTGGCGGCCGCCAGCGCCATCTACCCGATGACCTTCCTCAGCGTCTTCTTCAACGTCGCCCTAGCCGGTGCAGCCGCGGCAAGCATTGACGGCCGACCGATCGGCATCCGCGAAGCGCTCGACATCTCTTGGAAGTGGGTGGGCCGGAGCGTGCAGTGGTCGCTGCTGGCGGCGGGAGTGAGTCAATCCTGGAGCAGATCGCCTCACGAATTCCCGGCGCCGGGCCTCGCGTCTTGGCTTCTAGGTGCAGCTTGGAGTTTGGCGACAATCTTCGCGGTGCCTTTGCTGGCGCTTGAGGGCGCCGGGCCGCTCAAGATCACCGAGTCACGCTGGTGACGGTTCGGCGACGGCAGGTCGGGCCCCAGGAAACGGTCGCTTCGGTGGTTGACAAAAGCCTTCTCGGAGGCGGTTGTTGCTAGCCGTCAGTCAGCCCACCAGTCGCGCTGGCCATTGACGTCATCGCGCCGAGCCTCGCCCAGACTGGGCGCGCCGATTACGAGGATCTCGAGGCCCTCCTGTCCGGCCTCGTAGCCGCGCCAGGTACCGGCCGGCACGCGCACGGCGTCCCATTTCTTTACCTCGACAATCTCTTCGTCGAGTTTCATCCGCCCGCCCCCGCTTAGGACCACGTACACCTCCTCCTGCTCTTTGTGGGTGTGGCCATACGGAAAGCGATAGCCGGGCGGGACGCGCTGGTAGCCCAAGCCGGATTTCTCGAGCTCGAGCGCCTCGGTCGCCAGGCGAAATTCTAGGTCCGGTGCGCCGTTGAACTTGGAGCCCACGTCCTCCAAGTCCTCCTTGAGGTTCCTCAGAGTGAACGGCATGGCGCAATCCTATTGCACCCAGAGCTGGGGTCGCTGATGTGATCGCCTAGCACCCCGGCGGTGTCAAGTCACCGGGTCAGATTGTGAGCAGTGCTTCCCATCCAATGCAGTAACGCCCTATTCCCGAGTATCGGCATCGCGCATCCCTTGGCGCAAGAGGAGCGGTGTGCCGCCTTGCCCCGACCTGCTCAGGTCTGCCATCGGGTGAGCTGCTCGGCGAGCTCCTCGCAAAGGGAGTGGTTCCTACACTCAGATATTCCAAAAGCCCGAGGATTCGACCAACGACGTTCCCGTGAACCTCGAGAGAGAGAGAGGTACGTACGGGGCTCTTCTTAATTGGATGCACGCGGGGATGGAGTCGTCGCGATGGGGCGCGCAAAGCAGGGCGCTCGGTCAGCGACCTTGCCCGCGCCCCAAGCGCCACGAGAGTCCTCACTCTGGGTCGCAACAGCGCCGATCGGTTGGCCAGACTCGGCCAAGCCACCGGAAAGCGCCGATGTTCCGCTCACATCGTCGCGGTGCACCCCCCAGCGTCCGCCCACAGGCATCGACGCCTGCGGCGGCCGGTAGCGACCGATCCTCGAATCCCGCTCAGCCCCCCCTTGGATCAGTTCACCGATGGCTCCCGGTGGCTGAGGGCCTACTCTTCTCGAAGCGTTGAAGGCCGTCATTGGGGATCGCGTCCCAGTGCGGAGCTGAGGATACCCACTGGCGCCAGGACGGCTGAATTTCGGGGTCTCCCTCCACTGCACCCAGCCGTACTCCAACTACCTGATCCAGTTCGGGGTCACCACTGAAAAGCTGCCCGCCGCAGTGAACGCAGAAGGACTTGGGTTGGCCGTCCGGTGGACGAAAGGTGTGGATCGCCTCAGCCCCTGCGACGATCTCAAACCCCTCTGCCGGGACGCGCGCATTCAACGTTGAGGTCGTCCCGCTTCGTCGCTGGCAGCGCTTGCAATGGCAATAACCAGCGGTCTCAAACGGCGCCGTAACCTGGAAGCGAACTCTGCCACACAGGCATCTTCCGCTCAGTGGTGCCTCTGCTGAAGGCATGGCTGAGAGGCTAGCTCACGATCTCCGCCCGATCGGTCAAGCTGTGGCGCACCGATGGTGGCTTCTGAATCATGCCGGTGGCGGATCGCCAGTTTCGACCTCGACGGCACCCTGGTCCGCGGCACTACCGTGAGTCGGCATTTGGCTGACCGCTTCGGCGAGAGCGGGCCAATAGCTGAGCTCGAGCAAGGCTATGCATCAGGCGAGATATCCAACGCAATGGTCGCCTCCGAACAGGCGCGTAGCTTCCGCGGTGTTCCCCTCCAAGACATCGTCTCAAAGCTCATCGACATCCCATGCATTGCGGGCATCAATGCCACCCTTACCGCCCTGGGCGATCGGGGTATCGAGTCCCTGTTGGGTACGGTGACGTGGAGCTTCGCGGCGCGGGAGTTCGGTGGGCGCCACGGATTTGCCGCCGTTTCGGGGACGGAGATTGAGCTTGGTCTCGGCGATATTCCAACCGGCGAGGTCAGCTGCCACTGCGATGAGAGGGACAAGTTGGAGTTCGTTGTCGCCCACTGCGAGGCCAGTGGCGTCGACCTGTCCGAGTGCATCGCAATTGGCGACTCCCGATCAGACATCCCGCTCTTTAGGGCGGTCGGTTTCTCGATTGCATTAAACGCGACGCCACAAGCCCGCGAGGCGGCGTCGGTCTCCCTCGACACCGAGGAGTTAACCGACATTCTCGACCTCATTCCCTGGAATGGCTAGGTGAGGGGCGAGATGGAGGATCGCTGGCGATCACGCGCTCCTAGGCTCCTAGCACCGACACAAGGCGAGTTCGACGCCCCCTCCATTGCTCGAACCCCGACCGGTGGATACCAAAAGCCAATTGAGAGGCGGTCGGGATGTATCGCCTCGGCGCCGCCAGCTGATCACGAGTGCAGCCTTCACCGAACCTCAGCCCTCGCCATCCCTTCTTGATCGGGGCGCCTGCTTGGTCTCATCTCATGCTGTCGTTCTGCCAGCGGCTGGATGATCGCCATGCTCGAGTTCATCGGCATCTAGCACGGCCCAACCGACGCGCTCGACCAGCTGGCCTGAGAAGTGCTCCGACTCGAGATCGGTGAGGGCAACCCGCTCTCGATACACGACTGTGCTTGCCGCCTCCTCCGGAGGGTCGGTCACTACGAGGATCTGGGGCATGGTGCCTCCTTCGTTGTGGTGACTCCGGCAGCTTTTCGGCTGAAGCTTGGCGGCTGGTCAAAATTGGGTAAAGATTCGATTAGAAGCTCAGCGCCTGCAGATCGCCGTCCCCTCCCCGCGGTGCCCGCGGCGCACCTGGTCCCCGCGCCGCTGAATACGATGGGGTGGCGTCTTCATGTCACGATCTCCATGGTGATCGTGACCTTCAATCCAGGACCCAGCGGGCGTGGCTGAGCAGGTGCCCGCAGTCTGCGATGTGCTCGACACGATTGAGCGTCGCAACTGGTCGCGACTGCGGCGGCTGCTGCACCCCGAGGTTCATTGGACGACGGCGATCGAGGAGCACCTGCACGGGCCAGCTGCGGTGATGGCCTGCCTATCTCAGGATCCCCCGCCTTCACCCCCCGCATTCCACGAGCTGCGCGAGGGGCGCATCGTTCGCTGGATCGATACGCCCGGTTGAGGGGTAGGGCGATGTTTCCATCGCGAAGAAGACCGGTCGGACTGCCTCCAGCTTGGCTCGAGCACTTCTCAGATATACAACCCCGAATCGAGGATCACGTCTCCGGCTCGAAGTCACCCTTGCGGGCCCCGCACACTGGGCAAAACCAGGTGTCGGGGATATCCTCAAACAGTGTCCCAGATGGGATGCCACCATCTGGATCCCCATGTGTCGGGTCATAGATGTATCCACATGAGGTGCAGACCCAGCGGACTGCGGTCGCGCTATCAGCCATCTGGGGACCGCTCGGGCATCAAGCCGACCCTCTCCAGCATCTGCTCATCGGTCAGGTAGGCGCGTGCCTCGAGGATTCCGCCACGGTCCCCTAGGCGGGCGAGCATCGCCGAGGGGGATAGGACGTCCTCGCCCATCAGCACTTCGGAGAGGACAAGGAACCGAGCCCGATCCAGGACCCGCACTTCACGCACCCGGACCTGATGTTTGATTGCTGAAACGTCGAGATCCCTGACCCAGCGTCGCAGGCCGTCATGTCCGTGATAGATGCGGTCCTCCCCTGCCAGTGACGTGGGGTGGAACTCGATGGCCGGATCCGCCAGCGCTATGAGAGCCTCCGCGTCGCGTGAATTGAACCCATCGATAAAACGAAACCCGAGTGCCTCCACCGAGTCAGCTACCGTCGACATGGAGCCAGTGTAGGCGGGTCGCGAGCTCCGATGTGAAGCTCTAGCGCTTGACAGGTCGGTTGGCGAAGCCGCTATTCCAGCAACCGCCCGCCATCAACGACGATCTGCGCACCGGTCATGTAGTTGGAGAGCTCGCAGGCAAGGAACAGCGCCACCCGTCCGATGTCATCAGCCTCACCCATGCGCCCCATCGGGATCATCGCCTCAAAGCCCTCCAGGTTCGCCTGGTCCATATCTCCAGCGCCGGGTGTCTTGATCCCACCCGGCGCGATCGCATTGACCGAGATGCCATGGGGTGCGAGCTCCAGGGCGACGTTTTTGGTGAAGCCCCAGGCACCGTGCTTGGAGGCGTCATATGGGGCTAGGCCGACCATCGAGGGATGCAACGCGTCGATCGAGGTGACGTTGATGATCCGACCGCCCCTTCCCTGGGTGATCATCTGCGTCGAGACGGCTTTCGTGCACAGGAACAGCCCCGTCAGATTGACGTCGATCACTCGTTGGAACGTCTTCAGATCGAGCTCGCCCAAGGGCACCATCGGGTAGATCCCCGCGTTGTTGACGAGGATCTCCACAGCGCCGAAGACATCGACCGCGTCGTGCACCATGCGCTCGACGCTTTCCGGATTGCTGATGTCAGCATGAACCGCGAGAGCGCTGTGGGCTCGCTGGGCCTGCAGGGTTTCGGCCGCGTCCTCGGCGGCCAACAGATCCAGATCTGCGATGACGACGCTCGCGCCAGCCTCGTGCAGGCGGCGGGCGATGCCAAGGCCGATCCCCATCGCCGCGCCGGTGATGATCGCGTTGAGGCCGGTGAGATCGATGAGCGCTCCCAGCGCTGGTCTCTGTGGTGGGGGGATCGGATCCATCCACTGGAAGTTTCCACGCGGGCGCCGGATGGGCATCCGTATTTGGCCGCTGGGTGAGGTTGCGAACTACTGACCAGAGCGGAAAGTCCTGCGAGTCTCGGCACCGAGCACATTCCTACTCTGGGAGATTTGGGTGGGGCTGGGTTCAGTTTAGATGTAGATTCCGATTAACAGAGACCGTGAAAGTGGCGCTCGGGAGGGGTTTGATGCGATCCATTGAAAAGTTAACTGCGAGGAACAACCTCCGGAGGCCCTCGATCTGGGCGATTGCCGCGATCCTTGTGCTCGCCGTGGTTGGGACCTTGCCTGCGGGTGCCGCGGCAGAAGAAGCAGAAGAAACAACGGCGACAAACTGCAGCTCGGCGCCGCACCACATCAGCGATCTGGCCGAGAGTGGTTCGAGCTGCAAGAAGGCGCTCAAGGTCGCGAAGTACGCAATCAAGAACAAGAACAGCTTCAGCTGGACCCACGACGGTTTTCACTGCCATGGGGAGTCGACTGAGGGCATGCCGCCGATCTCCTTCACCTGCAAGAAGAGCATTTCCCGGATCTACTTCACCTACGAATAGCGATCCAATAACCCTCAGGGGCGCGCCTCTGCCTGCGTTGGGGCGGGTTCGCGACGCTGGGGCCGGGACAGAGCAGCGAGGTGGTGAGGCCGGTTCCGGCTAAACTCCCCGCGGCGTGGACTGGCGACTCGAATTGGTGCAGGTCCCCGTTTCCGACGTCGACCGAGCTAAGGCCTTCTACACCGAGAAAGCCGGTTTCAGTGCCGATATCGACGCCGATGTCGGCGGTGGGGTTCGCTTCGTTCAGCTGACCCCTCCAGGGTCGCCATGCTCGATCGCGATCGGAACCGGCCTCTCGACGATGGCGCCAGGCTCGGTCGAAGGCCTGCAGCTGGTCGTCGCCGACGTCGACACCGCCCGCGCAGAGCTCCTCCGGCGCGGGGTCGAGGTTGGTGATGTTCAGGAGTTCGCCTGGGGCAAGTTCATTTACTTCAGCGACCCCGATGGCAATAGCTGGGCTGTGCAGCAACTTCCGCCACGCCCTGAGTAGCGCCCGCAAGCCACAGTATTTGCCGTCGAGTGCCAATCACCCTTCCGGGTTGCAGAGCAGGGGCATAAGAAGGAGAGGCGATGCGACACTGGCTATTGGGCGCTCGGCCTCCTGCGGTTAGCGTCCCGACGCAGTTGCGCCGGCGCGGCGAGGGCGCTGGTCCCATCTGTGTCCACGATCGAAGGAGGGAGTCGTATCCGACCTCACGCCAGGGCAAAACGCCATCTTCGGATTCCACACCACCCAGGCGGGACTCAATTCTGACCAACTGCTTCCGCTTGGAATGGGGCTGCGGCATCGGTTTTCGCGCGGCCCGCAGAGCTGTGTCGGGGACTCAATGCCCGACACCTCCGACTGCACCGACATCGATGGCAGAACCCCCGACGGCGACGAGGGGAACGATTCGCTGAGCGAAAGCGAGCGCCACCGCATCGAGCACCGGCTAACTGTGTTACAAAAATCACATGGAACGCTATCGCCTTGACAATTTCATCGAGTACATCCTGAGCAGCCGCGGCAGAGAAAATATGGCTCTGTCCCTGATCGCCGCCGGCGGCGTTGTCGGGATGGTCGTCATCGCCCGGCTCTGAACTGAGCGCGCTGGGCGGCGCCGCCCCATTGCGCGAGTGGCTACTCGCCCCGCCCGACCCCATTGGCCACCTCACATGCTTCCTCTGGCCCGATGAAGGGCGACAGGGCGATGTAGGCGCAGATCGGTGCGAGATGGGGAAGGGCCGCGGGGCCTTCACTTTGGATCTTTCGGTAGGCCAGCGTGTAAATGCCCCCCGTGATTACCTCCGTCGCGATCGGGGCCGCCGCGGGCGAGCGCTCATAGCCGATCTCGATCAGTCCTCTCAGAGAGGCCAGTGCCTCGGAGCGTCTTGCCAATGCCGCAGGTCCCGCAGCGTAGGCCTCCATGATCACCAGACGCGCCAGCGCCGGACGGGAGGCCAGGAAGCTAAACAGTGCCCCGAAGCCTGCCCGCATCGCATGCGGCCAGTCGGGCGCCCGTCGAAATACTGGTACCACCACCGCCACCATCTGCGCTCCGGCGCTATCGATCGCCGCCATCATTGCGTCCTCTTTGCCACGGAAATTTGCGTAGAACGTCGTCGCCGACATCCCTGCGCGCTTGACGACCTCATCGACCGTGGTCGCCGCGTAGCCTTTCTCCGCCGCCACGATTGCGAACGCTCGCAGTGCCCGCTCCGCGTGGTCGTGGGCCTCCAGGCTTTCCTCAGGTCCGGTCTTCGCCACTCGCCCCGTCAGGCGCAGGGTATGCGGGGGAGGTCGGTAGGAGATCATCAGCTCCCACAACTCGCCCATCAGCTTTGGCAGTTCTGCCTCGCGGCCTTCCCGCAGCCGGGTGCTGGTGATTTCGCGCATCGCCCCGACGTGGGCGGTGATCATCTCATCCGGCATCCCCGCTCGCTCGGGCGACTGGGCCAGCGTCTGGCGCGTCAACCACTCAAATCCCCTCGCCGCCGCTTGCAGTGGTGCCAGTGCCTCTGGTCCCGCGGCGAACGTCTCGACCAGCGCCATCCGCGCCGCCGCCGGCTGCAGCACCACGATTTCCGCGAAGGAGTCAAACCCCCTGCGCGCCTGCACCTCCCAGTTTTCCTCCTCAAGTGGCGCGGTCCTTTTCCCGCCAGCCCTCTGCTTTCGCGCGGCCGCCTCCTCGTCACGTTTTGCGGCGTAGGCAACCGCGGCGCCAATCATCGCTTCTAATGTCGCCAGGAAGCACCCCTTCTTATCCCCGAACAGGTCATAGAAGGTCCTGCTCGAGACTCCCGCGATCTCCGTCAGCTCGGCGACCGTGGTCCCCTCATACCCCTTCTTTGCCACGCACGCCACCATCGCCCCGTAGAGTCGCTCGCGCTGGTTTCGCTCCACCTTCTCCCGCGGTGTGCCGGGGCCCGGGGGAAGCCTTCGTTCCCGCAGCTCTTCTGACTCCCCCCAGGGTGTAGCGATCATTCCGGGGGCGGACCCTAACCCGCGTGACATCCGCTCGTTTCGCTCCTCCCCAGTGATAGGCCTGTTAGTTCAATCTTCCTGATCGAGCTCCAAGTCTAATCCCCCTGAATTTAGGGGATTTCCGGCTTTCCGACCAGGCACAACCAGCTCTTTGGCCGGCCTTGGTGCCAGTCGCTCGTAGGCAGGCCTGTCCTACCTCTCCAGCTCTGCCTCTTCCCCCTCCCAGCCACCTGGCGATAAGCCCGCCACGTCTTCGTTTGCGCCGCTACGCCGTCCCGCTCCTGGTTCCCGGGGTGGTGCGGAGTTCCGAGGTGCTCCTTCGATAGGGGCGAATTGGGGTCGGCGTGATGGTCCATGCTGCCCTGGCCTCGTTTTCGCTGTAGGCGTCGAGGGTTGATGGATCGCCCCGACGTGGGCGAGCTCCCGTGCCGCAAAGTGCTCGCTCGCCCATGCGGTCACTGGAATCGATCCACTACTCACCCAAGCCCAAGCGGGTTCAAGTGAGGTTCCTCGCCTGAACTGTCCGCTGAGGTGGTCCTCAACCTGCCGTTCGACGGACCTGGTTTCGCCCGAATTCAGATACGCAGATTTTTTTGTTCGCTCGCTAGCCTAAACTCTACTTTTCCCTGCGTCAAAGCCATTTTTCCCGAGCCTCCCACCCTGTGCGATTGATGAATCTCGCTTTCCCCCTTGCAACTGTAGGCATCTTGGTGTAATAGTTTGAGCTGACGCTGCGCAGTGCGCCCGAGCAATCGGAAAGCGCATTGACGCCACGCCAAAGGGTTTCGGGAAGTCCACAGGGATCGGACCTCAGCGGGGTCCGAAAAAGGGAAATCCACAGGGATCGGACCCAGCCGGGTCCAAAAAAGGAGAGGGAGTGGCAGCATCTATTTCGAGGATTGGGGGGGCTCGGGCGATCGCCTGTGCCGCGATTGCCGTCGGCCTACTCCTCCTCCTCGTCCTCCCGGTTTCGCAGAGCTTCGCCAGCGAACACACTGAAGTGACCGGCGAATACGGCAAGGAAGGCCCGAAATCCAGCGGGCTCGGCGTTGGCTGTCACCTCGGCTACAACGGTTCCACTGGGCACCTCTATCTCGCGGCTGACGGCAAAATCTACGGTCTCGCCGTCAGTTCTGGCTCGGCAACCCCGCTCGGCGGCAAATTCCCCGTCACCACTGGAATCAGCACCGGATGCGGCGAACCCGACATCGAAGTCGAAAGCTCGGGCGCCGGCAACATCTACGGCGTCCAGTCCGGAGGGAACGGCGAAATCTATGGCTGGGACTCGAGCGGCAACGCCCTCGGGACGCCATGGCCGGTATCCGTCCCAGGTGGCGGGGAACTGTGTGGCGTCGACGTCGGCCCGGGCGGTGGGCCATGGGCCGGCGATTACAGCCAGCAGAAAATATTCAAATATTCCGCAGCGGGGACTGCGACTGGGACAATCAACGTTGGCTTCAGTCTCTGCAAGCTCGCCGTAGATCACGTCACCGGCGACGTTTACGCCTCCTCTTACGGGGGCGGCCAACTAGTCGAGTTCACCGCCTCCAGCGGCTACACCGAAAAAATCACTTTCCCGGCGCCTGGCGGCGAACCCGGTCTTGCCGTCAATGACGCCGAACACAAGCTCTATGTCGGAAACGGCAGCTCCACCGTCAAGGTCTATAACACCGAAACCACGAGCCTGATCGAAACGATCACCCTCCCCGAAGAAGGAGGACATGGGCTCGCAGTCGATGAAGGGACCGACACCCTCTTCGTCGCCATCGGCTCGGGCTCCAGCGGCTACATCGTGGAATATCTCGGGCTCACAACCCCGAAGGCGACGACGGGAGAACCGACCGGGAACAGCGAAGTGAGCGGAACCGCGAACCCCAATGGCGTCGGCCCGATCACCGAATGCTACTTCGAATATGGACTCACCACGGCCTACGGAAGCAAACAGAACTGCGCCGAGTCGACACCGATCTCAAGCGAAGAGACAGTTCACGCGAACCTGCCGGGCCTGATCGGCGAGGAAACCTACCACTACCGTTTGGTCCTGACGAACGGCGAACCGCACGTCATTGGCAGGGGGGCCGATAAGACAATCACCCCGCACAACGTCAAAGGCCTGTTCACGGAAGCGGCGAGCGAAGTGACACAGGACTCAGCCATCCTTAACGCCCGTTTCGAAGGCACCAATGAAGATACCCACTACTACTTCGAATATGGGCAGACCACAAATTACGGTCACAAGACGGCGATCCCGCCGGGCGAAGACGTGGGCGCGACGACCGGGGCCACGCACATTTCCAGCACGATCGCCGGCCTGGAACCCGGTATTACCTACCACTTTCGCGTCGTCGCCGAAAATTCAATCGGCCTATCGAAGGCAAACGACAATTCCTTCAGGACGAACCAATTGCCGGCGATCATCTCCGATACAACCAGTCACATCACTGAAACGTCCGCGGAGGTAGACGCGACGATTAATCCGCATGAATTCGAAACTGACTACTTTGTTGAATACGGACCGACCCCCCAATACGGCTCGATTGCCCCGATTCCTCACGGCATCCTCGCGCCAGGCAACAGCGCCGAAAGCGTCCCAATCCAGCTTACCGGGCTCCAGGGAATCCGCTATCACTTTCGGGTTGTTGCGGCCAATCGCTGGGGCCGTGTGGAAACTGAAGACCAGAGCTTCAACTTCTATCCACCATCCTGTCCAAACTCGATCGTGCGTCAGCAGAACGAAAGCGAGTACCTGCCGGACTGCCGCTCCTATGAGCTGGTCTCACCCGAAGAAACCGGTGCGGTTGAGCTGACCAATTCCGAATTCACCGCGGATCCCTACGCAACCAATCCTCCCCGGTTCGCTTTTGTGGGATTCCTGGGCGGGATCAACGGCACCGAACCAACCAACTCCGGTGACGATACCTACGTCGCCACGCGAACCAGCATCGGTTGGAAAACCCACCTGGTGGGAGTACGCGGCTTCGAAGGACAGGCTTCGGGCCCACTGTTTGCGAGCCCGGACTTCAGCAAGTTTTTGAATTTCGATGAACCGCCTTTCTTCGAAGGACAACCCCAGCCACCGCACAACATTCCGTACACCTGGGACAGCGAAGGCAATCCGCTAGGCCGCTTGCCGGCTAATTTCGAAAGCGTTCCGAAGGCAGAAGAAAACCTCGGCGCATACCAGCCGTCCCCGGATCTGAATCATCTCGCCTTTTCCTCTAGCAACATTGCCTTCACTTCCGAAGGACTGACGACTCCGCCCGGGTCTGCCTACGACTACAACGTGGCTACGGAAACCACGACATTGATTTCCAAAAAGGCAAACGGTGAAAACATCGAACAGGAGCCCGGAAACACCAGTGCCACCAAAGAGGAGATCCTCTTTCCAGGTGACAATCCCGAATATGGCGGATACGGCTATGGCTCGATGGCGCCTCCTTACCATCCGGGGGTGTCGACTGACGGTTCCCACATTCTGATGTCGACCGCGAGCGCGCCCTACAACCACTTCAACGAACCGCCGAAACCCACGCGACTCTACATGCGGGTAAACGACCTCGTAACGTACGAAGTCTCACAGGGGCACGACGTCAACTACGTTGGGATGACTGCCGACGGGACTAAAGTCTTCTTCACCTCCCCCGAACGGCTGACCTCCGAAGACACGGATAACAGCGTCGACCTCTACATGTGGAGCGAAGCAGGAAACAAGCTTACCCTGGTCTCCAAGGGCGGTGAAGGAGCCGAAGGCAGTGGAAACAGCGACGAATGCAACGCAACGTGGGTGAGCGGATGCGGGATTCGGCCGCTTGAGACTCAGCATTACACGGATAACTCGATCGCTGGCGAAAGTGGCGAAATCTACTTCTACTCGCCTGAACAGCTCGACAAAACAAAAGGCGTGCCGAACCAGCAGAACCTCTATGTCTACCGTGACGGCAGCCCCCAGTTCGTTGCGACGCTCAGCCCGATCGGGGGCGAAGAAGGACCGGTGACGCGCGTCCAGGTGTCCCCCGACGGAAGTCATGCGGCGTTCGTCACCTCCAGTCAGGTGACCAGCTACAACAACGCCGGCATGGCGGAGATGTACTCATACGACCCCTCCCAGGGGTTGGTCGTCTGCGTCTCCTGCCGGCCGGACGGCTTGCCGCCGACGGTGAACGTCGAAGCCAGCAAGATGGGCCTGTTCATGTCGAACGACGGCAGGACCTTCTTCTCGACCGAAGATCCGCTGGTGCCGACGGACACGAACGAAGCGCAGGACGTCTACGAGTACGTGGAAGGCAGGCCGCAGTTGATTACCCCGGGCACCGGTACGAGCCAGTCACATCTGGGCGGGTACGGCGGCAGCGGCAACAAGGGGTCCGAAGGGCTCGCTGGAGTCAGCGCCGACGGCGTCAATGTCTACTTCTCCACCCGGGACATCCTCGTTCCGCAAAACAAAAACGGGCCATTCCTCGCCTTCTATGACGCTCGCACCGACGGCGGTTTCCTCTATGAACCACCGCTGGCTCCGTGCGAAGCTGCCGACGAGTGCCACGGTGCCGGCAATTCCACCCCGGTGGAACCCACGGTGTCCAGCGAAGGCAGTCTCGGCTCTCGCGGCAACGCGCCAAACCCGAAGCGGCAGAGGGTCAAGCGAAGTCATCACCGGCGCCACCACCGAAAGAGCCAGCGCCGCCATGGCAGGCGCCACCATCGCTCCAAGTTCCAGCGGCAGCAAGGAAGCTACCGCCATGCATAGCAGTCGACACACATTCTCACTGCGATGGATTGGCGTGAAGCGCCGCCGCTCCCTTGGCCTTTCCGTCACGACGCTGATTGCGGCGGTCGCCACGGTGGCTGCACTGGCGCCCGGACGTGCTGGGGCAGAATCTCCGATATACCAATTTGAAGTCACTCCGTCCACCACTCAGGCAGGCGGGCACCCGAATCTCCACACGCTGGTTTGGGTCGGGAATCGCTATACGCAGCAGATTCCTCCGCCCAGCTGCGACTGCCAGGACCCGAAGGACGTGACTGTTGAAATGCCGACCGGCGTCATCGGGCTTCCGCAGGCGATGCCGAAATGCAGCGCCGCCGACTTCGCCGACCAGGAATGCCCGCCGGAGACGCAGATCGGGGCCGCCGTCATCAGCATCAACGCGGAACCGCCCGGCACCTCGGGTTTTGGCAGGATCGCAATTTTCAACCTCGAACCGCACCCGGGCGAAGCGGGGCTTTTCGGCTTCACTTTCCCGCTCCTGCGTTTTCCCGTATACCAGTCGATCAACTCGCGGACCGAGAGTGACTACGGCCTGGATGTAGGCACGGTCAACATCACTCATCTTCTGCCGCTCGCCTTTGTCGAAGAGAACATCTGGGGCGTGCCGGCATCGCCCGAACACGATGCGGAACGGATGCCGACTGGATGGGAATCGTTCTTCGACGGGATAAATCCTCCGACGCCGTCCACCGAATTGGAAGTCCCATTCATCAACAACCCGACCACGTGCGGTCAGCAAAACCTCACCGCGAATGTGACCGTCCTTTCTTACGACAAAGGAGTGACTCACGCCAGCCATCCCTATCCTCCGACCACAGGCTGCGATCAGCTCAGCTTCAATCCGAGCCTCTACGCACAGCCCACGACGACGGCGACCGACTCGGCCTCCGGCCTTGACGTCGATCTCCAGGTGCCCCAGCAGCTCAGCCCGGAAGTAGCCTCACCCTCGGAGATCCGTGCGACGACGGTCGCGCTGCCCTCCGGATTCTCCATCAATCCCAACGCCGCCGATGGAAAGACGTCGTGCTCGAACGCCGAAGCGGAGATCGGCACCCGACTCGAAGCGCAATGCCCGGAAGACTCGAAGGTGGGCACCGTGAGCGTGGACAGCTCGGCGCTGCCGGGACCGATTCCCGGCTACATCTATCTCGGTACGCCGTTGCCCGGCGATCGCTACCGGCTGATTCTCACCGCCAATGGCTACAACGTCCACGTCAAGCTGCCGGGTTCGGTTCTCGCCAACGAACAGAATGGCCAGGTCACCGTTTCCTTCCAGGACCTTCCCCAGACTCCGTTCTCCGCGTTCAACATGCACTTCTTCGGTTCCGAACGGGGACTGCTCGCGACCCCCGAAAAGTGCGGCACCTATGGCGTCAGCAGCACCTTCACGCCGTGGGACAACCTTCTCTCCGAACAGACCTCCACGCAGTACTTCACCCTGAGCAGCGGTCCTGGCGACAGTAGCTGTCCGGCCTCCAGCCGCCCGTTCAACCCGACCTTCAGCGCAGGCGTGGCGGACAGGACCGGCGGAGCGCATTCGCCATTCTCGGTCGTTCTCAAGAGGCCCGACGGCGATCAGAACCTGAGCGGACTGGACGTGACGACCCCGCCGGGGCTCGCCGCGACCCTCGCGGGCGTCTCCTATTGCCCCGATGCGACGCTCGCCGCGGCTGCCACATCGGTGTCTGGCCTATCCGAGCTTGCCAGCCCGAGCTGTCCCGCGAGCTCCCGGATCGGGACCGCCTCAACCGCCTCCGGTGCGGGCGATCATCCTCTCTATCTACCTGGTCAGGTCTACCTGGCGGGACCTTACAAGGGCGCCCCGCTCAGCCTCGCGGTGATCACCCCCGCCGTTTCCGGCCCCTATGACCTGGGCAACGTCGTCGTGCGCGCCGCGCTCCAGGTCAACCCGGTGAACGCCCAAATCACCGCGGTAACTGACCCCCTGCCCCAGATCATCGACGGGATCCCGCTGCGCCTGCGTCAGATTCAGGTCGATCTCAACCGGCCCCAATTTGCGCTCAACCCAACCAACTGCTCTCAGTTTGCAGTCCAAGCGAAGATTTTCGGCAATCAGGGGGCTGAGGCGGACCCCGCGGCGCCCTTCCAGGTCGCCAACTGCGCCGAAATGCCTTTTGGCGCGAAGCTGCAGCTGATGCTCCACGGGGGCACGAAGCGGGCTCAGACCCCGGCCTTGACGGCCGTACTCACCGCTCGTCCCGGAGAAGCGAACATCGCCAAGACCGTGGTCACGATGCCAAACTCGATCTTCCTCGACAACGCTCACGTCCGCGGGCCGTGTACCAAAGTACAGTTCGCGGCAAACAGCTGTCCGCCCGGCTCGATACTCGGCACCGCAAAGGCCGAATCACCGCTGCTGGCCCAGCCGCTTGAAGGAAATGTATATCTGGCCACCGGCTATGGCCACAAGCTGCCGGACATCCTCGCCGCGCTGAAAGGGCAGGTCAACATAAACCTCGATGGTCGCGTGGATTCGGTTCACCAGAGCCTGCGCACCAGTTTCGAAGCGGTGCCGGACGTGCCGGTGACAAGGTTCGTACTCAATCTGCGCGGAGGAAGTAGGGGCTTGCTGGAAAATAGTGCCAACCTCTGCGCCAAGGTGCAGCGAGCGACCGTCAATATGACGGGTCAGAACAACCTCCGCACCAACACGAAGCCAAAGCTGCAGCTTTCGTGTGGCGGACACGGCAACAGCAGCAACCTCAAGCGTAAGCAGCAAAGGCGCCCGGCTCCGACGGGGAGAGGGACAAGGTGACCTGCACGGGATCGACAATCGGGCGACGCATGCGGGTTGCCATTCTGGGAGCCTGCCTGGCAGCGGGAGTGTCGCTGCTTGCTGCCGGGCCCGCGGAGGCGGTGCAGTGGACCCCCCACTCCTATGAAAAGAGCATTAGCGGATGGTCGGGCGGTGGTAGGAGCGTTGCGGTTGATCAGCAGAGTGGGGACTTCTACATAGCCACAATCGAACCCGGGCTCCGTATCTACAAATTCAATGCTCAGGGTGAACCGAGCGCATTCAGCGCCCTCGGAGGGGCGAGCTATATCCAGGTTACGAGCGAAGAAGTCTGCAGCTGCAGTGAAGCTCGCGTCGTAGTTGATAATTCCGGAGGGTCAGATCAGGGGCGCATCTACGTAATCAGCAGTTGGCGTGACAAAACCTGGGCCTTCGAACCCAGCGGAACTCCGGTCGGCGGAGCCTTCCCAATAGACAGCTCTGAAGGGGAGCTGGCGATCAGCCCCACCACCGGCAATTTCTTTGTGACCGGAACGCCCCTGCTGGAACGCGCATATGAATACAATCACGCTGGGGAAAAGACAGGCAACTACGTCGATCTCAGTACGTGGGGAAGCACCGACATGGTGCTAAGTCCGACTGGAAACTGGTACACCTACCATGGGTATCAGGAACCGCGTGGAATTCTTAAACAGAACGCGTCGGGCGAACTAATTGAACACCTGTATTCCCAATTTTCAGAAGCCTTCAACATCAATTCGAAATCCGGCAACGTGCTCTCCGCCCGAGAAGAAGAAATTGCTGAATTTGATCCCAACGGTAACGAATTACCGCGCTTCGAATACGAATCCGAAGGTGAAGCGAAAGCAGTCGCGGTAAACGCGGTCAACAATTACATCTATGTGCTAAAGAATTACGGCGGCAACGAGCTGAGCATCTATGCACCGGGAGCTCCAGTAACGGCCCCGTCGGCCGAAAACGAATCGCCCACGAATATCAAAGGAACGTCTATGACGTTGCATGCCTCGGTTGAACCCGAAGGCGTGACGACGACCGAATGTGCCTTCGAATTCACAACCACAGAAGAATACGGCTATATAGATTACGAAGAACACAGAGTGCCCTGCGAACAGGGGAAAGCAATATCCGGCAGTTCTTCCACACCTGTCAGCGCGATGATTACTGGCTTGACCCAAGGAGCCACCTACCACACACGCCTTGATGTCGGCAACGCAAACGGCGAATTCCATACCAGGGACGCCAAGGTGATCCCCTCCGAACCCCCGGTCATCGAAAGCCCCTACATCGACAGCGTCCATACCGACAGCGTCGAATTCCACGCTGAAATCACCCCGGAAGGGGCTCCGACCACTTTCCACGTGCTCTACGGAACGGCCAACTGCGCCGCCGAACCCGAAGCCTGTTCCCAGACCCCCGAGACCTCCTCGATCGGAAACGGTCTACTGCCGATCGCGGTCAGCGCCCACGTGACCGGGCTGAAGCCGGGAACCACATACCACTACATAATCGTCGCGACCAACCAGAGCGCCACCGTTGAATCGACAAACGGGACCTTCACCACGTTCCCCTATACACCGGTGCTCGAAGACAGCTGTCCCAATGCTCACGTTCGTCAACAGACCAGCGCCGCGCTGCTGCCGGACTGCCGTGCCTATGAGCTGGTCTCGGCCGGCAGGGCCGGTGGATACGATGTCGAGTCGTTCCTCAACGCCGAACAGGAACCGTTCGGTGGCTATCCCTACGCGGAGAATCCGCCACGCGCCCTCTACGGCGTCCACGACGGAGCAATTCCCGGTAGCGGACACCCGACCAATCACGGTCTCGACCCCTACGTCGCGACCCGCGGTGAAGAAGGTTGGAGCACATCCTACGTCGGCATTCCGGCCAATCTTCCGTATTCGACTGAATCGTTCGCTTCGCCGCTGGCTGGCGCAGACTCCTCGTTGGACACGTTCGCCTTCGGCGGTCCGGGACTGTGCTCGCCATGCTTCGCGGACGGCACCACCGGCGTGCCGGTGACACTTCCCAACGGCAGCTTGGTGCAGGGCATGGCCGGATCAGAGCAGCCTGGCGCCGGCGCGAGCGCCAGCATGCTCGTGAAGAAGCCGCTCTCCTCTGACGGCAGGCACCTGATCTTCGGCTCGGACTCCGAATTCGAGGCCGGTGCCGGAAGCCCCGCGATCTACGATCGCAACCTCACCACCGACGTCACTCATGCGGTCTCGAAGCTGCCCGGAGGCGGAAGCATTCCCTGTCTGATGGACTGCAGCTCCGACGGTCTCGCGGAGCTCGATGTCTCCAGCGACGGCTCGCGCATTGTCATCGGGCAGTTGATCTCGAAAGATGCCGCGGGCAATCGCTACTGGCACCTGTACATGAATATCGGCGACTCTGGCCAGACGATCGACCTTACCCCTGGGGCGACGGAAGGTGCTCTCTACGACGGGATGACCGCCGACGGGTCCATGGTGTACTTCACTACGAAGAACCAGCTGACCGGCCAGGACACTGACAGCAGTGCCGACATCTACCGGGCCGACGTCACCACCTCCGGCGCGAACCTTTCGCTCGTCTCGATCGGCAGCGGCGGCAGCGGCAACTCCGAATCCTGCGAACCGCTCGGCGACTCCCAGAATGAACATTGGAACAGCGTCCAATCCACACCCAACTGCGACGCTGTCGCGGTCGGCGGCGGCGGCGGAGTCGCGGCGGCCGACGGAAGCATCTATTTCCTCAGTCCCGAACTGCTGGACGGAGGCGTCGAACCCACGGACGGCGTCGCCAACCAGCCCAACCTCTACATCTCCCGCCCCGGATCGCCCCCCAGCTTCGTCGCCACTCTTGAGTCGAGTGCCACCGGTCCGACGCCGCCGCTGGAGGAACATCGGTTCGCGAAGTACTTTGGCCCGAGCAGCAACACCCAGTTCGTCGCAGTTGACAACTCCGGCGGGCCCTCCGACGGCGACGTCTACGTCGTCAACCGCAATGAACAGGTGATTCGCAAGTACGACTCCGAAGGCAACCTGGTGACCAGCTGGCAGAACAATGGCGTTTTCGATCCCAGTTTGGCGCACGAAATCGCCGGCATTGCTGTGGGAGGCCCGGAAAATGCTCTCTACGTCGCGATCGACGAAGAAGTCAACTCCGGGGAAAACCGGATATTCGAGTACGACGAAAACGGCAACCAGCTCGCGTCAACTTCAAATGTTGAAAAGGCTCCGGAACCGATCGGAATCGCGGTCGACTCGCAAGGGAATGTCTTCTACGAGGGCTACGGCGTGGTCATGCGCTGGCAGAAGGGCAAAGGATCGACTGAAATCGCTGGCGGCACTTACAACTCGCCGCCGCCGACGGGACTCGCTGTCAATCCGAGCACTGGCACTCTCTACGTGAGCTACGGCGGCCAAGAAATCTCGCGCTACGCGTTCAGCTCAGAAGGAAAGGTGATCGAACCGAGTGGCGAATGTGCGTCCCGCTGCGAACCAACGTCGACCTTTGGCGCCGGCGAAGTCTCGAACGCGAGCGGCATGTTCGTCGACCCCACCCGCGGCGAACTGTACGTCGACGAGGGCAACAAGATCATCCGCTTCCTCGGAACTGGCACCCGTGCCCCCGGGCCGGATGTTGGGGTCAAGAAGATCAACAACTCATCCTCGGTTGCGCTCAGCTCCTCCACCGATCTCTATGCAACTAACGCCGGCTCCGAAGGTGCCGACGTGGCGGCGTTCGGCCCGATCCGCCTGGCCCCCGATCCCCGCACCGACAATCCGCTCGTGCTCGACTCCGTGAACGAAGCAGGATCCCGGCGCACCGGTGATTTCCAGATCACACCGAATGGAGACAAGGCGGTCTTCCTCTCGACGATCGCCTACACCGGTCACGTGACCGGTCGGCGGGAGGAGGTGTTTCTCTCCGAATCGACGGGCGGGACGCTCGATTGCGTCTCCTGCAATCCGACGAATGCCCAGGCGCTCGGCGGGGCCTCGCTCGCCCGTGACGGGCTCAGCCTGACCGATGAAGGGAGGGTGTTTTTCAACTCGACCGATGTCCTCTCCCCCCGTGACTTGGATAACCGCGAAGACGTCTATGAGTGGGAGAACGGCAAGACCAGCCTGATTTCCACCGGCCTCAGTCCCTTCAACTCCACGCTGTTGACGGCGAGCGCTAACGGCAAGGATGCATTCTTCTTCACACGGGACACTCTGGTTCCCCAGGATCAGAACGGCAGCCTCGTAAAGCTCTACGACGCTCGCGAAGGTGGCGGCTTTCCCTATACGCCGCCGCCGGTGAGTTGCAAAGCGTCCGACGAGTGCCACGGTCCCGGTACGCAGGCAGCTCCGGCACCGGCCGTCAACTCGATCACCGGCACCGGTGGAAATCACGTGCAATCGACCCACGCGCTGAAGTGCCGACACGGGCAGGTTAAGCGGCACGGCCGCTGCGTCAGGCAGCACAGGCGCGGCCACCTCCGCCATCACCGGCGCGCCAAGAGCAAGCGAGATGGCGGGCAAAGCACGGGGGGGAGGCGATGATGGCAGCTGGATCGACCAGGGAGCTCCGCCGCGCCGGGGCGACCGCGAGGTCACTACATCCGCGAGCGCCCCGTATCCTGCGCGTGCTCAGCCTCACGATTGGTCTCTCGCTGCTGCTGGTCGGCTTCACTGTCGGCACCGCACAGGCGACCGAGCGGATCGAATCATTCTCGACCACCACCTCGACGACGCAGGCGGGGGGGCACCCGGATCTACACACCTCGTTTTCGCTCAACAGTCCGGGACTCCCTGAGGCCGCGGAAAACGTGACCGTCGAAACTCCGCAGGGCGTGTTCGGCAACCCGAACGCGATTTCGCAGTGCGCCTCGGTGGTCTTCGCTGACGAGGAATGCGCCCCCGCGTCCCAGGCGGGTGTGATCACGGTGTACGCCCGCTATGAAGGCGATCCGAATTTTCTCCTGGGTACTGCGCCGATCTATGATCTTGTGCCGTCTGAAGGCGAAACGGCGCTGTTCGGCTTCATCGTACCGATTCTGAACATCCCGATCCAGATCCCGGTCGCGGTGCGAACGGACAGCGACTACGGATTGCGCTTCAAGGTATCCGAGATCACCCAGGTCACGCCGCTGTCGGCGGCGAATCTCACCTTCTGGGGCTTTCCAGCGGAAGCAAGTCACGAATCCGAACGCTTTCCGCGGGGAGCCAGCGGGCTACCGGCCGGGTGTGCCGGGTTGGCGAACACGAGCTGCCTCGCCAACCCCACTCCGGTCTACATCGCGATCCATCCGCTCACCGATAATCCGACGACCTGCAATGGGCAGTCACTGATGACCACACTCAAAGTGCAGACCTATCAGGATCCCAATCACGAATCGGAAGCGCACGACGAATATCCCGCGACGACCGGGTGCGAAAAAGAGCTGTTCAAGCCGCTCCTGTACTCGCAGCCCACGAGCACCACCACCGATTCTCCCTCTGGCCTCGACATCACGCTTTCCGATACCCAGTTCCTCGGCTTCGCCGTCTCCCCTTCGGAGATCCGCGAATCAACGGTCGTTCTTCCGGCCGGCCTGACGATTAATCCGGACGCAGCCGACGGTCAGACGGCATGCACTGATGCCGAGGCGAACTTCGAAAGCGAAGCCGCCGCATCCTGCCCTGACAGCTCGAAGATCGGCACTGTCGCGCTGCACACTCCCGCCCTCGCCGGGCCGCTCGAGGGCTCGGTCTACATGGGCGAACCGAAGCCGAACGACCAGTACCGCCTGTTCATGGTGGTCGACGGCTTCGGTCTCCACGCCAAGCTTGTCGGCTCGGTCAGGCCTGATCCTGTCACCGGGCAGGTGTCTGTCCACTTCGAAGATCTGCCCCAGGTTCCCTTCAACGAATTTGACCTTCATCTGTTCTCCTCCGACCGGGGCCTGATGGCGACGCCGACTGTCTGCACGATCTACAACACGGAAGCGACCTTCGTGCCGTGGAACAATCTTTTGCCGACGGCCAGTTCGAGTCAGGTCTTCGGCCTCACCGCCGGTCCCAACGGTGGGCCCTGTCCGGGAATAATCCGTCCGTTCCATCCGACCTTGGCCGCGGGAACCACTCACTCACTTGCCGGCGGCTTCTCCAGCTTCTCGCTGAAGTTGAACCGCGAAGACGGCGACCAGTACCTCGGCAAGTTGAACTTCACCATGCCTCCAGGCCTCACCGCCAACCTGCACGGCGTCACCTACTGCCCCGAATCCGACATCACAGCTGCCGCCAACACCCTCGGCAAGGTCGAGCAGGCCGATCCCAGCTGCCCGGCCTCCAGCGAAATTGGCACTTCCAACGTCGCCGCTGGACCCGGATCGCACCCCTTCCACGCGGTGGGCAAGATCTACCTCTCCGGGCCTTTCCAGGGCGCTCCCCTCAGTCTGGTCGCGATCACTCCCGCTCTCGCCGGTCCCTATGACTACGGCACGGTGGTTGTTCGTGTGGCCCTCCACATCGATCAGCGGGATGCGCACGTGGTTGCCGACTCCGAAACGGTTCCCTCGATCATCGGCGGCATCCCGCTGCGGATGCGCGAAATCAGGGTCAACATCGAACGTCCAAACTTTATGATCAATCCGACAAACTGTTCGCCGTTCTCGGTCGCCTCACAGGGCATCGGCGACCAGGGAACGGTCGCCAACTTCAGCTCCTACTTCCACGTCAACGACTGCTCGACCCTCCCCTTCAACCCGAAGATGACGGTCACCCAGCTCGGTGGCCATAGGTTCACCGCCCGCGGCAAGGACCCTGCCCTGCAGTTTGACCTCAACACCACCGAAGGCGACGCCAACCTCAAATCTGTCTCGGTGACGCTGCCAAAGGCCTTTGAGATCGATCAGCGCCACCTCGGCAACCTCTGCTCCCGCTCCCAGCTTGAAAAAGAACACTGCGCCGGGCGCCAGCCGATCGGCTTCGTCAAAGACGAAACGCCGCTGCTCGAAAAGCCGCTCGAAGGCCCCGCCTACGCGGTCTCCGGTTTCTCCAATGGCAAAAACGTCCTGCCCCACATCGCCTTCATCCTCGGCGGCCAGGTCACCGTCGTGCCCCAGGCCGAATCGATGACGCTTGGAGGCGGACGCCTCAAAACTACGGTCCCGGTGATCCCCGACGTGCCGATCGGCCACTTTCGCTTCACCCTGCTCAGTGGCGCTCAGGGCTACGTCTCAAACACCGAAAGCCTCTGCGCCGCCGATCCGGTGATCGCCGTGCAGCTGAACGGCCAAAACGGCAAGTCGATCACCCAGCAGGTGAAGACGAGGACCGCCTGCAGGGCAAAGAAGCAACACAAGCGCAAGGCAAGGCGCCACCGCCGGCGCTGAGCAGAGGGGCAAAGCGAACCTTTGAGCGTCAAAGCGGGTTTCAGCTGCTGGGACTCGCAAGCAATGAAAAGCCAGCGAGCAAGGAGCTAGAACACAGATGAAGGCAAAGCTGAAGGGCAAGCTGACCTACGCCAACGTGGTCTCCACGCTGTGCCTGTTCGTGCTCTTGGGGGGAAGCGCCTACGCGGCCCTGAAGATCCCCCGCAACTCGGTCGGCACCCGCCAGCTGCAGGCAAAGTCGGTGACCAACGGCAAGCTCGCAAACGGCGCCGTCAACGGCGCCAAAATCGCCGAAGGATCGATCACCGGCCAAAACATCAACCTCTCTGCCCTTGGCACCGTGCCCAATGCCGCCAACGCAGTCTCCGCCCAAAACGCCAACACCGTCGATGAACACTCGGCCTCCTGCCCCCAGGGAGCGACTCTGATCAGGGGCCTTTGCTTTGACGCCCAGCCCAACCCAGCGGTCTCAACGGTCAAGGAAGCAGCCGACGATTGCGCCGCCAAGGGCGGCTACCTGCCCTCCCCGCTTGAGCTCTACTCGGTACGCGGCGTGCTCAACCTGGGCACAGGCGTCGGCTCTGATCATCAATACACCGATGAGTTCTACGGCAATACCAACGGCACCAACTACCGCACCGTCGTCGTCGACGGGACCGGGGCGATCAGTGAGTCTGAAATCAACGCCCCCTCCAAATACACCTGCGTTTATCCGCTGGTGCGGTAGGACGGCTCGGTAGGCGTTTTGAGGCGCCATCGCCGGAGGAAGTTCAGCTGCGAATCCAGCTGACGCGCTTCCCCGGCTGGCGATGATCGAGGAAGCAAGTTGACAGCCCCAAGGCAGCCAAGGGAGACCTCCCAACTCTCCGCGCCGGGTCCGCTCCCGGTTTCTAGCCCACCCCAAGTAGATCTGCCCCTCCTAGGTTTACGGCCTGGGGACAGAGGTCCGGGTCCTATCCTCGGCGTAAGCCCCTACCGTGAGGAGCGAAATTGATGAGGAACAAGGTGCATGACCTGGCTGCTAGTGGCGACTATGTTTCACTCCGAGGAGAGACGGACTGAGATGCCCAAGAAGACGGTGATTGCTTTCACGCTGGCCTTGGTGGCGCTTGCGCTTGCCACCTCCGCCTATGCCCTGAAGCTGACAGCAGGGCAGATCGTGATCGAGGCCGAAGGCGGCTTTGCCCCCTCAGCACTGCCCAAACACGAAAACGCCCCGATCACCCTGCACGGAGGTGGCAGCGTCTCGACCCTCTCCGGCGCCCTGCCGCCAATTCTGAGGACGATCACGATCGACTTCGATCGCCACGGCTCGGTCCAGACCACTGGCCTTGAAGTATGCACCTCCGCAAAATTGCAGGCGACGACCACTGCGGCCGCCCGCCACAACTGCCCCGGCGCGATTGTCGGTGAGGGCGCGGGCACCGCGACCATCGCTTTCCCCGAATCGGTCCCCTTCAGCCTCACCTCGCCCATCACGATCTTCAACGGCCCCAAAGTTCACGGCGATGACACCGTGCTCGCCCACGCCTACCTCTCCTCTCCCGTCTCGACCACCTTCATCGTCCCAATCGTGATCGAACGGATCCACGACGGCGTCTACGGCTATCGCACCAAGGGCACGATTCCCACGATCGCCGGCGGATCCGGCATCCCAATCTCTGGCCACCTCAAGATCGGCCGGACGTGGACCTACCGGGGCAAGCACTACTCCTACGTCAATGCCCGCTGCGAAACGGGCCACCTCCAGGCTCGCGGCGAATTCGAATTCAAAGACGGCACCTTCCTTGAGGGGGACTTCCTCAAACCCTGCCGGGTTCGGGGGTAGCGACCGCACCGCGGTTGGGACTGTCCGTGACTCCAACCGGTGGGTTCCGACCCGCGTGAACCTAAACTCCTCAGGGTCTTAGGATATTTCCGAGCCGAGCGCCAACCCCGGCTACCGAGCAGGCGAGTGCTACCCCTTCGTTCTTAACGGTGAGCCGCACAGGAGTCGATGCCTCTAAAACGCAGTGCTCTGTATGCCACAGGCACGATCTGGCAGCCAGAGGCGCATTCCCTGGTCCATAGTGCCTGCAGTCTCCGGCGCTGTTTCCTCTGGAATAGCTCTTCAACCCCGTTGTTTGCGTGGACCCTGGACGCACTGGTTTGGATCGCGACGAAGATCGCCGGAGCCGGGTAATCTTTACGGTAGATGGCTTCGGTTGAAGTGCAAGGCGTTGACGGGATGCAGGCATTGCTTGGGCGACAGATTGGGCCAAGCGGATGGCGCACGGTCACCCAAGGAGATATCGACTCCTTCGCCGATATATCTGGCGATCACCAATGGATCCATGTTGACGTCGAGCGGTCTCGATCCGAGAGCCCCTTTGGGACCACGGTGGCCCACGGCAACCTCACCCTGTCACTCGTTGATGGGTTCCGTGGCGAACTGATCGACGCTAGCGGTTTCGCACTCGGTGTCAACTACGGATGGGACAAGATTAGATTTCCGGCCCCGGTTCCGGTTGATGCCAGGGTTCGCGCATGCGCCGAGGTTGTCTCGGTTGAGGAGAAGGGTGGCGGCTGGTGGCAGATTGTCACTCGTTTCACCCTCGAGGTTGACGACAGCGATAAGCCCTGTTTTGTTGGCGACTCCGTCACTCGCGTCTTGGTGCCCGCTGACTGACCGGCTCAATCAATATTGCCCTAAAAGGGCGGTGAATAGGCGCTGAGGAATGGGCAGGTCGGCAGATACATCACCGGTTGAACTCGTCGCTGAGCTCCATCGGCGCCAAGGTCGGATGTACGCGGGGGGTGCCGTCGAGCCGGTGCTTGAGCTGCTCTCCCCTGACATAATCTGGCATGTACCGGGCATAAGCCCCATTGCGGGCGACCATCGTGGCTTCGCTCAGGTGGTCGAATACTTTGAACGGCGTCGCCGCCTTGCAAGCACGACGATGCGCATGCGGCCAGGCGTCGCGAACGTCTACGGCAATGCGGTGGTCCAGTGCGTCGAGGGCACCGCTGTCCTTAATCGTGAGCCGGTCAGCTGGCAGACTCTAGGAATCTACTGCATCGCCATCGAACAAGCCGCAATCCGAGAGGCGTGGCTCGTACCGCTTGACAGTGATCTGTTCGACCGCATCTGGTCAGGCTTTAATTGACACCATTTGGGCAGGCAGGGCACCCGGGGGGTGACTTTCTCCACTTACTCGAGATCGAATACCAAACTTCCGTCGGGTGACCATTGACCACCTGACCTCCCTCTCGATACGATGGCGCTTAAAAGCCGATCGGGTGTGATAAATGCATCACAAAATCCGACTGGATTTTTTGGCTGGCTGGCCTTCAGCGTGAACTCTACGGTGCCCGCTCGGCATTCGGGCCTGGGGACATTCGCTAGGTTGGCATCGAGGCCACGCCTTCGAGGATGACCGCGTGTCATATCTTCGGGAACCAGCGGCAGTTAATGGTTCGGATGGCCTTCCGGAGGCGGACGGGATCGCCGTCCGCAAATTGCGTGCTCGGGGGTTCGGCCCATGCAGGCACCAGCAATACTTGGGCCCTCGATCTCACCGATGAAATCATACGATCTCGAGGTCAAACGGCCCCCTTTCCATTTGACAGGGTGAAGGCCATTCGGAGCACTGATGACAACCCGCGAAAGGGGATTACGCAGATGACACCGCCAAGCGTCACAGCCAGCATCACAACTGCTGAGCAAGATGTAAAGAAGTCGAGCGTGGTCAAGACGAGGCACAATCTCAATAGGGCTGTCCGGTTCAGCCCATCTGAGATCAGGCAAGCAATGAGCGAGGTGAAGGGCTTTAACGCCAAGCTCGCGGTTGTCATTACTCACGCCGTGGGTTCGATGGCGATGGCGTACATCTTCTGCCTGATTGCGCTGACGAGCCTTCCTGCCGTCCTGATTGAGGCGGGTGTACTGACCAAGAACGATGTCCCCAAGTTCTTGACGAAACCGGGCCTCATCCTGATCGTTGCGTGGATCGCGCAGACCTTCATCCAGCTCGTCCTGCTATCGATCATCATGGTTGGCCAAGATGTGCAGTCGATTGCATCCGATGCACGCGCCGAAAACACCTTCAAGGACACGCAGGCGATCATCGATGCTCTGAATACCGAAACAGAGGGTGGTCTGAGGACGATCCTCGAAGCGATTCAATCCCAGGCCAAGCCCGCTCAGCAGCCGGGTTCCGGGGGGTAGCCGGAAGAATTGTTGCCGGCGAAATCAGGCGGTCGCTGCCCACGGGCGGCGCTCGCATCGGATTCTGGTTCCCGAGGATGAACTGAGGCCTCGCCAGATCAATGGGTTTGGCCGATCAGGGAAGGGGGAAGAATGATCGGCCCCCTTTAGCATCCGCTCCGGCCCCTCAGGATCCGGCCGGAACGTTGTAGGCTCAAGCTCGGCCACATCCACGAGACCTAAGGGGACGCTGGGTTGAGAGGACAAAGAGAAACGTTCATGCGGCCTGCCTCGGTTGAAGCGGAAATCACCGTTTCATTCCAGGCGATGCGCGCGGAGTTCTGGATGGTGGCGTCGTTGCTCGCCGCGGCGGGACTGGCGTGGTGGTGGACCGCTGTTCGCATGGTGGGGATGGATGGAGGCCCAGGCGCCGATCTGGGCGCGCTCGGCTGGTTCACCGGAGTCTGGGCCGTGATGATGGCAGCGATGATGCTGCCGTCACTCGCCCCGACAGCAGCTGTTCATGCCGCATTGGTGCGTCGCAACCCCAGCCGGATTCTATTGTTTGCAGTTGGCTACCTTCTCGTTTGGAGTGCGGCTGGTATTGCGGCCTACGGATTGCTCAAGCTTGGCAGCGTGCTCTTGGCCACCCCCTTGGCATGGAACAGGGGTGGGCGCTGGTTTGCGGCGGGTGTTCTGATATTTGCTGCTCTTTATCAGCTGACGCCGATCAAGGGCACCTTCTTGCTGAGGTGCCGTTGCCCACTCCGATTCCTGCGCGCGACGTGGCGTGACGGCCGATCAGGGGCCCTTTTGATGGGCCTGCGCAATGGGAGTTGGTGCCTGGGTTGTTCTTGGGCCCTGATGGCTGCGCTTTTCGCCCTCGGCCTCATGAATCTCGCCTGGATGGTGTTGATTGCCGGGTTGGTGTCCCTTGAAAAGATCGGTCCGTGGGGACGTGCGGCGCGGGCTGCTACTGCTGGGATCCTCGCTGTGCTCGCGCTGGCACTTCTGACCGTTCCTCACGAGCTGCCGGGTCTCGTGGTTCCGGGCTCGCCCGGATCGACGGGCTCGATGAGGGCGATGGGATAGGTCTCGCTAGCATCGAGTCGCTGGTTGGGTGCGAGCCCTGATACCCAGGCGCACCGTGCTGGGGGCTGAAAAGTGATCTGCCTCGGGCATTCGCGGCGGTCGGTGAAAGAGGATCTCGGCAGGGTCCATTAACGGAGGAGCCCCGGGTTTGAAACATGCCACGCGCAACACTAGACTGAGCACCGTTGCCCGAAGATCCTGATATCCGGTTCCCCGGCGAGAGCGATGATTACCGCCTAGAGCGCAGCAGACTTCTCGAGGCTGAGGTCGAGCTGAGACGTGCGACCGAGCGGGTCGCAGCCCAACGGCGCGCGCTGCCGCCGGGCGGCGTGGTTCCGGAGAACTACAGGTTTGAGGAGGTTGCCTCCGGCGACGGGGAGGTGAGGTTGTCGGAGCTCTTCGCTGCGGGTACCGACACCCTCGTCGTTTACAGCTTCATGTTCCCGCGATTCTCCGGTGACTCCAGGCCGGGGCCCGATGGACAGACCGGAAAGCTCCCCCTCGCGGAGACTCCATGCGCGTCCTGCACATCAATCCTTGACTCACTCGATGGCGCTTCTCCTCATCTTGCCCAGCAGATCAATCTCATCGTGGTTGCAAAGTCTGCCCCCGAGCGAGTTCGCACCTTTGCTCAGGAGCGTGGGTGGAAAAACCTGCGCCTACTTTCATCGCGGAACAACACCTACAACCGTGATTATCACGCCGAAACAGGAGACGGTGAGCAGATCCCCATCCTGAACGTGTTCGTACGGGATGGCGACCAGATCCGGCATGCATGGGCCACGGAGCTCATGTTTGCACCTCGTGATGAGGGTGAGGATCCACGCCATGTCGATTCAATCTGGCCGATTTGGAGCGTGCTCGACATGACCCCGGGGGGCAGGACGACCAGGTCAGATATTCCAAAGCTGGCCTACCAATAGGCTGCACATTGTGCGAAGCAGAGATTGGCCCCGACCCCGACTCTAAGCTGCCGAGGAGTTGGTGTGACGGACCTAGAACACCTGTTTTTGGAGGAATCCGGCAACCAGGACCAGCCAACCGCCAATCTCAGCCACAATCAGCGTCACCATGAAGGAATGCGTTCCGGGTGCGGGCTCTCGGAACATGTTGTCGGTGTCGCGCTTCAGACCGTGGATGGCATATCCAGCAGTTGCCGCAAAGAAGTAGAGAGTCATGGCGCCGGCGGCAAGCAGATTAACGAGGCCGCTCCAACCGCTCAGCTCGACGAAGGTCGCGATCAGAAGCAGGGCAAAGCTGTACAAAAGGGCCGCTCGATGCGCTATATCCACATAGGGATGGGCTTGGTGGGTCTCGGAGCTGACGATCTGGCGGAACTTCCAAACTCCGAGCAGCAGCGCGAAGAGGAACATCAGCGCGTCGGCCACTAAGACGGCTTTGGTGTCGGTGGCCAGGGTCACTTGGGGACCACATATCCAGCCCGCTCCCCGCCAGCAGGCTTCATCTCATCCGTCACTCGGCTTGGGGGGTCGGAGCATCAACCGCAGCGGTGGGCTGCCGAAGACGCGGAGCTCGCGGGTTACGTGGAAGCCGAGCCGCTCATAGAGCACCGCATTGCGCTCGCTCGATGCCTCGAGATATGCCGGTAACCCCTCGCGGTCGCAGCGGTCAAGGACCATCCCAAGTAGGGAGCTGCCGATGCCTTGCCCCTGCACGCGCGGCAGTACGCCGACATCGCGCACGTAGTAGTGGGATTCGCGCACGCCGCGGGTGTGGTGCCATTCCATTGCCGCGCCCAACCTCGCCGCACGCCACAGGTAGACGCCGAAAGCGCTGCCCTCCATCAGGGTTGCCTGAAGGGGTGAGCGCCAGGCGCGCGGCGGCATGACTATCACCGCGCCGGTTCGCTCGCTGGTGGTAAAAACGCCGCCCCGCGGCGGGCCCATGTGGCGCAGCTCCAGCGCGAAAAAGCGGCGCAGCCGGGCCTCCCTTCTGCGATCGTCCGGCATCAGCCAGCCGAAGACCGGATCGTCCAAAAAGGCCTTCGCCAGCACGGAGGTCAGATGATTCATATCGTCTGCGTTTGCCGGCCGCAGGCCAGGGTCGGCCTGTCCGTAAGATGTACCGCGGTCTGCGCTGGGTGGCGCCTCAGGCATCACTGCCCCCCTTTTCTTGCTTTCCTCCGGCCCGGCCACCAAGGCTGGGATCCGCCGCGGAGCTGCTCTCGCGTACCAACGCTTCGAAGGCCTTAAACACAAGGGCGAGCATCTCTCCAAACAGCGGATCCGGGACCGCATCGGGGCTGAGCAGCTTCTCCAATGCGAGTCCGTTTCCAAGCGCGCTGATGAAGAGCCCAAGGTGCTCACCGGCCCCGGCCTCGGCTGGAAATCCTGCTCGCTGTGCGGCCTCCGAGGCTACCTGGGCACTCCCGGAGCGAAGCGTCGCGAAGAGTCCGGCGAGGCGCTCCCTCAGGCGTGGCTCACGAACTGCGTATGCCCAGAACTCGATCAGGAGGGGAAAGTAATTCGGGCGCTCGCGCAAAATCAGCATCCAATGATCGCCCGCCCCGCGGGCCTGCTCCTCCAGCGTGGCGCCTGCCGCGACGATCTCGGAGTATTCCCCAATATCGGAGGCAATCCGCTCCTCAAAAAGTGCGAGAAATAGATTCTCCTTACCGGCAAAGTTGGAATAAAGAGCGCCGGTCGTCGCGCCGGCCTCCCGCGCGATCTCCTCCATCGAGGCTCCGTGGAATCCATGTCGAGCGAACACCTTTTCGGCCGCATCGAGGACCCGACGGCGGGTCAGTTCCCGCTGTTCGTCGCGGAGAGACGGTTGCGTGAAAGCCTCTGGCATCGAGCGATTAGTATCTCAGATAGCAAACCTTATGTCAAATATTGACCCCGAGGAACGGTTGGTGTGGGTGGCTGCTCGTCGGCGACGGATTAACGACCACAGGCAATGCACGTCCTCACGAAACTCCGAGCCAGCGGTGGGCGACGCAGACGCCGGGTTCACCAAAGCGCCAGCTTCACAAAAGGGCCTGCCTCCGGCCCCTTGTCCTTTTTTGGCGACGTCCTAGCGAAGTTCGGCGGAACTCTTGCCCAGCAATTGCCGGGCAACGATCAGCAGCTGGATCTGCTGGGTGCCCTCGAAGATGTCGAGGATCTTTGCATCGCGCGCCCACTTCTCCAGCAGCTCGGTCTCGCTGTAGCCGACGCTGCCGCAGAGCTCCACGCAGCCGAGTGTGACCTCAACGCAGGTGGACCCGGCCTTCGCCTTTGCCATTGAGGCCTGCAGCGAGTTCGGCCTGCCGTTGTCAGCCATCCACGCCGCCTGCAGGGTGAGAAGGCGCGCCGCCTCATAGTCGGCCTCCAATTCCGCGAAGCGGGCCGCGGCCGCCGCTTGGGAAAGGAGGGGCGCATCGTCGCCGATCTCGATCCCCACTTCCTCGAGGTGCCCTCGCGTCTGTTCCAGCGCAGCACGGGTGACGCCGACGGCCATCGCCGCGACCAGCGGTCGGGTGTTATCGAAGGTCTGCATCGCCCCACCGAATCCCTGCTTGGTGTCGATCTCTGGACTGCCGAGCAGCGCCTCCCTCGGCACCCTGCAGTCCTGCAAGGTGAAGTTTGCGGTATCAGATGCCCGGATCCCCAGCTTGTGCTCCAGCCGGTCGAGCTTAAGCCCGGGGTTGTCTCGCTCGACAATGAAGGACTTGATCGCCGCCCTACCCTTTGAGCGGTCGAGCGTCGCCCAGACCACAATCAGGTCGGCGCGATCGCCTGAGGTGACGAAGATCTTCTCGCCATTAAGGACGTACTCCTCGCCGATCAGCTCGGCCGTTGTGCGGATCGCCGCTGAATCCGAACCCGCCTCAGGCTCGGTGATTGCCATAGCGGCCCACTTCCCACCGTAGCGCTCCAACTGCTCATCACTTGCCACCGAAGCGATTGCTGAATTTCCAAGGCCCTGCCGCGGCAGGGAGAGCAACAGCCCCAGGTCGCCCCAGCAGAGCTCAATGATCCCCAGCACCGTGGAGAGATTGGAGCCGTTGCGATTCTCGCCGTCCTCATTGGCGTCCCGCCGCACCCCCGCCGCGCCGGAGGCGCTTTCGGCTCCCTCGTTCATCCCGTCGATCAGCGAGGCCAGCATGTCTAGCTCTTTCGGATAGGTGTGCTCTGCCTCGTCGTACTTGCGAGAGATCGGGCGGAAGACCTCCGCTGCGACCTGGTGGGCCTGGTCGACGAGTGGCTTGAACTTCTTTGGCGTCTCAAGATCGATCATCTTCTGGTCTCCTCACCACTGGCTATACGAGCAGGGCGCCCTCCATCACGCCAGCTGCTCGCAGGTCGCGGTACCAGCGCTCTACGGGGTGCTCCTTGACGTAGCCATGGCCGCCGAGAAGTTGGACGCCGTTGGAGCCGATCATCATTCCCTTCGCGGCGCAGAGTCGGCGCGCCAACGCTGACTCGTGAGCAAAGCTCCTACCCTGATCGGCGCGACTCGCGGCACGGTAGGTGGCAAGCCGCATCCCTTCCAGCTCGATCGCAATGCTCGAGACCGCAAATGCAACGCCCTGGCGGTTGGCGAGCGGCTCACCGAATGCGGTGCGCTGACCCACATACGGGATCACATAGTCGAGCACCGCCTGTGCGGTACCGATCGCCAGGGCGCACCAGCCGATCCGCGAGCGCTGCACGCAATCCGCATAGGAATCGCGGCCCCCCTCCCCCAATAGCGCGCCGGCGGGAGCCCTGACGCCCTCGAGGATCAGCCGCCCCGTGCCCGCCGGGCGCAGGCCCATCGCCGGCTCAGGCTCAACCGAGAGACCGCCGCCTCCGGACTCGAGCAAAAAGAGCGCCGGGCCGTGGCCCTCCGCCTCGGCGGCGACGATGAAGAGCTCGCATGCCCCCGGCCGGGCGACCAGCGACTTGACGCCCTCGAGAATCCAATCTCCTCGATCGCGACGGGCGGTGGTCGACAGTCTGAACGGATCGAACAGCGGTGTTGGCTCGAGCATCGCCAGCGCCGCACCCGGTACGTCCTCGCCAACGAATGCGGGCAGGTAGGTCGCCTCCTGCTCGGCGGTCCCCCAGCGTCCGATTGCTGAGGCCACCGCGCCGGGGGCGAGCGCCGCGTATGCGATCCCCAGATCGCCGTGGGCAAGGGCCTCGCCGACCAACACCGCCGTGACAGCCGCTTGCTCGGGCATCACGCCACCAACCTCCTCGGGAATGCCGAGCATGTTCACGCCGAGCTCGTTGACCTGTGCAAGCAACTCCGCCGCCGTTGTGCACTCCTCGTCGGCCGCCAGCGCTGCCGGCCTCACCTTCGCCTCGGCGAAGTCGCGAACCGCCTCCTGGAAGAACTGCTGCTCGTCATCGGGGGTGATATCGAACAGCCCCCTCGGTTTGCCGGCTCTCTGACGGGCGGGTTTGCCCAGTCTCTGCGCTGCCTTGAAGGTGCGCCCAGCTGCGCTCGCGGTGCGGAAGCCGTTCTTGCTGGCCATGAAGACGAGTCGCTCAGCCTGCTTGCGCAGGCCCACCCGGTCAAGAAGGCTCGAGCCGGCGAGTTGATTGAGGGCCCGCAACCCGAGGCCCATGCTGCGGTCGGCGACGGTGTCGGCCCTCCTCATCCCTTCAGGCTCCCTTCCAAGTGCGGTGATCTTCTTGTCGAGTCTCTGACGAAGAAACGCAACTGGCCATCGGTCTCCTGGCTGCCGAACGCGACCCTTGCCGGCAGCACGATCGGGCGGCGGAACTTGACCGCGATCGTCAAGGCGTTGGGAAGGCGGCTCTCCAGGGCAGCCAGGCATCGCGCCATGGTCCACATTCCGTGGGCGATTGCGCCGGGGAAGCCGAGTGCCTTAGCACTAAGTGAGTACATGTGGATCGGATTACGATCACCAGAGACCGCGGCGTAGCGTCGACCGAGATCGCCGTCAAGGCGCCACTCAGCGCTGGCGGGGAAGGACTCCGCGTCGATCGGGTCCCCTTTGTGGTTCGGTTTCGCGCTGACAGACGTCTCCCCACCTCCTCGGTGCAGCATCGTGCTTGTGCTCTGCCAGACCTTCTCTCCATCGGCGCTCACCTCGGTCAGCAAAGAGAAGGTGCGGCCCATACGGTGGGGCATGAGTTTCGTTGGCTCGACATCCAGTTCCAGCTCCTCGCCAATCTCGATCCGCCGGCGCTGCTCGATTCGGTTCTCGATGTGAATGAGCCCGACCGCACCGAAGGGGAATCCCCCGTCAGCCATCACCGCCATGTGGAGAGGAAAGGCAAGCACGTGCGGGAAGGTGGGAGGGAGATGGTCGCGGAGAGCGAAGCCGCAGACCCTCGCGTAGGAGGCGAGCGCCTTGGGCTTTGCTCGGACCCCGGCAAGCTTCAGGTCCAAAGGGGGGATCTCACCGCCTCCACCTGGCAGGAAGGGCAACAGCGAGGCGCCGGGGATCAGCGGTGCCGCGGCGCGAACGTACAGCGGCAAGACGCTGGGGGAGCGCTCCAGGATGCGGGTGCTCATCACGCGCCCAGCAGGCTCTGACCACAGACCCGCACCACGTTGCCGTTGACCCCGGTCGAGGCAGGGCAGGCAAACCAGGCGATCGTCTCGGCGACATCGGCCGCCAGTCCACCTTGAGAGAGGCTGTTCATCCGCCGGCCTGCTTCGCGAGGCGCGATCGGCATCGCCGCGGTCATCGCCGTCTCGATGAAGCCCGGCGCTACGGCGTTGATCGTCGCTTCTCGCCCGGCCAGCTCTGGCGCCAGCGCTTCCACCATTCCAATCACACCCGCCTTCGAGGTCGCGTAATTGGTCTGTCCCGGATTGCCCGCGATCCCCGACATCGAGGAGACGCAGACAATGCGTCCGTTGGTGGCCAGCAGGCCACCACCAAGCAGTGCATCGTTGATTCGCTCCTCGCTAGAGAGGTTGATTTCCATCAGCTCGTTCCAGCGCTCTTCGGGCATCTTGGCGATCGTTCGATCGCGGGTCACTCCTGCGTTGTGAACGACCACGTCGAGCCCGCCGTCGAAATGCTCGGCGATCCGCTGCGGCGCCTCGGCGGCGGTTATATCGAGCTCGATTGCCTCGCCGCCGATTTCCGCGGCCATGCTGCGCAGCCCCGCGGCAGCCTGCGGCAGGTCGAGCCCAACAACCTTGGCGCCCTCGCGCGCAAGCGTCACCGCTATCGCCGCGCCGATCCCCCGCGAGGCACCGGTAACCAGCGCCACCTTGCCGTCCAGGGGACGGTCCCAGTCGATCTCAGGGGTGGGGGAGACACCGATGCCGATCCGCAGCACTTGCCCGGAAACGTAGGCCGAGCGTGGCGAGAGGCCGAAGCGCAGGGTCGAGCCGAGCTGGTCCTCGGCGCCCGGTGAGACGAGGAGCAGCTGGGCTGTTGCACCCCGACCGCCCACCTCCTTGGCGAGCGAGCGGGTAAAGCCCTCCAACGCACGTTGGGCGGTTGCCGCACGCGTCGAGCCGGCCTCTGCCGGTGGCGTCCCCAAAACGATCACTCGCCCGTTGCGCTGCAGCCTCCCGGCCGTCGGGTAGAAAAAGCGCTGCAGCTCGACCAGCTGGGTCGAGTCGACGATCCCGGTTGCATCGAAGAGGAGAGCCTTCGCCGGGCCTTCGGCTCCGGCCCGTTCGGCTTTGATCTGATCGAGCAGAGCCGCCAGCTCCCTTCCGAGCCGCCCACCCGGTGCGGCGCCCGAGAGAACGCGGCCGGAGATGACCGCAGCGCCAGGCTCGTGGCGCTCAAGGGTCACCGGCCGCGGCAGTCCGAGCTGGCTGGCGATCGTCGAGATGCCCGGTGCATTGACGACCTGCGAATAGAGGTCTCTCATCAGGCGGGTCCCTCCAGAATCGCGACAACGCCCTGGCCACCGGCTGCACAGATACTGATCAGGCCGCGGCCGCCGCCGTCGCTGTGCAACTGCTTGGCGAGGCCGGCGACAATCCGGCCACCGGTTGCGGCGAAGGGATGCCCGGCGGCGAGCGAACCGCCGTTGACGTTGAGCTTGGCCCGGTCGATTGCGCCCAGGGGGCCATCGATGCCGAGCTTTTCCTCGCAGAACGCGGGGTCCTCCCAGGCTGCCAGGGTGCAGAGAACCTGTGCGGCGAAGGCCTCATGGATCTCGTAGTAGTCGAAATCGCCGAGTCGGAGCTCCGCTCGGTCGAGCATCGCCGGCATCGCGTAGGCCGGCGCCATCAGCAACCCTTCGCGCTTGTGAACATGGTCGACGGCGGCGGTCTGGGCCTCAGTGATGTAAGCGAGAACCGGCAGTTCACGGTCGGCCGCCCACCCCTCGGAGGCGAGCAGCACTGCGGCGGCGCCGTCGCTTAGCGGTGTCGAGTTGGCGGCGGTCATCGTGCCATCCGAGCCACCGAAGACCGGCTTCAGCGCCGCCAACCTCTCGGGGTCAGAATCAGCCCGCAGGTTCTGATCGCGCTCAAGGCCAAGGTAGGGCGTGAGCAGATCGTCGAGAAAGCCGCGCTCATATGCAGCCGCCAGATTGCGGTGACTGGCGAGCGCGAGCTGATCCTGTTCGACCCGTCCGATGCCCCACTCGGTCGCCATCAGTGCGCAGTGCTCCCCCATCGAGAGCCCGGTCCGCGGCTCCTCATTGCGGGGGATCGCCGGCACGATGTGGCTGGGTCGCACCTGCGCCAGGGCCCGCAGCCTCCCGACGGTAGAGCGTTGCCGGTTCGCCTCCAAGAGAGTCTCACGCAGCTGCTCGTTCAGTGCAATCGGGGCATCGGATGTGGTGTCCACCCCGCAGGCAATCCCAGCGTCGACCTGTCCCAGCGCGATCTTGTTGGCGATCAGGATCGTCGTCTCCAGTCCGGTGCCGCATGCTTGCTGGACGTCATAGGCGGGCGTCTCCGCGGCAAGCCGTGTGCTGAGGACGCTCTCCCTGGTCAGGTCGCGGTCGCGGGAGTGCTTGAGGACCGCCCCTCCGGCGACCTCGCCGAGCCGCTCACCCGCAAGCCCGAAGCGGTCGATCAGCCCATCGAGCGCGGCCGTGAGCATGTCCTGGTTGGTGGCGTGGGCGTAGGCGCTATCAGAGCGCGCGAAGGGAATCCTGTTGGCGCCGATGATGGCTACGCGCCGGGGACTGTCGATCAACGCAGAACGCCTCTCTGGTCAAAAACATTGCAGGTTTCCGTGTAGAGGTTACACGAGCCGAGCGGGCGGCTGAACCCCTCGCCCTTGCGCCCTGCATCGAGGTGCTTGGGACGCAGCGCAGGGCTCTGACCGCGGCTCTTTTCGGAGTCCCCGTCCCCAATCCCACTCGACGATGGCCGGATTGGCACGATCAATTTCCCGCTGCACACGGAGATCAAGCACAGGTTGGGAGCCCTGTGGGAGACCAGTTGATCTAGCCGACGTTCCTCCCTCCCGAGGGGGTCTTTGCTCAATCGGGGAGGACTTCATCCCCGGCGTCAGCGCAGCTCGTCGAGCGAGGCGACCTCGAGGTCGAACGCTTCATCGGCGGAGCGCCGACGTCGATACGGAGAGACGATCACCCGGTGGACCTCACCGCAGACGCAATGGATTTCGATCGGGCGCGTGTCGGTGGCCGGGTCGGTGTCGACCTTGAGCCGTCGGAGCTTGCCGGTGGGCTTACAGCCGAAGGAGATCACCCAGCCATAGTCATCGCGATCGGTGCGTTTGTTCCAGTGATTTGAATTGGCCATCTGTACATCCTCTCGGGTTGAGAGTCGCGCCGCAGCCAGGACGTGGTGTAACCCAGTGGCTGGCGTCGACTGCAGAGTGCCTGCCTGCGATTAGCCGGGGTTGGGTGGGCTGGTTGGCTGCACTGCTCAGATCAGAGCGGCGTGACGACGACGATCGGGATCAACCTGGAAGTCTGCTTCTGGTAGGCGCTGTAGCGATCCTGGTTGTTCTCGTTGACGAGCTTCCAAAGGCGATCGAAGTCGGGGTCTGATTGCTCGATCACCCTGGATATCGCCTTGAGGCGCTTGCGAGCGACCTGAACCCCGACTTCCGGGTTGGCCCGGAGGTTGTAGAGCCAAGCCGGAGGTCGCTCCGCGCCGCCGTTGGAGGCGACCAGGACGTACTCGGCTCCATCGAGCGCATATACGAGGGCATTTGTCCGCGCCAAGCCAGAGCGACGCCCGGTGGTGCGAAGCAACAGCGTGGGCACGCCAATCATCCGGTGCCCGATCCGTCCATCGGTTGCCTTGTAGATCCACTCGTGAAGGCGCAGACCCTGGCCCATCAGGCTCATCAGGAGGGACCCTACGCGTTTGGGGCCGACCGCACACCGTTTTCATTGGGGCACGAATGGTGGCCCTCGCGCCGGCGCGTTCTAATCTCGACAATGTCCCATGAGCAACGAAGCCCAAAGTCTCGAGGAGGCGACCGCACTTTCTGGTGGAGATGGTCGCTACTCGATCCGGTTAAGTGAGGCGTGGGAGATCTGGGGACCGAGCGGCGGTTACTTGGCGGCGATCGCCCTCCGCGCTGGGGGTCTTGAGTCGCACATTCCGCGCCCGGCGAGCTTTTACTGTCACTTCCTCAGCTCTCCGGACTTTGCCGACGTCGACGTTTCGGTCCAAGTCCACAGGCGAGGGCGTCGATCTGAGTCGCTAGCGGTGAACATTACCCAGAGGGATAAGCCGGTCCTCTTTGCTCTGATCAGGACGGTTGCCGACGCATGGGGTTTTCGACATCAGGAGCCGCAGCGGCCAGATGTGGCGGCGCCCGCTGAGTCAATCCCCTTCCAGCGAACAAAGGATGGAAAGCCCCTCTTTCGGTTCTGGAACAACGTGAGCTGTCGCCGGCCTCAATTGAGTTCGGGCGAGGAGACGGTACGGCCCGTGATCCGGGAGTGGGTGCGCTTCGAGCCGAGGGCGCAATTCGCCGATCCATTTCTCGATGCAGCCCGTCCCCTGATTCTGCTGGATACCTTCGGTTTTCCGGCCGCTTGGCAGAAGTACCGGAGTGCGGATTACATCGCCCCTAACCTCGACACTTACGTGTGCTTTCACAGCCCCGCTGCCGACAGCGAGTGGCTCCTGGTTGATCACGAATGTCCGGTGGCCGCCGACGGCCTGCTGGGAGTTGGCGGGCGCGTTTGGGATGTGGCCGGAAACCTGCTCGCCAGCGGCAGTGCCCAGCTGTGCTGCATCCCGCGCCACCAAAGCGACGGTAATTGAGGCTGCGTCGGCCCGCCAACAGCCCATCGCCGCGCGGCTGGGCCCTATGGCAAATTTCACCGTGCAGGAGCGATCTCCCGGTCGAATTCGGCCACGAGTTCGGCAAGTCCAACCGCGCGGATCTCGGCGCTCTCAGCGACACCGTCGTGGGCGGAAAGTGCGAAGAGCCTTTCGACAAACACCTGCCAGCGCAGCGCCGGTCGCATCTGGATTCGAAGGTGCGCAGGGCCCCCGCCGACATTGCGGGCGCTGTGCGGAGTGCCTGGGGGCGCGAGCAGCGTCTCGCCCGGCCCAGTCATTCGTTCCAGTCCGTCGACCCGAAAGCAAACGCTGCCGGCGATCACTTCCCACCTCTCCTCCATTGCCGGGTGGATGTGTTCAGGGGTCCGATGATCCGCATCAGCCCAGAAGTCGTCCATTTCCAAAAGCTCTCCGCCGGTTTCCTCGCCTGTACGAAGAAAGACGATGCGCTCTCCAGTCATGGCGTTCTCAATCTCCCTCGGCGGGCGACCCACGCCCTCACTCAGCCCCAGATATGACCATGCGCAGTCCCACATCCAGCTCGGTCATCTTGCGCAGGTACCCGTAGCGTTTCTCCCACGCTCCGCTATTTAGGTCGGCCGCGAGCCGCTCCCGGCCTGCGCTCCTCGCCTCCTCCGAGATGCTCTGCCAAACCCACATCGGCCGCACCACCTTCTCCTCGAAGAGCAGCTCGGGGCGCGCCCAAAGGGCCGCGAAGAAGTGGTCGGTGCAATCCCGCGGCACCGGCAGCGGAATGCTGTGGGCAGGGGAGAGCCTCCGCGCCAACTCGGTGCTCGTGAGCGAAGACCGTCGCTTTAACCTCAGCATCTCCGGGAAGTAGTCGCGGGTGATCCAGAGACTGGTCAACGCGCCCGGGTCGAAGGCGACGATCAGGATGCGCCGCCGAGTTACGCGCCGCAGCTCCCTCAGCCCGGCAGCGGGGTCAGACCAGTGATGGACGGTCAGCACCGCCATTCCCGCGTCGAAGCTGTCGTCGGGGAATGGCAGGTTTTCGGCGCACGCCTGGATCACCGGAGCGCCGTCGGCGGGTCTTTGAGCGATCATCTCCGCGGAGGGCTCGACCGCCGTGACCTCCCGATCGGGAGGCTCATAGGAGCCGGCTCCCGCTCCCACGTTCACGACGGTTCGGGCATTCCCAAGGGCAGCTTCGATGCGGGCGCCGATGCGGGGGTCTGACCTACGCATCTCGCTGTAGCCGCGACCAAGCTGATCATATAAAGGAGCCCCGCTCACCATTGCCGTCGCTCATCGACATTGCAAGCGGTAGGTGCTGCCCGATGGCCTCCTCCCATCCCGGCCAAGCGTAATCCGCACAAGCACGTCCCCGAGCCTGGGCGAGAACGCCAGGGGTTAGCTGAGCACCGATACGACAACACTGCGCTCCCTCGGTCTGTCGTCGAAGTCGATCAGGACCAGCTGTTGCCAGGTGCCAAGCGCCAGCCGTCGATCAATCACGGGCAGAGTCTCGGAGGCACCCACAAGCGAGGCGCGCTGGTGCGCGTGAGAGTTGGTGTCATGGTTGAGGCGGTTGTGCTCATACTCGGCCTTCGCCGGGATCAGCCGCTCGAACATCTCGCGCAGATCGTGGACTGCGCCCGGCTCGAACTCCATTGTCGTGATCGCGGCGGTCGAACCGAGCACGAATACCAGTGCCTGCGCCTTGCCGACCGCAGCCTCCTCGACCGCCCCATTGACCGCTGCGGTGATGTCGAGGATTTCCGCTTCGCCATTTGTCGAGAAGCGTAGTTCGGCGGTATCTATCGCCACAGGCTCAACCTAGCGCAGCCTTTCCGGCGCGAGGGGGAATGGACTTGAACCGTGCTGTCAAGGCCAGGCGCGCGCACAGATGCGCAGTAGGCTCCAACCACGCGCCGAGTGGGATCGGCCCTAACCGTGAGGAGATCCGATGTATGACTACGTAATTGTCGGGGCGGGGTCGGCGGGTTGCGTGCTCGCGGCGCGCCTTTCCGAGGACCCCGAGGTGAGCGTCCTGCTGTTGGAGGCGGGACCACCTGACACCAACGAGAACATCCATGTCCCGCTCGGCTACCTGAAACTCGCCCGCACCGAGGTCGACTGGGACTACTGCACAGCGCCAGAGCAAAACTGCGACGGCCGCCGTCTCGCCCTCCCCCGCGGCAAAGTACTCGGCGGCTCCTCCTCGATCAACGCGATGATCTACATCCGCGGCAACCGCGCCGACTACGACGGTTGGGGGACGCCGGGTTGGAGCTGGGAGGACCTCTTTCCTTACTTTCTCAGGGCCGAGGACAATGAGCGCGGGGCTTCTGAGTGGCACGGGGTCGGGGGACCGCTGCCGGTTTCCGATCAGCGTTCGGGCAACGTCATTACTCCGGCCTTCGTCGACGCCGGTGCCGAAGCCGGATTGGCCCGCAACGAGGACTTCAATGGCGCCCAGCAGGACGGGGTGGGGATGTACCAGGTGACGCAGAGGGGTGGGATGCGCGCCAGCGCCGCAGTTGCCTATCTGCACCCGGCGATGATGCGACCGAACCTGAGCGTGATGCCCTACATGCAGGTCAATCGCCTGATCTTCGAGAACGAGCGTGCGGTCGGGGTCGAGGCCACTCATCTCGGCAAGAGCGAGGAGTTTCGCGCCGAGCGGGAGGTGGTTCTCTGCGGCGGTACCTTCAATTCACCGCAGCTGTTGATGCTGTCGGGAGTGGGACCGGCCGAGCACCTTGCGATGCGCGAGATTGAGGTCCGCCTCGATAACCCCGCGGTGGGCGAGAACCTCAGCGATCATGCCGCCAGCTACTGCGTCTGGACGACCCCCGAGCCCGAGAGCTTGTTGCTGGCCCTGGAGCCGGCGGCGTTGGAGGAGTTCACGGCCGCCCAAACGGGTCCATTTGCCTCCAACCTGGCTGAGTCGGGCGGTTTCGCCCGAGTCGACCCAGGAGCGGTGGCGCCTGATACGCAGTTTCACGTGGCCCCCGTCCACATCGTTGATGAGGGAATGGGTGATCCCCAGGCGCACGGGGTATGGATCTCTCCCTGCCTGCTGACCCCCCGCAGCCGCGGCTCGGTGAAGCTTGCATCCAAAGATCCGACGGCAAAGCCGATCGTCCGCAACGATTTCTACACGGCCGAGGAGGACATGCCGCGGATGATCGCCGGCATCGAGCTGATGCTGGAGATATGCGGCCAGCCGGCGTTGCGCCCCTACTGCGTCGAGCCATTCACGGCGCCGGCCGGCGACTCCGAGGAGGCGCTCCGGGCCCACGTCGCCCGCACCACCTTCCCGATTTATCACCCGGTCGGCACCTGTGCGATCGGCACCGTTGTCGACGCCGACCTCCGCGTGCTTGGACTCGACGGCATCCGCGTCGTTGATGCCTCGGTGATGCCAATGGTTCCGCGTGGCAACACCAACGCGCCGACGATAGCCGTCGTCGAGCGCGCCGCCGATCTGATCAGGGGAGTGACCCCGCTGAGGGCAGCTGCGGCGCCGTCGGGTGCCGGCGTCTAGAACCGGCCTCGTCCGGGACCTTGCTTAGAGCGCGCCTGCATCCCAAACGGCTCGATTCCACAGACAATTTGAGCCCACGGTGAGCTCGGCAGACGGGCGGTCGCTCCAACCACGACGCGACCACTTACAAAACCACCCCCAGATCAGCGCAGCTGATCGCATCATGATGCTCCGAACCCGTCCTTGCCGGACGCGGTGCCGGATTGACGGGCGTGCGGTGCGCTTACTCGGCCTCAGCAGGCCAGCGGTCGGGGACCCGGACGCCGTCGCCGTCCTCTGGCTTTTTGCCTCCCACAGCGATCAGCACCAGTCCCTCGGGCCCAGCGTCAAAACCCCGCACAACGGGCGGTGCGACGCGGACGACGTCCCACTGGCGCAACTCAACTCTGTCGTCGTCGAGCTTGATCCATCCGGAGCCGCCGACGACAACGTATGCCTCCTCCTGGGATTCATGGCGATGGCCATCGGCGGAGCGGTGCTCGGGCGGGTAGTGGAAGTAGCTGATCCCCAGTTCCCTTGAGTCGAGGTGCTTTCGGCCGAAGCGAGCCTCGACCGCCCTGCCCTGGGCTGAGTCCTCGACCTCCATCAGGTTCTTGATCGCGTATTCAGACATGCATCAAGTCTAGGGTGAGCGCCGGGGCGGCCCAGTGTTGGCGAAAAGCTAGGCGGGAACCAGCACCACCTTTCCGACGTTCAGGCGCTCGGCGATAAAGCGGTGAGCCTCGCCGGCTCGCTCGAACGGGAACGCCTCGGCGATCACGGGTTCCAGACGACCGGCCTCAAGATCTCCAATCAGCGGCGCGGTGACGCGCTCGAGGCTGCCCTCGCGGTCCCACCACTTCAGCATGTTGAGGCCGAAGACCCCCTTGTTCTCGTTCATCACGGCGAGACTCTTCCACCAGGGGAGCGTCGCCAGCGGCATCTTCAGCAGGCTCCTCAGCGCCGCTGGAATGTCGCGACCTCGCTCGTTGGAGACCTCCGACAACCCGTACATCACCAATCGGCCGCCGGGACGCAGCAGCCGGTAGTCCTTGTGGAAGGATGTCGGGCCCAGCGCGTCGATGATCACATCGACTCCCTCGCCGGCAGTGATTCGCATGACCTCCACCTCGAAGTCGCGGTTGCGGTAATCGATCGGGTGCGTGACCCCCTCCGCCTGGATCGCCTGATGCTTGCCTGGAGATGCTGTCCCGAAAACCTCGGCGCCCACATTTCGTGCGATCTGGGTTGCGGCGATGCCGACTCCCCCGGCGGCGGAATGGATTAGGACCCGGTCACCTCCGCGCACCCCGCCCATCAGGATCAGTGCGGCGTAAGCGGTGCCGTAGTTGACCGGGAAGGCGGCACCCTGCTCGAAGGTGAGTCGGTCAGGCAGAGGAAGCGCCTGCCCGGCCGGAACGGTGACGAGCTCTGCCTGGCCGCCGAAGCGGGTCCCGCCGAGAACGCGTTCTCCCACCTTGTGGGTCTCCACTCCCGCACCGACCGACTCGATCTCCCCTGCCACCTCATAGCCGAGGACGCAGGGGACCTTTGGGGCATCCGGATAGAGGCCGACTCGCGCCAGGGTCTCGGCAAAGTTGATTCCCGCGGCCCTAACCGATATCCGCACCTCCCCGGGGCCGACGGGCGGATCTGGTATCTCCTGGACCTTAAGGACCTCGGGACCGCCCGTGCCGGTCAAGACGACCGCCTTCATGGTCGCCAACCATAGCGGGGCGGTGATTGATCAATTCTGGTGGCGCCACCGCCGCCTCACGCCCTCGGGCATGGCGGTTACCAATCCGGCTCTCAGCGACTCCGAAATCAGCGTCTCCCACCCCGCTGTACCGCGTCTATCCGCTGGTGCGCTGAGGCCAAAATCAAACGGTCCCAGAGAGTGAGCTAAGGTCCACATCCCCGGCAGGGTTACCGGGCAGCGAATCTTTGCGCGCCTGGAGGGGTTCCCTATCCGGGAGCGCAAACCGAGGAGAGAAAGGCAGTTGATGAGACGGCAGAGCCCGAGTAAGCGCAGGTGGACCGGTGGGCTCTCCGCCACCCTCGTGGGCGTGATCGCCCTGCTCTGCCTCTGTGCGGGAATGGCGCAGGCCGAAAAAGCCGCCGACGGCAAGGTGATCGTCAACGTCAACGGCGGCATCTTCCCCGCAAAGCTGCCACGCAGCTCCCGCTCCCCGATCCAGGTCCTGATGGAATCGGGGATCACCACCACCGATAAGTCGGTCCCGCCCGAACTCAAAGAAATCCTGCTCGACATCAATAGCCACGGAGTCCTGCAGACCCAGGGCCTTCCCACCTGCTCGCTTTCAGAGCTAGAAGCGGTCTCAAGGCAAACCGCCCTAAACGTCTGCGGCGGCGCCCTGATCGGCCACGGCAACGTCTCCACCCACATCTCCCTACCAAGCCAGGAAGCCTTTGCCTCAAACGGGCTGATGGACGCCTTCAACGCCCGCCTCGGTGGCCACCAGGCGATCCTCGCCCAGGTCACCTCCGAGCACCCCCTGCCGCTCACCTTCGTGATCCGCTTCGAAGTGAAGAAGGGCGGCGGCCAGTTCGGCACCGACCTGGTCGGCACCGTGCCCCCGATCGCCTCCGGCTACGGCGAGATCACCGGCATCGACCTCTCCCTCTCGCGCAACTACACCCTGCACGGCAAGAAGATGAGCGTCCTCTCGGCCAACTGCCCGGCCCCGAAGGGC
>JBAVAR010000012.1:0-6009 GCA_049585815.1 Solirubrobacterales bacterium
TGGGAACGGCGCTCTGACTTGGCCCCACCGCGGCGGTCTCATTTGGCCCCACCTCGTCCGATCGCAACCAAAGCCTTGCGGCTCCTTGAGAGCCACAGACGGAGGTCGCAGAGGGGATGGGATCCAGAGTGGAGCTGTTCGAGCAGATTCGACGTGACCGTGATCGGGAGGGGCTCTCGATCCGGGAGCTGGCAAAAAGGCATCGGGTGCACCGCCGAGCGGTGCGCCAGGCCCTGGCCTCGCCGCTACCGCCCCCGCGCAAGAGGCCCGCAGGCCGGCGCTCACCGGTCCTTGGGCCCTACCACCGCCTGATCGACGAATGGCTCGAGGGTGACCGGGAGGCGCCGTCCAAGCAGCGCCACACCGCCAAGCGCATTTGGGAGCGACTGGTCACCGAGAAGGGCGCCAAGGTCGCCGAGCGCACCGTCCGCGAGCACGTCGCCGAGCGCCGGCGAGAGCTCGGCCTGGGCGTCGAGGGACACGTCCCCCAGGCGCATGAGCCCGGCGGGGAGGCCGAGGTCGACTGGGGTGAGGCGAAGGTCTGGATCGGCGGGGAGTTGGTCAAGGCCAAGCTCTTTTTGATGCGGCTCTCCCATTCCGGCGCCACCTACGTGGAGGCATTCCCGCACGAAACCCAGCAGGCGTTCCTGGAGGGTCACGCCGGTGCCTTTGCCTTCCTCGGCGGCATCCCCGGCCGGGTCCGCTACGACAACCTGAAGGCCGCCGCGGTCAAGATCCTGCGGGGCCGCCGCCGGGTCGAATCCGATCGCTTCGTGGCACTGCGCTCCCACTACCTCTATGAGTCCTTCTTCTGCGAGCCCGGGCAGCGGGGTGCGCACGAAAAGGGTGGCGTGGAGGGCGAGGTGGGACGCTTTCGGCGCAACAACCTGGTCCCCGTCCCCGAGGTCGAGAGCTTCGCGGCGCTGAACGAGCTGCTGCGCGGCGCCTGCGAGTCGGGCCTTCGCCGACGGATCACCGGGCGCCAGCGCTCGATCGGGGAAGCGCTCGCCGCCGAGCGGCCCCGCCTGCGCCCGCTGCCAGGCGAGCGCTTCGACGCCGCCGAGCTGGCATCGGTGCGGGTGGACTCCAAATCGCTGGTCACGGTGCGCCAAACCGCTACTCGGTCCCCTGCGAGCTGCTCGGCCGCCGGGTGGGGGCGAGGATCGGCGCCCGGCGGATCGAGATCGTCTCCGGGGGCGCGCTGATCGCCTCCCACGAACGCCTGAGCGGCCGCCACGAACTCCGCGCCAGCCTGGGCCACTACGCAGGCATCCTCACCCGCAAACCGGGTGCCCTGGCCGGCTCGGTGGCGCTCGCCCAAGAGCGCGAGCGGGGTCAGTGGCCCGACTGCTTCGATCGACTCTGGCAGGCGATCGAGGCCAAGGCCACGCCGACCGAGGCGGCCCGCCAGATGGTCGACGTCTTGCTGCTCTGCGAGGAGTTGGGGACCGAGCGGGTGACGCTCGCCGTCGCCAGCGCGTTGGGCGCCGGTGCCTTCGACGGGCGGGCGGTGGCGGTGCTGGCCCGTCGCGCCGAGCGCCCCGAGGCTCGCCCGCTCGTGAACCTGGACGGGCGCCTGGCCCAAACGGCGGCCCCGGCGCCCGATCTCTCCAACTATGACCAGCTGCTGGGAGCGGCTCGATGAGCGCGGCGAAGAGGGCCTCCTCGGCCGCCCTGGAGGCGCTGATCGAGGCCCACGCGGGGGAGTTGAAACTGCCCACGGTGAAGGCTCGCTTCAAGGCGATGGCCGAGGAGGCAACCCGGGAGCAACAAAGTGCGGTCGCCTACCTCGGATCGCTGCTTGAGGCCGAGGTCGCCGAGCGCTCCGAGCGGCGCGAACGCCGGCGACTGATCGAAGCCCGCTTCCCGGTGATGAAGAGCCTCGAGGAGTTCAGCTTCAGCGAGAACCCCAACATCCCCCAGGCGACGATCGCCGCCCTGGCCGAGGGCTCTTGGATTTCTGCTCGCGAGTCGGTGATCCTGATCGGCGAATCGGGGACCGGCAAGACGCACCTGGCGACTGCGCTGGCGGTCTGCGCCTGCCGGCAGGGCCGCCGGGTGCGCTTCACCACCCTCGCCGGCCTCGCCAACGAGCTGCAAGAAGCGGAGAGTCGGCGCGAGCTGGGAAGGGTGGTGGGGCGCTACGCGCGCACCGAGTTGGTGGTCTTGGACCTACGCCGACACCGCAACTATGCCGACACGCGATTCGACATGACACGAACCGCCTGCTCGTGGCGGACTTCTTGACCATCCTCCCGACCAGATTGTCGGCATAGTCACAGTCCTTTGAGGAAGGCGAGCACCGCGTCCGATGGCTTGTAGCGGCCGGGGGTAACGGTGGTCGGGGTAACGAGGGCCAACGCTCGTTCCTTGATCGAGAGGTCCGCGTGGAGATAGGCCTGTGTGGATCGAACGTCGGCGTGCCCGAGCCAAAGCGCGATGACGGTTGTGTCCACCCCCGCTTGCAGCAGCGACATCGCGCAGCTGTGCCTCAACACGTGAGGGTGGAGCTTCTTGCCATTCAGCGACGGGCACCGCTTGGCTGCGGCCTTGGTGTGGATTGCCAGCCGGCATTCGATCGCGTCGCGGCTCAGCCGCCTACCGGTGCGGGTGCAAAACAACGGGTCCTGCGGCTGGCCGGATCGCTCCTCCAGCCAGGTGCGGAGAACCGCTTGCGCGGTCGCGGTGAGAGGCACGGAGCGCTGCTTTCGTCCCTTCCCTTCGCAGCGGACGTGCGCGCCGGTACCGAAGCTGAGATCGGCGCAGTCAAGGCCGATCAGCTCAGAGACCCGCAAGCCCGCCTGGAGCGCCAAGGTGAGGATCGCACGGTCACGCCGGCCCTCCCATCGTGTCCGGTCGGGCACCTCGATCAACACCCCGGCCTCCTCGGCGGTGAGGAACGTGATGGTGCGTTTCTCAAAGCGTTTGGGCGGGATCGAGAGCACGCGCGCGATCACGGCCGCGTGCTCGGGGTGGCGCAAGGCCGCGTAGCGAAACAGCGAGCGGATCGCGGTCAGGCGCAGGTTGCGGGTCCGGGCGCTGTTGTGCCGGTCTTGCTCGAGATGGGTCAGGAACGAGGAGACCAGCGCCTCGTCGAGGTCGTCCCAATCAAGCGAGGAGGGTGCCTTGCTGGTCCTCTCCTGCACGAAGCAGAGCAGCAGCCGCAGCGTGTCACGGTAGGAGGCGATCGTTCTGGGGCTGGCCTGCATCTGGCGGGTCATCCGGTCGGTGAAGAACGCCTGCAGGGTCGGGGCGATCAGCGTCATGACCCCACCGCCTCGTTGTGCTCCAGCAGTCGCGCGGCGTGGCCGAGAAGCTCCGGCGCCGCCGAGAGGTAGTGGTAGGTGTAGCGGGGCTCCCGGTGCCCGAGGTAGGTCGAAAGCCACGGCAAGCGGACCTGGACGTCGCGACCGTCGCGGTACCAACCCAGCAGGGTGCGCACCGCAAAGGTGTGAGGGAGATCATGTATCCGGGGGCGATGTGTTGCCCCAGCGCCAACACCGGCTCTCTCGCAGAGCATCCGGAACGTCGGCTGGACGGACTCATAGATGATCCTCGTCCCGCGCAGGGAGACGAAGAAGCTCTCGCTGCTCGGATGCGGGCAGAGCACCTGTCGCCTCTGGCTGTACTCCTCGAGTGCCTGCAGGGTGCCCGGCTGCAGCGGCACCTGGCGCGACTTGCCGAACTTCGATTCGCGCACCTGTAGGACTCCGGCCGAGAAATCGACGTCGCGCCGGTCAAGGCGGATCGCCTCCCCGATCCGCAGCCCGGTGGCAGCCAACAGCCCGATCAGGGTCTCGTAGGTCGCGGCTCGCAGTGGCTGAGGGATCGAGCGGGCGACCTGGTCCATCAACGCGACGATGTTGGCTTCGCTGTAGATGAACGGCGGCCGCCATCGCCGCCGAGTGGGGATCGTCCCGGCGGGCGGGACCTCGGTCCGCGGATCGATCCCGGAGAGGTAGCGCGCGAACCCGCGCACGGCGATCATCCGCTTGCCCCAGACGGTGCTTCCCGCCGGTGCTGCGGGCTCAAGCGACCAGGCGAGCGCCGTCTCGAGAGTCACGAACTCCGCCTCACGGGCCTCGAGGAAGGCGACGAAGCGCGGCAGCAGCCGGGCCGCCTCGGCGAGGTCGTGGCCGAGGGAACGACGCAGCCGCAGGTAGGCCTCCAGGTGCTGGGAGAGCGCGCTCATCGCGAGGCTCCTGGCCAGGGCTGGGCGACCTAGCGCAACCGCCCGAGGTCGATCTTGGCGTAAACCGCGGTGGTGGCCAGGTCGCGGTGGCGCAGCACCTGGCTGATGTCGATCAGCGAAGCGCCCTCGCGAAGCAGCTCGCTCGCCAGCGCGTGCCGCAACCGGTGCGCGCCGACCTGGGGCACGCCCGCCTGATCGCAGGCCCGCCGCACGACGTCGCCGACCAGTTCCGCGCGGATCGGGCGGGTCGGAGCGCGCAGCGTTAGAAACACCTGGCGAGCTTTGTGTGGACTGCGCAGCGACAGGTAGTCGGCGAGCGCCTCCCCGACGTCGCCTGGCAGCGGCAGTCGGTCCTGGCGGCGAGCCTTGCCACGCACCAAGGTCTCACCGCGGCGCCAGTCGAGATCGTCGAGCTCAAGCCGCGCCACCTCGATCGAGCGCAGGCCGAGCCGCGCAAGCAGGGTCAAGATCGCGAAGTTGCGCATGCCGTCGAGCCGCGTTCGATCGCAGCAGCCAAGCAACCGCTCGACGTTCTCGCGCGAGATCGTCTGCGGAACGCTCGTCTCACGCCAGCCCGCCGGCGACGGCACCGAGTCGGCGAGCGCCAACTCGGTCATGCCGCGCAGGTGCAGGAAGCGCAACAACGATCGCAGCTCGGCGACGCGACCCTTCGCCGCTCCGAGCGAGACGCGGGTGCACTCACCCACCAAGAACGCCGAGACCTCCGCACCGGTCAGGTTCCCCACGCCCCGCTCGCCCTCAGCCGCAACTCGCTCGCCGAGGAACCGTCGCGCCAGCTTTTCGTAGCGAAGCACGGTCGCCGACGCCAACCCACGCTCGTCGACCATCCACTCTCGGTAGTCGGCGATCAGCCGCTCAAGTGGCGTCGGCTCCCGCGGCTCCTCCGCGGACACCATCACCCCGACCTCCCGCAAGTGCGCTAGCAACTGACGCAGCTCACCCAGGCTCGCCACCCGCCGATCCTCGCCAGCGCGCCGCGCAGCCAAGAACGCCTCGACCGCGGCCAGGTCCAGTTGCCCAGGCTCAACGTTCTCATCGTCCATCCAGCGGCCCAGTTGCCCCAACACCTTCAGCATCCCGCGCACCGTGCCCGGCGTGTAGCCGAGCTCCAACAGGCGAATGCGGTAGCCCTCAACGAACGGGCCCAGCCGCCCGGGCTTCCTTCTCGTGGTTCCCGACATGTCATTACCTCCTCGCCGGAGCAAGTGACTCCAGCGGTTGGAATCTCTAGTCGGGGCGCGAAACTATGCCGACACGTCTATTGGTGCTCAGGCGGAAAGCTGGCCGCGGATGCGCGATCCTTGATGCCGTCGAAACGTATGTCGGCATAGTTGCGGTGTCGGCGTAGGTCCAACTATGCAGATGTCTGCATAGTTGGACGAGCTCGGCTACCTCGCTTTGCCCGAGGGGGCGGCGGAGCTGATCTTCCAGGTCCTCTCCGAGCGCCACGAGCGCGGCTCATTGATCGTCACCACCAACCTGCCCTTCGGCGAATGGACAAAGGTCTTCGCCGACCCGCGGTTGGCCAAGGCGGTCGTCGACCGCCTCACCCACAAGGCCCACATCATCGAGACCGGCGAGGAGTCCTGGCGCTTTCGCCATGGGCTGGCCCGCCGCGAGAAGGGCAGGAAGTGAGACTCGCCGCCGCCCCCGCGCTGCACTTCGCCCTACGGGCTCCGTTCCGCGCGGGGGCGTTCGGAGGACCAATGCGCGATGATCAAACCGACACGTCAACCATGACCGGGTGGGGCCAAGTCAAGCCGCCGCTCCGGGGCCAGTGCAGGTTGCCGTTCTCA
>JBAVAR010000013.1:0-47831 GCA_049585815.1 Solirubrobacterales bacterium
GCCCACGGTGATCGGCCGGGCCACGCGGGTCAGACGGCCGCGGCGGCCGCCTCCAGCCGCTGGCGTTTCTCCTCAGCCGCGAGCGCGTCGGTGAACTCGCTCAGAGCGCCGCCGAGCACGGCGTCGAGATTGTGCGAGGTGAGCTTGATCCGGTGGTCGGTGACCCGGCCCTGGGGATAGTTGTAGGTGCGGACCTTCTCCGAGCGCTCGCCGCTTCCCACCTGAGCTTTGCGCTCGGAGGCGATCTTCGCCTGCTGTTCGGCCAGCTCTCGCTCATAGAGCCGTGCCCGCAGCACTCGCAGCGCGCGGTCCTTGTTTTGCAGCTGGGACTTCTCGTCTTGCATCGAGACGACTATCCCGCTCGGTTTGTGGGTGATCCGCACCGCGGAGTCGGTCGTGTTGACCGACTGCCCGCCCGGCCCCGAGGATCGGTAGACGTCGATCTGCAGGTCGTTGGGGTCGATCTCGACCTCGACCTCCTCGGCCTCGGGCAGCACCGCGACCGTCGCGGTCGAGGTGTGGATGCGGCCCTGGGACTCGGTCTCGGGCACCCGCTGAACCCGGTGGGTGCCGCCCTCGTACTTGAAGATCGAGTAGGCCCCGTCGCCCTTCACGGCGAAGGTGACCTCCTTGAACCCCCCCACCTCGGCGGCCGATTGGGAGAGCACCTCGGTTGAAAAACCCCGCTCCTCGGCGTAGCGGGTGAGCATCTTGAACAGGTCGCCGGCAAACAGCGCCGCCTCATCGCCCCCGGTCCCCGCCCGGATCTCCACCAGCACGTTCTTTGCGTCGTTTGCGTCGCGCTCGACCATCGCCAACCTGATCTCCTCCTCGAGGCGCTCCAGCCGCGCCGGCGCGGCTTCAAGCACCTCCCGCAGCTCGGCGTCTTCTCCCTCCTCGAGGAGCTCGCGCGCCCCCTCCAGGTCATCGCCGAGCTTGCGGTAGGCAAGCGCCAGCTCATAGGCCGGCTGCAGTTCGCGGTACTCCCGGCCGACCGCGGCGTAGCGTTCCCGGTCGCCGATCACCGCCGGGTCAGAGAGCTGGGCCTCCAGCTCGGCGAATCGAGCCTCGATCTGCTCGACCAGCTGGTCGATCACGCCACTATCTCGATCTGCTGCGCCGCCGCATCCTCGGGCCTCTCACGCGCCAGCACCGCCTCCAGTGAGGCGATCGCCACCGCCAGCTGGGCCTGATCGGGCTCCCGCGTGGTCAGGTTCTGCAGCATCAGTCCCGGCCACATGATCCCCCGCACCCAGCGCTTTCGCCGGTTCTTGCCCGCCCACTTGATCACCTCATAAGAGAGGCCCGCGATCAGCGGGATGCCGAGGATGCGCGACGCCAGCAGCCAGTACCAGGCGGGCAGCCCGATCGGGGCGAAGACGAAGATCGCCAGCACCATCACGATCAAGAGAAAGCTGGTTCCACAGCGCGGATGCAGCCGCGAGTAGAGCTTTGCCCGCGCCGGGGTCAGATCGTCTTCGGCCTCATAGCAGGAGATCGTCTTGTGCTCGGCGCCGTGGTACTCGAAAACCCGACGCAGGTCCTTCATCCGGCTGATCGCGGCGATGTAGGCGACGAAGAGCCCGGTGCGAAGCGTCCCCTCGATCAGCCAGAAGAGAAGCGGCGAACCGAGCTGGTCCTTGATCAGGCTGGTCAGCCCGACCGGGACGACGAAAAAGAGTCCGATCGCAAGTACCAGGGAGAAGACGACCGTCGCCCCCCAGACCCAACCGCCGATCTCCTCCTGCTCGCCCTCCTCGTCTGGGGGGAGCTGGGCATTGGCCGAGATCGCCAGCGCCCGAAAACCGATCTTCATCGATTCGCCGAGGGCGATCACCCCGCGGATCACCGGCACCCGCCAGGCTCGGTGGCGCCTTGCCCACGGCACGAGCTCTTCGGCGCTGATCTCGACCTCGCCATCGGGGCGGCGCACCGCCACGGCCCAACCCGAGACACCGCGCATCATCACCCCCTCGAGCACCGCCTGCCCGCCCACCGGCGCATCGCGCTTGGCGACGAGGGCACCGTCGGGCATGCGCAGCGGATCGCCTCCGTTTGAGGAGTGCGGCGGGGCCTCTGCTGAGCCCAGCTCCGGGCTCACGATCTACTTCCTGGCCCTGGCGTGCTTTGCGGCGCGGCGCTGGAAGCGCTCGACCCGTCCGCCGGTGTCAACCAGCTTCTGCTTGCCCGTATAGAACGGGTGACACTCCGAGCAGAGCTCGACGTGAAGGTCTGACTTGGTCGAGCGGGTGTAGAACTGATTCCCGCAGGAGCAGTGGACGTTGGCCAGCGTGTACTCAGGGTGGATCCCGGTTTTCATCTGCTCCAAGTCTAGAGAAGTGCGCGCGCTGCCGATAGAGCCCAGGTGAACCCGATCAGCACGGGAAGAGCGGGCCGTGAGCGGGCCATCCGCGTCTTCCTCGCTGCCCTGCTCTTCGGCGGGGCCAGCGCCGTCACCCTCCATGACTGGTTCGGCCTCGGCGGGAGCGGGCTCGACTACGCGGCGGAAGGGCCGGTCTATGACGCGGTGGTGACCGCCGCCGGTCTCGCCTGCCTGCTGCGCGCGCGCGCGGCCGAGCGCGAGCGCGGTGCCTGGTTGGCGATCGGCGCGGCGATCCTGTTCTGGGGAGCATCGGAGGTCTACTGGACCGCCTTCATCCTCAACGACCCCACGCCGCCCTACCCCTCCCCGGCTGACCTCGGCTACCTCGCCTTCTACCCGCTGGCCGCTCTCGGCGTCGCGCTGCTGGTCCGCGCCCGCACCCACGAGCTCGACTGGCGCCTTTGGATGGACGGCGTGATCGCGGCGCTCGGCACCGCGGCCCTGGGCGCCGCCTTTGTCTTTGATTTCGTCGCCAACCGCACCACGGGCAGCCCGCTGCAGGTGGCGACGACCCTCGCCTACCCGCTCGGCGATGTGCTGATGTTCTCCCTCGTGGTGGGGGTGGTGGCGCTGACCCGCTGGCGCCCCGGCCGCACCTGGTCGCTGTTGCTCGCCGGTCTCGCCGCCCTCGTCATCGCCGACGTCGCCTTCACCCTGCAGGAAAACGGCGCCCTGCCGGGCGGCGTCTGGACCGACCCGATCTACCTGATCGCCGCCGCCTTCCTCGGTGCTGAGGCCTGGCAGCCACGCGCCGACACGATCGCCGCCACGGCGCGCTTTGACGGCTGGCGCGAGCTGATGGTGCCAGCCCTCTCTGGCACGGTGATGATCGGCCTCTTTGCGCTGCAGTACTTCACCGCCGCCAGCGCCCTCTCCACCGTGCTCTGGGGGGCGACGATGGTCGCCGTGATCCTGCGGCTGGCGATCAGCGTCCGCGAGAACAAGGCCCTGCTCGAGCAGGTGCGAACCGATTCCCTGACCGGGCTCGGCAACCGCGGCGGAATGCAGGTTGACCTGGAGGCCCACTGTGAGCGGGCAAGCACCGAGCAGCCGGTGACACTGATGCTCTTTGACCTGAACGGGTTCAAGCGCTTTAACGACACCTTCGGCCACCCGGCTGGGGACACCCTGCTTGCCCGCCTCGGGCGCCAGCTGCGCGCCGGGCTCGACGGCGACGGCGCCGCCTACCGGATCGGGGGCGATGAGTTCTGCGTGCTGCTGAGCTGTGAGGAGAGCCGCCTTGACGCGGCCAAACGGGAGGCGGCCACGGCCCTCTCGGCAAGTGGAAGGGGCTATGAGGTGACGGCCTCCTGGGGGGCGGCCGCGATTCCCGCCGAGGCCTCAACGCCCTCTGAGGCACTGCAGCTGGCCGACGTGCGGATGTACGCGCAGAAGGAGTCGCGGCGCATCGCCCTCGACGCCGCGGGGGCGCCGCTGGGCCTCGAGGGGGCCGGGATGACGCGAGCGCCGAGCAGCCGCCCCCGGGCGGTTAGGTAGTCGACGTCGCGATCGCGCAAGTTGCGGGCACTTTTTGGGACGCAGGGAGTTTTTCGTCTGACCGAGGGGCCATGCTTTACATAACACCCCCCCACAAGGACGGAGAGCCATGCCCAAGGAGATCTTCGACCAGGACCGGCCGCGAAGCACGATGGCACAGCGCCTCGATGAGGCCTTCGCCGGATGCGAGCACTGGACGCCCGCCCCACCCGCTCAGCGGCGCAACTCGATCGGCTTCAGCCCGCGGTTGTCCAGCTCCTCGAGGAGGATCGGCAGCGCCGCGACGGTGCGCAGCCAGGAGCCGGGGGCGCTGTAGTAATCGGCGTCGTGCAGGAGCAGGATGTCGCCGCCGCGAGCGCTCGAACCGGCAGCTCGTGCGATTGAGGCCGCCGTCGCCCGCCGGGCCCAATCCCTCCCCCACTGTGACCAAAGTACCGGCCGCCAGCCGCGGCGGCGGATCGCCCGCAGGCCCGAGCCGCTGAATATCCCGTAGGGGGGGCGGTAGTCGGAGATCGCCTGGCCGCCGGCCTCCTCGATCGCGGCCCTGGCTCGCTCGGCGTCATCGAGCAACTGTCGCGTCGTCAGGCGCAGCTGATTGCGGTGCCGGTGACAGTGCAGCTCGACCCGGTGCCCGGCGGCGATGGTCTCGGCGACCAGAGCCGGACGGCGGAGGACCTGCTCGCCGGCAAGGAAGAAGGTCGCGGGGGCACCGGCCTCGCGCAGGGCCTCCAATACCTCGGGCGTCCCCTGGGGATGGGGCCCGTCATCGAAGGTGAGCGCCACCCCCTCGGCGCCGTCCTGGCGCTGGACGATCCCCAGCGCCGGACCGATGCCGGGCAGGACCGGGGCAAGGGCCGGGCCGGCGTGCAGGATCGCCGCGGCCGAGACCCCGGCCCCGGCGAGCGCGGCGATCAACGGCTGGGAGAGTGCGAAACCGCGGTGCGGGTGGCGCCGCTGGCTTTGGCCGGGTGGGTGACGATCACGACCGGGGTGTTGTTGGTCTTGCCGATGTGGATGCGACTCTCGATCGGCTTGGCGACCTTGGAGATCACCCGGTAGGGGGTCTCCCAATCAACCGAAAGGGCGCCGACGACGATCACCGCGATCGCGATCACGGCGAGGCTGACCGCGGTCGCGACGCGACCCACGCGCAGCCGCCAGGCGGGCTGGGGGCGGACTCGCGGGCGCGCGGTGAGGATCCGCGAGGCGATCGAGGGCAGCGAGGCGAAGGCGGAGTCCGGCGCCAGCCGCTCCCGGGTGAGGTGGCGCAGAACCGACTCCAGCTCGTGCTCAGAGCGCGCCACCTCGGCAAGCCCAAAGCGCTCGAAGGCGGCGTTGTTGGCGCGCAGGTGGCCGGCGGAGAACCCGTAGGAGACAACCGGGCAACCGCGGATGTGCGCCTCGAGCACGGTCAGTCCGGCGGTCGAGTGAACCATCACGTCAGCGGCGGCCATCCAGTCGCTCATCTGGTCGGTGAAGCCCTCGATCCGCACCTTCTCGTTGTCGGAGAAGCTCTGTTCAAGCTTCTCGCGAGCGACCTCGTTGCGACCGGTGATGCAGACGACCATGGTGTCCTCAACCGCGAGCGCGGTGCGAATCGCGCCGTCGAGGTCACCGATGCCCCAGCCGCCACCGGAGACCAGCACGAGGCGGGCGTGAGCCGGAACATCCAGGGCCCGGCGCGCATCTCCGCGGGTGCGCGGCATCAGGAAGTCGCGGGAGATCGGCGGGCGCATCCACTCGACGCTGCCCGGTCCAGCCAGTTTCTCGACTTCCTCGATCGACTCGGGGTGGGTGACGTAGTGCAGATCGATCCCGGGGTGCGCCCAGTAGCGCAGACCGGCGAGATCGGTGATCGCCGACTGGACCGGGATCGGCAGCCGCCGGTTTTCGCGCAGCATGCCGAGCACGGCGGTGACGCCGGGGTAGGTGGAGATCACCACGTCGGGGTCATGGCTGGCAATCAGCTTCATCAGCCCGTGGGCCCCCAACCAGTAGGAGAGATGGTGGGCCAGCCAGCGGGTGGGGCCGAACTTGGTGATCAGCCAGTACTGGATGTCAAACAGCCACGGCATCCAGCGGAAGGTGACTTTCGAACCGCCGCGGACGACCGCGGAGACGACCTTGCCCATCGCCTCAAGTCCGTTGGCGATCTCGATCTCGACGCCGGGAATTTCCTTCTCGACGTCTTCCTTGATGATCCGGGCGGGGAGGTCGTGGCCCTCACCGATGTCGGCGGTGAGGACGAGGATCCTGGGGGCGCGCTCCTCAGATCGCGAGGCGCCGGAGAGGAGCGCCCCGGCGGCGCGTTCGTTGCCGTTGAGGGAGGGCTTTTTGCCCGGCACCGGGTCGGGCGCCCGGGTGCTGCCCCGGACCCACTCCACGTATTGGCGCACGCCATCGCGGAAGCTGGTCGCCGCCTTCCAGTCGAGCTCGGCCAGGGCGCGGGCGTTGGAGATCTCCTTGCCGGGGAAGTCGCCCGGCCGGGGGGGCGTGTGGACGATCTCGCAACCGCCGGTCATCTCCTGCACCGTCTCGGCGATCTCGAGGATCGTCACCACCTCATCACCGGAGAGGTTGTAGGTGCGATTTGCCGCCTCGGGCCTCATCCCGGCGAGAATCCCGTCGGCCAGGTCCTCGACGTAGATGAAGCTGCGGCACTGGCTGCCGTCGCCGGCGATCGTCAGCGCCTTGCCTTCGAGGGCGAGGTCGGTGAACTTGGCGACAACGCCGGCGGCGCGGGCGCGTGGCCCGTAGGGGATGCCGAAACGCAGCACCGTGCACTCGAGGTCAAACAGCTCCGAGTAGCCGGCGCAGTAGGTCTCGCCGGCAAGCTTGGTCGCGGTGTAGAGGTGGCGCGGCGCCGGGATCGGGGTCTCCTCGTCAACCGCCTGCTCGGTGCAGTCGCTGTAGACCCAGGTGGTCGAGCCATAGACGACGCGGCCGGCCTCGGTCCGACAGGCGGCCTCCAGCACGTTGAGGGTGCCGCGCGTGTTGACCTCCTCGGCGAGCACCGGGTCGGCGTGCACATGGGCGACGTCGGCGACGGCGGCGAGGTGGACGACCGCGTCGCAGCCGCGCATCGCCAGATCGAGGTTGGCCGGGTCGGTGATCGAACCGGTGAAGGTCTCCACTTCCAGCGGCGAGTGGTAGGGGGATGCGCTGAGGTCAAAGATCCGCGGGGTGTCGCCCCGCTCGATCAAACGATCCACCACGTGAGAGCCAATGAAGCCGCCACCGCCGGTTACCAGGACCCTCATCAAGCAGCCTCCTTGCCGAGAGCGGCCTCGCGGCTCTCCGGGCGGTAGTAGAGCGGCACGCACCAGTGGTTCTCGGCCACCCAATCGGTGTTGGGAAGGCTCTCGGAGCGACCCATGATCCGGTGGCAGGGCTCCGCATAGACGCGGCCCGTGCTCTTCTCGATCTCTTCGAAGACGATGTACTTGTAAAGGCCCGAGGTCATCCCCTCGGGCAGCTCGAGCCGAGCTGGGTGCAGCGGGTCGAGGTGCTCGCGCGCGTACTCATTCTTCCAGGCGACGATCTCCTCCAGCCGTTCTGCCTGGAGCAGGCCGAGGGCGGCGGTGAACTCGCTCATCCGGAAGTTGAGGCCGTCGACCTCGTGCTCGAACTTGCCGTAGTTGCGGAACTTGCCGGCGAACTCGATCAGCTCGGGGTGGGAGGAGACCAGCACCCCACCCTCGCCGGTGGAGATCGTCTTCGTCGCGTACAGGGAGTAGACGCCGGCATCGCCAAAGCCACCGGGCCGCCGCGTACCCCAGCCGGCGCCGTGGGCGTGGGCGCAGTCCTCGAGCAAGAAGATCCCGTTCTCGGCGCAGTAGGCGGCGATTCGCTCGGCGTCGAAGGCGAGATGGCCACCGATGTGGACCAGGATCGCCGCCTTGGGTCGGTGGCGCTCGGCCTTTGCCTCGAAATCCTCGAAGGACATACAGAGGTCGGCGCGGTTGCAATCGACGAACTCGACCTGCGCTCCGGCGTTGATCGCGGCCAGCGGGGTCGCCATGAAGGTGTTGGAGGGGCAGAGCACGGTCTCACCGCGCACTCCGGCGAACTCGAGTGCCGCCAGCGCCCCACCGGCCCAGCTCGAGAGCCCGAGGCTGGGCAGGCCGTTCCACTCGGTCCAGCGCTGCTCGAAGGCGACCAGCATCTGGCCCTCCGACCACTGCTCGGAGTCAAGCACCGCCTCCCAGAGCTCAAAGAGGCGAGCACGGTCTCGGTGGTCGAACCCGATCGCGAACTGGGTCGCGTCAGGCCGGGTTGTCTCTGCAGGCCCTACTGTGGCTCCTTAGGTGGGTGGTGGTGTGGCTGGGAAGGTTGCCTATGCGGACGGACGGGCAGCAGGCGGACACAGGCTACCAGCGCCGGCGGACCGAGTGTCATATCTGCGCTGAAAAAAGGGGGACTCGGGCTCTGCAATCGACCGCGCCGAGGCGGGTTCGCGGCCCTGCGGACTAGACCGGATCCATATCCGCCGCCGGGTCCGCCGCCGCAGTGCGGTCGTTGGGATCTTTGGGGTCCATGTGGGCGCTGTCGATGACGGCGCCGACCACGCGTGAGCCGGCGAGGAGCATGGTTCCAGCGACGGTGAGCGCCATGAAGGCGGCCAGGGCGAGGCCGCCGAGCGGCGTCGAGCTCCAGGACTCACCGAAGATCAGGGGCGCCAGCGCCACCGGGACGAGCACCTGGACGGCGAACATCGTCGGGGCGACGTGGGTCGCGGCGCGGCGCTGCAGGGCGCTCATCTCACTGAGTAGCGCCAGTCCCTCCGATGCGGCCGCGCTGGCGAGCCAGACGGCTGCGAGGAGCAGTGCCCCGGCGACCAGCTCGTCGGTCAAGAGCTTGCTGGCGATCCCGGTCCAGGCATAGCCGCAGCCGGCGCTGATCACCGGCAGCAGGCCGATCTGCCTCGCCCGGCTGCGCAGGACATAGGGGGCGGCAAGCGGAAGCGCGACGAGGACGAGCGCCGCGATGATCGCCCCGGTCCCGGCGTAGCCGGTGGTCCGCGCCGGCGCCGCCCAGGCCACTCCCGCCAGGCCGATCACGATCGCCCCCACCGCAAGCCCCTCCCGGCGCCCCGGACTCTCCCCCAGCCGGGTGGCGCCAAGCCACAGCAGGAGGACCAGCCCGCTGGCCAGACAGGGCTGCACCACGGTGAGGGGCGCCAGCAGGAGCGCGATGATCTCCAGCGGCCAACCGAGCAAGCCCAGCCCGGTGGCCCCCAGCCAGCGCCGGTTCAGGATCAGCTTGCCGAGCAGGGAGGGCCGCAGCGAATGGCGCTGGCCGACCTCGCGCGCCTCCAGCGCCTGCAGCGCAATCGAGGTGTTGTAGAGCAGCGACGCTCCGACAGCCGCGAGTATCCCGAGCGCCTGCATGGGCGCGAGGTTAGTTCCTATGTCTCTTGGTAGAGCGGACCATCGCCGCCCTCGGGCAGCGTCAGGCGCCCGCCCTTGGCGGTGATCGCTCCACACTGCACGCAATTTGAGGCGGTGACGTGGACGTCCACCTCCGCATTCCCACCCTCCGGCTGCTCGTCGGGAATCTCATAGACCTGCGCCGGGCACATCGAGACCCAGGTCTGGGCGATCTCGCGCGGCACCCGGGTGCGGATGCGGACGTGGTTTGGAGCGTCATCGCGGGTCGCGTTACCGGAGAGGAAGACCGAATCGAGCTTGTTGAAGGTGAGCTCGTTGTCGGGCTTGGGGTAGCTCTTGGCGGCGGTGCCGATGTGCATCGCCGGCTCGGCATTGTCCTCGACCTTCCAGTGACCGCCGGGGAAAGCGCCTTTGGTGGCGACCATCGCCGAGCCCATCATGCCGCCGAAGATCAGGCCCTTGGAGAGCGGCTGCTTCATATTGCGCGAGCGGTAGAGGTCCTTCTCGATCACCGAGTCGCGGATCATCTTGTCGTAGGAGTCGAAATTGACCGAGTCGATGTCGGCCTTCAACGACTCAACGATCGCTTCCGCCGCATACATGCCGGCGTGCATTGCGTAATGAACGCCGGCGAGTTCGGCGATATTGACCATCCCGGCAGCGTCGCCGGCGATCAGCATCCCGGGCACCGAGAAGCGCTTGGGGAGCGCCCAGTAGCCCCCTGAGGGAATCGTCTTCGCGCCCCACCCGACCCGCTTGCCCCCCTTGATGATCTTCTCGATGAAGGGGTGCGTCTTGAACAGCTGCAGCGCGTCATGGACGCTGAAGGTCGCGTCGGTGTAGTCGAGCCCGACGACCAGCCCGAAGCAGAGCTTGTCCTCGCCCATCGGGTAGATGAAGCTACCGCCGGCCTCCTTGTATTTGGGGCTCCAGCGCAGCGGCCAGCCGAGGGTGTGGATCACGCGGTCAAGGGGCTTTGGGACCTCCCAGATCTCCTTGACGCCGAGCTCCCAGGCCTGCGGGTCAGCGCCGTGCATCTCGAAGTAGTCATAGGCGGCATAGGTCAGGTGGCCGATCGTTCCCTCGGCCAGCACCGTGGCTTTGGCCACCACGTCGGATCCGGGCTCAAAGTTGCCCAGCTCCTCGCCGTCCTTGCCGCGCCCGCGATCGCCCGAGCGAACCCCCTTGACGATTCTCTCCTCGACCAGCAGCTTGGTCGCGGCGGTCTCGGCGAGGATGTAGACGCCCGCCTCTTCCGCCTTCTCGGCGAGGAAGCGACCCAGCTTGGACACCGAGAGCGTGTAGGTGCCCTCTTTGCGGAAGTTGGGCGGCGTCGGCTTCAGCGGAAACGCTTTCTTTGAGGTCAGGAAGTAGGTCGCGTCCTTGGTCACCTCCTGATAGACCGCCGGCCAATCGGCCGGGTCGAGGTCGGGGAAGAGCCGGGTCAGCGCCGAGGGATCGACGTTGGCGCCCGAGAGCAGGTGCGCACCCGGCACTTTGCCCTTCTCGATCACCGCGACCGGGACTTCGCCCAGCTTCTCGGTCAGCTCCGGCTCGGCCTCCAGAAGCTGCATCAATTTGTTGGCGCAGGCGAGCCCGGCGGGGCCGCCACCAACGATCGCGATGCCGACCTCGATCCGGTCCTCGGGCGCATCGGTAGGCGGCCCGATCACCTCGGCGCTCTCAAACGGCGGCGGGAACTCAAGCGGCGAGACGTCCGGCATCTCTGACTCCTTCCGAAGGGGCGAGGGGAGGCGAGCTCTCGCTCAGCCGCCCTGCCTGGCCTTGATCGCCTCGGTCAGCTTGGGCAGGATCTTGTGCAGATCACCGACCACGCCGAGGTCTGAGAACTCAAAGATCGGCGCGTTTTGGTCCTTGTTGATCGCCAGGATGTTCTCCGAGCTCTGCATCCCGACCTTGTGCTGGATTGCGCCGGAGATGCCGGCCGCCAGGTAGAGCTTTGGCGCGACCGTCTTGCCGGTCTGACCGATCTGCGCCGCGTAGGGGTACCAGCCGGCGTCGACGACGGCGCGGGTGGCCGCGACGGCGCCGCCCATCGCCTCCGCCAGTTCCTCGCAGAGCTTGAAGCCCTCGGCCGCACCGAGGCCGCGCCCGCCGCCGACGAGGATGTCGGCGTCCTCGATGTTGACGTCGGCACCGCGCTGCTCCCCGCGCTGGACCATCGTCGCCTTCTCCGACCAGGGTGAGAGCTCGACCTCGACGTCGAGAACCTCGGCGCTGCCACCGCTCTCGGTGGCGTCAAAGGCGTTCAGTCGACCGATGATGATCCCCGGCTCGCCGACGTAGCCGACGTCGGCGATCTGGGAGTCCTGGAGGATCGGTCGCTCGGCGACCAGCTTGCCGTCCTTGACCTTGACCTCGGTGACCTCCATCGTCACCCCGGCGTTCAGCCTTGCGGTCAGACCGGCGCCGATCTCAAAGCCGAGCAGGCCGCCGCCGAACAGCGCATAGGAGAAGCCCTGCTCGGCGATCACCTTGGCCATCGCGTCGACGATCGGCTGGGCGAGGCCCTCGGGCACGCCCTTCGCGCGGTAGACCTTCGCCGCTCCGTAGTTGCCGAGCGCCGCGCAGGCCTCATCGGAGGCCTCACCGACCACCAGCGCGGCGGCCTCCCCACCGATCTGGCTGGCCAGCTTCGCCGCCTCTGAGATTGCCCCGAGCGAGTTCTTGTTGAAGTTGCCCTCGTCATCGTGGAGGGCGTAAACCAGGATGCCTGCCATTTAGATCAGCTTCCTCTCGTCGAGCCAGGCGAGGATCTTCTCGACCGTCTCGTTGGTGTCCTCGTCCTCGATGATCTCCCCGGCCTCCTTGGCGGGCGGTGGATTCAGCGCGAGGACCGCTGTCTTTGAGCCGGACTCGCCGACCATCGCGGCGTCGATGCCGAGGTCGGCGGTCGCCTTGGGGTCCAGCGGTTTTTTCTTTGCCCCCATGATCGCCTTCAGGCTGGGGTAGCGCGGCTCGTTGATCGCATCGCCGACGCTGATCACGGCGGGCAGCTCGACCTCGACCGTGTCGTAGCCGTACTCGGCCTGGCGCTCGCAGCGCAGCTTGCCGTCGGCGATATCGACCTTGATCACCTGGGTGAGCGAGGGCATCCGCAGGTGATCGGCGACGACGGCGCCGATCGTGTAGCACTCGCCGTCGTCTGACTGCTGGCCGAGCAGCACCAGGTCGGGGCTCTCGGCCTCCAGCACCTTGGCCAGCGAGTAGCCGGTCGCGCAGACGTCAGAACCGGCAAGCGCATCGTCGCTGAGGTGGACCGAGCGGTCGGCACCGAGCGCCACGGCCTTGTGCAGGGCGCGGACGGCGGAGTCGGGGCCCATCGTCACCGCGACGACTTCCTCGACCGGGATCGCGCCGCCTTCCTTGATCTGCATGGCGGCCTCGATCGCATGTGTGTCGAAGGGGTTGAGGTTCTTCTCGCCGCTGCGGTCCAGACGCATCGTGTTGGGATCGATGCGCTTTTGGACGGCGGCGTCCGGCACCTCCTTGACCAGGACGCAGATCTTCAAGTTCGAGCCTCCTTGGCTGGTTCTCGGGCTGGTTGACTGACCAGTCAGTCAGTCTATCTATAGACGTCGCGGTGCGGCGTTAGGGGTGGCGTTGCTCACGCTCGTGGCGCTCCACCGCGCCCGCGCGGATGAACTCGACGATCTCATCGGTTCCGGCGCCGGGGGTGAAGACCGCGGCGACGCCGAGCTCCTTCAGCTGCGGGATGTCCTCGGCGGGAATCGTCCCCCCAACGGTGACCAGCACGTCGTCCACCCCCTGTTCGGCGAGCAGCTGGACCACCCGCGGCACCAGGGTCATGTGGGCGCCGGAGAGGATCGAGAGCCCGACCGCGTCGGCGTCCTCCTGGATCACCGTCTCGGCGATCTGCTCGGGAGTCTGGTGCAGGCCGGTGTAGATCACCTCCATCCCGGCATCGCGCAGGGCGCGGGCGATGATCTTGGCGCCGCGATCGTGGCCGTCGAGGCCGGGCTTGGCGACGACGACGCGGATCTTCCTTGCGGTTGCAGCCTCCATCGCGGCGGAACCTTAGAAGACCGGCGACTCGGTGTAGGTGCCGAACACCTCCTGCAGCGCCGCGATCATCTCCCCCTCGGTGGCGCTGACCCTGGCTGCCGCGAGAATCGCGGGCATCAGATTCTCCTCGGTCTCGGCGACGCGCTTTAGCTCGGCGAGGGTGCTCTGCAGGGCGGCGGAGTCGCGCTGGGCGCGGGTCGCCTTGAGGCGATCGATCTGCTTCTGTTCAAGCGCCGGATCGATCCGCAGGATCGGCGTCTCATCCTCCCCGCCCTCGGTGAAGTCATTGACCCCGACGACGATGCGCCGGCGCTCGTTCAGCTCCTGCTGATAGGCGAAGGAGGCATCGGCGATCTCGCGCTGGGGGAAGTTCTGGCGGATCGCCTCGACCATCCCGCCGAGCTCATCGATTCGGGCGAAGTAGCGGTAGGCGGCCTGCTCCATCTCGTCGGTCAGCCGCTCGATGAACCAGGAGCCACCGAGCGGGTCGGCGGTGTTGGTGACGCCTGACTCCATCGCGATGATCTGCTGGGTGCGCAACGCCACCCGCACCGCCTCCTCGGTCGGCAGCGCGAGCGCCTCATCAAAGGAATTGGTATGCAGTGATTGGGTGCCGCCGAGCACCGCGGCGAGCGCCTCCAGGGAGGTCCGCACCACGTTGTTGAGCGGCTGCTGGGCGGTCAGGGAGACGCCGGCGGTCTGGGCGTGAAAGCGCAGCCGCATCGACTCCTCGCGCATCGCGCCGTAGGTGTCTCGCATCTCGCGCGCCCAGATTCGCCGCGCCGCCCGGTACTTGGCGATCTCCTCAAAGAAATCGACGTGGGCGTTGAAGAAGAAGGAGAGCCGCGGGGCGAACTCGTCGATGTCGAGGCCGCGCTCCAGCGCCCGCTCGACGTAGGTGAAGCCGTCCTTGAGCGTGAAGGCCAGCTCCTGCTGAGCGGTCGAACCGGCCTCGCGGATGTGATAGCCGGAGATCGAGACCGGGTGCCAGCGGGGCATGTGCTCGGCGCACCACTCGATCATGTCGGTGACCAGGCGCATCGCCGGCTCGATCGGAAAGCACCACTCCTTCTGGGCGATGTACTCCTTGAGGATGTCGGTCTGGATCGTGCCGCCGAGCTTCTCCGCCGGCACACCCTGGCGCTCGCCGACCAGCACATAGAAGGCGAGCAGAATCGCCGCCGGGGCGTTGATCGTCATCGAGGTGCTTACCGCCCCGAGCGGAATCCCGGCAAAGAGCTGCTCCATGTCGTCGAGGCTGTCGACGGCGACACCCTCGCGGCCGACCTCGCCGATGCTGCGGGGGTGATCGGAGTCATAGCCCATCAAGGTGGGCATGTCGAAGGCGGTTGAGAGCCCCGTCTGACCGTGATCGAGCAGGTAGTGGAAGCGCTGGTTGGTCTCCTCGACCGTGCCGAAACCGGCGAACTGGCGCATCGTCCAGAGGCGTCCCCGGTACATCGACCGATAGGGACCGCGCGTGAACGGGTACTCACCGGGGCGCCCGATCGTGGCGTCGGGGTCTGCGGCTCCGTCGGGGGCCGTGTAGAGCGGCTCGATCGGGCTCCCAGAGATCGTCGAGAACTCCGCCTCGCGCTCGCTGAACTCGGGCTTTTGCCGGGGCTCCGCCGCCATGGCAGGAGTCTAGATGGGGGTGCTAACCGCGGCGGATCGGGCTGCGGCGGGGCGGGGTCCTGCGTCCCTTGGCCACGCGGGAGGCGCCAAAGCCGGCAACCGTCGCCAGCAGGGTGATCGCGACGGCGACAAGGCGTCGACCAAGGCGCTCAAAGCGCATCGTCTGCCAGCCTTCCTGCTTGGCGATCTCAGCCAGCGGCGGGTCCGGGTTGACGACTACTGGATGGCCCACGGCGCGCAGCATCGGCAGATCGGAGAGCGAGTCCGAGTAGGCATAGGAGGCGCTCAGGTCGACCTCGTGGACGGCGGCAAAGGTGCGCATCGCCTCGACCTTGCCGGAGCCATAGACAAAGGGCCCGTCCAGGCGGCCGCTGAAGTTTCCCCGCTCATCGACCTCATAGCGGGTGCCGATCCCGCCCTCCATCCCGAGCACGCGTGCCAGTGAGCCGACCACTTCGTTGCCGGCGGCGCTGACGATGAAGGTGGCGCGGCCGGCATCCTGGTGGGCATGGACCTCTTCCAGCATCTGCGGGTAGATGCGGGGCAGGATCGCCGCCATCACCTCCGGCCCCATGCGCTCGATCGTCTTCGCCGGCACGCCGGAGATCAGCTCGCGGGCGACCCGCAGCACCTCGGCGGTGCGCTCGTCGGTTGTGCCGCGCAGGCGGTAGCGCAGGTGCTCGATCGCCCAGCTGGCGAGCTGGGCGCGGCCGACGATCCCCTGGCGGGTCGCGACGCGGGCGAACTGCATCCCGCTCGACCCCGCCATCAGGGTCTTGTCGAGGTCAAAAAAGGCCGCGGCGCGGCTCAATCTAGGACCCGTTGACCTCGATCACGATCGCGTCGCCCTGCCCACCGCCGGAGCAGATCGCGGCGACGCCCAGGCCCCCTCCGCGGCGGCGCAGCTCGTGCACCAGGGCGCCGACGATGCGGGCTCCGGAGGCACCGATCGGGTGGCCGAGGGCGATCGCACCGCCGTTGACGTTGACCTTGTCCTCATCGACTCCGAGCATTCGTACCGAGTTGATCGCGACCGAGGCAAAGGCCTCGTTGATCTCCCAGAGGTCGACGTCCTCAGGGCGTTTGCCGATCTTCTCCAGGGCCTGCCTGGCGGCCTTGGCCGGAGTCCGCGCCAGGTAGGCAAAGTCATCGGCGACGGCGCCGTAGGCGAGGACGCGGGCAAGCGGCGCGCTGCCCTGCTTCTCGGCCCACTCCTCTGAGGCGATCACAAGCGCACCGGCCCCGTCATTGACGCCTGGGGAGTTGCCGGCGGTATGGGTGGCGTCCGCCCCGCCGACCGCCCTCAGCTTGGCCAGCACCTCGACCGTGGTGTCAGGACGGATCGCCTCGTCAACCTCGACCGTACTCTCACCCTTGCGCGACTTGACGGTGACGCCGACGATCTCCTCGGCGAGGCGGCCGGCATCGGTCGCCTCGGCGGCGAGCCGGTGCGAGCGCTCGGCGAAGCGGTCCATGTCGGCCCGGGTGATCTCCAGCTCGTTGGAGACCGTGCTGGCCTCGTTGATCATCTGCTGCTCGGTGAAGGGATTGGTGAGGCCGTCATGGGTCATCGCGTCAACCGCCGTCACGTCGCCCATGCGAAAGCCGAAGCGGGCCCCCGGCAGCAGGTAGGGGGCTCGGCTCATCGACTCCATCCCGCCGGTCACCGCCACCTCGGCGTCTCCGGCGCGAATCGCGAGGTCGGCGATGCCGATCGAGCGCATCCCCGAGGCGCAGACCTTGTTGACCGTTTCCGAGGGAACCTCCTTGGGGATGCCGCCCTTGATCTGAGCCTGGCGCGAGGGGATCTGGCCCTGGCCGGCCTGCAGCACCTGGCCGAAGACGACCTGGTCAACCTGCTCGGCATCGACGCCCGAGCGCTCAAGCGCCGCCTCGATCACGTGTCCGCCGAGGTCTGTCGCGTCAAGTGAGGAAAGCGTGCCGCCCATCTTGCCGAAGGGGGTCCGCGCGCTCGCAAGGATCACTGTGCTGGGCATGAGCTGCCTTTCTCTTGAGTGTTTATGCCGGGTCTCGGCTCGGGGCGGGACGATAGCGGGGGGCCGGCCCAAGTTGCGTGCGCAAGCGCATAGACTCGCCGCCCTTGAGAGTCGAGGTCAAAGAGATCGAGCTGTCGGAGGCCGGCACCGAACTTGCCGTCACCGGCCTCTTTGAGGGTGAGGAGCTGCCCAGCGCCCTGGCCGCAGTGCCCGGCGCCGCCGAGGCCAAGGCGGGCTTTCGCAAACTGGCCCTTCTGCACCCGCCCCGATCAGCACGGGTGCTGGTCATCGGGCTCGGCAAGCGCGAGGAATTTGGCCCCGAGCGTGCCCGCGTCGCAGCGGCTCTGGCCGCCAAAGAGGCGGCGGGGATGGAGGCAGGCACGCTGGCCTGGGCGCTGCCCACCGGGGGCGGGGACGCGGGGACCCTCGAGGGCCTGATCACCGGCACGATCCTCGGCTCCTATCGCTTCGAGCGCTTCCTCAGCCAGGACCCCGATCACCCCTCCCCGCCCGGGCTCTCCTCGCTGACCCTTCTGGGAGATGAGGGCCTTGCCGGCGCGGCGGAGGAGGCGCGGATCGGCGCCGAGGCCCAGAACCGGGCCCGCGACCTGCAGAGCCTGCCTTCCAACCTCGCCACACCTTCCTTTCTCGCCGCGCGCGGGGAGGAGATCGCCGCCGCCCACGACACGGTGAGCGCCGAAGTGCTCGGCCGCGATGAGATTGCTGCGAAGCAGATGGGTGGCCTCCTCGCCGTCGCTCAGGGAAGCGTCGAGGAGCCGCAGCTGATCGTCCTGCGCTACCGCGGCGGCGGGCAGGGTCCGACCCTGGGACTTGTCGGGAAGGGCGTCACCTTCGATACCGGCGGGATCTCGATCAAGCCCTCCGCGGGCATGCATGAGATGAAGATGGACATGTCGGGCGCCGCCGCGGTGCTGGAGGCGGTTGCCGCGATCGCCGAGCTCGGGCTGGCGGTCGACCTGGTTGCGGTGATCCCGGCAACCGAGAACATGCCCTCCGCGACGGCGATCAAGCCGGGCGACATCATCACCCAGTACAACGGCAAGACGGTTGAGGTCAACAACACCGACGCCGAGGGGCGCCTGATCCTCGCCGACGCCCTCGCCTACGCGGTCGAGCTCGGCGCCGAGCGCCTCATCGATCTCGCCACCCTGACCGGCGCCGTCCTGGTCGCGCTCGGATCCACCTACGCGGCGGTGATCTCCAACGACGATGAGCTGGCCGGGGAGGTGGTGCAGGCGGGCGAGCGGACGGGCGAGTTGGCCTGGCGCCTCCCCCTGCACCCCGAGTACAAGGAGTTGATCAAGGGCACCGTCGCTGACCTGACCAACGTCTCGGCCAAGCGCAAGGCGGGCACGATCTACGCCGGCTCCTTCCTGGAGGAATTCATCGGCACCACCCCCTGGGTCCACCTCGACATCGCCGGCACCGCCTGGGATGTCGGCCGCGAGTACACCGGCGAGGGAGCCAGCGGCTACGGCGTCCGCCTCCTGGTCGAGCTGGCGCGCCGCCTGGCGGCCTGAGCGCTGCTCAGCCGCCGAGAATCATGCAGGTGGCGCTGCCGTGGGCGAGGAGCTTGCCGCTCTCAGATGCGGTGATCGCTGCCTGCGCGGTCGCCTGGCGCCGGCCGCGATAGGCGACCTCCGCCGCGCAGCGCAGCGTGCCGCTGTCGCGGGTGATCGGGCGCACGAACTTGACCTCGACCCCGAGCGAGGTGTAGGCGAGGCCGGCGGCCAGGGTGGTGTGGACCGCGCAGCCAAGGGCGGAATCGAGCAGGGTCGCCGCGTAGCCACCGTGGACAACTCCGATCGGGTTGTAGTGCTCCTCACCCGGTTCGCCCTCGAAGACGACCCGGCCCTGCTCCAGCTCGATTGGCCGCATTCTCATCGTCACCGCGATCGGCGGAGGCGGAAGCTCGCCGTCGACGATCGCCTGCATGTATTGGATCCCGCTCATCCTCGCCCCGGCGGCCGCGGTCCTCACCGGGTCCTGCCAGATCAGGGTCCGGCTGCGGCTGATCTCGGGGCTCGATTGGGCAAATGCGAGCGCCGAGTCGACCGCGCCCGACCCTCCCCCGCTCACCGGCCGCCGCCGCGGGCGCGGTTGGCGGCGATCCCAACGCCCGCTCGGCGGGGCGAGGGGTAGTGCAGGTCAGCCGTGATCTCAGCCTGGCTTATCGAGATTCGCGGTGCCTTGGGGCGGTGGCGATGACTGTGCCTGCCGATCAGCCTCATCTGAGCGCCTCCATTGCTCGTAGGGCCGAGTTGCTTGACGCAACTCACTTGAAGGCAACTCTACCGCAGTAAGTTGCGTGATGCAACCCTGTGTGCGAGGATCACACCGTGCTCCGCAACGACTACCCCGGACAGGTCTGCTCGATCGCGAAAGCCCTGGAGGTCGTCGGCGAGCGCTGGTCGCTTCTGATCGTCCGCGACGTGATGAACGGACGCCGCCGCTTCGAGGAGCTGCAGAGGGGTCTGGGCATCGCCCGCAACGTGCTCTCGGCGCGGCTGGGGCGCCTGGTCGAGGAGGACATTCTCGAGCGCCGCGCCTACCAGGCAAATCCCGAGCGCTATGAGTACTTCCTCACCGAGAAGGGCCTTGACCTCTGGCCGGCGTTGATTGCACTGCTCTACTGGGGCGATCGGCACTCTCCCACGCCCAGCGGGCCACCGATGCTGGTTGTCCACAAGGAGTGCGGTGGCCGCGTCAGCGATCGCGGAGTCTGTGCAAGCTGTGGGGAGCTGCTGCACGCGCGCGACGCCCGCGCGCTGCCGGGACCGGGGGTCGGGACCGCGCCACCCCGCGCCGAAGCCGCCTGAGCGCTAGCGTTGGCCATACGGCCAGCCCGAGACGGCTCCAACCCACCCCAGGAGGCAGAGATGGCGACTACGGCAGAGCTTCAGGTTCGCGAGGAGGTCTTCATCGCAGGCAAGTGGGAGGGCTCGACCGGACCCGAGACGATCGAGGTGATCAACTCGACCACCGAGGAGGTGATGGGGAGGATTCCTGCCGGCACGGCCGAGGACGCCGATCGAGCGGTGCAGGCGGCGCGCGAGGCCTTTGAGCCCTGGTCGCAGAGCAGCCGTGAGGAGCGCGCCGGCTACCTTGCCGCGATCGCCGCCGGTCTCGGTGAGCGCTCCGCGGAGATCGCCGCGACGATCGCCCAGGAGCTGGGGATGCCGTTGAAGCTGAGTGAGATGATCCAGGCGGGCCTGCCCATCGCCCAGTTTGCGGCAATGCCGGCGCTGATGGAGGAGGTCGCCTGGGAGGAGGAGATCGGCAACTCGCGGGTGCTGCGGGAGCCCGTCGGCGTGCTCGGCGCGATCACGCCTTGGAACTATCCCCTCAACCAGATCGCGGCGAAGGTGGCGCCGGCACTGGCGGCCGGCTGCACGGTGGTGCTGAAGCCGAGCGAGGTGGTCCCGCTCAACGCCTTCATTCTCGCCGAGGTGATCGAGGCCGCCGGCCTGCCCGCGGGGGTCTTTAACCTCGTCACCGGAACCGGCCCGGTGGTGGGCGAGGCGATCGCCGCACACCCTGGCGTCGACATGGTCTCCTTCACCGGCTCAACCCGGGCCGGGCGGCGGGTCAGCGAGCTGGCATCGGCAACGGTCAAGCCGGTGGCGATGGAGCTCGGCGGCAAGTCACCGAACCTGATCCTCGATGACGCCGAGCTCTCCCGAGCGATTCCAGACGGAGTCGCCAAGTGCTTTCTCAACTCCGGTCAGACCTGCAGCGCCCTGACCCGGATGCTGGTCTCGCGCGAGCAGCTGGCCGAAGTCGAGGAGCTTGCCACCCAGAGCGCCGAGGCCTTCACACCCGGTGACCCGTTCGAGGAGTCTTCACGACTGGGGCCTTTGGTCAGCGACGTTCAGCGCGAGCGGGTGCGCGGCTACATCCGCAAGGGCGAGGAGGAGGGCGCGAAGCTCCTCACCGGCGGGGCCGAGCCGCCGGAGGGGCTGGGGCGCGGCTACTTCGTCCGCCCGACCGTCTTCTCGGAGGTATCGCCGGAGATGACGATCGCCCAGGAGGAGATCTTCGGGCCGGTGCTGGCGATCCAGTCCTATGCCGATGAGGATGACGCGGTGCGGATCGCCAACGACACCGTCTACGGGCTCGCGGGCGGAGTCTGGTCAGCCGACACCGAGCGGGCGATCGCGGTCGCCAGGCGGATCAGGACCGGACAGGTCGAGATCAACGGCGGCGCCTTCAACCCGCTGGCGCCGTTCGGCGGCTACAAGCAGTCCGGACACGGGCGCGAGAACGGGCGACTCGCGATCGAGGAGCTTCTGCAGGTAAAGAGCCTGCAGCTTTAGCGGTGGACTTCGAGCTCTCCGGGGAGCAAAGGCTTCTGCGCGACACGGTGCGCGAGTTTGCGCGAGCCGAGGTCGCTCCGGTGGCGGAGGAGCTGGATCGCACCAAGTCCTTTCCCTATGAGATCGTCGCCAAGCTCGGGCGCTTGGGGCTGATGGGCATTCCCTTTCCCCCCGATTACGGGGGCGGTGGGGCCGACACCCTGACCTACGTGTTGGCGGTCGAGGAGCTGGCCAGGGTCGATTCCTCGGTCTGCATCACGATGGCCGCCCACACCTCGCTGGGGACGATGCCGATCTACCTCTGGGGCAGCGAGGAGCAAAAGGCCGAGTGGCTGCCGCAGCTGTGCAGCGGGCAGCGGCTCGCGGCATTCGGGTTGACCGAGCCCGATGCCGGCTCAGACGCCGGCAATCTGCGGACCACGGCGAAGCTCGAGCAGGGAGAGTGGGTGGTGAACGGAGCCAAGCAGTTCATCACCAACTCGGGAACAGAGATCTCCGGATGCGTCTCGATCACCGCCCTCACCGGCGAGGCGAACGGTCGCAAGGAGATCTCCAACCTGATCGTGCCAGCCGGGACGCCCGGTTATGAGGTTGGTCAGGCCTACCGCAAGATGGGCTGGAATGCATCCGACACCCGGCCGCTTTCCTTCGAGGGGTGCCGGGTGTCGGAGTCAAACCTCCTGGGGCGGCGGGGCGAGGGGTTCAAGAACTTCCTGCAGATCCTCGACGGTGGCCGGATCGGGGTGGCGGCGATGGGGGTCGGGCTGGCCCAGGGAGCGCTCGATGAGGCGATCTCCTACGCCAGGGAGCGCCGCGCCTTCGGTCAGTCGATCTCCAAGTTCCAGACGATCCAGGCCAAGATCGCCGACCTCTCCGCGCAGATCGAGGCCGCCCGGCTGCTCACCTGGCGCGCCGCGATCGAGAAAGACGCCGGCCGCCCCTTCACCCTCACCGCCGCCCAGGCGAAGTTGATCACCGGTCGTCTCGCGGTCAGGGCCACCGAGGAGGCGGTGCAGATCCACGGCGGCTACGGCTATATCGAGGAGTACCCCGTCTGCCGCTTTTACCGCGACGCCAAGATCCTCACGATCGGCGAGGGCACCGACGAGGTGCAGCAGATGGTGATCGCCCGCCAGCTCGGCTGCTAGCACCCTGGCGGGGGCGTTTAGCCGAAGGTGAAGGCGTATCCGCTCACCCCCGGTTCGGGCAGGAGGGTCAGCCGGTGGTGGCCGACCCGGTGGAGATCGACCAGTTCATAGAGGCGCTGGGCTGAGACCGTGAGCAGACCGTCGTGGACGTCGGCCCCGGCAAAGCGGTTCGGGATCGGGCGCCCGTCCAGGAGAACCCGCATCCGGTGGCTGCGTGCGGGCGAGCCCAACACCAGGTAAACACGCCTGGCGCCGAAGTTGAGATCAAGTGAACCGCCCTCGGCGGTCGCCGAGTGCAGGGCGATCCGCCAACGTCCGTGGTAGGCAAATTCGTTGGGTCCCGGCGGCGGTGCACCGGTGAAGTCATGCAATCCGGGGGTCAGGGTCGGGTTGGTGAATCGTTCTGCCCGGGCGGGGCCGAGGTAGGTCTCGGGGGTCGTCACCCCCGCCGAGGGCGCAACGGCATGGATCTTTGGCTCGCGGCCGGAAACCGGGTGGCCGGCTTCTGCCAGGAGCTCGCGGATCACCTGTTCTTTCTTGGAGTAGGAGCCCTCGCCAAAGTCGGCATAGCGAACGTCCCCTTTGGCGTCGATGAAGTACTCGGCCGGCCAGTACTCATTCCCGTAGGCGTCCCAGGTGCCGTATTCGTTGTCCTGGACGACGGGGTAGCGCAGGCCGTTTCGCTGGATCGCTTCGGCGACGTTGCTCGCCTCATGCTCGAAAGGGAACTCAGGGGTGTGGACACCGACGATCGTCAATCCGTCGCGGCGGTAGCGCTGATCCCAGGCCTTCAGGTAGGGCAGGGTGCGCAAACAGTTGATGCAGCTGTAGGTCCAGAAGTCGACCAGCACCACCCGACCGCGCAGGCCGCGCATGCTCAGCGCCCGCCCGCCGGGTGTGTTGAACCACTGCTCGGTGTTGGTGAATTCTGGGGCCTTGCCCAGATTCGGCAGGTGGATGTGACCGCCCGCTCCCGCCGTCGGTTGGGGCGTGTTGACCGCCTTGCCACCGACGCCGTGGGCGGCTTCGCCGCGGACTTCTTCCAGGGCCCGGCGCGCCGCCGCGGTGCTCTCGAGGCCGTGCGTGGGGTTGACCAGGAAGCTCGGCAGGTCGCTGGCGATCGCGTTCTGGAATCGCATGTCGTAGTTCTCGGCCATCGCCAGGGCGACGACGACCATCACCGCCCCCATCGCCACCTGCAGCCCGGAGCCACGCCGCCTCAGCGGGGCGACGACGCGGCGCCCGCCCAACATCAAAAGGTAGAGGACAAAGGCCGAGCCGATCCCGTAACTGAGCGCCACCGCGAGGCGACCGGCGGTGAAGGACTGGGAGGCGGAGACGGTGATCACCCCGGCGAGGATCGGCCCAGCACAGGGAGCGTAGATCAGGCCGAGGCTGGCGCCCACCGCCGTTCCAGACCAGAACCCCTCGCCCCCCCTTATCACTCCGAAACGGCTTGCAAAACGGCTCATCGTTCCCTCTATCCGGGCGGCGAGGGGCGGGATCATCAGGGTGACCCCAAAGACGAGCAGCACCGCGATCGCCAGCTTGCGCAGCAGATCGTCGGGCAGGCCCAGGGCCGCGATCACGTAGACGAGGGCGATCGTGGCGAAGGTGAAGGAGACCGCGAGACCGGTGACAATCCCGAGCGGCCGGCGGCGCCCACCGGTGGCACCGGCGGAGAGGGCAAGCGGCAGCACCGGCAGCACGCAGGGCGAGAGCGCCGTCGCCGCACCGGCGAGAAAGCCGAAGACCATCAGCAAGACCATCAGCTCAACTTTCCCACTTCTCTGTTACGGGCGCTGGCGGTGAGCGGTTTCCCCGCCAGCCGGTGAAGAGGTGATCTCACCCGCGGAGCGCCCCAGCACCTCGGCAGCGCGGCCCACCCGCTCGCCGATCCCGAAGTGGGCGCAGATCGCCAGCTCGTGCTCACGCAGCAGCGGACGGGAGGGGTCAACGACCGGAGCGTGGTGGATCGTCTCCCGCTCATGGGCGACCCAGACGCGGCCCCCAGCCCCGGCGCAATCACGCAGCGGGATCGCCACCAGCCGGTTGCGGCGGCGGCCGATTCCGGCGATCAGCCAGGTGGGGTCGCCGCTGGCGGCGTCGGCGAAGAAACCGTGAACGCGGCCGAGCGCCGCGTCGTCGATCGCATCGACCTCAGATCCGGTCCACCCGATCGCCTCCGCGCGGGAGGGAGCTGGGGCGGGGGGGGATTCAGCCATCGGTCTGGGCCTCCAAGAGCTCACCCGCGGCGCTGGCCGGATCGAGCTCGCGCCGCACAACCCGCTCCAACAGATCGGCGGTCTCGGGGTCCTCGGCAACCGTCGCCTCAAGGCGCCGGCGCATTCGCGAGGCGGCGATCCCGAGCACCTCGCTGCGCAGGTTGCGGGCTCGGCGCTCCTGGAGCGTCCCGGCCGCCTCGATGTGGGCGCGGTGCTGATCGATCTTCGCCCCCAGCTGCTCGACACCCTCCCCCCGCGCCGCCTCGGTGCGCAGGATCGGCACCCGCCAGGCGCCCGGATCATGAGAGAGGGCGAGCACGCTGCGCACCTCTCGCACCATCGTTTCGGTCATTGGGTGATCGGCCTTGTTGACAACGATGATGTCGGGGATCTCCATCACCCCCGCCTTCAGCGCCTGGATCGAGTCGCCCGAGCCGGGCATCAGCGCCAGGACGATCGTGTCGGCGTGATCGACGATGTCGATCTCGGCCTGGCCGACGCCGACGGTCTCGATCAGGACGTCATCCTTGCCGGCCGCATCCATCACCAGCGCCACCTGGAGGGCGGCCTCTGAGAGACCACCGAGGGCCCCACGCGACGCCATCGAGCGGATGAAGACGCCGGGGTCCAGAAAGTGGTCGGAGAGGCGGATGCGATCGCCGAGCAGGGCGCCGCGGGTGAAGGGGCTGGAGGGATCGATCGAGAGCACCGCCACCTGGCGCTCGGAGCGGCGCAGGCAGGCCGTCAACGCCCCGATCAGGGTGCTCTTGCCCACTCCCGGCGGACCGGTGAAGCCGATTATCCGCGCCCCACCGGTGCGGGGATAGACCTCGCGGACCAGGCTCCAGCCGGCCGGGTCATCGGACTCGATCAGGGTGATCGCCCGGGCCAATGCCCGTTTGTCGCCGGCCAGAAGCCGCTCGGCCAGCGAGGCGGTTTTTGCCGCGTCAGGCATCGATCTCCCAGTCTAGAGTCCGGCGGCGCATGCGCCGCCTACGCTTCCTAGCCGCCAACGGAATGCTCAACAGCCGCTACGGTCGGCTGGCGTGGCGCTACCTATGGCGCCGAGCGCTGACCCGCGCCGGCCGCCGCTGGCAGACCTCGGGGATGCTCTTCCTCGGTCGCCGGCTCGAACTGCAGATTGGCCGCGGTGGGCAGATCCGCTTCGGGCGCTTCGTCTGGATCGGTGACGGATCAAAGATCCGCTGTCACGAGGGGGTGGTCGAGATCGGCGACAAGACCGTGATGGGTCAGGAGTGCACGATCTCCGCCTACCAGCGGGTGCGGATCGGGGAGCAGTGCGTGATCGCCGATCGGGCGATGTTCATCGACTTCGACCATGGCGTCGTCGAGGTGGAGCGGGCGATCCGCCGCCAGGGCATCTACAAGCGCGATGTCGAAGTCGGCTCCAACGTGTGGATCGGCTACGGCGCCTGCATCCTGCGCGGGGTCCGGGTCGGCGATAACTCGATCGTCGGGACCAACGCCGTGGTGACCCGCGACGTCCCCGCCAATGCCGTTGTCGCCGGCGTCCCCGCCCGCGTGATCCGCATGCGCACCGCGCCCGAGCGCTTGCGCTGGCCAGATCCAGTCGAACCGGACCCGGCGGCCTCGACCACCCTCCCCCAAGCCGATCCACCGAGGCCAGGGATGACCCTCTGACCGGCAGGGAAAGGGGCGAGGATCAGGCGGGACTCGGGTTGCCGGCCAGCTCGGCGTAGACGGCGGCGGTGCGCTCGGCGACGTCGGCCCAATCAAAGCGGCGCAGGTGCTCGTAGGCTTCGCCCACCAGACGGCGGCCGAGCGCATCGTCAGAGAGAACGCGGATCGCGACCTCGGCCAGGGCGTCGGGGTCATGGGCGCGGAAACGCAGGCCCGCCTCCTCGTGGGGGACGACCTCCCGCAGGCCGCCGGTGTCGGCGACGATGCAGGGACAGCCGGAGGCCATCGCCTCCAATGCCACAAGTCCGAACGGCTCATAGATCGACGGCACAACGGTGAGATCGGCGATCCGGTAGAGGGAGTGCAGGACGTCGTCGCCGATCCAGCCGAGAAAGGTGCCGTGCTCCATCAGGCCCAGCTCGGTGGCCTGGCGGTGCAGCTCTTGCTCGTGGGTTCCGGAGCCGGCAACCAGGAAGCGCGTTCCCGGCACCCGCTCGATCAGGGCGGGCATCGCCTCGAGCGCCAGCTGGAATCCCTTCTCATAGACAAGGCGGCCGATCAGCAGGACGAGCTTCTCGCCCGGTGCGGCGAACTCGGCACGCAGTCGGGTCAGCTCGGCCGGGTCCTGGGGCTGGAGGTCTTCGGGGTCGATTCCGTTGGGGATCACGGTCACCCGCTCCTCCTCGACTCCGAAGATGTCGGCGATCTGCTCGCGCATGTAGTGAGAACAGGCGATCACCCGGTCAGAGCGATTGGTGATCCAGCGCTCGACCCCGTGGATGTAGGTCTGAGGGTGCTTGTCGACGTAGCCCTGGTGGCGGCCGTGCTCGGTCGCGTGGATCGTCGTCACCAGCGGGGCGCCGAAACGTCTGGCGAGATGGTCGCAGGCGTTGGCGACGAGCCAATCATGGCCGTGAACAAGATCGAACTGGTAGCGGTCGCCCAGCTCAACCCCGGCGGCCAACATGTCTGAGTTCATCCGCTCCACCCAGGCGACGAACTCGCCGAGGTCGGTGGGGCGCTTGGGCTCGCGGATGCGATGGACCGCCACCCCCGCGCAGCGCTCCTCGGCCGGGGACTCCTCCCCGCCGCGGGTCAGCACGTGGACCTCGATCTCGCGCCCGACCAGGGCCTCGGAGAGCTTTCGCACGTGGCGCGCCAACCCCCCCTCGATCAGCGGTGGGTACTCCCAGGAAAGTATGAGAACGCGGGTCACGGCTGAAGGAGCGAAGAGAGGCTCAGATCCGGGGCGAGGGCGCGCATGCGCGGGTCGGTTGAGGCGGGGGAGTCTATGGCCTGCAGGGCCGCCTCCGCGTGGAACGTCGCCCGGTTGAACGCATAATCGCCCGCCTGGCCGCGCTGGTCGAGAAACGCCCAGTCGCTCGCCTGGGCGGCGAGCGTCTCGCGCGCGGCGCGCAGGGCCGGGGGACCGCGCAGCCCCTCCGAGAGGGCCCGCAGCAACCGCAGCTCCAGCCGGCGCGCTCCCCAGGTGAGGTCGGTGACCGGCGCCGAGTCCCAGGTGCTGAGGTCCTTGCCCTCCCCCCAGCTGGCGGCGAGCAGAGAACGCGAGACCGACTCGTGCTCGCCCAGCGCCCGGGGGATCGTCAGCAGGCGCACCCCCGCCGCCTCGGCGCCGGCCAGCACCTCACTGAGCCACAGCGGCCCCTCCGACCACCAGTGTCCGATCAGCTCGGTGTCGATCGCAAAGACGATCAGCCCGCGCCGACCGCGCTCCTCTGAGAAGGCCCGCAACCGGGCGGCGGTCGCGGTGAGAAACTCGCCCGCCTGGCGGCGCGCCGCCAGCTGCGCCGCGGCCGGATCGTAGGCACCGCCGCCGACCTTCCAGATTCGGACCCCGCGCAGGGATTTGCCGGCGAACTGGGCGTAGGCGGGATCGGAGGGATAGCCCTCCAGCGACCATAACCACTGGACCGCCTCCCAGTCGATTGCCAGCGCCACCGGCCCGGCCTCGGTCGCGACCGGGGTCAGCGCGTCCAACGGACCCTGGTGGGCGCTCTGGTCAACGCAAAACCAACGCACCCCGCGCTCGGCCAGGCGCCACTCCAACCCCGGCGCGTAGGCGCACTCCGGCAGCCAGAAACCCCCGCCCCAACCGAATCGGCGCCGGTGCGAGCGGATCCCGGTCTCCAGCTGCAGCGCCAGACCCTCCCGGGTCGCCAGCAACGGCAGCACCGCGTGGGTAGCACTTGAGGCAGCGAGCGCCACCCTCCCCTCCCGCTCCGCCTCGGCAAAGAGCCGCAGCGGGTCTCCCCCGGCCTCGTCCAGTAGCTCAAGCGCCCGCCGGTACCGAGCCAGCTCCGCCTCACATGCCGCCCGGCATTCGCCGGGGACCTCCCGCGCATCGGCCTCAGCCGCCCCCACCCGCCACTTGACCAGGAACCTGCGCAGCCGCTCCCGGGTCCCCTCATCCTCCAGCTGGTCAGCCAGCACCGGCGTCACCGTCATCGTCAGGTCGCGTGCCACCTCCAGCACCGGTAGGTAGGAGCGGATCACGGCATCAAAGAGCCACTCCTCCCCGAACGGGTAGGTTCCGAACCCCTCCACATAGGGCATGTGCGAGTGCAGGACGATCGCCAGATCGCCGGCGCTCGGCTCAGGCATGGCAGACGGCGAGGAAGTCCAGCGCGCCGTCGAGGCCGCCCTCTTTGAGCGCGAAATCCGAGGTGGAGATCGCCGGCGTGAACCGGTCATAGAAGCGCTTGGTCAGGCCCAGAGCGCGGTGCACCGAGTCCCAGCCGAGCCCGATCGCGACCTCGTGCGCGCGCAGCTTGCGGGCGTGGAACAGACCGAGCACCTGCACCCGGGGAAAGTGGGCCTCACACAGCTCACCGAACTCGGCGGCGCGGTACTCGCGCAGATGCCACGGGTTGTCTGACTTCTGGGCCCCGGGCGGGGCCAGCGTCAGCAGGTTTGGCGTCGAGATGTAGGCGGTTCCACCGGGAGCGAGCATCGACCGGAAATGCTCGAGGATCGCCCCGGCATCGTGCACGTGCTCGATCGTCTGCAGAAAGACGACAGCCTCACAGGGCTCGGCGAAACTCTCGACGAGATCGCGCTCAAAGCGCAGGTTGGGCCGCAGGTAGCGAAGCCGAGCGTGCTCGTGGGCCGCGGGGTTGGCGTCGACGCCGACGACGCTGGCCGCCGCGCCGGCGAGAAGGTTTGCCCCGTATCCCTCTCCGCAGGCCATGTCGATCACCCGCAGGCCGCCGACCCGGGCAGCAATCCACTGATACACGACAAGATGGCGCCGGTACCAGTAGTTCTCCTCGGGCAGATCGGGCAGGGTCCGCTCCCCGGTTAACGGCAGCGGCGGCACGCCCGGGGGCTGGTTCAGCTGGTGGTATGCCTCAGCCACCGCCCGGACGCTATTGCTGCTCTGCACAGCGTGCGTTGCGCCATTCCTGCGTAGAGTTCCCGCCCCGTGCCAGCCTCCCCGACCGCGACGCCGGAGCACATCAAGGACGTCAACACCCGCTACCACGACGCCGCGGCCGATGAGTACGACGCCAAGTGGGGGATCGACTTCGGCCAAACCGGCCAGCGGCAGGTGCGGGGGAAGCTGGTCAAGGCCCTCGGCGGTTCGCAGCGGGCCAGCTACGGCGATGCTCTGGAGATCGGCTCGGGAACCGGTTACTTCTCGCTGAACCTGCTCCAGCTCGGCGTGATCGAGCGGCTGACCGCCACCGACATCGCCCCCGGGATGCTGAAGCGGCTCGCCCTCACGGCCGAGTCGCTGGGCCTTCAGATCCAGACCGTGGCGAGCGAGGCCGAGCACCTCCCCTTTGATGACGAGAGCTTTGACCTGGTCTTCGGCCACGCGGTCCTACACCACATCCCCGACCTGCCCCAGGCTCTTTCGGAGTTCCGTCGGGTGCTGCGCCCGGGCGGTGCAATCGCCTTCGCCGGTGAGCCCTCCCGCTACGGCGATCGCCTTGCCTCCCTACCGAAGCGAGCCGGGTTGGTCCTCGCACCGCTCTGGCGGGCGCTGGTGGGGGCCCGCCCCCGCGCTGTTGCCGAAACCGAGCGCTCGGGTGGACATGCGCTGGAGGGCGAGGTCGACGTCCACGCCTTCGTCCCGGCCGACCTGCGGCGCCTGGTCAGCCAGGCCGGCTTTGAGGAGCAGCGGGTCGGCGGCGAGGAGCTGCTCGCCAACGCCTGGGGCTGGGGCCTTCGCACGGTCGAGTCCTCCGCCGAGCCGGACTCGGTCCCCTGGGGCTGGCGCAGCTTCGCCTTCCGCAGCTACATCGCCCTGCAGAAGATCGACACCCGCCTGCTCGAGCCCCACCTCCCGGCCGAGCTCTTCTACAACCTGCTGCTCTCCGCCCGCAAGCCCGACTAGGGCCCCGCGGGGCGGCGCACCCGGTACTGCTTGACCCGTGAGTCAATTCCCTTCAACCGCCGCTCGCCGGCGTAGGAGTACTCAAAGTCCTCCCCCGCCGCCTCCCTGGTCGCGGCGTCGACCAGGACGCTGCCCGGCCGGGCGATCGCGGTCAGGCGGCTGGCCAGATTTACCGGGCGACCGTAGTAATCGCCGGTGCGGATCAGGGCGGAGCCGTAGGCGATTCCGGCCCGCAGCCGCGGGAACTCTTCGCCTTCGCGCTCGGCCGCCTCGACCATCCGCAGCGCCGCCTCCACCATCGCCCCGGCCTCGGCGCAGACCAACATCGCCGCGTCGCCGATCAGCTTGACCAGCCGCACCGGGGGCTCGGCGACCGCCGTGGCCAGCACCTCAAGGCGCCCGGCGATCAGCCCCAGCTCTTCGGTTGGCACCTCCTCTCCGAGCTTGGTGAAACCGACCAGGTCGGCGAAGCAGATCGCGACCTCGGCGGTGGCGCCCGGGGCCCCCGCGGCGATGTCGGCGGCGCCGATCACGTCGCGGCGGACCTGCTCAAGCAGATGGCTGCGCAGCGCGTAGAGCAGGATCGGCTCAAACACCGGCAGCATCTGCTCGGCGGCGGCGGCGAAGCGAAGCGCCAGGTCGCGCTCGGTGTCGCCGGGCTGCATCAGGGTGCGGATCATCAGCTCGCGGTTTGCCTCAGCGATCCTCGAGGTGCCGATCCCGATCGTGCGCGCCACCTGGACGATTCCCTCCTCCGGGAGGCCGGCGTCGCTGAAGGCCTTGACCCTTCGCGCCGTCTCCACGTCTGCCTCGGTCAGCGCCCGCACGTCGGGATCGGGGTAGGGAATCCCCATCGCCGCGGTCGCACGCTGCAGCAGCTCGAAGTCAATCCCCGAGATCTCGGCAACCTCGCGCGCCGTGTAGCGGGGGCCTTCGCCGGCCAGCGCCCGCTCGACCGGGAGCAGGGTGAGCCGCCCGTCGCCGACCGCCTCACGCAGCTCCTCCAGTGAAACCCCGTCGGCTGAGAGCTCCTCAAGCAGATCGAGCCGAGCCTGGCGCGCCTCGCCCTCGACCCCCTCGAGCAGCCCCTCCGCGGCAAAATCGATCACGCCACCGCCACCGCCCCGCCGCGTCGAGGATCCCCGCCCCCGCTGAGGACGCCGCTGGCCCGGTCGCGGGCGACCGCCTGGCAGCCGCCGAAGAAGAGGTTTTTCTGCGGCCGCCGGGCGACCGCAAACCCACGCGCCTCCAGCCGCACCAGGGCGTCCTCATCGATGCCCGGCTCAGCCTGGACGACCCCGGCCTCGAAGTGAAGGCGCGGAGCGCACACCGCATCTGCGGCGCCCAGGCCCTCCTCGAGGGCCCGCACGATCGTCTGCAGGATTGCCGAGCGGATGCGATTGGAACCAGCGCTACCGAGGCCGAGCTCGATCTCGCCGTCGCGCAGGACCACGGTCGGCGCCATCATCGAGGGCACGCGCCGTCCCGGCGGGATCGCATGGAAACCAAAGGGATTGAGGTCCTCCTCGCCGAGCATGTTGTTGAGGATGACCCCGGTGCCGGGCACCAGTATCCCCGAGCCAGAGCCGTTGGAGCAGGTTACGCTCGCGCACATCCCATCGGCGTCGAGGACCGAGATGTGGGTGGTCGATCCGAGCAGGTCAGCGGCTGCGAGATCGAGCCCGGCCGGATCGAGGAAGCTCGAGGCCAGGCCCTCCCCGTAGAGGGCCCTGGCGAACTCCTTACCGCGGCGGCTGTTGGCGGCGCCCATCGCGGCGACCAGCTGCTCGGGGCCGCTGCGCTCACCGAGGCGCTCCAGCAAGCCCAGACAGAAGGCGATCAGAATCCCGCCCGAGGAGGGCGGTGGGTTGGTGAGGACCTCGGCACCGCGGAAGGGAATCCGGATCGGCCGCCGCCTGACCGCCTCATAGGCGGCGAGATCGGTGGGGCCGAGGGTGCCGCCGCCCCGCACGGTGTAATCGCTCAGCGCCGCCGCGATCTCGCCCCGGTAAAACGGCTCGGCCCCCTCACTGCCAAAGCGCTCCAGCGCATCGGCCAGCTCCGGGAAGCGCAGCACCTCTCCCTCGCGCAGCGTGTGCCCCGCTGGTGCATAGAGCTCGCGCGTGCCGGGCAGTCGCCGATGGATCGGCTCGAGGATGTCGAGGATGTATGCCTGCTCGGCATTGACCGCGACACCCTCGCGGGCAAGCGCGATCCCGGGGCCAACCAGCTCCGCCAGGGGGACTGAGCCGAAACTCTCCAGCGCCAGCTCGAGTCCGGCGGCGGTCCCGGGCACCCCGCACGATGCCGGCCCGACGTAGAACGTCTGCACGGTCTCGGCGTCGAAGTGGACCGGGACCGCAACCAGCTCCGCGCCCCGCGGAATGTCGTCCTTCCCGGGTGCGGCAACAAAGAAGTCGATCAGGGTGCTCGCCGAATCCCGACCGCCGGCGCCATCGCCACCCGCGCTCCCCGAAGCGCGGTCGGCAACGGTGGCATCGGTGTGAACCATCATGAACCCGCCCGCCCCAAAACCGGTCAGGGGACTCTCGACGGCAAAGGAGGCGAGCACCGCGCAGACCGCCGCATCGACGGCGTTGCCGCCATCGCGCAGCACCTGGGCTCCCGCCTCGGCGGTCGACGGGTGGCCGGCGGCGACGACCCCTCTCATCGGCCGCAGCCTAGAGCTAGCCGGGGAGGAACTCGGGAACGTCGATACCGAGATCGCCGGAGCGCTCGCTCCGACGCCCGCGGCCGGCGTCCTTGGTGCGGCGGATGGTCGGCTCCGCGGAGCGGCGCGGGGCCGGGCCCTGGCCGTCAAAGCGGGTCGCCACCACCGTCACCCAGACCTGGTCGCCGAGCTCCTCGTCGACGTTGGCGCCGAAGATGATGTTGGCGTCGGCGTGGGCAGCCTCGCCGACGACCTTGGCCGCCTCGCTGACCTCGACCAAGGAGAGGTCGGGCCCCCCGGTGATCGAGAGCAGGATCGCGCGGGCGCCCTCCATCGAGGTCTCAAGCAGCGGCGAGGAGATCGCTTTTTCGGCGGCGAGCATCGCCCGCCCATCGCCATGGCCCATGCCGATCCCCAAAAGCGCCCGGCCGGCATCGGACATGATCGTCCGCACATCGGCGAAATCGAGGTTGATCAGGGCAGGTAGCGTCACCAGGTCAGAGATGCCCTGCACGCCCTGGCGCAGGACGTCGTCGGCCACCTGGAAGGCCTCCACCATCGAAGTCTGCTGGTCGAGCACCTCGAGCAGGCGGTCATTGGGAACGACGATCAGCGTGTCAACCTCGGCCGCCAGCTCCTCGATCCCCTTGCCGGCCTGGTGACCGCGCCGGCTTCCCTCAAAGCTGAACGGCTTGGTCACGATCCCGACGGTCAGGGCCCCGACCTCGCGGGCAAGGCGGGCGACGACCGGCGCGGCGCCGGTCCCGGTGCCGCCGCCAGCGCCGGCGGCGACGAAGACCATGTCCGAACCCTTCAGCAGCCGCTTGATCTTGTCCTGCTCCTCAAAGGCGGAGCGGTGACCGAGCTCGGGGTCGGCTCCGGCGCCCAGACCGCGGGTCTGCTCGTCCCCGATGTGGACGGTGATGTCGGCGACGCAGAGCTGCAGCGACTGCAGGTCGGTATTAACCGCCATGAACTCGACCCCCGGGATGCGAGCGTCGACCATGCGGTTGACGGCATTGACACCCGCCCCGCCGACGCCCACCACCCGGATCACCGGCTGATGGGGCTCGCCACTCCCGGGCGGCTCATAGCTTGGCTCCTCGCGTCCATAGCGTGGGGTTTCCATCACCGGATGAACCTCGCGGCGCACCGGGGGTTCCTCAGAGAAAACCCGCTTGAGCCTCTCGGGGGCGGTCTCCGGTGACTCCTGCGGGGGAGGTGGGGCGGATGGCGGGGACCCCGCTCCCGGCGCCTCGCCCTCGGCAGAGCCCGGCACCGGGCGGCCCGAGTCCTCGGGCAAATCGTCTGCGGTCGAGCGGAAGAGATCTGAGAGCGGCCCCTCGCGCATGCTCGCCCGCTTACGCCGACTCATTGGCCAAGACCTCCTTCGCCAGCTCCCGGTAGTAGTTCGCGGCGCTGCTGCCCGAATCGTACTTGAGCACGCTGGAACCCTTGACCGGAGCCTCGGCAAATTTGATCGCCTTGCGGATCCGCGAGCGGAAGACGAGGTCGCCGAAGTTCTCCTCGAGGATCTCGACCGCCTCCTTGGCGTGGACGGTGCGCGAGTCGAGCATCGTCGGCAGGATGCCCTCGATCTTGACGTCCGGGTTGAGGTTCTCCTGGATCATCTTCAGCGTGTTCTGGAGCTGGACCAACCCGCGCATCGAGAGATACTCGCACTGGACGGGGACGATCACCTTATTGGCCGCGGTCAGCGCGTTGATCGTCAGCAGTCCGAGGCTGGGCGGCGTGTCGATGCAGACGAAGTCATAATCGGCGCAGACCTCCTTCAGCGCCTTTTGCAGCGTGCGCTCGCGACCGATCTTGGTGCTCATCGCAATCTCCGCCCCGGCCAGGTCAATTGAGGCCACCGCGATATCGATCTCCCGGCTGACGATGATCTCCGAGATCGGCATGTCGTTGACCAGGACGTCATAGAGGCTCTTCTCCACCTTGTCTGGATCGATCCCTTGACTCATGGTCAGGTTCCCCTGCGGATCCAGATCGACGCAGAGAACCCGGTACCCGGACTCGGCAAATGCAACAGCGAGGTTGAGCGTCGTGGTCGTCTTGGCGACACCACCCTTCTGATTGGCAAACGCAATCACGTCGGCATGCTTCACCGGGGCCTCTACCTGGGAAGCAGCTTGATCCACCGCATCGTGGCGAGTCGGGGCGATCAGGTCCCTGGGCATGAACCGAGAGGGCTCCTCCACCTGAGGCTCCTTGACGACAGCCGAGGGTCCAGCCGGCCTCGAACCGCCACCCGCGCCCGCCCGGGTGGTCAATGAGTGATGCTCTGGGCCCCGGACGTCTGCGGCGGGAGCAACGGGGGGCCGATCGATACTTGCAGCGGAAGTCTTACTCGCCTCAGGGAGCACCGACTTTTGATTTGAAGCCTCGCTTGGCGCCGGGCGCTCCGGCACGGCCTCTTCCATCCGCTCCAGCTCCTCGAAGATCGGATGCGGCTCTTCCACCGTGGCGGGCTTGTTCTTGGTCTTGCGGCTGAGGAATCCCATTGACGCGGGTATTCGCATGGGCGCCGGCTTTTCCTGCCATGGCGGGAAATTGCTAGGAATTGCCCGACCCCCCAATGCCAGAGCTACTCGACAAGAGGCTTGTCTTCGTCACCGGTAAGGGAGGCGTCGGTAAGACGACGGTCGCGGTCGCGCTCGGAATGCGCGCCGCTGGGGAGGGGAAGCGGACGATCGTCTGCGAGGTGGCCTCCCAAGAGAACGCCTCGCGGATCTTCGACCACGCCGAGGTCGGCTTCCACGAGGTCGAGATGGATGAGAACCTCTGGTCGATCTCGATCGACCCCGATGAGTCGATGCGCGAGTACGTGCTGCTCCAACTCAAGGTTCGGGCGATGCGCGACCTGCTCTTTCGCAGCCGCATCTTCAGCTACCTCGCCGCCGCCACCCCGGGACTGAAGGAGTTGGTGACGATCGGCAAGATCTGGGAGCTTGCCCAACTCGACCGCAAGGTGAAGAGCGGGCGCAAATATGACCTGGTGATCGTCGACGCACCTGCCACCGGCCACGGGATCGGCTTTCTGCAAACTCCGCGCACATTCGCCGCGATCGCCCGGGTTGGACCGATCCACTCCCAAGCGCAGCGGCTCGACAGCTTTATCACCGACCAAGAGCAGACCGGCGTCGCGATCGTCGCCCTCCCGGAGGAGATGCCGGTCAACGAGTCCGCCGCCCTGGAGCACGACCTGCGCGAGGAGGTCGGCGTCGCCGTCGACCGCATTTACATGAACGGGCTCTACCCCGAGCGCTTCTCACGCGCTGAGGCCGAGCAACTCGCCGAGCTGGCCGCGACGGAGAATGGCGCCGTGCGCGCGGCCGCCCGCGCGGCCCTCTCCGAGCACGGTCGCGCCCGCTCCCAGCGCGCCCAGCTGGCCCGGCTGAGGCGACGGGTCAGGACGCCGGTCAAGAGCCTTCCCTTCCTCTTTGAGCCCGACCTGGGACCCGAGGCGGCGCGAGCACTCGCGGGAAAACTCGGCTGATGCCCTCGGTCGGCGACATTCTCGAGGGCAAGGGAATCTGTATCTGCGCCGGCTCTGGCGGGGTCGGCAAGACGACAACCTCGGCTGCGATCGCGACCGGGATGGCGGCGCGCGGGTTGAAGGTCTGCGTGCTGACGATCGACCCGGCGAAGCGGCTCGCCGACTCGCTCGGGCTGAGGGAGCTGGGCAATGAGGCGAGGCGAGTCGACCCAAAGCTCTTCGCAGCGCAGGGAATCGAGATGGAGGGCGAGCTGTGGGCGATGATGCTCGACGCCAAGGCGACCTTCGATGAGCTCATCGCCCGCCAGGCACCCGATGAGGACTCGCGCGACCGGGTCCTCGAAAATCGCATCTATCAGCAGATCTCCAATGCGCTTGCCGGATCGCAGGAGTACATGGCGATGGAGAAGCTGTTTGAGCTGCACACCGAGGGCCGCTTCGATCTGCTCGTTCTCGACACGCCGCCGACCCGCAACGCGCTCGATTTCCTCGACGCACCCCGCCGCCTCACCCAGTTCATCGAAGGGCGCTCGCTGCGGGTCTTCATGCGGCCGACCGGGCTGGCGGCGCGAGTTGCGGGACGCAGTGCCTCGGTCATGCTGAGCGTCTTCAAGCGGATCGTCGGCTTTGACCTGATCGCCGACCTCGCCGAGTTCTTCAACGCATTCAGCGGCATGGTCGACGGCTTTCAGGCCAGGGCCAAGCGGGTCAACGGCCTGCTCGCCGACCGTCGCACCTGCTTTCTGGTCGTCTGCGGGCCCCAGGGGGAGCCGATCAGCGAAGCCGTCTACTTCCACCGCAAGCTGATCGAGGCGAAGCTGCCCTTCGGCGGGGTCATCGTCAACAAGGTCCACTACCCAGCGGAGCGATTGCGCGGTGACGGCACCGACGTCGAGGGGGCGCTCGCCGCCAGGCTCGGCGCGGGAGACCTTGCGCAGCGGGTGGCGGAGAACTTCGCCAACTACCAGGCGCTGGCCGAGCGCGACGCGCGCAACATCGAGCGACTTGCGGCCGAGCTGCGAAGCAAGGGGGTGATCCGCGTCCCCCACCTTGACGAGGATGTCCACGACCTCGCCGGACTGGCCGAGATCAACCGCTACCTGTTCGCGACCGGCAAGGAGAGGGAAGCGATTGCCGCGGGCCGCGCCTAGCCGGCGCGGCGAGAGTGGGAGTAGTGGTCATATTCGAGCTCGCCGACCTCCCACTCGGAGTCCGGGACCGGGAAGAGGTGGCGGACGCGGGGACTGTCCACCCGCTCGCGGTGGGCGAGGTCGGTCTCGACCGCCTGGAAGTCCAGCGTGCTGTGCTCGACCTCAACCTCATCAAGCCATGCGGTGGCGGTGATCCGAATCTCGTCTTCCTCGGGAATCGGCTCCATGATGCGAGTCTCGGGCTCCATGTACTCCTCCTCGGCTGGGATGGGCGATTGCAGGGGTTGGACGGCCTCCTCGGGGGCAGCGATCGGCTCGGGCTCAGGCTCAGAGGGGGCCTCCTGTGCGGCGACCGCGATCTCGGCATCCCCGGCTTCCAGACCGGTGGCGATCAGGGTCTCATCGGCGGCGGTGCTGATATCCGTCCCCAGGGCGCCCAGAGCGGCTTCGCGGAGCAGGCGCCGGGCGCCTTCCTCGGTCCAACTCGCCAGCTCCAGCGCCCGCTCGGTACTGGCGCCATTCATCAGCGAACGCTCCAACTCAAGAGCATGCTCCATCCGCTCGCGGGCCTCGATCCGATCAAGCGACTGATCGGCGATCAGAGCCGCGGCACGCATCGGCAGGGTGGCGCCGACTGGTCCCTGGCCCTCCAGCACCGCACGCAGGGCCAGCAGGTGGTCGCTGAGGCCCTCCAGCGCGGTCTCCCGCGCACAGCCCATCTCAAAGCGCGCCACCGCCCAGGCGAGCGCCTCATCGGGGTCCGGGCGCGCCTCCAGGGAAATCGCCAACTCGGCCAACTCGCCGACCTCATCCTCGCTCAATCTGTAGCCGCCGGGACGGGTCGGGGGGGCGCCGGTGGCAACGCGGCGCCACTTTCCCTCGCCGGTTGGGGCAAAGGCATAGGGACCGAGCCCGACGCCGCCACCCTTGAAGAGGCGCATGACGCTGATCAGCTCGCGCAGCTGGTGAACGGCCTCCTCGACCCCGCCTGCTTCACCGCTCTGCTCAGCCAGGGCGAGGAACTGCGGCTCCCAGGCGGCGCGACCCATGCCCTCGCTGCGCATTGCCTCGATCGGAGCCTCGATCCCATCGGCGCGAACGATCCGCACCCCGTGGGGGAGCTGCAGGCGGGCACGGGTCATCCGCAACCCGACGATCGGGGCGATCAGAACCTCGGCCCGATCGGCGTCGAGGACCTCGGCGCCAAGCACCGAAAGGGCTCCGTCGAGGCGCTCGCGGTCAAGTGAGAACTCGGTGCAGCCCTCCCAAAGAGAGGCGATGAAGATCGCCAGCATCCGCGCCGAGCGCTCGGCGGGCTCGGCCGGAACAAGCTCACCGCGCTCCTCGAGGTAGGGCGCCGCGACCCCAGCCTCCTCGACCGCATCGCAGGCGGGGCCGAAAGCGGGCAGCGATCGCAGCTCGCGCTCACGCTCGAGCACGTAGCGAGAAGTGAGCGGCAGGTAGCGATAAAAGGGCGACTCCGGTCCGGCGTCTTCGGCGACGTCAAAGGGAATCTGATCGCCGCCGGCGATCATCGCGCTGAAGCGCGTGGCGGCCTCCAGGGCCAGCCGCTTGAGAGCCTCATCGAGAAGGAAATCGCCCACGGCCCAAGGCTTCCGCGGGCCCGAGAGCGCTCCTGCGCCTGCACGGCGCCTTGCAAGTTACGGGCTACCAAAGCCGCCCCCTCCGCAGACTCCGCCCCGCTGATCAGGGGCGGGCGATCGGCGGAGCCAGCTCAGACGATGGCGGCTGCGGCGGCGTCCTCGGCCAAAAGCCAGCGCGTCCCGTAGGTGCGCATGTCCTCGATCAGCGGCACCAGCGCTTCCCCCTTCTCGGTCAGCGCGTACTCGACCCTGGGAGGGACCTCGGGGAAGGTGTGGCGCTCAACGATCCCCTCCTCTTCCAGCGCCCGCAGCCGCAGCGATAGCGTGCGGGGACTGATCCCCTCCAGCGATCGCTCCAGCTCGCAGAAGCGGCTGCTGCCGGCGGCGAGGTCGCGGATCAACAGCAGGGTCCACTTGCCACAGACCACTTCGGCGGTGCGGCAGACGGGGCATCGGGAGTTGCTCAGAGCGCTCATGCGAAGAGAGGCGCGGTTCATCGGCCTCGCTTCAGCAAGTGTAGCGACAAAGCTTCATTTACTGAAGCAATGGACAAAGCGCGTCGCGATCGCGTTTGCGCCATCACGAGGGCTAAAGCCCGACCGCAACAATTCCGATGGAGTACTCATGACGCTGGCAAGAGGGCGATCGAGACCGCCTGGCGAGGGCGGCTTCGTTTTGGTCGAAGTCCTGATCAGCGCGGTGATCGTCCTCCTGATCTCCGGCGCGGTCTTCGGTCTGCTCACGGCAACCGGCCATGCCTCCGCCGAAGAGCGCCACCGCTCCGAGGCCTACGCACTAGCCCAGGAAGATCAGGCGCGCCTGCGCTCGCTGCGCGTTCCGACCCTCAACAAGTTGAGCCAGACAAAGACGGTGACGCTCAACGGCACCACTTTCACAATCGAATCTGCGGGTGTCTTCGTCAACGACAAGACCGGTATCTCCTCCTGCGGCAAAGAAAGCTCTTCGGCTGATTACGTCAAGATCACCTCCAAGGTCAGCTGGCCCAGCACCGGAACCCACGAACCGGTGACGTTTGCCAGCATCGTCACGCCGCCGACCGGCTCACTTGACCCGAGCCATGGCACCCTGACGATCTTCGCGGCCAACGCAAAAGAAGAACCGCTTGCCGGTATAGGTCTGACTGGAACCGGCGCCGGCACCTTCAGCGGCACCACCAACGCAGAAGGGTGCGCGATGTTTCCCGATCAACCTTCGGGCAATTACACGCTGACGCCATCGGGCGTCGCCGGCGGGCTGGTGGACGTAAACGGAAACACCCCCGGTCCAATGACGGTCGGCGTCGTCGCCGCCAGCACCTCAACCGTTCAGCTGCTCTATGACCAACCGGGATCAATTCTGACCGAATTCAAGACCCTCTTTAAGGGCAAAGTCAAACCCGAAGCGACTAAGGCCGACTCGATCATCGTCTTCAACAGCGGGATGACGACGGCGAAGTCGTTCGGGACCGTCGGTACCCCGAAATCAGCTATCACCGCAACCTCCCTCTTCCCCTTCACTTCCAAAGACACCGTTTATGCAGGGTCATGCGAAGGCGATAATCCGAATCCTGAAAGTCTGACCAATCCGCCAGGCGCCGCGGCGATGGCAAGCGTTCTCGTTCCAGCCAATGGGAGCACGACAGCGACGCTGCAACTCCCGCCGCTATATCTGACCGTAAAAAACGGCGAAACAAGCACAGCAATCAGCGGAGCTGAAGTCGCAATCACCGACCTCAAATGCACGACACCAAAAGTCAGGCGAGCCTATACCACCAACTCCTCAGGCGAACTGTCCGAACCCGGGCTTCCCTGGAGCAAATACACCGTTTGTGCGTCTGCACCGATCACGACTGAAATCAAAAAAAATAAATTTGAAACGGTCACTCGCCGGGCAGAAAGCACAGCCACAGTTGAAAACATCAACGGTACGACTGTCGAACTGCCCATAAAATCAACCTCGACTGCGGGGACCTGCCCGTGAGGCGACTCCCCACATTGCACGACGAGAGCGGTACAACGCTGGTTGAACTGCTGGTAGCGACCACGGCTGGCGTGGTAGTCATGTTCGCAATCAGCGCGATGGTCATCGTCTCGTTACGAGAGACCGACCGAGTCAACACCCATGTCGACGCCACCCAGCGCGGGCGTATTGTCCTGAACCGAGTGATCGAAGAGCTTCACTCAGCCTGCATCGCCCCGGAAATTGCCCCGGTGAGGAAACTTAGCAACGGCAACATGCTCGAATTCATTCACCAAACAGGTTCGGCAGTCTCCCTCGCGCCCATCCTCACCAAAGTCTCACTCAGCAGCGGCATCGTGTCTCAATCCAACTACGCCTCCACCGGCGGCTCGGCACCCAACTGGACATTCTCCGGAACCCCGTCTTCGACCGAACAAATCATGACGAACGTCAGCCCCACCGCCCCGAGCACCTCGATCTTCCACTACTACTCCTACACAAACGGCGTAGTTACGGAAATACCTGTCACCACCGAACTCGGCAAGGAAAACGCCGAACGGACGGTCGAGGTCAAGATGACCCTGACAGCAGGTCCCCTGAATACGCCGGTTGAAGACAGCAACGCCGCCGCAAATCTCACTGACGCAGCCCTGCTTCGGTTCTCCCCCGCCCCCTACAACACCACCGCCGCAAACCTGCCATGTCAGTGAGGCTTAAATCGGAGAGCGGCTTCACGATGATCGCGGCGATCATTGGAACCTCGCTGATCGTATTGCTAGCCCTGGTCGCTGTGGCCGCAGTCGAGGGCGATGTAAACATCACCCAGAACGACCTCGCCCGCAAGCAGGCCTTCGAGGCGGCCAAGGCGGGAATTGACGACTACGCCTTCCACCTCAACGCAAACAACACCTACTGGACCCACTGCGCCGAAGTGCCATCCCCCAGTGCTGTCAACCAGATGGGATCGACCACAAACAGGCGATCCGTGCCGGGCGGCACGGGAGCGACCTATGCGATCGAACTGATCCCCGCCACCGGCCATGAAAAAGAAGGCTGCAACCCGAAAACACTGGAAACTGCCACGAACAGCATGATCGAGTCAAGCGGTGTGATGGCCGGCTCTTTTCGAATTCGCTCGACCGGATACTACGAAAATAACTCGGTCTCGATCGTCGCCACCTTCAAACGGGCAAGCTTCCTTGACTACATGTATTTCACCCAGCTCGAGACTTCCGATCCGGTGACCTACGGCAATGAAGCAACCGTCAAAGGGGCCTATGAACAGTGCACGCTCACCTACGCACAGGGTCGTTACGAAAAACCGATTCCAAACTCGGGCGGGGAATACTGCGACAAGATCTCCTTCATCACTGGCGACTCAATCAAAGGCCCGCTTCACACGAACGATGCCCTGGCGATCTGCGGTAACCCGACCTTCGGCCGCAGTCCATCGGACATGATTGAAGTTAGTGACTCTTCGCCCGGTTGGTTTTCGACCTGCAATGGCAGCAAACCGACTTTCACCGGCACCTACATCACCGGGGCTCCGGTCCTGACCCCGCCGCCGAGCAACTCCCAACTCGCAACCATCGCCGAACCCGGATTCAAGTTTGAAGGCCAGGTGAGGATCTGCCTGAGCGGCACCTCGATGACGGTAGGGACCGCGGGCACCTGCACCGGCAAATACTCGGGGGCAATCCCTCCCAACGGTGTCATCTACGTGAAGAATGGAACCTGCACATCCACGTACTCCCCGTTCGAAACAACCTATCCGGAAACCTCCGGCTGCGGAAACGTGTATGTAAAAGGCAATTACTCGGGGCAGCTCACAATCGCCGCCGAAAACGACATTATTGTCAATGGCAATCTCAAAAAAGAAGAAGGCAGCAACGGGCTGCTGGGCCTGATTGCCAACAACTTCGTCCGGGTTTACCACCCGTGCACCAATGGCAATAACGGGACCGGATGGATGAAAAATCCCGAAATCGAAGCGGCGATCCTGACGATCAACCACTCCTTCATCGTCGACAACTACAACTGCGGTGAACAGATGGGGTCGCTCACGGTTGATGGAGCGATAGCCCAGAAATTCCGCGGCCCGGTCGGCACATACGGCGGCAACGGCGGCACCGGATACACCAAGGAATATATCTACGACGACCGCCTTCGCTACATCGAGCCGCCAGATTTCCTCGAACCCGTTCAATCGGCCTGGATCGTCGGTCGAGAGACGATCAACTGATCTCCAGCTTTTCCTAATTCTGCGTAGTTGCAGGGCAAAGGTTTCGAGGCCAATTTGTCGATTGAGTCTTGACAGACCCACCCGAATCACCCCCCAAGACCTCCATGACCCCCAAGCTCCAGATAACCAAGAAGAAGGACACCGCCCTCGTGGGCCTTGAGATCGAGGCCGCCAGCATCGCCGCCACGGAGGTCCGCGCCAATGGCTCTGCCCACCTGACGGCGACAGCGATCGCCCCACTGCCGGCCGGAGCCTTTCATGACGGCGAGGTCGTCGACTCGGGCATCCTCGCCACGGAGCTGAAGGCGCTTTTCTCTGAGCGCAAGCTCTCCCGCCGGGTACGGCTCGGGATAGCCAACCAGCGTGTCGTCGTGCGAACTCTTCGACTGCCGGTGATCGAGGACCCCAAGGAGCTTGAGGCGGCGGTTCGCTTCGAGGCCCAGGAGCGAATCCCGATGCCGATTGACCAGGCGATCCTTGACCACCGCGTGATCGGTGGCATCCCCGCTACCGAGAACATGGCGCCGCAGATCGACGTGGTCGTCGTCGCCGCCCGCCGCGACATGATTGAGGCGACCCTGAGGCCGCTGCGCGACGCCGGCTTGCAACCCGTGGGGGTCGACCTCTCGGCCTTCGGTCTGATCCGCGCCCTCGCCGAACCGTCAACGGTTGCCGAGGAGAGCGCAACCGAAGGCGCCGCGGCCTCGACATCCTCAACCGTCCTTTATTGCAACGTCGGTGACGTCACCAACCTTGCCGTCGCCAGGGGACGCGCCTGCCTCTTTACCCGCGTCTCTCCGGTCGGCGTCGAGGGCGTCGCCGAAGTCCTCGCGGGATCTACGGGCCTCAGCCCAGAACACTCCCGGATGTGGCTGAACCACGTCGGCCTCACCGAGGCGCTCGAGACGATCGAGGGCGATCCGCAAACCGTCTCTAAAGCACGCGAGGCGCTGGAGAGCGGCGCCTCCTCCCTGCTCGATGAGCTGCGACTCTCACTTGACTTTTACGGCGCCCAGGAGGGAGCGCTGCCGATCGAACGGGTTGTGCTCTGCGGTCCGGGCAGCGCCATCCCGGGCCTGGCCGAGCGGATGGAGCCGGCCCTCAGCCTGCCGATCTCGATTGGCCGCCCCGAGGCACTCTCGGGTCTTGATCCGGCCTCAGCCGCGCGCCTCACCCTCTCCTACGGACTCGCCCTGGAGCGTTAGCCATGCGACCCGTCAACCTGATCCCACCCGAGCAGCGCCGCGGCGAGAACGCCCCAATGCGCGGTGGTCCGATCGCCTACATCGTGATTGGTGCCCTGATTGCCGCCCTCGCGGGAGTGACGCTGCTGGTCATCACCGGCAACCAGATCTCCGACCACAAGGCGGAGGTCACCCAGCTCGAACGCGAAGATGCCCTGGCAAAGGCCCGTGCCACCCGGCTCGCCGCCTACACCCAGTTTGAGGCCGTCCACGACAAGCGCCTCACCACGGTCACCGGCCTCGCCAACAGCCGCTTTGACTGGGAACGGGTGATGCGCGAACTCGCTCTGATCCTGCCGAGCAACATCTCGCTGACAAATCTGACCGGCACCGACAGCCCGGGGGTCACCGTCGCGGGTGCGGCCAGCATCTCGATACGAGCCTCAGCCCCGGGTCCGGCCCTACAGCTGATCGGATGTGGCGCCGGCCAGGCCGCCGTCGCGGAATTTGTCCAGGCTCTGAAGCAGATTGACGGGGTGACCAGGGTCGGCGTGCAGTCCTCGGTTCTCGGCACCGAATCCGAAGGCGGCGCCGTTAACAGTGGCTCTGCCTCTTCCTCCTCCTCGGGAGGATCGAGCTCCAGCTGTTCGACAAGCCCCGACGTCGCCGCCTTCCAGATCGTCGCCGCTTTCGATGCAGCGCCGGTCCCAAGCGAAGCGTCGGGATCTTCCGCCCCGACCAGCACCGCTCCGTCGCCTTCAGCGACCGCGAGCACCTCGACATCATCACCTCAGACCAGCACAACCCCCTCGACTTCCTCGGCTCCATCGAGCACCACCGCCTCATCTGAATCCGAACAGGGAGGGGGCTGAGATGAATGCCACAAACCGTGTGATCATCGCGATGCTGTTGGTCGCTGCGATGGCTGTCGCTTTCTGGATGCTCGCACTTGGCCCGAAGCGACAGGAAGCCGAAAAGCTCTCCAGTCAGATCAGCGAACTGCACGCCTCGCTCGCCGAATCGCAGACCAAAGTCACAGAAGCGGTCGCGGCGCGACGCCATTTCCCGGTCGACTACCAGCAGCTTGTCGTGCTCGGCAAGGCGGTGCCGCCCAGCGACGAAACCTCCTCGCTGCTGCTCCAGCTCGACGAGATCGCCCACCGCTCGAATGTCAGCTTCAACAGCATCCAGCTCGGCTCTGGTACCGGCGAAGGCGCATCGGCGGCTGCGGCCGCCACCACCCCGACGACGACATCGGGCAGCTCGGCGGCAAGCGTGCCGCCAACCGAGGCCGCCGCCTCGCTGCTGCCGCTTGGTGCGTCGATCGGACCTGCGGGCCTCGGTGTAATGCCCTACGACCTCAGCTTTAGCGGAAATTTCTTTCACGTCGCCGACTTCATCAGGGGTGTCGACTCCATGGTCCACACCGGCGGCAAGGGCGTCGGAGTAAACGGCCGTCTGGTGACTCTCAACGGATTCGCTCTCAATGCGGCAAACCCCAAGGGTTTCCCAGATCTAAACGCGACCTTCTCGGTGACCACCTACCTGGTTCCGCCAAGTCAGGGGATTACCGCAGGTGCCACGCCGACCGCTCCTGCCACACCCTCAACCGCCACCCCGACGGCGTCGACCACCTCACCGCCGGCCACGGGCACGACCAGTAGCAGTGAAACCTCCTCAACTCCAGCGTCCACCACAACTTCCTCCTCCACCAAATGAACATGCTCAAGAAAGGCCCCGAGATCAAGCTTCCGGAGTTGAAGGTCCCGGACGCGCTCTATGACCTCTACTACGATCTGCGCGAACGGCATCTACTGCCCTTGGTCGCGGTCTTGATCGTGGCGATCATAGCCGTGCCGATCGCGCTCAAGCAGTCTTCGGAATCACAGAGCCCGAGTTCCGCCATCGCGCTTGCGGTCTCAAGCGCGATGACAAAGCACACGGGTGAGCTCGTGGTGTCCAATGTGGCCCCCAACCTGCGCCCATACCACCGCAGGCTGAACTACCTGCACGCGAGGGACCCCTTCATGCAGCTCTTTTCCAAGGCCGAATCCTCCGGTAGTGGATGCTCCTGCTCGACAGGCGGTGGGTCGGGCGGCGGTGCCAGCTCGACCAGCGCTGCTGCGCCTCCCGGAGGCTCCACCGGAACAACTGGCACCGGCGGCGGCAGTTTCACCACCACCCATATTACGAGGCATGTGACCTATTACTCCTACGCGATCGACGTCCGAGTGGTGTCCCCGGGGGCCTCCAAGAGCGGCGCCACCAAGAGCTCATCCACCGCCACCCAGAGCGCTACCGCCAGCCAGGGAAGCTCTGCCTCGATCAGCAAGAGCAAGCCGAAGGTCCAGGTGCTGCACAACGTCTCGAAGTTGACCGCCCTCCCCAGCAGCAAATCGCCGGCAGCAATCTTCATGGGAGTCAGCCAGGATGCAAAGAAAGCACTACTGCTCGTTTCCTCCAGCGTGGACTCGGTGTTTGGCGAAGGCATATGCGTGCTCGGAGGCCAGACCTGTCAGCTATTGGAGCTGGAACCGGGCCTGCCCGAGACCTTCGTCTATGGCCCCCACAGCGAAGTCTTCAAGATCGAACTACTGAAGATTAACCTGATCGCCTCAAGCAAGCCGCCGAGCGGTGCCAAGCGCGGTCACTAAAAAGAGCGAAAAGCTGCACCGCCGAGGAGTGCAGTCCCCCGCACCCGGTTCCGACCGGACACTCGATTAGACCGAGGAGGTCAGGATGTCGAGAGTCACGGAGGCCGGTATGGACGAGGAAGCGCAGGAGGACATCCAGCGCGTTGAGCAGCGAGCCGTAGGCGAGCG
>JBAVAR010000014.1:0-35893 GCA_049585815.1 Solirubrobacterales bacterium
GGCTTTGCCGCCAAGCGCTATGGGCGCCCCAAGCGGGTGATCGACCTCTACCTGCGCTCCTCGCCGGGTTCCTCGGCGCGCGAAGCCCTGTGGAGCTACTTCAACGCCAGCTCCGCCTACAAGGCCAAGGTCGCCGCCCAGGGCGGCGATGGGGTGCTGACCCGGCTCTCGATGCTGGCCCTGTTTGCGATCGGGTTGCTCGGCGCGGTTCTGCTCTTGGCCTGGCTCGCGATCCGCCTCTTCACCCAGGCGGCGATCGCCTTCGTCTTGCTGCTCGCGGCGCCCTTTGCCCTCTTTTTGCCGCTGCTCGGCGACAGCGGCCGCCGCGGGTTTAAGACATGGGGCCTGACCCTGCTCGGGGCGATCGTCGCCAAGGTGATCTACGCCGCCTTTTTATCGATCGTCTTGCTCGGGATCTCGATCCTCGGCGCGGTCGACGGACCGGCCGGCAGCGCCACCGGCTTTCTGCTCTCAGTTGTCTTCACCTGGGCGGTCTTCCTCAAGCGCGCTGAGCTCGTCGGCTGGTTCAGCGTCGGCGAGGCCGAGCACTTCGGCGGAATCGGCCTCGGTGGATTCGCCGCTCTGAAGATCGGCGGCCGGGTGGCCAGCGTCCCCGGTGGGGCGCTGCGCGGCGTCGCCCGCCGGGCGCTCGATTTGAAGCGCTCACGCGCCCTGCTGGGCGCGGAAGCGACGCGGGAGACGGCGAAAAGCTCGCTGCAGGACTCCGCCCGGGCGCTCGCCGAGCAGCGCTACCGGGAGGCGCGCGCGACGGTTGATTCTGCCGAGGCAGCCCCGGCGCCGGAAGGGCGCGGCGCAAAACAATCGACCAGAGAGAAACACGCTCCGCAACGCAATGACCCTGCGCCCGGCATGGTGGAGGGCGAGAGTCCCGCAGTTAAGGCCCCCAGCCCCGAGCGTTACCGGCGTGCGAAGGAGCTGCTGGCACATGTCGACCACAACCAGAGCCGTTTCGGTGAACGCTGGTCCGCTCGCGATCTGAAGCGCTTTGAAGCGGAGGACGACGAGCTGTTGAAGAGCTCGCGCGATCCGGCCGACCACGCCCACCGGGCGGGGTATGAGCGGACCAAGTTCGAGGCAATGCGGGGCCCCGATCGCGAACGCGCCGAGCAGCAGATCGAGAAGGCGAGGAAGCGCGACTCACAGCGGCGGGCGGTCGCCTCCGAGGTGCCCGGCCGCATCGTGGGCCGCCCTCGCCAGATGGCAGAGCGGGTTCGCCAGGAGGCGGAGGAGCTGGGCGGTGCTACCGACCGTCGTGAGCAGCTGCGGCGCCTGCGTCGGGAGCGGCGCAACCACGATCATCTTGCACCGCGGCGCAACCTGAGTCGGGGAGGCTAGGCGTGTCCTCCGCAGCCCAGCTCCTTCGCCTCGCACTCTTCTGCGCCGCCTGCGCGGCCCTTCTAGCGGCGGCGATCGGATTCGCGGATGGTTCTCCCGCCAACGTCTCGCCGCCCCACGAGCAGGGAGCTGCCCCAGCTGTCACCGCCGCCCCTCAGTCGGTGCAAACCGAGCGAGTCGCGCGCCTGCGCGCCACCCTGCATCGCGCCGCCGGCCGCTTTCTCGCCGCTTTCTTTCACTATGAGGTTGGTGAGCTGGGGCCGGGGGTGCGGCAGCAACTCCGGACCACCTGCTCGCCCGCCTTTGCCGCCGAGCTGCTCGGCGACCCTCCCCGCCGCCCGTCGGGAAATCCGGCGGCGGCCGCGCCGGGGCGGCTTGCGATTTCCGTCGCGTCGATCGAGCCACCGCGGGCGCTGATCAGTGGCTCTGCGAGTCGAGGGGGTGCTACTGAGCAGTTCTCCTTCCTTTTCGAAGCTCGTCACGGGGTCTGGCTGGCTAGCGGGCCAGGCGAATGAACAGGCAGCCGAGTGCTGCCCGCCGCGAGCGCAAGGGCCGAGTTCTCGGCGTCGCCGCGAAGGCGCTCGTCCGCGGTTTGGGCTGGAAGATCGCCGCCGCCGGATCGCTGGCGCTGCTTTGCCTGCTCTGCTTTGCCGGACTCTTTTTCGCCGTCTCGCCGAGCCCGGCCAGCGGCGAATGCAGCCTCAGCGGGGCCTCCGGTCAGGGGATTCCAGCCAACTACGTTCCCTGGCTGAGCAAAGCGGCGGTCAAGTACAAGCTCGGTCCTCAGGGTTTCTCAATCGTCGCCGCGATCCACAAAGTCGAGTCGGACTTCGGCCGCTCCTCGCTCCCGGGGGTTCATTCCGGGACCAACTCGGCCGGGGCAGCCGGCCCCGGCCAGTTTCTCTTTTCGACCTGGGCGACATATGGCGTCGATGCCAACGACGATGGGCGCAAGGACATCTACAGCATTCCCGACTCAGTTTTTGCCACCGCCAACTACCTGGACGCATCCGGGGCCCCGGGTGACTGGAGAGCGGCGATTTTCGCCTACAACCACGCCGAGTGGTACGTCGAAGAGGTCTTAGAAACAGCAGCCAGCTTCGGAACTGGAATGCATGAAGTCTGCGCCGCCGCGGGAGGTCTCGGCGAACTGCCGAGCGGCCGCCTGGCCAAGGTCGAATATGTCGCCAAGTGGATTGAATCCCAGCGAATCCACTACTGCTGGGGCGGCGGCCACGGAACAAAGCCAGGTCCCTCGCCCGGTAGCGGTGAATTCTGTGGGCCGGGCGTCAGGGGCCTTGACTGCTCGGGTGCGGTGCGTTGGTTACTCGTTCTCTCTGGCTACCCCGACCCCGGTGGCCTGGTATCCAACGAACTCGGAGCCCACTACCCCGCCGGCCGCGGCGCCCAAGTGACGATCTGGTCCAACGTCGACCACGTCTTCCTCGAAATCAACGGTCGCGATTGGGGCACCTCAGACGCCAACTTCGACCACGGCCCCGGCTACGGAGCGCAGCCGACGGCAGGCTTTGTTCCCAGTCATCCGCAGGGGCTATGAAATCTCTGACGCGGGATAATGATGCGCTAGACTGATGCCTATGACCCGCACCACAGTTGATGTGGACGACCGCGCCCTCGACGCCGCTCGCCGCGAGCTGGGGACCAAGGGCCTCAGCGAGACCATCAACGCGGCGCTGCGCGAGACTGCTCGCCGTCGCGCTCTGCGCGACTTCGACGTCGTACGCGACGTCGACGGGACCCCGCAGGAGGTAGCCAAGGGCCGGGAGCGATCCTGAACGCTGAGCAGTCCCTTTGCCCGGTGCAGCCCGGAGTACCAGCGCTCTATGACACCGGGGTCTGGACTTGGGTCCGTGACCGCCGTTTCCCGAATCTCGCCGAGTGGTTCAACGAACAGGTTGTCGAAGGTCGAGTGCTCGTCTGCGAGCTGGTCGTGATCGAGCTGGTCCGCCTGGCTCCCAACGAGCGCCGTGCCCGCGAGGTATCCGAACGACTGGGGGGCTTCGAGTCGGTACCGATGCCGTCCGGCTTGTGGAGCCGGGCGCAGGAAGTGCAGCTGGCGCTGGCGGGCACCGGCGATCATCGCCGCATCCCGCCCGCTGATCTGCTGTTGGCGGCGGCAGCCGAGGAGGCGAGCGTGCCGTTGGTTCACTACGACCGCGATTACGAGCGGATCGGTGCTGTCACGGACCTCGAGCATCACTGGTTTGTTCCCGACGGCAGCCTGGCGTAAGAGACGGCTTCACTCGCCAGCTCCTGCAGTCGCCTGTATTCTCGGCCACGCAACGGTTCACCTTGGTGTATCTATGCCGACGTTGGTATTGGTCTAGAGCAACCGTCAGCTCGCTGATTTCGCGGTAGCTGTCACTGAAGGCGAGCACCGAGAGCGGTGGGCCCCCGCACTCGCGGGCGAGGAAGTCAAGTGACTCGCCACGCAAGAGGCGCATCACGACCCCCTGCTTGCGCCGGCGCTCCACCGTGTTGCACGCTCGCCCACGGCTCGCTGCGGGTTCTTCGCGATGCTCGCCGGCCAGGGCGAAGCAATCTCTGATCCGTTGCATGGCCCAATCGCCGCTCTTCGCGTCAAAGGAGATAAAGCCTTTGCGCTTTTCTACGGCCCCCATCGCCGCCAGTACATGATGCCGATGGTGCACGAAGGCGGGCGCTGGCGGGTCAATCAACTCGAGGCACTCCGCTATCCGCCGGGGTCCTCAGGAGGGTGAGCGGTTCCTCAAATGCCATGGGAAGTCGCGATTCTCATAGAGCGGAAACGCCTCACACCAGCTGAGTAACCGGATAAACCGAAGCGTATGGATGCTCGCCGCTCATAAGTCTCGCTTGATGCAGCGCGTAGCCTCGATTCCTGCGACGGCTCGGCAGCTCAGCTTGACTGCCTCTCCCCCGCACCTGGTTCCGCCGGACACTCGATCTGACCGAGGAGGTCAGGATGTCGAGAGTCACGAAGGTCGGAATGGACGAGAGAGCACTGGAGCGCCCTGCTTGACGCTGGGCGTGCGGCGACTCTCAGGATGGCACGCCTCAGGCGTGCTTTCGTCGCCCCATGCACGCCCAGCCGCAGTCAACCAAGGCAAAAAGGCCCAGGCGAGGGCGCTATCGCGATCTCGAACCCGAGGAGCGTGCTGGGCTGCGTCTGCTTTCCGAACAGGCGGCGATCCCGCTCGACCAGCTGGCGCGGTTTCTTGACGCCTCGCTCGGTGACGCCGTGGCTCTGGTCCAAGGCCTCGAAGCAGCTGGCTGCGTCGAGCACCGGCGCTTCTTGGTCCGCGATCACCCATGGTTTTGGCCGAGCAACCGGGGAGCGCGTCTCGCGGCTACCGGATTTGGCTACAAGTCGCCCGACGTGGCGATGCTCGCCCATCGCCGGGCTGTGAACGAGGTCCGGCTCTACCTTGCCGAGCGGGCACCGCTGGGGCGCTGGGTTTGCGAACGTACGGTGCTTCGCCAACGCGACCCCGCCGACCATCTACCTGATGCGGTCTTCGAGATTGGCGGTGAGCGTCACGCGATCGAGGCTGAGATCTCGGTCAAACACAACGACGAGATTCGCCGCATAGTCGCTGAACACGGCAACCGTTACGACGCCGTGCTGTACTTCTGCGGCCCGAGTCCCTACCGGCTGTTGAAACGCGTCCAGGCCGAGGGACGTTGGCCGAAGCTGATCGTCCGCCGAGTTCCCCAGGGGGAGCCATGCTGAGGCGGCGCAGCAGCTGCTTTACGGCGAGCGTTAAGCCTTTCGCTCTGGAGGGAGCCGTACTCGGCCGGCGCCTCGCGGGAGAACGGGCACTTCCAATGAGCGGGCCAAACCTGGTCTGGACCTTCGAGCAGATGCGCCGCCACGCCGTGATCCTCGGCGCCAGCGGTTCGGGCAAGACGGAGACCTCGATGCGAATTGCCCACGAACTGGCCACCAAGAGCGAGGCGCAGATCTTCTATCTCGACGCCAAGGGCGAGCGCGGTAGCGCGGAGCGCTTCGTGGCGCTGATGAGAGCCGCCGGCCGCAGTGCTCGGGTTTTCCCCAACCAGCCCTTCGACGCCTGGCGTGGCGATTGGCGCGGGATTGCGAACCGCCTGTTGGAGGTGGTCCCGTTCGCCACCGTGGGACCCGCGGCCTATTACCGCGACATCGCCAAGACGGCGCTGCAACTTGCCTGTAACCATCCCGACGGTCCGCCGCGATGCAGCTCTGAGCTGCTGGCCCGTCTTGACTACGAGCTGCTGCTGAACGCCCACGGGCCCAGTAGCGCGGTGCTCTCCCTGCCGCGCGACAGGGTGAGCCAGGTGCGACTGCGCTATGAGGCCTTCTTCGGCCAGCTCGGCTGCGCGCTGGACGGCGATTGGTCCTGGGAGGACGCCGACGCCGCCTACCTGCTGCTCGATTCGGTCGCGCTGGGCGAGGACACGGCCAGCGCCGCCAGCATGCTCTTTGCTGACTTTGCCCATTACTTCACCCAGCGCAAGTCGCGCGAGCGCTTCTGCGTGCTGATCGCCGATGAGTTCTCCGCGATCGCCACGTCCTCAGACGTGGCGATGAAGGTTGAGCAAGCGCGCAGTTTCAACGTCGGCATGGTGCTGGTCCCGCAGACGCCGTCCGGGATGGGACCGCTCCTCCAGCGCGATCGCATCTTCGGCTCGGTGGAGACGCTGATTGTCCATGCCCTCAATGACCCGTGCACTCTCGCCGAGCTGGGAGGGATGAAGCGGGTAATCGAACTGACCCATCGCTACGAGGACGGCGTTTACGCCCGTCAGGGTCACGCCCGCCAAGAGCGAGCCCTGAGAATTGATCCCGACGAGATCCGGCGGCTGCCAACCGGCAGCGCCTGGGTGATTCGCCGCGGCCGCGTCGTCAAGGTCGGTATCGAGCGGGCACCAGCCACCGGCGTAGTTCTCCTGCCCGAGCCGGTGCTGCTCGACCGTCTGCTTGAGCCGGTTGAAGTCGCCGCGCCGAAGGAGATCTCCTATCTCGACGAGGAGGACTGAGGATGGCCGTTGGGATCGAGGACCCGAAGTTGCGCGATCGCGGCACCAGCGCCCTCGGTATGAGGAGACGGCGCACTGTGCTTGCCCCCGAACCTTGGGAGTTCGAGCTGCTGCGCTTGCTTGCAGAGCAGCAGGCAATTCCCTTTGACCAGCTGGCGCGCTTCCTCAATTGCGAGCAAGGGCAATCGGCGAGGGTTGTCAAGCACCTGACCAAGCTTGGCTACGCCGACTATGGTCGTTTTCTCGCCGACGAGCCTCACTGGGCGTGGACGACATGGCGTGGGATGCGACTCTCCGGAATGGGGTTCACGGCAGAGCCTCCCAAGGTCGGAGCGATGGCGCGGATGCGCTCAGTCAACGAGGTTCGCCTCCACATCGCCAGGCGCGCTCCCGAGGCGCGCTGGATCAGCGGGCGCAGCGTCGTCCGTGAACAGGGTATGAGGGGCTACCGACCCAACGCCGTGGTCGAGATCGGCGCCGAGCGTCACGCGCTCCTGGTGCGATTGCGTGTCGCCGAGCAGGAGCGCACGCTCGCCATCCTCGAGACTCACATGGCTCGCTATGACGCTGTGGTCGCATTCGCCAGCCGAGGGCCCCGCGCCCTGCTGGAGCGTCTCAAGGCTGAACGCCACTGGCCGAAGCTTGTGATCCGCCCGATCCCGGGGCCGAGTTAGCAGCAGGACCCATTCCAGAGCCAAAAACCCGGCGCGATACAATGTCCTTACCTGGCGGTCCAGCTCGGCCCCAGGGCGAGGGAAAGAGGAGAATCCGCACCGCCACCGGTCCGATTGGCCGGGCACGCCGCGCTCATCCACCGAGCGGCGCCGATTCAGCCTGTCGCCGGCATTCTCAGGCCCAGCCTTTGCCAAAGCACTCGCCGATCGCTTACAGTATGAGCATATGACCCGCATAACCCTTAGCCTCCCCGACGACTTCGCCTCCGCGCTGCGGCGCGAGGCTCGGCGCCGCCACACCTCCGTCTCGGCCGTCGCCCGCGAGGCGCTCGCCGAGCGCCTCGGCTTTACTGGCGCCAAGCGCGAGGTCCCCTTCGCTGCCCTCGGCCGCAGCACCGACGGCCGCACCGCCCGCGAATCCGACGAGGTCCTGGTTGAGATCATCGAGGACGCCTACCAGGATGCCTTCGGCGGTCGTCGTCGCTGATACCGGCCCGCTTCTCGCGGCCGCTGACCAGGGCGACCCGGACCACGCGGCCTCGGTCTCTCAACTCGCTCGCGGCGACCTGCGCTTTGTCATTCCCGCCCCGGTTGCCACTGAGACCGCGCAGATGATCGCCCGCCGCCTCGGATCTGTGGCAGAGGCGAAGTTCCACCGAGCCCTGGCCACCCAGGAGGTCGAGCCGCTTGCACTCGAGGACTTCACCCGGATCGCCGAGCTGATCGAGCAATACGCCGACTTCCCACTCGGCGGCGTCGACGCCTCCGTCATCGCCCTCGCCGAGCGTCTCGGCACTGCGCTCGTCCTCACCCTCGACCACCGCCATTTCGCCGCGGTTCGTCCCAGTCACTGCCACTCGCTCGAACTGTTGCCGGCTTGAACTGGATCCAATCGGCGCCAGGGTGCGCCCCACACGGCCTGCATCCCATGCCCGCCCCTTCGGGTTGTGGTGGGCATGGGATGCAAAACCAAGCCGCGGGTGGGCCGAAACCACTCCGGTAAACGTCTTAGGCACATGGACAGTCCGATCGAGGAGACCTCGGGGTAAGTCGATGGCGAAGAAGCTCACCACTTCCATACCGCGGATCGCGCTGACCCCGCCGGAGGCTGCGGCGGCCATCGGGGTCGGCCCCGACTTCTTTGACGCCAACGTCGCGCCGGAGCTGCGACTGATCAGGCGTGGCCGCAAGCGGCTGGTGCCGGTCATCGAGCTCGAGCGCTGGACAGCGGAGAACGCGTCCCAGCCTGTCGCCTCGGAAGTTTTGCGCTAAGAGGTAGATGCCCCGACCACGCGGCGCTAAAGGGGCTCACGAAGATCGAACGAGGAGGCGAGAGAAATGGCTGAGGGAATCGTCAAACGTCACTCGAAGAGCTGCGCAAGCAGGGTCGGGGAACGCTGTCGGTGCGCCGGTGGCTACGAGGCATCCGTCTATTCCGCGCGCGATCGCAGAAAGGTGCGCAAAACCTTCAAGCACGAAGCAGAAGCGAAGTCCTGGCGCGCGGAGGCAAAGCGGGCCCTCGACCACGGCACCCTACGGGCGCCGTCGCGTCGGACCTTGCTTCAAGCCGCTGAGACCTGGCTTGAGGGCGCTGAGCGCGGTGAGATCCGCAACCGCTCCGGCCGTCCATACAAGCCCGCAACACTTCGCGGCTATCGACAGGCGCTCGATCACCAAATCCTTCCGACACTGGGCTCGCGGAAGCTGAACGCGGTCACGACCTCCGACCTTCAGGCGCTCGTCGACGGCTGGCAGGCAGAAGGCCGCGCCGCCTCAACCGTCCGCAACTCGATCAAGCCTCTGCAGGCGATCTATCGCCGGGCGCGCTCGCGCGAGGGCCTGGCGATCAACCCAACCTCTGATCTCGAACTTCCCGCCCCTACCTCAACTGAGGTAGAGATCGTCGCTCCACGGGTGGCCGCACGATTGCTCGATGTCCTGCCCGTCGAGGATCGCGCGATCTGGGCGACGGCGCTCTACGCGGGCCTGCGCTACGGCGAGCTGCGGGCGCTGCGCTGGAGCGCGGTGGACATGGCGAAGGGCGTGATCGAAGTTCGCGAGTCGTGGGACCCAAAGGTGGGCTCCATCGATCCCAAGACTAGGAAGTCGCGGCGCAAGGTGCCGATTCCGGGCCTCCTCCGCGATCTCTTGCTCGACCAGCGAATGCGGCGCGGTGAGCCCTCCGATGATTCACTTGTCTTTGCCGAAGAAGACCAGGTTCCGTTCCAGGCGGAGCGGCTTTATTGGCGAGCTGACCGCGCCTGGGGGGTCGACTCGGCGCGCCGCGCGTGCCTTCAGCGTTTCGGCGCCCTGGATCCAAAGACCTTTGAGCGTCGCGGGCAAATGGTCGCAGGGTTGGGCCAAGAAGGTCACCCGCAAAGGGCGATTGCGGGCGCCTTGGGGTTGAGCACGATTCAGGTTCGCGACATTTTGGCGAAGCTCCCGCAGCGCGAGGGCATTGTGGGCAGCAAGCCGTTGGCACGGCTACGACTTCACCAGGCACGCCATACATACGCTTCGTTCATGATCGCTGCTGGAGTGAACGCCAAGGCTCTATCAGTGTTCATGGGGCACTCATCGATCACCGTGACGTTCGATCTCTACGGACACCTGATGCCTGGCACCGAGGCCGAGGGGGCGGCGCTGCTCGATGCCTTCCTCGGCGCCCAGATTGACGTCGGCGAGCAGGCAGCGCGGGCAGCCGTGTAGTAGCCATCGCTGCGCTGCAGCTGCCGCGAATTGAGAGGCAGCGAACCGGAATATCGAGCCGTGCAGGGTAGCTCGAAAATTCAGGGCAAAGGGCTCGATCCCAAGCTCTGAATCCCGATCGAAATCCGCGCGCTCAGCTCACCTGGAGCGGCGGGACCATCGACCCGTGCGCCAGTCGTGCGCCAGTCAGCCACCGAAACAGCCGGTTTCAACCGGAGACAGTCGGACCCGAATGGAGGCTCTGGATGGTGCCACAAACGGCTCTGGAAAGCCAGATTCGGCTTGATTAGCGGAGGGGGTGGGATTCGAACCCACGAGACACCCGAAGGCATCTAACGGCTTTCAAGGCCGCCGCATTCAACCGCTCTGCCACCCCTCCGGGGCGTGAGACGTGGAGCGATGCTAGAGGCAACGCGAAATGGATTTCGCTCCGGCCGGTGATTGGATGGAGCAATGCGCCGGCTGCTCATCCTCGCCTCAATGATGGTCTTTTTTGATGTCACCTTCTACTCGGCGATCGCCCCGCTACTGCCGACCTACGTCGCCGAGTTCGGCCTCAACGAGGCGGAAGCGGGCATACTCTCCGCAGCCTATGCCGCGGGCACATTGGTTGCCTCGCTCCCCGCAGGGTTTGTGGCCACCCGCTTCGGTCCCCGACGCACTGCAATTGGCGGACTGCTGCTTCTCGGGCTCTCCAGTCTCGCCTTCGGCTTCGCCCGCGACATCACCTTGCTTGATGCCGCTCGTTTAGTCCAGGGAATCTCCGGTGCGCTGATCTGGTCCGGAGCACTGACCTGGCTGATCACAACCGCTCCCGACGATCAGCGCGGCGCAGTGATCGGCACCGCGCTGGGCACGGCGGTTGCGGGCGCCTTGGTCGGTCCGGGTCTGGGCGCGATCGCGGCCGAAATCGGCACTGAACCAGTCTTCGGTTCGGTCTTACTCATCGCCCTTGTCCTCGCCTTCCTTGCATCCCGCCTGTCAGAGGCCCGCATGCCCGAGGAGCAGAGTCTGCGCGAGGTGGCGGCGAGGATCTTCGGCCGGGCGGTCCTCACAGGTACCGCCTTGGTCGCCGTCCCCTCGCTGATGTTCGGTGCAATCGAGGTACTGGTGCCACTACGGATCGCTGCCCTGGGCGGGAGCCACGCCGTGATCGCAGCCGGATTCGTCACAGGCGCGGCGTTGGAGGCGGGGCTGGCACCGGTCGCCGGTCGCTATTCCGACCGGGTCGGTGGCCGGTCCCCGTACAGCGTCGGATTGGCGATCTGCGCGGCAGCGATGACGGTGATTGCGGTGGCCCAAGTGCTTGGGGTCGTCCTCGCCGGGCTGATCGCTACCTCGCTCGGTGCCGGTATCTGTTTCGCGCCGGCGTTGGCGATGCTCTCCGAGGCGGCTGAGCTCAGCCGCCTGCATCAAGGCTTTGCCGCAGGGCTCTCGAACATGGCCTGGGCTGCGGGGCAGGTGGCGGGAGGGGTTGCCGGAGGCGCCATGGCGAGCATCACCGGTTACGCCGTCCCCAGCCTAGCCATAGTCGCCCTCCTGCTCACCACCGCCGCCTACGCCCGATTTGCCCTCACGCCAGCCGCGGCTGATCCTGCGGGGGGCTAGGTTTAGGACGTGGAGGACGTCTGGCGTAACTGGACCCGGGACCAGTCGTGCGTGCCGGCCGAGATCGTCCACCCGCGCACCCGTGAGGAGCTTGCTGAGGCGATTGGACGGGCGAGCGCAGGAGGGCGGAAGGTGAGCGTCACTGGTTCGGGCCATTCCTTCACCGAGGCAACGCTTACCGACGGCACGCTGATCGGGATCGAGGCGTTGAGCAATGTGATCGACGCCGACCCACCTTCCGGCCTGGTGAGGGTGGAAGGGGGGGGCCGTCCTTGCCGGTCTCAACCAGGAGCTGCACCGCATTGGCCTGGCAATGGAGAACCTTGGCGACATCGACCGCCAGACGATCGCCGGTGCGATCTCCACCGGCACGCACGGCACGGGCGCGAGACTGAGAAATCTTTCCTCACAGGTCGAGTCGCTCGAGATGGTGCTCGCCGACGGCAGTGTGCGCGAGCTGAGCGCGGCCGATGACCCCGAGCTGATGCGTGCGGCACGGGTGGGCGTCGGTTCGCTGGGCGCGATCTCGGCGGTGACCCTGCGCTGCGTGCCGGCGTTCAATTTGCGAAGAGTCGACACTCCGCGCCCACTTGATGAAGTTCTCGACACCTTTCAGGAGCGCGCCGACGCCCACGATCACTACGAGTTCTTCACCTTTCCATATGCCGACAGCGCTCTGGTCCTGGAGCGGAACCGCACCGCCGCGCCGCCGCGCCCCCGCGGGCGCGCTGCCACCTTCCTCAACGACACCGTGCTTGAGCATTGGGCGCTTGAGGCACTCTCGGCCGCCGGCAGGGCGCAGCCCCGAGCGATCCCCACCCTGGCCCGCCTCGCCTCCCGCCTCGCCTCCGGCACCAGCGTCACCGAACGCAGTGACCACATTTTCGCCAACGAGCGAAGGGTGCGCTTCACGGAGATGGAGTACGGGGTACCGCGTCAATATGGGCCGGAGGCGGCGCGACGAGCGATTGAGTGGGTCCGTGCCAATGATTTCCCGGTCTTCTTCCCGATCGAGGTGAGGGTCGCCGCGGCCGATGACGCGGCGCTCAGCTCTGCCTTTGACCGCGACACCGCCTACATCGCAGTCCACCAGTACCGCGGCATGGAGTGGCGCCCCTACTTCGAAGCAGTCGAGGAGATCATGAATTCCTATGAAGGTCGCCCCCATTGGGGCAAGCGCCACTTCCAGACAGCTGAGACCCTCGCCCCTCGCTACCCCGCCTGGGTCGAGTTCCAGGCGGCTCGCGACCTTCTCGACCCTGCTCGCATATTCACCAACGAGTACGCGACGAGGGTGCTCGGCCCGTGATCAAAGAAAGGCTTTGCCCTCGCCGCGGTAGGTGGCAACCTGGTCGACGATGGCGCCGTCCTCAACCAGATACAAGGAGTTAAATCGCTCGCAGAGCTCACCGGCCTTGGCGTGACGGAGGTAGGCACGGTCACCGATCTGCAGTTGCGTGGCGCCGGTGCCGAGCAGCGGCGTCTGCACCTCGCCGGCACCCTCCTCGGGGTCCAGGCGAAGGTCCGGCGGGAGCCAGGGCGAGGGCAGCCGCGCGACATCGCCGCTGCCGGAGGCGAGATAACCGCCACCCAGAGCGGTCGCCACGCCATGACTCGGCTTACGAACTATCGGCAGCGCGAAGCCCGCCGCCGGGGTTAGGTTGAAGCGGGTGTAGTTATCGAAGAGGGTCGGCGCGTAGAAGCCCGAGCCGGCTGTGACCTCGGTTACGGCGTCCTCCGCGGCGGTGAGCTCGAGGCTGCCCGTTCCGCCGCCGTTGACGATCTCAAGCGCCGCAATCTCCCCCACCGCGGCGGCTATCTTCGCCCGTCGTTCGACCAGCTCGGCTGCGGAGCGCCGCTGCACGAAGCGAATCGCGGCGCCACGCAGCCGCCGTCCCGGCGGCCGATCTGGGACCCCGGCGATCTGCCCCTCGTAGGCCATCAGCGCGACCAGCTCAAGCTGGGGATGCCTGTCGATCTCCTCTGCCAGGGCAACGGCCTGCGCCACCGTGTGGACGGGGGAGCGCTTTGGCCCCACCTTTGCCCGCCCGCCCAGCACCCACCAGCCGGCGTCAACATCTATGCAGACCCGCACCGGCGCGGCCCCAGCACCGAGCACCGACTCAATCGCTTCCAGGTGCTCGCCACAATCGACCATCACAATCGGCGCACCCGTCGGGTTGGCGACAGAGCGCAGGGCCAGCTCTCTCAGCGCGTCGGAGTCTGCGGTCGGGTAGGCGAGCAGCAGATCCTCAAACCCGTGTGCGGCGAGCCAGAGGGTCTCGGGCAGGGTGAAGGTGAGCATGCCCGCGAATCGCTCATGGCGGCGCAGGATCCTCTCCAACAGCGCTCGGCAGCGCACCGACTTGCTGGCGACCCGGATCGGCTTGCCCGCCGCCCGTGCCAGCATCGAGTCGGCGTTATCCCACATCGCGTCGAGGTCGACGAAGGCAAATGGCGCCTTGACCTCCTCAAAGATCTGCTCGTACTCCTCGTGGGTGGCCATGCCAAACGAGCCTATCCCGGTTGCTCTTACAATCGGATCGCCCGGAGAGGTGGCCGAGTGGCTGAAGGCACTCGCCTGCTAAGCGAGTAGGGGGCGCAAGCTCTCTCGAGGGTTCGAATCCCTCCCTCTCCGCTGAAGCGACGCACGAAGATCATCGCCACCGTGGGGCCCGCGAGCTGGGACGGCCCTGTCCTGGAGCGGCTGGTCGAGGCCGGTGCAGACGTCCTACGCCTCAACTTCTCCCATGCCGACCCGGAGCGACACGCAGGCACAATCGAGGCGATCCGTGCGGCGGCTGAGCGGGTCGGCCGCGAGGTTGCCGTGCTGGGTGATCTGCCGGGTCCGAAGCTGCGAGTCGGGGAGCTGCGCGGCGACGTCGTCGAGCTGGAGACAGGTAGGCAGGTGACCCTCACTCCCCGCCGGGTTGAGGGAGATGCCGAGACGATCCCCGTCTCCTGGCCGGGCGTCACCTCGCTCCGCCCGGGCGAGATGGTCTATCTGGCCGACGGGGCGATCCGCCTTCGTGTCTGCAACCTGGGGGCCGATCGGGTCACTTGCGAGGTTGAGGTTGGCGGGACACTGTCCTCCCATAAGGGAATGAACGTGCCTGGCGTTGCGGCCGGGCCAGCGGCAACGGACGGCGATCTCGGCTGGGTCGAGTTCGCGGTGCGCCACGGCATCGACCTACTTGCAGTTTCCTTCGTCTCCGCCGCCGCCGATCTGGAGCCGGTCGCGGATCGGCTGCAGGAGCTTGGCTCGAGCATTCCGTTGATTGCCAAGATCGAGAAGCGCGAGGCAGCGGCTAACGCCGAGGAGATCGTCGCCGCGGCGACGGGTGGGATCATGGTCGCCCGCGGGGACCTGGGAATCGAGCTGCCTCTGGCGGAGGTCCCTGTTGTGCAGAAGCGACTGATCCGTCTGGCGGGAAAACGCTCCAAGCCGGCGATAACGGCGACCCAGATGCTGGCATCGATGGTTACCGCGCGACGCCCGACCCGGGCCGAGGTGACCGACGTCGCCAATGCGATCTACGACGGCACCGACGCTGTGATGCTCTCCGAGGAGACTGCAGTTGGTCAGTACCCCGACGAGGCGGTGCGGGTCATGGACCAGATCGCGCTGGCGACCGAGCCTGACCTGCGCTACGGCGAGTGGCTGTTTACGCGGACCGACCAGGCGACCCAGGACGTCGCCGATTCGGTCGCCCAGAGCGCTGTCGGCGCGGTCTACCGCCTCGGGCTAAAGGCATTGGTGGTGCCCACGACCAGCGGGCGCACCGCTCGCCTGGTCTCGGCCCACCGCCCGAATGTGCCGGTGCTGGCGATCTCCCCGCGGATTGAGACGGTGCGCCGCCTCAGCCTCCTCTTCGGCGTGACTGCGGTACGGAGTGACTATGAGACCGAGGTGCGTGGGCTGTTGGACGGCTGTGCCGCCCTTGCCGGCCGTCTCGGTATCGCCACTTCCGGAGAGCTGATCGCGATTACCGCTGGCCTGCCGGAGCAGGAGCTCGGCACCAACCTCTTTGAGGTCCATCGGGTGCCCTGACCACAGCGCTGAGGGGCGCAACTCCCTGGTCTTGACTCGGCGAAGCACCGATGACCACAGGGCGGCCACCGAGGCGCCGTCTCTTGTCCGGCTGGCGCAGCCACCGCAGAGATGGTTCCTCCGCGGGGTCCCGGCAATTCGCACCTTGAAGTCGGGGTGCCTGTTAGCTATTAGAGGAAGCTTTGATGAGAAAAAATGCTGAATAGGACACGGGCGGCACCGATGAACGTCTCAAGGTCGATTCAATCAATCGTGCTGAGCGCCCTCGGACTGGGGATCTGTTGTCTTGCGATCTGTTGGGTCTCGGCCTCCGGGGCCCAGGCAGACTCCTCCTTCAGCCCCACCATCACAGCCGCCACCGCAAGCAACCGCGCCGGCGCGTTCACCTTTGAGACGGTGGCGATCACGCGGCAGGGCGAAGCCGAAGAACTGGGATCGATCACCGTGCAAAACCCGCCGGGGCTGCTGGGCATGCTCTCGCGGGTGGGGGTTTGCTCGGAAGTGGAGGCCGAAAACGGTCGCTGCCCGGAAAGCAGCAAGATTGGCACCGTTGCAGTCGGGCTTGGGCCGAGCTTCAATCCCTTCTACTCCGAAGGGCCTGTCTATCTCACCGCCCCCTATGGGGGCGCGCCTTTTGGCCTCGCCGTTGCCGTGCCGCTGATAGCGGTTCCCTTCGATTTCGGTGAAGTGCTCGTCCGAGGGAAGCTCGAGATCGATCCGGCCACGGCCTCGCTTCGCGTCGAAAGTGACCCGTTGCCTCAAAGCGTCGACGGTATCCCCCTGGAGATCCGCACGATCCGCCTCGACTTCCACCGCAAGAGCTTCATCTCCAATCCAACCAATTGCCGGCCCGGTTCGATCCAGGTCACGGTGACGAGCGCCTCCGGTGTCGTCGCCGCCAGGCAGAGCCGCTTTCAGGCGAGGGAATGCGCCAAGCTCGAATTCAAGCCAAGGCTGTCCCTGCGACTAAGAGGAAAAGCCAACCGCGGCGCCCACCCAAAGCTCCGCGCCACCCTGGCGCTGCCAAGGGGCAATGCCAATCTGAAGACGGCCACGATCACCCTGCCCCCGGCGGAGGAGATCGACAGCGCCCACCTTGCGGCTCCTTGTAGCCAGGCCGCCTTTGCCGAAGGTCAGGTCGCAGGGGAACACTGCCCCCCGGATTCGGTGATCGGCTCAGCCAGGGCCAAGAGCCCGCTGCTGAAGGGGAACCTCGAGGGGCCCATCTACCTGCGCTCCTCTGGCCGTCGGCTCCCCGATTTGGAGGTGGAGCTTGACGGTCAAGTTGGCATCTCCCTTGATGCCAGAATCGCCTCAGCTCACGGCGGCCTTCGCGCCAGCTTCACCAATATTCCCGATGCCCCACTTTCCAAGCTCACCCTGAACTTCAAAGGTGGTGGGGACGGGCTCCTGGTAAACGGCGAGAACTCCTGCAGAGCACCACTGCGCGCGATCGCCGACTTCATCGGGCAAAACAGGGCCGCCGCCAAACAGGATCCTGTGCTCCAGGGTTCCTGCGGGAAGGCCGGGAAGTGACGCTGGGCCTTCAATAGGATGCGAAAGCCCCTGCGACTGAACGGCCTGGGATTCCAAGCTGGGAATACCAGATCCGCACATCCGCAGACCAAGCGCCCGTAGCTCAGTTGGATAGAGCGTCGGTCTACGAAACCGAAGGTCACAGGTTCGAATCCTGTCGGGCGCGCTTCCGATCCCCGCCGTTTTGTGCCGTTTCTCGGCTCTAGCAAGCCAAATGCGGGGGGTCTGCCGGAAACGTCCCATCCGCGGCCTGCCGGCCCGTTCCAGCCCCCGCCAGCCGATGACTGCTACATCTCAGCTACATCCGTGGGCATTTGAAGGGGCATTGCGAACCCTGCAGGCGAAGATTCTCGGCTGACAAGAACATCCCCGTCCGGGCGCGCAGGACTCCCACCGGATAGCACGCGGAGCGTGCAGTGGTTCGCCCATGCACGCCCAGACGGAGACCGCCCAGGTTCACCGCCGCAGCCGCACCTTCCCTGTCGGTGCCGCCAGCGGCCTCGCTCTCTACCTACTGACGCTCTCCGGGGAGGCAATGCTGGGGCTGCCGGTTCGCTGGCTCCTCGCCTACCTCGGCGCCGCGATCGTGGGGGTGTTCATCCCCCTCGGGCTGAGCGCCGACCTTCTTGCCTGGATCGCCGCTCTTACCCCGATCGCTTGGTCTGTCGCCGGACTGCTCCGACCCGGCCGTGGCTGGGTCTGGGGGCGGCGGCTCGGCGCCCGCCGCCCCAGCACCGCCGAGGCCGAGGCCCTGGCCGAGGCAATGGAGCTGCTGCGCGGCTCCGACCCCACTCTTCCCGACCCGGCTGCTTGGCTCGTCCTCGACCAGCCGCTGCCGAGCGCCGCAGTCAGGGGCACGACGGTGCTCGCAAGCCGCGCCCTGATCGAGTCCGAATCGCTCGCTGCGGTGCTCGCCCACGAGCTCGGTCACGCCGACAGCCTCGACGGCCGCCTCACCGAGGCGCTTAGCCGACTCGCGCTCTGGGGCGACCCGCTCGCGCCAGCGCGACCAGAGAGTGGGGGAGAAGGCGGGGTGCAGCGCTCAGAGGAACCTCGGGGTGCCCTGCTTTGGGGCCTGATTCGCTGGGCGCTTCGCCTTGCCGGCGGCAGCTTCGCCCAAGGCCTATTGGGACCTCTCTGGGATGCCTACTGGCGCTCGCGTGAGTACGCCGCCGATGCCTACGCCGCTTCCCTCGGCCAGGGCGAGGACCTCGCCCGTCACCTCGCCGACTGCGAGCAGCCCTTCGATGGGCCCCAGCCCGGCCTCCTCTTCAAGGCGGCAAGCCACCCGCCGGTGGCGCTGCGCATCGAGCGCCTGCAGGAGGGTGGGTCGAAATGAGCGTTTTCAACGTCTTGGTGGCGATGACCCGGCTCACTCGCAAACAAACCATCAGCCGCGGAGCGCTGTTGCGATGAGTGCCACCCGCAGCCGCAGCGGCGCCCTGACCGAGGAGGAGCGAACCGCTCGTCGAGCCCAGGAGCGCCGCCAGATGGCCGAAGCCGTCGATGCCCTGCGCACCAGCGAGGGATGGCAGCGCTGGCTCAAAGTGCGCCGCCACTTCCACTCCTACAGCTTCCACAACCAGCTCCTGATCGCCCAACAATGCCCCGACGCGACCCGGGTTGCCGGCTTCCGCGCCTGGCTGAAACTCGGCTACGCGGTACGCAGGGGGGAGAGGGGCATCCGGATCTGGGCTCCCTGCCCGCCCTCCAAAAAGCAGATCGCCGAGTGGAGGCAGGCCGGCGCCAACCCACACGAGAGGCCTCCGACCTATTTCAGGCTTGTTGCGGTCTTCGATCGCTCCCAGGTCAACCCGTTCCCCGACTTCCCCGGCGGCCCGATCGAGCTCGAACCTCCCAGTGAGCCGATCGGTGGGGAGGGCCTGGCCCACCTCTTCGGTCCCCTGGTCGAGTTCGGCTGCTCCCTTGGCCTCACCGTCGAGGTCGAACCGGTGCCCGGCGCCGCTCAGGGCTACCTCGAGCCGGCCACCGATCGCCTCGTCATCGACGTAAAGGGCGAGTCATTCTCGGCCAACGCTCAGGTCCAGACCCTCATCCACGAGCTCGCCCACGCTCTCGTCCGCCACGACCGCCAACCCGCTGACCCAAAGCTCCCCTACGCCGAGGAGGAGGTCGTCGTCGAGTCGGTCGCCTACGCCGTCTGCGCCTCCCTCGGACTCGACACCTCACCGAGCTCGATTCCCTACATCGCCGGCTGGGGCGAACGCTCAGACGATGAGCCGATCGAGTGCTACGCCGCTCTCATCGACCGCCTCGCCCACCGCCTCGAAGTCGCGCTCAAGCCCAGCCACGCCCCTGACATCTCGACTTCGCCAGGGATCGCGCGCCCCTCTGGTCGCAGCTCACCAGCCGTGCCTAGCTTTCCGGCGCCCCCGGCTCCTCAGTCACCCAACCCATGACCGACGATCCGACCCCGCTCCTAGAGTGCACGCGATGAGGTCTCAGCCCGCCCTCGACGCCACCAGCGCCAAGCAGCTCGGGGCCTACTACACGCCACCGCTGATCGCCGCCAAGCTCGCCGACTGGGCGATCCAGACCCCGCACGACCGCGTTCTCGATCCCAGTTTCGGCGGCCTGGTCTTCCTCGCCGCCGCCACCGATCGCCTCCAAAACCTTGGCGCCTCCAAAACTGACGCTGCAACTCAGCTCTACGGCGTCGACCTCGATCAAAGCGCCTACGCCGATGCCCTTCGGCAGAAATGGGTTCGGCTCAACGCCACCAAGATCATCAATGCAGACTTCTTCGAGCTCGAACCTGGCCCCGAACTCCCGCCCTGCCAGGCGCTGATCGGCAACCCCCCCTATATTCGCTACCAGGGTTTCAACGGCAGATCCTCCCTCGCCCACCGCCGTGCCGCAGAGGCCGGTGTCAGGCTCAGTCGCCTCGCTTCCTCCTGGGCGCCCTTCGTCATCCACGCCACATCCTTCCTGCGGCCCGGCGGCCGATTGGCCCAGGTTCTCCCCGCCGAGCTTCTCCACGCCCAGTACGCCTCTGAGGTGTTGGACTTCCTCGCCTCAAGCTTTGCCCGCCTCACTGTCGTCAGCTTCGAGCAGCGGGTCTTCCCGGGCGCCGAGGAGGAGATCGTCCTCCTCCTCGGTGAGGATCGCGGCGCGAATCAGGCCGACTCCGTCGAGCTGCTCTCCTGTCGCGATGTTGAGGACTTCCTCCCCGACCGCCGCCCGCGCCGCCGGCCAAGCGCAGATGACACTGGCTCCCAGAAGCTCCTTTTCCAGCTCCTCGATCGCCCCACCCGACGCCTCTACTCTGAGCTTGCCGATCGACCCGAGGTCAGCACCCTCGGAGCTCACGCCTCCGTCGACATCGGCGTCGTCACCGGCGACAACCAATTCTTTCTTCTCTCGCGCGCCGAGGCCGAGGCGATCGGGATCCGCCACTTCCGACTCGCCGTCAGCAAAGCCCGCCAACTCCGGGGTGCCCGTCTCACCGAGAACGACCTTGCCGAGCTCACCGCTGCCGGCGAGCGTCTTTGGATGTTTGCCGCCGATGGTTCACTCAAGCCGCGTGCTGCGGCATTGCGCGACTACCTCGCCCGAGGCGAGCGCCGCGGCGTTCCCCGTCGCTACAAGGCCCGGATCAGGGACCCTTGGTGGGCGCTACCGCTGCCCGCCCATGGCGTCGCCCCGGACCTCTTCCTCACCTACTGCTGCAGTGAGCACCCGCGGCTCCTCGTCAATTCTCTTGGCGCCCTCAGCACCAACACCGTTCACGCCGTTCACCTCACCGAGAGCCGCAAACGGGTCTCTCTCGCGGCCGCCTTCCCCAACACCCTCACTCTGCTTTCTGCGGAGCTAGTCGGCCGCAGCTATGGCGGCGGAGTCCTAAAGCTCGAGCCCACAGAGGCCGAGCAGCTCCTGATTCCTCCACTTGCTGGCATCGGCACTCGCCTCAGTTCCATCGATCGCCGTCTTCGCACCGGTTCTCTGCCGGCAGTACTAGAGCTCACCGATTCCCTCCTCCTCGAAGGCGCCCTCGGCCTCGGGGCCGTCCAGGTCAACCGCCTCCGTGCCGCCGCCGAACAACTGCGACTGCGCCGCCGTAATCGCGGCCGCACCGCCCGCAGTTCAGGCCATCAACCGCAGTGAGGTAGCGACCGGAGCAAGCACTCGGTCAAGCTCCCACTGTGGCGCTCTCAATTCCTTCGCCTCATAGCCATCGGATTCCCCGTTCAGCCCATAGGCGAACAGGCCGACGGAGTCAAACCACACCGATGCGATGCCGGCGAAGCGCAGGGTTTTTGCCAGGTCGGCCTCATCGCGTACCCGCACCGAGAGGAAGAGGTGGCACTGCGGGGGCGCCTGCTTTAGCCAGGAGCTCAAGTCGGAGGTTGCACCGCCACCTTTACCGACCGCGCGTGCAGTCTCCCCCTTGATGTCGATGTTCTTCAGCGCCGCCTCCTTGATCCGCTTATCCAGATCTGCGGAGCCGGCCCGCCCGCCCGGGTGAACCTGGGCGGTATTGCCGGGGTGTTTGGGGATCCCGGTCGCCTTTGTCTCGATCGTCCACAGCACCGGCCCCTTGTCGGGGTAGGCAATGTCCAGCTTGTGTTTTGGAAAGCTCAGGCCTTTGATGTCGGGGCGTGAATGGATCTTCTTTCCGGACGCCGCCTCCAACACGACGACGAGGAGATCGTTGAAGAAATCGCCCTTCCCGTTCTGGCGGTCGCCCTGGCTTGTTTCTCCGCGCGCCACCAATTGATCGAAGCCGAACATTGTCGCCAGGAAGTCCTCTTCCACTTGCGGCCAGGTGCTCGCCGCCGACTGTTTGGCCCGCTCAATGCAGGCCGCCAGTGGTACCCGCGCAGGACTCTGCGCCGCCGCCGTCTTGCTCCGCCTGCTCACCGTGCCAGCATATGCAGCAATGGCGCCTCACCCCGGCGGAAATGCTTGTGATCCGCACCATCGCTCTCTGCGTCTGCTCTTAGGCGTGGTCGATCCGGCGGGTTGGGGCGAACGCTCAGACGATGAGCCGATCGAGCGCTACGCCGCCCTGATCGACCGCCTCGCAGAGGTCGTCCTCCCCGCGGCCCTCGCCGAGGCTTGAGCCCCCGCAGCGACTCCGCCCAGCACCCACCCAGCCCCGACATGCCAATCGTTGCGCAGGGGGTGGACCGAATTGGGCCTCCCCTACGTCTTGTCGGTAATGGCCGCCAAGCATCATCCCGCCAGGAGCCGCGAGCTGCACGTCGATGCCGAGGTCGCTGCGTTCCTCCCTGCTGCCGCTCTTGCCCAGCTTGAGGCCGCCGTCATGGACCCCGACAATCCGTGCTGCGCCTGCGGGAAGACGATCCAGGGCCCGGTCGCCGAGGCGGTTCTCTTCAGAGACACGCCGCTGTCGCTGCTGCAGCTGGCCCACCCCGACTGCATGCGCTCTGGCCTCTACCCGGCGTTCGGCTCGGGCGGGGCCGCCCTCGCCTGCCAGAGCGACTTCGAGTTGGCGACAGTGCTCGCCCTTCGCCCCGCCCGCCCCCGCGCGGTGCTCTTCCTGGAACCCCTGACCCTGGTCTGCGCCGAGGGCGAGGACCCACTCGAGTCCTGGGCGCTGAAGCGAGGCCTCTCGCCGGTCTCCGGTGCGATCGAGCGGATCGCGGCGCCCCCAACCGACGCCTTCACGGTCTGCCGCCGACCCGATGGCCTGCTTCTGCCTCATCGCCGCTCCGGCTTCGACATGGTCTGCGCGCCGCCCGATGAAGTGGAGGAGTGGTGGGACGCTGCCCAAGGCGAGGCGCTGGTGGTGACGGCCCGCGGCCTCGGTCTGCGTCGAGCCGAGCGAGCAATCGAAGAGGCTGTACGACTGCGGCCCGCCTGGGCCGCAGTCGCCACGTTGGAGAACTTCGCCTCGCGCCCGCGCATGCGGGGAGCGGCGGGACGCTTCGCCCGAAAGCTGCTCCAGCCCTCTCCGCGATGATGCGGACCGAGCCTCGCCCAGCGGTCCGTCACCCCGTCTCGACAAAGAACTCCGGCAGCACCTCGACCTCTTCAACGGTTCGCGTGGTTGTCTTCACGCCGAGGTGATGCTCCTTCAGAAGGTCGCATAGCCGCTCCCCGTCAATCATGTCGATGGGTGGGGCCCCATCTCGAGTGGCCTCCCTCTTGGCTTCCGCTGTAAAGGTGCCTGTCGTGATCAGCAATCCCTTGTCCCCTCGCCCGGCCATCGCCCCGCGGAAATCCCGAACCTTCTCCGGTCCAACCGTGCCCCTGTAGCGCTTGCACTGAAAGAAGACCGGAAAGCTGACAAGAGAGAGTCGATAGACGCCGACGCCGTCAATCCCACCGTCGCCGCTTCGGCCGGTGACAGTCGTATTGATGAAGCCTGCTCCACGCAGCAGGCGCTGCGCAAGCTGCTCGAACCCGGCCGGTGACATCTCGAGCATCAGCGAGAGCAGCTCTTCTCGCCAACCTTCGGTCTGAGCATCTTCGTCGTCGGGGTGGAGCTCTGCACCCGCTGCCGTCGCGGCCTCTCGCTTATCGCGCCGTTTCGTCTGACGCGCGGTCCTGAACTCGCGCAACAACGGCTCGATCTCTGCCTCCGTCAATTCGCGACCCAGCGGCGTCGTCTCCCAGACCGCCCTCGCTGTATTGGCGAGTGCGCCCATTCCTTTGAGGTACGTTCGCGCCCACCCCAGCCGATACTCCAGCTGGCTCCTTGGTCCGTCGTTGTGAAGCACGGCTTGCTGGGCTTCGGAAAACCCCTCCCGCTCGATCACCCTCTCGTCGATCTCCTCAAGCCTTGCTGAGTGACCCAGCTCACGCACCGCGCAAAGAGTTGGCCAGAGAAGCTCGGTGTAGGGCGGGATCTGTGCGCTGTCTTCAGTCATGCCGCGCAGGCTAGCCACCGGGCTGGACCCTTCACCCATTGGGATTTTCCCGACAGGCCTCGGCCAGTTCCTCCCAAGGCCCGATGTCCCAATACTTCCGCGCCGCACCCTCCGCCTGCCTGCGCATGTTGGTCACAGTCTGGGCGATGACCAACATGCTCGTCAGGGCTCGACGCACCGAGAGCAAGCCCAGATACCGTCTCGCTTCGATGCGGCCGTCCCGGCTACAAGCCGAGGACCGATGAACGACGACGAAGCGCTCACGTTCGCCAAGCGCGTCCTCAAACTGGCCTGGGCCGATCTCCCCCCTCCCCACCGCAGCTTGCTCGAGTCGATCGGCGCGAAGCGGTGGGACGTGACCAGCCGGCCGCTCGGCACCTACGCCGACGAGCTTCTACGCTCGGCTGGCTATCCGGGCCTGGCTCGGCGGGACCGAGTTGGCCGCGATCGTGCCCGTGGCCTTTGGATTCCCGATCTAAGGGTCGTTCTCATCAATGCCGTTCATCCGGATTACGACGGGCTCAACCCGCCCAGCCGTGAGAACGCGATAGCGCGGGTCGCGTGGCATGAGTGGGGTCACGCGCTAGGCATCCACCGAGCCTCGCGCGAGGACGTTGCCGCAGGATCGAAGCTGCTCGACTCCTTGCCGAAGGAGTTGGCAAAGACCATCCGATCCGCTGACTACCTTCGTCGCGAGTACGCTCACGAGGTCGTCGCTGAGGTCTACTCGCTGCTGATGGTGCGGCGGCGCAAGGGCGTGATCGGTCGGCCCAACTGGGTTTCCGACGAGGTCTACGAGCTAATAAGGAGGGTTGTGGGATGGATCCAGTGAAGCTCCCGCCGGGCTATCTACTGCCCGATGACATGACGATGAAGGACGTCCTTCGCATCGACGCCGAGCTGCTCGCCAGCGAGGGCATCGATCCCGAGTGGCCCGGATTCGAGGAGAAGGCCGAAGAGGACGACAAAGAGTCCTAGCGCCCGAGCTTCAGCCTCAGGGGGCGCGTCGGCCTTGCCGGTTACGCCCCGCCCCAACTACGACCGCCAACTGCCAGTGGAGCGTCTCGGCCTCCTCCACCGACATCACCGGTCGCCGTCGCCCCAGGTACCAGGCCAGCATCCGCGCCGGCAGCACCGTCACCCCCTCCCGCCGCGCCGGTACCGACCCGATCAGGTAGGCCTCGCTGAAGACCAACAGCGCCTGCACCTCCATCCCGGTGATTCGCTCGATCAGCTTGCGCTCTGCATAGGCCTGCTTCAGCATCCGCGGCTTGATCCGGTCGATCCTGAACCTTCCGCGGTTGGCTTTCGTCTCGATCGTGAAGATCCCGCCCGGTCCGACCACGATGTGATCGACGTTGCCTCTGCAGGAGGGAGACGTCGTGGATCGCTAACCAGCCTTCGCGGGCGAGCCGGCCGAGCACCGCTCCGACGCTCTCCTCGGCTTCCGCCCCCCCGCGGCCAGCGATCGAACTTGGGCGCGAGCATGCGGCCCGCGATGACCGTTCCCCCGGCCGCCGCCAGATCGACTGCCATCAGCACCCAAGCGCGCAGGATGAGCACGGCGTATCGCCCGGCTGCCGGTTTCAGACGCCGGCATGGTGCCGGCTTGGCTAAACGGTCGGCTCCCACTCGCCGAGCTCGAGGCAACCATCCTCGCCGCTCAGATACGCCCGCTGGATGTCTGAGTCACGATTCGGCTTGCAGATCAGAACTTGGGCCAGAAGCTGGCGCCGGGTGCCGGACGCGGCTTCCTCCGGTACATGGGTGATGAAGGCCGATGAGCTGGCGCCTTCATCGAGGTGAGAGGCTTGTACGGCGCTGACGTCCATGCCCTGCGTGTCGTCTTCAAGGCGTGTGGCCGTGACTCCGCGGTCGTCCACGATCAATATCCAGTGGCAGAGCTTGTCGGCCTTGATGCCTTCCGACGTCAGCAGCGGCACGATTTCAGCGCCAACCAGCTCATAGAAGTCGCTTTTCGCGGTCCATTTGACAGCCTAGCCTGAACCGGCATCCAGAACGGGTTTGACTCCTATACCCTTTGGGCCTGCCGTATTCGCCTGAACACCGCTTTTCGCGTCCGATCATCGCGACAAGCTCTCCTCCGATGGGGAACCACTTGCGCCATCGCTCGGAGACCCTCTATGAGTAGTTCTGAAACTCCCAGACCTCCCTTGCCCATCTATGAGACCTTCTTCCAGCAGGTCCTCCTGCGCCTCGATTCCGAGTTCGCCCACGACCTCGCCGAACGGGCACTGCGCTTCCTCACGCGAATCCCCGGCATGCTCGCCCTCACCAACTGGATTTTGCGGCCGAAGGACTCCGCCCTTCGAATCGAGGCCTTCGGACTTGCGTTCCGAACTCCACTTGGAGTCGCGGCCGGCATGGACAAGAACGCGACTTGGTTCAACTCGCTTGCTGCACTGGGCTTCGGCGCCGTAGAGGTCGGCACTGTCACCGCTCGCCCCCAGCCCGGAAACGAAGAGCGCCCACGCATGTCGCGTCTGCCAGCCGATCGCGCTCTGCTGAACGCGCTTGGCTTCCCAAGCGACGGTGCTGAAGCGGTGGCCGCGCGCCTTAACCGGCGCCACACCGATGCTGTCATCGGGGTAAACATCGGAAAGTCGCGGCAGGTCAAGATCGACGATGCGGTTACTGACTACCGCAAGTCGATCCATCTACTCGCGCCGCTCGCCGACTACCTAGTGCTTAACGTCAGCTCGCCAAACACCCCGGGCCTGACCGCAATGCAGAATGTGGATCGCCTCGGCGAACTTATCAACGGCGTTCGCCTTGAGCTCTGCGATTGCCTAGGATCTCGTCAAGTCCCGCTACTCATCAAGCTCGGACCCGACCTGCTCGACGAAGAGATTGAGCGGATCGCCAACATGGCGCTTCAGATGGAACTAGACGGCATCGTCGCTGTCAATACCACCGCGGACCCCTCGGCCGCTATTCACAGCCAGGTCTGTCTCGCCAAGCAGGGTCACGGCGGCGGCCTCTCCGGTAGACCGCTGCAGAAGCGCGCTCTTGAGGTCCTGCGACTCTTGCATGCCAAAGTCGGAGGTCAGATCGACCTCATCTCGGTTGGCGGGCTGGAGTCGGCAGCCGACGCCTGGGAACGTATTCTTGCCGGCGCCAGTCTCGTTCAGACCCATACCGCCTTCGTGTACGGTGGGCCGCTCTGGCCCCATCGCTTCAACCGGGATCTGTTGCGCTGCCTACGGGAGTCCCAATGGTCCTCGATTGCCGAAGCCGTCGGCAAAAGCGCCAATGGGAAGGATTTTTTGGCAAGTGAGGATGCGTCCAAGGCGATAACGCAGACAGGGAAGGTTCCCCTGCGTTATGGTGCCACCATCTAAGCGGTCGAAATTTCGCTGGCTTCCTCTGGTTATCTGTCCACCTCTTTCAGGTGAGGCCACTTTAGATCGACGAAGCGCACGAATGGAATGTCCTCTTCATCCTGGAACCCGAGGCTGAGGGTCGTTTCGTAGACGCGCGCATCAAGGTCACGGGCCGTGATCACGAGCCGGAACCGATATTCCAGATGGTCCAACAGGAGGTTTTGGCTGGCGAACTCGAAGGGCCAAATGTGAAGCAGGCAAATGCCCCGGGATCGACAGGTCCGTCAGGGGCGCGGCAAGAGCGAAGATCGCCGGAGGCAGACCGTACGTCAGTAGGTCAATGGTCCGCCCCACCCCCGGCGGAATTGCCAATTGCGTATCTCGTCCCTCAAGCCGATGGTGCGGCGACCAAACGAGCGGGGTGCTGTCGAGGAAGGTATACGGATCGCTCTGCGCCGACTGCAACTAAACGCAAGAGCGACTCCCTGTAGTCGCGCCCTCCGCTACTCCTCGGCAGATCCCGCCTCTGCCTGGCCCGGACCAAGCGCATCTAGCGCCCTCACCTCTCCAATCCGCTCCATCTGTACCAACGCCTCCGCCAGCTGAACGTAGGCAGCCGCTGCGCTCTCGCACTGACTCGGCATCTTGCCCTCGGTCGTCGCCGCGCAGGCGAGTCGCACCAGTACATTGGGGATAGCGGCCTCAGGCACGCTGGTCAAGGTCGCCCCCCGGTAGTTGGTCAGGATCGACTGCACCGCCTTCGGCAATCGGCGTCCGTCGATGCTTCCGTCGGCGTGCAGAAACGGCAGGTGCCAACTCTTCGGATCATTGCCGTCTCCGACGTAGGCAAAGCACCGCGCCGGCAACCGATACTTCGGGTGCAGCGGCTCTGCGCTCACTGCGAGGACGCCACTCCCACCGAATGCCTCCTCCCACTTCGCCGGCAGAGCCGCACCTTCTGCTCGCTCACTAGCCGGCCGGTAGATCCCGTGTCTGCTGATCCAGAACAGCTCATCCGCTGACTCCGAAGCCTCGCCCTCTAGAGTCGCGAAGCAGCGAGGGTGAAGGCCCTCGCTGCCGCTTTCCTCGCCGTCAATTACCTCCGCCGCGTAGATCACCTGCCCGTCGCTAACCGCCACGTTGTGAACCTTCTGCGCCTTGGCGTACCCGCAGGCTTGCTGCAGAGCCTGTTCAGCGGCACGCGGGTTGCCTGCCAGCGCCCCCGGTCGCTTGGCCTCCACGATCAGCTGCTTGATGCCGAGCCGGGTCAGCAGCATGTCCGCATAGCCGACCTGGAGGTTGACGTCGCCAAGCGGCCAGTCCAACACCGCCGTGAACAGGTCCTCGAGGATGTTCTCCGTCACCCGCTCCGCTGCCCTCCCATAACGCTCCCGCTGCGCTAGGCGTTCCTGTCTGCGCCCCTGGAACTCCTCCCATGCTTCACCGACCTGTGCTCGGCAGCGCTGATATGACGCGAGCTGATCCGGTACCTCCACGTTGGGCTCAGCCTAGCTGCCCGGCGGGATCATCCGCCCGTCACTGGCCCCGAAGGCCCCGTCTTCGACGGACCATCGATCGGCGGCGGATTCAACAACGCAGCATTAGTGACATCCAGAAAGTCCATCACCGTCTCCGCATTCGCGTCGCGATTCGTCAACGCCGGCAGGTTCCACTTGCTCTCGATCGTCGCAAGGATCGAAGTGTGGTCACAGATCTTCTCGCTTACGCCTCCCGGTCTGGAGTAGGGCGAGACGACCACGGCCGGGACACGCGGCCCGTAAATGTCATAGCCGCCCGGAGGATCACCCGGTTCGAGCTTGGACGCAATATCGTCCGGCGCGATCGCCTCCGACGGAGCAACGTGGTCGTAATAGCCCCCGTGCTCATCGTAGGTGTAGATGAGAAGTGTTCGGGACCAAACAGGGGATCGAATGACCGCTTCGATCACTTTGTGTGCCCAGGCCTCGCCCCAATACATGTCCTGCGGGTCCTCCTCGGTCTCAGCGGGAGGGAAATCCTGAAAGTCAGCGCCGACCAACCGCAGAGCATCCTTGACCACGGAGGGCAGTGATGCTACTGCCGCGCTGATCGACGACAACGCGCCTATCGCCGGATCGACTAAACTCACCGCCGGCAGGCTGCCTGCCTCACAGTCATGGAAGAACCTGCTGATCGAGTGGTGATGCATGAGGTGCTTCAGAATGATCGACGGAATTACTGTAGTCATTGGTACATCGCTGAAGTAACTCCCCCAGCTGATGTGGTAATCCGATAACCGATCGAAGATCGTTCCATTAGGTGGTGGACGATCGAGAAGCGTGCGCAAGCCCGTCACCGTCCCGCCGTAGGCGGTGCCAGCCATCAGGAAGCGGCGGTTAGGGTATGTCGGTCCGGGGACCGAGCAGAACCACCTATTGGCCACCGTGAAGGTACTCGCGAGCGAATACGCGAACGGCAGCACCTCAGGTGGGTAGTATCCCATTGGCTCCCGGTTATTGGCAGAGTGCACGAAGCCGTCCATAGCCCCATGGTTGATCTGTTCGTGTGTCGCCTTCCAGGTCTGGGAGACGTGATTGGCCTGGCTCGTGTTGCGCAACGGAAACGCCTTCACCACGGCCTCCGTATTGGCGCCGCCCGGGTTGGAGTTCGTCGCGTTCCCTGCGCCGTCAAAGGTCAGCCCGTCGACGCCCGGGTGCGTTAACGGCAGCGCTCCAAGCAGATTGTCGAACGAGTGGTTCTCCATCATCATCACAACGATGTGGTCAAACGGCAACTCCTCGTTGACAGTTCCGATTGGCTTGTCCGGAAACGGCCGGCTCCCAGCTTCCCGGTCGATGGTCGTTCCAGCCGCATCAGCCACGTCTCACCAACCCTCCATCGACGTCTCACCAAAACCTCGACATATCCCCGGCCGTGGCGTATAACTACTCACGTACGTAGGCGACCTGGGAGACGTTGACGTATACGGGACCGTGATCGGTGTGGAGGGCCGCATAGCCGATCGGCAGCGGTTGCCCTTGGTCATTGGCACGCTCGCCGCGGGCGACCGCTCCCAGCAACTCCACGATCCCTTTGGCCTGTGCGGATGTCTCAATTTCAGCGCCAGCTCCAAAAATCACCTTTGTCATTGCTCCTCCTTGGATTGCTTCTTGTCACCCGCTACGCCGTGGAGATTGACCAGACCGCGGTTTAGTCCTAATGTCCTGAGCCATGTTCCTTGCCATTGATTCGGCCGCTGAGTCCTGAATTCGGACCTGGGGGCAGACCGAGGGCGGTATCGACTCCGCTATTCGCGCGAAGGTCGGCCAAAAGCTCGGCGGGAATCAGGCGTCGGCCGATCATTTCCTCCGACTCCTGTCGAGGGTTAGCCGACTCGCGAGCGCGATAGATTTCTATTCTGGCTAATCCCTCGGCCAGTGCTCGCTGGCACACCCCACGAAGATAGAAGCGGTTGAACTCGCCCTCAGCCAACGTAGTATTCGCGGTACGAGGGACCTTTGCCTCGGTGAAGCCGCCCGAAGGTTTTCGCTTCTGATGGTATGAATTGAATAGTCCGGGCTCCGATGGATCTGCTGCAAGCGAATCGTCGCTCCCCTCTTCTATCGCTTTCCGCAGCATCAATGGATACCGCTCGATGCCGATGTCACTGAGGTACCTTCCGGTGTAGAGGGTGTTGTTGTCAATGTCAAGCTCAAGCTCGGCCAGCATGTAATGACGTGTCGCGTCGTCAAGGTTCGCATAATAGAGTCCCTTTTTTTTGCTGTCCCTCTGTAGATAGTGATCTGAACATGGCAGGTCTAAATAATGGTGGTTAGCGATTACCCGGCCTCCCGATCGCTCCTCACCGCCTCACCAACCTCCCTTCCCCATCACACCGAAACCCAGCCTTCCGATACGCGCTCGCGTACCCCGGCTTGTGCGAGCAGTACTCACCCGGTCCCACGCATTTGACCCCGCCCGGCGTCCGCGCGTTCCGGTCGCCGTAGTGTTCTTCGGTATACGCCGAGCAGTATTTCGAGGCTTGAGCTACCGGCTGCCTGGCCGACGCCCCGCCCACCACGGCGATCGCTCCGATCGCGCTGACGGAAATCACATACGCAACGCGCTTCTTCAAAGCGACTCCTCACGAGCTGGTGGACTGGGAACGCTGGTCGGACTGGACGATGCAGGGGCCAGTTATATCCCGCGAAAGGCAAAAAGCAACAGTTGGAATTGAGTAATCGAACAAACCGATGACTTCGGCGTGAGATCAGAAACGTTCCCATTCCAGTTCCGTCCCCGCCTGATTCGGTCTTACCCGTAGCCCATAACCAAACTCCGCTCCCTCCAATACCCCAACCCGCCATGCCCGTGCATCGCCGTGTACAGCGGCCGACGCCCGGCGTCCTTGAATTCATTTTCAGTCGGAAACGCCTCGCGTCCCGTCAGGAACTCGGCCAGCTCCCGCTCGATCCACGGCACCGTGATGAACGCCTCCCGCACGACGGCATCGCAATGCTCCCCTCCAGCACCAGCTCAGCGTACGGGTCAGCCCGACGGCTCGTTGCCAGAGCGCGGCTCACTCCTTTTTCGGCAGGAACTTCGCCGATAGAGGCATATGACAATCCCCAACTTGCGGCCTTTGAGGGCTATCTCACGCCCCGTCCATGTCAGACCGCCTGCCCTGCAATAGCTTCCGCCGATGCAACTTCTTTACAAGATCAGCGCCACCACCCGCTGCCAGGTCTGTGACGTCAGCGCCTCTTGGGACGGCCGCGCCGGCAGCGAGAGGACGGAGTTGTCGCCGACCGATCACCCCAGTGACCACGTTTGCGAGCACTGGCGCGAGCATCAGCAGGCCATCGACCTCGCTGAACAAAGCGACACGGGCACCGCTCAGGCGGGGCCGGTCACGTGTGAGGTTCACAGAGTGGCACTCGACTGAGCACATCTTTAAGAGGTCGGACTCCGGAGCACGCGCTAGGTCACCGGGCCTTAGCCCACGGCGCCCGTTCTTTCCACCGCTCCGGCCAACCTCTCATGCAGCGCCCGAGCTCCTCCCCGACAACACCGCCTGCCTGCGCGTGTTCGCCACAACCGAGGGTGATGGCGAACATGCTCGACAGGCGACAGTCAATCCAGACTACGATTGGCACACGATGAGCCACTCAGAAGTCAAGCGCTACCGGCCTTCCGAGCGAGCCGCCGCCAAGCAAGCGGCTCGCGATGAGCAGTCTCGCGCCTTTGGCAGGGGCGAGCGCTCCGCGGCCCAGCTTCACCGCGAAAACGGCCTCCTGGCCTTTTCTCGCGACGACCTCGTGGTCGACTTCTCCGGCTTCATCGCTTCGCGCGGTCGATGACGGCCAGCACCACTCCGCCGCTTTCCCCCGAGGAGGTTGGCCGGCTGCTTCATCAGCTAAAGGAGCTGACCGACGATGGCCGCACCGTCGTCGTCGGCGGCCAGGCGGTCTACTTCTGGGCCTACTACTTCTCCCAGCGCGACCCGGACCTCCTCCGTGGCGCGCCGCCGACCAGCGGCGACCTCGATCTATGCGGCAACCGTGAAACGGTGTTGCGCACCGCGGAGCTCCTCGGTGGGGAGGCGCGACTGCCGGAGATCGACCACGCTAATCCCAACGCCGGCATCGTTCGCTTTCGCGACAGCGAGGGCTACAACCGCATCCTCGACATCGTTACCGCGCCCTACGGTCTTGCCAAGCGCGACCTGGTCGATCGTGCGGTCCGCGTCCGCTACCAGCCGCCCGGCACTGCCGCTGTCCACTTCTGGGTTATGAACCCGCCGCATTGCATGCAGAGTCGCGTCCACAATGTCATCGGCCGCCGTCAGCGCTCGCGCCTCCTCCACCGACATCACCGGCCCAAGTACCAGGCAAGCATTCGCGCCGGCGCCGACCCGATCAGATACGCCACGATGAACACCAAGAGCGGCCGCGCCTCCATCTCGGCGATCGGCTCGATCTCCTACTCGGCGACTACCCCGAGAATAACCGCATCGAAATGTCCCAGCTTCCCGCTACGCGGAAGCGGCAGCGCTGGGTAGTGTGCCGGCCGTGCAGCCACCCGAGACGCGTTACGCGACGCGACCCGACGGGGTGAGCATCGCCTACCAGGTGCTCGGTGAGGGTCCGCTCGACCTCGTGTTCTGCTTCGGGTTCATCTCGCACCTGGATCTCCAGTGGGCCAGCCCTGAGATCACGCGCTTCTTCCGGCGGCTCGCATCTTTCAGCCGCCTGATCCTCTTCGACAAGGCGGGCACGGGACTCTCGGACCCGATCGCACATGTCGCGACGCTGGAGGAGCGGGTGGACGATGTCCAGGTCGTGATGGATGCGGCGAACTGTGAGCGTGCCGCGCTGTTCGGCGAGTCCGAGGGAGGCCCGACCGCCATGCTGTTCGCCGCCACCTACCCCGACCGCACAGCGGCCCTCGTGCTCTACGGAACGCTGTCCAAGGGGAATCTGACAGACGACGAACTCGTCGAGCTGGGTCTGAGCCGTGCCGTCGTCGATGAGAAAAACGTGCAGGTCGACGAGATGCTGGCGAACTGGGGGCAAGGCCTGAGCGTTGTGCTCTTCTTTCCGAGCCAGGACACACCGCTGGCTCGACGCGCCGCCGGCACGTTCGAGCGGGCGGCCGCCTCGCCGGGCCTGGCACGAGCGCTCATCGACACCGCCAGGCAGATCGACATCGCTCCGGTCGCGGCAGGTATCACGGTTCCCACTCTGCTGCTGCACCGACGCGAGGACTTCGTCCCCGTGCAGGGGTCGCGCTCGCTCGCCGGCGTGATTCCCGGAGCGCGCTACGTCGAGCTCGACGGAACGGACCATGCTTACTTCAGCCAGGACTCAGAAGCCATCCTCGATCAGACACAGCGGTTTCTGACGGGCAGCGCCGGCGGCGGTGAGCCTGACCGCGTGCTGGCCACGATCGTCTTTACGGACATCGTCGACTCCACAAGGCGCGCGGCCGCGATGGGCGACTCAGACTGGCGCTCGACTCTGGAGCGCCATGAGCAGCTTGTGGGCAGCGAGGTGGTTGGCGCAGGCGGTCATGTGGTCAAGTTCCTCGGCGACGGCGCACTGGCCACGTTCACCGGCCCGGCTCGAGCCATCCGCGCCACGAAGGAGATTCTCGCGGCGGCGCGAGGCCTCGGGCTGGAGCTGCGTGCGGGGGTGCATACCGGCGAGTGCGAGGCGATCGGCGCTGACCTTGGTGGCTTGGCGGTACATATCGGCGCGCGTGTTTCCGCCTTGGCCGCCCCGGGGGAGATCCTCGTCTCCGGGGCGGTCAAGGATCTCGTGGCCGGCTCGGGCCTGCGCTTCGCCGATCGCGGAGAACACGAGCTGAAGGGGGTGCCGGGCCGCTGGGCGCTATTTGCTGTCTCCGAGACCGATGAACAGCCCGGCCCGCCGCTCAGCGCACCGGTCGAGCACATGACGATGGCCGATCGCGCCACGGTGCGCGTCGCACGCCGCGCACCGGGCGTCCTGCGCGCCGTCGCTCGCGTCACGCAGAGATCGAGATAGACGCCCGGGATTTCTTGCCTGGTCTTAGCCGTTGCGCGGGAGGCAGGCGCCAATCGCCCTCGCCGACCTCTCATGCAGCGCCTGCGCCTCCTCCACCGAAACACGGGCCGCAGACTTCCTTCCCTGGCTCACCGTCGAGCCCTTGCCGTCCTACTCGCCTACACAGCCCCATATTTGTGCGCACCCTCACCCACCACTGCGCCACGCTTCGCCATCCTTGTCCTCATGCAATTCCGCCATCCAGAGCAGCTCGACCGCCAGCGCTTCCACCACGACCTCTCAGACCGTGGCCGCCTCGGCCGTATTCATCCGGGAGGGAATCCCACCACGCCCCTGCTCATCGTCGCCCTGCTCGCCTTGGCAGCCCTCGCGTCCATCGTCTCTCAGGGCGCCTCGCTGGCGCCGTTGTTCCTCATCGCCGGCTCCTTCACCGCGTTTCTTCTTCTCGCCTCCCTCCGCCCCCGCTGACCGCAGTCTTCTGGCACCAGCCTGGCTGAACCTCTCCGCCGAGCAGGCCGACCTACGCAGCCTGGTCGGCCCGCGCAGGCGGTTCAGCTAACCGCCCCCGACCAACCTCGATGCAGCGCCATCACGGAACGGCAGCCTCCGGGTAGCCGTTATTGGGTCAGGGCTTGACCGCCATATTCACCTACCAAGTCAACCGGTTGCACCTCCGGGCTCCTCGATAGCCGTACTGCGCGCGGTGAGCACGATGCTCGCAAGCAGAATCCACAGCAGGAAGCTGACGAAGGGCACATAGAAACCCAGCGCTCCGTTGCCTGCGTTAAATGCTCCGCTGTCGCTGAAGAAACCCCCGACCGGGAAGGCGCTGCCGATCGCGGCAAACACGGCCAGCCAGCTGAGCCAACCGGGCAGTGCGCCCGTACGCAACGAAAGGATCGCGATCGCCGCGAAGAACGCCGTCGCCACGAGCGCGCCTGGGACTGCCAGCAAGAAGCCGAGGTCGTTCAGCATCCGGACAACCTCGGCACTGGTTTCTTCAGGACGCAATGCGGCTGCCCCGAACACACCCAGCGCGATGATAAAGCCGCCGATTACAAGCAATCCACTGCCGAACACGACGGCCGTTAGCCTGAATTTCCGGCGCGCCCTTCCGTTCGCCCCCCGGGGCAGACCGCCCCGCCGTCCGAGCCTGGCGAGTGGGCCATACGGGCCTTGTCAGGTGATCTAGCGAACGCTTCGGCTGGTTTTT
>JBAVAR010000015.1:0-25019 GCA_049585815.1 Solirubrobacterales bacterium
CTACGGGCTCGGCTCCGCGGTGACGGCCTGAGGGCACATCAGGCACAATCAAGACCAACCGACAACTGGCATGAGGTGGGGCCAGTTCGGGTGTCTACTCCGGGGCCACTGCAAGTGGCGACACTCAACTCACAGGCAAGGTCGCAGCGCACACCGATCCAGAAAGGCAACGATCCCCGTAGCGACCTGCGGAAGCCCGCGGTCCCTAAGCCGCCGAATCTCACCAAATCCCGGCAGCGACTCGCGGAACTCGACGGCGAGGAAAAAACGATCGAGGCTGAAATCCAAGCGCTGGCCTACCCCACCGAGGAGCGGGAGCAAGCGGCGAAAGATGTGCGCGAGGCATGGCTCCGCGCCCGCGATGCGAGCCGAGAGGCGCGGGAGAGAGGCCGTCGCGGGCAAACCCCGTCTCCAAGGGATTCGGGCCTCGCCATCCGAATCGGGCTGAAGCCCGACGGCACCACCGATGTGAAGCGCCTGTCACCGACGCCGACGCCCGAGCAGATAGCACGCGGCGAGTCGCCAAGTACTAGCCCAGCTAACTCGCGGGGCACGCAGCGAACATAAGCGCCACTGTTCGTCCGTTTTCTCGCTGCTCGACAGTGAGCAGCTGTCAGTTGGGAACTATTTTTTCGTTGCAGCGGGTTTGTCGGGCGGTGGGTTGGTCGTCGCCGGGCGGATCAGGCTAGTTGGCACCGAACCGGGGTCTTTGGTCGGCTGGTAGCCGCCCTCCTTGATAATCCCGGTGCGTCGCTCGCTTTTTGATTTCGCTGAGTTCTCCATTTCATCGATTATAGGCGGCCGCTTCGCCCCTTGGCTCATTCTCAGAAACGTCAAGGATCTCAAGCCGCTCGATCTTCTCGGTGTCCACCCACATTCCGCGCTGCGGCTTGCGGACGAGCACCGATGCCTCAACGATTCCGTTTCGATCGGCCGGCCATGCCCGTTCGAGGTAGATCTCCGCCGGCTCGGTCGGAGCCTGCGTCGCATAGGAGCCGGGGCCGTACTTGCCAAGGAAGTGCTTGGCCTTGCCGTCCTCGGCCACGGTCAAAAGGATATAGGCGCCGTCCTGGCGGCCAAAGACAAAGTCCCAAGCTTTGCGGTAGTCGCGAGCGCCAAGCGCGTAGTGCCAGAACTTCAGCTGCCCGTCCTGTTCGGCGTGGCGCAGCCAAACCGAGAGCAGCGAGCCGAGGATCGTCGGGATCGCGATCCCGACGACGAGGCTGAAGCTGATTAGCTCGCCGAGATGGTGCTTCCAAGCATCGCCGGAGGAGACGTCGTTGACGATCGTCTGAGTCCACCCGCTCGCCGCAACCGCGCCCTGGATCAGGAGCGCCCAAACAAGCCCTCGCAAGACCAGCTCCAGATCGCTGCGGGAGGCCTTGCTCGCGCGCCGGCTTTCGGCCAGATCGGCGGTGATGAAACCCGGTAGGACGAAAGCAACCGCGATCGCCAAGCCGATCAGGGTGTCAGGCATGGCCGGCAGTGTAGAAGTTTCCACTTCCGCTCACGCGAACTGCGGTAGAGGGGATGCACGAGGCTCGAAGCTTTTTGTGAGTTCGGGAACTCGTCGGCAAAGCAGTTGCTTCGCAGGTGCCCCACAGGTCCAACAACTCAGGTGCGGATCGTCGTCTCAAAAGCCGTAGCGGATGAACTTGAAGCTGCAGTAGTTGAAGCCGAAGGCCAACACGGTGTTGTTTGCCTTGTTGCCATTTTCGATAAAGCGCGCGGCCAGGCGCTGCGCCTCTATGGGGTGGTTCATCCGCAACTGGGCGGTGATCTCTTTGAGGTAATCCTCCTGTCGGTTGAGGTAGACGAACCATTTTTCGAGGCGGGCCGCGTCGGCTGTGGGGCGCGGTTCGTGGGCGATCGCCTTGATCGCACCGCTGAAAATCTGCGTTGCCCGCGCAAACTTCCCGGTGGTGAAACGCGTGCGTCCTTGCTTGAACTCAGCACGCACACCCTTCATCACCCGCCGCGTCGCTTCGGACCTGGGCTTGCAGATCCCCTCCAGCCGCGAGACGTATTCCTGGCGGGACGGGGCGAGGGCCGTTTGCCCATCGCAGCTGGGGCGCTGAGCGCAAGCACAACTGTGGTCAATACTGCAGTAAGTCGACCATTGAACCTCATTCTGAAGTCAAGCGTTGCAAAATCGTCGAAGGAATAGGTCGCACCGGGCCAACAACGCAAACGACCCGGGATGGGAAGTCCCGGGCCTTTATGTTTGCGGTTGAAGCAGTGCCGTACAGGGAGAACGGAACTGCTCCAGGAAGCTACGAGCTCGATCGATGAGCCCTGCCCGTAATCTGATTAGTCTAATACGTCTACGGACCAAATTGTTAACTTGAAGCTACGGTCAAATTGCCTTTGCGCCTGCTACTAGATACGTCTACTCGCCAAAGCGGCGCACCGTTACCGGTAGTGGGGTAGGGAGAGGAGGTGGTTGGTGGTGCTCTGGTCGAGGTTGGTAGAGAGGTACTTGCGGCCGTCGTGTTCGGCGACGACCACCTCTACGCGCTGGTCGTCGATTTCGACATAGTAGTTGGCGCCGTCTTCGATCTCGCCGATGATCTGCACCTCCCACTCCGTCCAGCCGTGCAGGCCGCCGACGCCGGCCAGGCGATCATTTGGATCGTTTTCGTCAGGGATGATGCAGGTGATTCGGGTCGCCATCGAGATTCCCCATTGCTGCTAGAACGAGTTGCGGCCAGAGCCGCCACTCCAATCCCTTGCCACTGGCTCCCCTTAGCGCACCAGCGGGTAGACGCAGTAGTAGGAGGCGGGCTTGGTGGGTTCGTATTCTTTGGGTTCTTCGACGCCGTCGACGACGATAGTGCGGTAGTTGCCGCCACCAGGGCTGTTGTAGTAGGAGTCGGTGTATTGGAACTGTTCTTCGTTTACTCCGGTGCCAAGGTTGAGTATTTCCCTGACAGATAGCAGTTGGATCGGGGTGGGTAGCCAACCTCCCTTGGACGCGCAAGCCTGAGCCGCTTGTTCGAGATTGTTAGCGACAGGATTGGAGTGGTTGTCGAAGCAGAGGCCGCGGATCAGGGTGGTGCCCGAGGGGCAGCTGGCCGCGTGGCCACCCACAGCGTCGGAGTTTGATGCCGATGCGGCGTGGGCTGCCTGGGGCACGGTACCCAGCGCAGAGAGATTCACATTTTGGCCGGTAATCGCGCCTTCGGCAATTTTGGCGCCGCTGACCGCACCATTGGCGAGCTTGCCATTGGTCACGGCCTTGGTCTTGAGCTGGCGGGTGCCGACCGAGTTCCGCGGAATGCTGATCGCAGCGTAGGCGCTACCGCCGAGGGCGACGAACAGCGCGACAATCGACACAACATTGGAGAATGTCAATCTCTCTCGAAGCGGGCGCATGATATCTGTCTAGCTCCTTTGGGAGGCTTTTGGCTGCCTCAAGCTTGGATTTGTCATCAGCGATGTCTCCGTTGGCTCTTGGGGTGGTGAAGCTTGTGGCGCCTGTGCTTTTTGGCCTTGCAGGCGGTCTTCGTCCTCACCCTCTGGGTGATCGACTTGCCGTTTTGGCCGTTCATCTGCACTTCGATCACCGGATTGGCCGCGCAGAGGCTTTCGGTGTTTGAGATGTAGCCCTGGGCTCCGCCCAGCAGGCTGAAGCGGAAGTGGCCGACCGGGGCGTCGGGGATCACCGGGACGACCGTTTTCAGCCTTCCGCCTGCGATCGTGTGGGATTCGGCCTGGGGGACGATCGTCACCTGGCCGGCGAGGATGAAGGCGATGTGGGGCAAGACGTTGCCGGCGGAGGCGTAGCCGGAGACCGCGTAGGCCGGGCCTTCGAGGGGCTTTTCAAGCAGCGGGGTTTCATCTTTGACGAAGCCGATCGGCTGCCGCCGGGCGCAGTGTTCGCGTTCAAGCTGGGCCTTGGAGCAGAGGTTGCCGAGGTGGCGCTGGTCGATCTCGAAAGCTTTGGGGAGGGTGACGGTTACCGACTTGATGTTGGCGTCGCCTGCGGTGGTGTTGAGGTCAAACTGGAGGCTGGGGTCCTTGGCGCGCTGGGTGAACTTGTGGCCGCCGAGCTGGGCGATCGTCATCTTTGGTTTGAAGGGAAGGGTGAAGCAGTTAACAGCCTGGAAGGGAGAGGAGAAGCTGACAGCCGTACCCTGGTTGCCGATACCTTCGGAGGCGACGGTGAAAGGGGAGCAGTTGGTCGGGTTGATCATAAAGTTAGGGCGGTTGATGTTGACGGCGATTTCGCGCATGCGGATCGGGATGCCGCCGATGATCGAGGGGACCGTTTCGGAGTCGGCGATCACGTGGGCGTCGTGTTCGTCGATATGCAGCGCCACTCGCACCACCACAGTGCCGTAGTCGTAGGGACCCGCCAGCGCCGGAGTAATCACGACCAGAGAGAGCGGCGCACCCTGGAAGGGACCGGCGAGGTAGATCTTGCCGACCGCGTGGAAGGGGTGTTCGCCGGGGCCGGCGGCGACGTTGGAGGTGCCGATCTCAGAGCTCATCGGGCAGCTGGGGTCGGCCTGCTCGGTTTTGCCGAGGGTGTTGGCAGCTGCGAGGATCTCGGCTTCTGGGCAGTAGGTGACCCCGTGGAGGTTGGCGGTCAGGCCCGGAGGCATGGTGAAGTTGAGCTTGCCGAGGTACTGATCGCCGTCTTCGCGGTTGAGCTTGAGGGTGAAGGAGCTAAAAGCGCCGGCTTCGGGGTTGCCGGTTCCGGCGACCAAGGTCGGTTTGAAGGGGCGGATCTGGCCGGGGCATTCGCTGCCGTGAGGGCCTTCCTGAAGGCCGAAGGTCTGGCTGGAGTGCTGTCCGGCAAGCGATTCGTTCCAGGGTAGGAAGCTAGCCCGGGTGGTGTAGATAGTGCAGGCCGTCGGGGTCGCCATCAGGCCGCGGTCGGAGGCGAAGAGATGGAGCTGGAAGTCGGAGAAGGGGGCCTGGGGGAGTTCGGGGAAGACAACGGTGTCCTGGCCGGTAATCGGATTGGGCAAGACGGAGCCGATCAGCTTGACGTTGATGCCGAAGCCCGAGGCAGTGAGCAGGAGGCGGTACTGGTTGCCCGGCTTGGGCTCGCCGATGTAGACGGAGCCTTCGAGGCGGCCGGGGAGGGCTTCGGTGCCGATCGAGAAGGTGCCGACCTTGGCGTTGTCGGGGCAGTCGGCGGGGCCTTCTGATTCAAGGTTTGCCTCAGCTTCGGTGCAGTCGCTCTGCCCGTCGGCGGCGTCGGGGTTAATGGTGAGGCCTTCAGGCAAAGTTACTTCGGCGGACTTGAGCTCCGATGGGGAGACGGCGAAACCCTGAAACTGGGGAGCAGAGAGAGTGACATTCAAACCGGAAGGCGCGTCGGTTTCAGTGGTGGTCGGACTAGTACCCAAGGCGGGGTAGAAAACCTCCGAGTCACATCCAGTGGTGGCCGGATAGCTTCCCTGTTTGTGGGAGGGGTGGCTGGGATCGGCGTAGGTTTGGACTTCGAGGCTGGTTGTGAGCGGCGCGCCGGTGCAAACGGTGGGATTTGAGGTGAAGGGGTGGACAGGAATGCCCGCCTCAGTTGAACCGGTGAGACAGCCAGTATTGGTGAACCCGGGACAACCGGCGGGAACACCGGGAGAGCCCTTGGGGAAGCGCTGGGTGTCGTGGCTGGTTTCGGCGGGGAATCCCCAGAAGGTGAGGTTGGCCGCGGCGAGCGGAATAAGCTGGGTGATGTCGGAGACAGTGAAGCGGAGGCCGTAGTCGCCGGCGCCGCCGGCGGCGGCACCGGTACGGACTGAGACGGGGATCTCGACGGGTACGTCGACGGTGGGGGCGATGAAGGCGAAGAGAGCGGTCTGGCCGGGGGCGGGCTGGATGTTGAAGATCGGAGCGGTCCCGAGCGGGGTGGGTTTCGCCCGGGCAGTGAGGGTGGCGCTCGGAGCGGTGGCGGTAACAGTCTGATCGAAGCCGGTAGTGGTAGTTCCCGCGGATTTGGTGGAGAGACGGTAGTGGTAGGTGGTGGCGGGCGTCAGACCGGTAATTTCAGAGCTGACTTCGGTAACAGCAGAGATGGGGGCCGACGGGGAGCAGGGGGCGAGGTGGCCGTATTCTTCGGTTTCGCCGTATTCGAAGTCGCATTCTTCGAGCGTGTCGCCGGGGTAGTCGGCATAGACAGTGATGAGGCCGACCTGGGAGTCGGAGGGGCAGCGGTCGAAGGCGAGGTCTGAGGCAGTGCAGAGGGCGATCGATCCAGGGTCGCCGAAGACGCCTTTGGGGGCGTTGAAGACGACGTTCTGGGCGGCTTCGGGTTCGCCCGGCTTTTCAAGGGTGAAGAAGGTGGAGAGATCGGGATGGCCGCCGGCGGTGGTGTCGGAGGAGGTGGTTTCGAAGGAGGTAATTTTCTGCGATGCGAAGGCAGGAGCGGCGAGTGCGCCAAAGGCAAGCAGGGTCGCAATTGCGGCAAGGATGCCGCGTTGGGACCGACGGTGGCGACTAGGGCACTTGGTGGGGGCGGCGGAGGTGCGTTGAGAGGGGGTCATTTCTTACCTCCGCGCTTGTGCTTGGTGGTGAGTGGCCGGGGGCATCTCAGCCCCCGGCTCTCGCAGAACCGGACGTGACAGTCTCCCGTCATACGGCTCCCACCATTCGGTCGTAGGATCGGGTCAACCGCCAGTGGACGAAGAGCTCTGGCTCGCGTGCGAACACGTCTGCCAACAGCGCCCAGCCCCGCTTGCGACGACCTCTCAGTCGTTTGAGCTTCCGCACCATCCAGCGCACCAGGTAACGGTCGATGGACTTGAGGGTCTGGGCCAACTGGTTCGGGTAAAAGTGCCCGTAGTAGTTGATCCAACCCCGCACGACCGTGTTGATTTCCCGTGCGATGTGAGTGAGGGATGCCCCGCTCCATAGGTGAATCCTCCATTTCCAGATCGTCCGGCGTATCTGTTTGGCGGCTCCGTCGCTGACCGCAGGGAGGAAGCTGGTAAACAGCTCGCCCCTGTGGTTCTTTGCCTTTCGGGGACGGAACGTGTACCCGAGGAAATCGAAGCGCTCATGCTCGTGAGAGCCCTTGCGATTCGAGTCCTTGCAGTAGACGATGTGCGTCTTGTCCTGGTTTAGCGCCAGGTGGCAATCCGCCATCCGCTTCTCGATCTCGCCGAGCACGAACTGCGCCTGGCGCTCACTTTTGGAATGCACGACAACGTCGTCTGCGTAGCGCTCGAAGGAGACGACCGGGAACTCCCTGGCCATCCACGAATCGAATGCGTAATGCAGATAGATGTTGGCGAGCAGCGGGGAGATCGCGGACCCTTGCGGGGTGCCACGATCACGCGCTGCCAGGGTGCCGTCCCCATTGTCGAGCGGGGCCTTCAGCCAGCGCTCGACGTAGAGGGGTACCCACCGCTCCTTGGTGTGGGCGGCTACCGCTTTGAGGATGAGGTCGTGGTCGACGGTGTCGAAGAAGGAGCGGAGATCGAGGTCGATCACCCAGTCCGACTTCCAGCCCCGCTCCCGGCATGTCCCCACCGCGTCAAGGGCCGAGCGCTCCGGTCGGTAGCCGTAGGAGTCGGGGTGGAACATCGGCTCCACCCTTGGCTCCAGATATAGCCTTGCGACCGTCTGCGCGACCCTGTCGGCGACGGTGGGCACGCCGAGGGTTCTGACCCCTCGCCCATCCTTCTTCGGTATCTGCACCGCCGTCACCGGGGGCGGCATGTAGGTACCAGAGGAGATCCGGTTCCAGAGCTTGTAGAGGTTCCCTTCCAGGTTCCCCTCGAACTCCGCAATCGACTCCTCGTCAACACCTGGAGCGCCCTGGTTGGCCCGCACTTGCTGCCAGGCCTCCCAGACAACCCTCTTCTCGATGCTGAACGACTTGACCTTCGACTTTGGCTCGGTCATCGGCTCCTCCCACTCACTTCGTGGTTGACCGTCAACTTCGCCTGGATGGCCCGCCCGCTTCGCTCCAACCCCGTTACGGGGCCTTCATCACTACTACCGGGCGGTCCGCCCCTGTGCCTCGCCTCAGGACTTCGCCCCTTGCGGTCTCTGCCGCTTGGGGCCTTCCCTGGGAGGGCCGGCCGGAGGTCAGTGACCATGAGCCGTCCTTCCCGCGAGACGACAGGTTCCCATGTTCCGTATAGGAGCCTGGCCCGCGCTCGCGCCACCTGAATGCCGGGCACCGCCTGGGCAATAAGCAGGTCGCCCCCAGACTCATCCCAGGATAAAACGACATACCTGGTTTCGATGCCATCTGACACATTTCGACATGTCTTCGGTGGTTCGCTTTCGCTCGCCTTCATCGGGCCATACCTGACGTGCTCAATGTCACGCCTTTTCCCGCAACGCTCAGCACGGACAGCTCTTGACCGCCGCACCTTGCGGTGGTTTGTGACCTCCTCCTGCAAGGCGATCACGGAGGGCCTACCTCCATCTCCTGTACAGCGCCGCATCAAGAGTGCACCGAACCCTTCTTGGCCCGATGTTTCTTGCTGCGTTCATGGCGCACTCGTTTGTGGTGCTTGTGGTGTTTGTTGTGCATAGGCTTCTTGACGCAGGTGCCGTGCTTCTTGACGAAGCCCTTCTTGCACTTTTCTTCGGTGGAATTAATGGAGGATTCGTTGCCGCCGGGGGATTGGCCGACCGACTGGATGTTGGTCGGGGGCGGGGGTGGGCTGCCGGCGCCGTGGCACTCGTCGGATGCCTTGCAGGGGACCGGAGGCGGGATGAAGGGGAAGCCGCCTTCGACGCGGGCGTCGTAGACGCGGACGCGGCTGCCGTTATCGTCGCCGTGGACGAGTGCTTCGCGGGTGAAGAAGAAGGCGTCGGTGCCGTCGGAAGAGGCGGTGAGGAGGCTGGAGTTATATGGGCTGATGCCAGTGGAGATGAGATCAAGGCAGCCGCCAGAAGCCCTGGTGAAAGTGGGGCTGGTCGGTGCGCAGCGGCCCTGGGTGGGACCGGCGCCTTCAGGCTCCCACTCATAGACGTCTTCCTTTTCATTCAGGTCGCGGTCGATGAGTGCTTCGTTGGAGTTGAAGAAAACGCGGCCGTCGGCGGTAAGACTCGCGCCGTTGAGGGCCAGGGTAGAGTCGCCCGACGGCTGCTCGCCGGTCGGATTGCAGGAGACGCAGGTTAGCGTCGTAGTCGGTACGTCATAGCGGAAAATCTCGTGATGGTCGTTGCTGTCATAGCCAGTGAGAGGTAAAGTCGAGGTGAAGACCGCCTCGTTGCCTGAGCGGTTTATCTGAAAGTCAGAGGTATGGCGAACTTCAGGTTCGCCGACGCTGTCGAGTACTAAGGGGTTGTCGGTTTCGGGATCGGGAGGAATAATCCGGAAGCCGAATTCGAAGAGCTTGCCACTCTGGATCGAAGTGGCGTCGATTGTGCCAGCGTCGACGGCGATGCCGGTTGGCGGGCTGCCCTGGGCATTGCCGCCGATGAGGCCGGCGCCGGTGGGACCACCAATCTGTGCCCCGAGCGTTTCGCCGACAGCAGGCTGGAACTCGGTGACCTGGCCGTCTTCCTCGACGTAGACGTGATTGTAGTCGGGATTTTCTTCTGGGTCGCCAGCGGTGTCGACGGCGACCCCGCCGGCGGGGGATGCCAACTTACCGATGAGAGTGCCAGAGGCAGTATAAGCAACCGCTTCGCCAATTTCGTTGGCCAAACTGCCATTGGTGACATATACAGTGCCGTGGGAATCTACCGCAATGCCGTTGGCAGCTTCAATAGTCGGAAATTCCATGATCGGCGTGGATTCTTCGTCCGCGCTAGGCGCAAAGACCTTAACGGAAGGGTTATTGCGAAAGCCACTGGTGACGTAGAGATCGCCATTGCTCGGATTGACCGCGACTGCAGAAGGCACCCGGACCGGAATCGAGCCGAGGCACTTGCCGGAGGGGCTGAACTTGTCGACGAATTCATTTTCAAGACTTGGGGCGTAGAGATCGCGGTAGGAGGGGCTGGAGGGGTCGTTGTCGACGGCAATAGCCCCAGGAAGGTCATAGGCATTATAGAACGAGTGTCCTTCGCATTCTCCTCCGGACACCTTGCCTTCGATACCGAAATTCGCAACGCGGTCACCGGAAGAGTCGAGTTTCCAGACTTCCCCTGCCTGTGGTGGGTTAGACATGGTGTAGACATCGCCATCGGAGTAATCGATAGCGACTCCGGCTAGCTCGTCGGCAGCGCCGGCAACAACCGAGCGGCGGAACGGATGTTCGGAGAGCGGCAGGGGCGCGTTGGCGCTTGACTCAAGGGTTGTGACGAAGTGGGGCGCTGAACCGGGGCGGGCAGAGTAGAGGTTGGGGGCGTTTTGGACACCGTGGGCAACTCCGTCGAGAAGCTCGGGGGAGAGGAAGTAAACCGTGCTGCCAGAGGAGGCGACGCCACCCCGGCCGCCGACGGCGAGGACTCCGCAGTTCTCCTCGTTGGTTTCGGTGGTGTTCCAGTGAGAATGGGCGGTGTTGGAGGCAGGATCGCAGGAAGCGGTATCACCAGGGGCGCCTGGTTCTTCCTTCTCGCCCTTGGAGATGAGGGTGAGCGGACTGCCTTCTTCCCACATATAGATGTCGGCGCCGCTATGTTCCTCGTCTTCGTGAGTGAGGTGTTCATCGGAGGAGAAGAAGACCTTGGTGCCGTCTGCGGTCATGCCGTCGAAGCGGACGCCCTCACTGGCGCCGGGGGTTAGTTCGGCTGTGTGGAGCGAGTCGCCGACGTTCATAAAGAGATGCCAGTACCTGGCGCCTTCGGATTCTTCGACGAGTTGGCCGAGGAGAATATGGGAGCCGTTGGAGGAGATGTCAAGCTCGGCGATGCCATCGGTCTCGCAGTTGGTGAGGCAGGGGATGGGCGTTCCCCCGGGCTCATTGGAGACGACGTGAGTTTCTTCGGTTTTCAGATCTCGGTCGTAGATCGAGGGTTCGGCGCCATCGGCGTTTCCCCCAGGGGCCAGCTGGGAGGTGGAGCCGAAGACGAGGTGGGTGCCGTCGGCCGAGAGTTGCTTAGCGACGTAACCGGCGGTTTTGGCGGCGGGCTGGGGAATGGAGCCTTCCATACCCTGGGTCAATTCGCCATTCGGAAGGTGAACCGGGAGGCCGACTTCAGTGTGACCGGGGCCAAAGCAGGGCTTACAGATCTCGGAGCCACCGAAGGCGAAGGTGTCAAGGCCAGCGTCAGCTTCCTCCAGGGTGGAAGCGAACGGGACAGTGGATGGGGTTCCGTCGGCAGGGATGCCGACATATTCGGTGGTCCAGCCTTCAGGGCCGCGGGTGGCGACGTATGGGTCGAGACCACGGTCGGTGGGGTGGCCGGTACCGGGGATGCCGCCGTCGTGGATGCCGTAGAGAAGTCGCGAAGTACCGGTCGCGCCGGAGGCCTCGGGGTAGCCGGGGAAGGGATTCTGGCCTTCGATGAGGTTGGACTCGACGTCGAAGCCGTTGGTGTCGGGGTCCGAGACGAGCTCGTAAGCGCGACAGTCGAGAAGCAGCGCGGCACCGGTTTGCTGGCGAGAGTGAACGTTGGGGCAGGTGTCATTGACTTGGGGGACGAAGGGGAAGGTGGTGAAGGTCTGTTCTGCCCCCGCCGTGCCGCCCGTGGGGCTCCTTTCGTTGGTGGCGATAACTCGGTAGTGGTAGACGGTGCTGGGGTGGAGGGCACCCAAATGGGTGCTAACGCTCTGGAAGGTACGGCCGTGGCCGATATTTTCGTCGGGAACGGGAGTGGCGGCGCAGGGGTCAGGTTGAGAGGAGCAAGCGGAGGTGCCGTATTCGAAGTGATAAGTGGTTTCGATGCCCCCGGGGTTGATGTGGGCCCTGAGGACGGCGCTGTCGGCCTGAACTTCGGTGACGAACTCCTTGATCACCGGCTGGGAGTGGCTCGTCCTGAAAGCGCGATCTTCGCCGTGGCTTACTCCTTGGCTGTTTTCGGCGACGATCCGATAATGATAGACCGTGTTGGGTTCGAGATCGTTGAGGTTGAACGAAAGCTTTTCGAGAACACCGGCGCCTGGCGAGACCACTTCACCGGGGGGCACCGCGGTGTCTTCTCCGTATTTCTCAGTGGTCCCCCATTCGAAGTAGTAGTGGGTTGCTTCGCCGCTGCCAAAAAAGGTACCGTGGAGTAGGGCTCCGTGGGCTTCGACTTCGCTAGGCTCCCCGGTCAGTAGCCCATGCACTTGGTGAGGGGCATAGGTCTGGTCGGCGCCGTAGCGAGTCGCTTCAGACCCTGCGCCGTTGGTGGCAACGAGGCGGTAATGGTAGGTGGTCTCGGTCTTTAAGGCAGAGATCTCGGCGTGGACCGTGGCGCTGGATTCAATCGGGCTTCCAGAAGTCCCGATCACTTCACCTTCGCCGTTGAGGCAAGCGACCGTCTGGCCTTCAATGTAGGGGTTTTCGGCTTCAAGTTTGTACTTGGACGTTTCCACGTATTCGAAGCGACATTCGGTGATATTGCCGCCCCCATCGGTCTTGCGGGGATCGACGGTAGCGTTCAGGGTACCGGCGGTCTGGGTGGGTTCGGTGACCGGTTGGTAGGTGACTTCGGGAGTAGAGGTGGGGCTGAGGATTTCGACCTTTTCGCCAGCGGCTTGGTAGAGGTAGCCCTGAGAGTTGATGGGGCTGAAATGTTCTCTCGCTTCGAAGTATTCGGGGTCGGAGCCGGTGAACGTGCGGACGAATTCACCGCTCGACTTGTACTCCTCTATTTCACCGAGGCCACCATATCCTCCGTCGTAGGCATAGACATTGCCTTCGCCGTCTATGGCGATTTCGGTAGCGGTTTCAGGAACATTGAAACCAGCAGCCAGTTCGGCTGGTTGACCATCGGATTCGTAGGCGTGAATTGCTACAGGGCAAGCCTCGCTGCACGTGTCGAGGACGTATACCGTCCCGTCATAGGGACCGGTGGCATTATCGACAACGACGGATGAACTGGGGGGTGTCCCGCTATTGACGACTGGCTGAGTCAACCCTTCGACATGCACAAGGTGTCCTTCCAGAGGTTTGAAGACTTCGATGACGTTTTCGTTGCCAGGTCCATAACCGCCATTTTTGGCGACGTAGAGGTAGCCGTTAGCGCTATCGACGGCGAAGTCTCCTTTGATGCCACCGCTGAGCTCTTCAATTTTTTCGGTCGAGGGATAGGGCTTGTCCTCGGAGAAGGAGCCGCCTTCTTCGCCGATCCAGGCGTCGCCGTGGGCGTCAAAGGCAACTCCGTAAGAGCCGGTAGTGGGAATTTCGGCGACCTTGGTGCGGGGGGCGGCGAGGGCCTGCGGCGCGGCCACGAGGAGCAGCGCCCAGCAGACAGCCACCGCGGTTGCGGCGACTCGGCCGCGGAGGGGGTTCCGGCGGGTGGCGGATCGGACACGCGTGGCCGTGTGAGAGGTGGACGCCAGGGCGCTCAGGCCGGCCCCAGGAAGAATCAGATCGTGACTGGGACCGGCCTGAGCGCTGGTCCCATCACATAAACCATCGCCTCCTCCGCTTCGCGTCCGGGGGCGGTGGGGGGCGCCAGCGTCCTGGAAACCCTGAGCCGACTGCTCCGCGCTTCGCGCTAGTGCGGGCGAGGGGGTCGCGGGACTTACCAGGGGCGACTGGGCCGCGGGGGTGGACCGGGATGAAAACGCACCTCTCCCCCACTCCCGGCTGCGGAGTGCGGTCGAAAGGGTGCGGAAGATGTTGAGCTGAGCGCGGATCATCGACCGGCCCTCCGGTTGGGGTTGGCTCGGCTTTGGTGGCGCTTTGCTGCCTTCGCACGCCCACTGGAGCCACAGGGGGTCTGGATGGTTACGTTGGCATTGGCGTTCTTGCCGTTCTGGCCAGCCATCTTGACGGTCGCAACCTGGGGTGCGTGGCAGAGGTTTTCACTGCTGACAAGGAGTCCCTTGTTACCGCCGTCCAAGCTAAGGGTGAATTTAGAGACGGGAGCGTCAGGGACTCGGAAGGCCCGCTGAGTCCGGTCAGTCGATCCAGGCACCGTCCTCGCGGCTGCAAACCTGCGCGCACCTTTGTCCTCGGTCGGGCAAATGGCGATGCCATTGACCCTCCCTGCGTCCGCGGCGCACTTTGTTTTCGCTCGCGAGGAGCGGGCCGGTCTCACCTGGCCGAACCCAGCCGACCTCTTAAAAGATATTTTGGTAGGAGGAACGGACGCAGTCGAAGAGACACCCCGCAAGGCTGAGGAGATCATCAGCGCCTCCCTACCCGGTGAGCGTGTGCAGCTCGGGGATGGCGAGTGTGCTTGCGGTTATGTTTTTTCACGCAGGGTGTGCTCAAGACTGGATTTTGATTTGCAGACTTTCCATTTTGCCCCGTAATCTTGGCGGTGACGTGGAGGGGGTGGGAGCAGACCCCGGGGGAGTTTTCGATGATGCCCTTATGGCCGCCGTCGAAGCTGAGAATGGCTTTGGTGATGGGGGCATCGGGGACGGTTGGGAAGGTGGTGCGGAGGCGGCCGCCGACGGAGTCGACGTGACCGTCGAGGGTGATGTCGATCTGGCCGTTTAAGGCGGCGACGACGTCGGGGAGGCCGGCGCGACCGGTGGAGCGGAGGTAGATGGGCCCTTCGAGGGGGTTGGCGAGGAGTGGGGTTTCGGCGTGCGCGAAGCCGAGGACCGAACCGGGGGGGCATTTTTCACCCGGGGTTTGGCCTTCGGCGAACTGGACACGGGTACAGGGGTCGCTGATGTGGGCGTTGTCGACGAACTCGGTGTGGGGAAGGGTGACCTGGGTGCGGGAGATGTTGGCTTCGCCGGGGCTGGCGGTGAGGGTGGCGGTGAGGGCGGGGTTGCCGGCCTGCTTGGTCGAGCCGGCAAGCCGGACGGAGAGCTTGGGGGAGAAGGGGAGGGTGCCGCAATTGGCGACCTGGAAGTGGGCCGAGGGGCTTGCCAGAGCGCCTTCGGAGCCGGAGATTTCGGTGTTGACCGAAAAGGGGTCGCAGTTGGTGGGATTGAGGGTGAAGTCAGGGCGGTTGAGTTCAACGCGAACCGAGCGGAGGCGGAGAGGGATGCCTTCGTGGATGAGGGGAAGAGGGTCGGAGACGGCGGTGATCTGGGCGGTTTCGGGGTTGACGTGCAGGGCGGCTCTGATGACGACGTTGCCGAGGTCATAGGGGCCGGAGACAGCGGGGGTGATGACAGCCAGGGACAGGGGAGCGCCCTTGTAGGGGCCAGCTAGGTAGACCCTGCCCGGCAAATAGACGGGGTGGGTGCCAGCGCCAGCGCCGGCTACCGAGGTGCCGATCTGACTGCCGGGTGGGCAACTGGAGTTGGCCTCCTGTTCGAGACCCGAGTAGGCGGGTGCGGCAGCCTGGTCGAGGGCGGCATCGGGGCAGTAGGGAATGCCCTTGAGGGTGGCGGAGAAACCGGGCGGGGTGGTGACAGTGAGGCCGGTGAGGTTCTGGTTGCCGTCAGGGCGGGTGATTTCGAGGGTGAAGGGCGCATGGGCACCGGCGGTGATATGGCCGGTGGAGCCCGCCTGAAAGCTGGGGGTGAAGGGGCGAGGCCCGTTGGGACAGGAGGCCCCACCCGGATCCGATTTGAGTTGGAAGAACTGGGTCGAGGTCTGTCTTGAGAGGAAGGAGTCCCAGGGGGTGAAGGTGCTTTCAACGGGGTAGGTGCCGCACTGGGTGGGGGTGGCGAGGAGGCCGCGTTCGGAGCCGAAGAAGTGCATGTAGAAGGAGGTAAATGGCGTCTGGGGCAGTTCGGTGAAGGAGATGGTGAGGCGGCCGGTCTGGGGGTCGGGGGTGACGGTGCCGGCGAGCTTTATGTGGGTCCCGAAGCCGTTGGCAACCAAGAAGATGCGGTACCGGTTGCCGGGCTCGGGCTGGCCGAGGTAGACGTAACCGGGGAGGGGGCCGGGGAGGGTCGAGCTTTCGATGGTGAGGCTGCCGACCTTGGAGTCTTCAGGGCAGTGGGCTTCTGCTTCAGAGGCAAAGGGCCCGATGAGAGCTTCGGCGTCGGTGCAGGCGGTCTTGCCGTCGGCGGCACCGGGGTTTATCGAGAAGCCTTCGGGGAGGGTGACGGTGGCGGCGCGGAGCTCGGAGGGCGAAGGGACCGAGGGACTCTGGTTCTGGGGGACTTCGAGGTCGACGTCGATGCCGGACGCGGTGTCGGTGGCGGTAGTAGTCGGCTGGGCGTATAGCGAGGGGTTGAAGGAGAGTTGGTCGCACCCAGTCATCGGCGGCCAGGGATCGCTGGCGGTGGTGAGGCCGCCATCGTAGGAGAGGACTTCGAAGGATGAGGAAAGGGAGGATTCGCAGGTGGTTGGATTCTGGAGCAAGGGAACTTCGGGGCTGTTGGAGGAGATGGGCGGGAGGGTGAAGCCATTGAGCTCGCAGGGCTCGATGACTTCTTTGGGTTCGTCGTTGATAATCGGCTCGTCTGTTTCGTTGGCGAGGGGTTCACCGCTGGCATTGCAGAGCTCACCCTGATAAGCCGTAAGCCCCGGCGCTTCGAGGTTGTCGGCGGAGTCGAGGCGAAGGGGGTCATGGCTGTGGGCAGCGGGGACACCCCAAAGCACCTGCTGTATATCGAGCAGGGGATAGATGTGGGAGATCGAAGTGGTCTCGGCGTCGAGGCCGTAATCCGTACCGGTGCGCGCGCTGAGCACGATGAAGGTCGGGGTGTTGAAGGCAAAGACCTTGAAGCCGAGCAAGGCGGCCTCGTCGGGGGGGGGGACGAGGTTGTAGATGGCTGTGTCGAAACGTACGCCGAGTTGGGCCAGGCCGGAAACGTTGGCGCCGATGTTGGCGATGCCGACCTGGGAATCGATGGCGCAGGTGTCGGCGGTGAACTCAGCGAGAGTGCACTGCGGGGTGGCGGTACGCGGGCTGCCGATGAAGCCAGCGGGCAGGTGAACGGTGGCGTCTTTAGCGTCCTCGCAGTTGCAGGCGCTGCGGCTGCTCTGAACTTCCCTGTTTTTGACGGTAAAGGAAGTCTCAAGATCGGGGTGTCCGCCGGCCTGAGTGGTGGAGGGGATGGCGGCGTAGGTGACAATCGGTGTGTTCGCCGCGGCGGAGAGGGGCAGCCCCATTGCGACGACCAAGCATACGACGGCACTGAGACCGCATATGGCGCGGCGCATCTCGGCGTTCTCGGTCGCTCGCGTGCGGATGAAAGAGGCGAAACGACAGTAGGTAAGCGGGCTCACCGGGCGGCCCTCCGGTTGTGGCGGGCGGCTCGCCCTAAATGCTTCGTCTTCGCTCGCGGCGCAGAAGAAGCAAAGTTCGATTGCTTGCTCGCCCCAACTGCTCGGCTTTGCCCGCTCGCGCTAAGCACCACTGACGATCTCACTCGGTGCTTTCGCCTCGCGGCGGCTCGCCGGTGGTGGCGCTTGACCCTGGCCTTCTTGTGGTGGGCAGAGCGGTCGGCGTTGCCGCGGGCGTGGTGGGCTGAGGATTCGATCTGAAGGGCGGGTGGAGGCGCCGTTCCTTCGCCGTGGCACTCGTCGGCGGCGTCGCAGGGTGGCGGTGGGGGCGGTGAGGCGAAGCCGCCGTCGGTGCGGGCGTCGTAAAACTTGAGGAAGCTGCCATTTACGTCTTGGGGGACGAGAGTGTCGTAGGTGGAGAAGTAGACATCGGTGCCGTTTGCGCTGACACCGTCCAGACCCGGAGGGTTTTCGACGGCGACTCCCTGTTCGTCTTCGATACGGGTATCGCCGGTACCGGGGGTGATGAGCTGGGGGCGGCCTTCGACGTACTCGTAGACATCCTCGGCGTGGTTGGTGTCGTCGTGGACGAGAGATTCTTCGGTGGAGAAGAAAGCGCGTCCGTCGTTGGTAAGGAAGAGGCCGTCCTGGCTGGCCTGGACGTTGAATTCGGGGGAGGCTCCTGAGGGGTTGCAAGAGACGCAAGTAAGCTTTTCGTCGGCGGGTTCGTAAGTGTACATCTCGAGGTGACCGGCATTGTCGTAGGGGGTAACCTGAGAGGCGGTGACGAAGGCCATGTGGGTCCCATCGGGGGTGACCTGCATCCTGACGATGGGAGTGTTGGAACAGAAATCGGCAGCGTTATGCTGTGTTTCTCTGGATCCGGGACAGAAGGAGCCCGAGGTGAAAGCCGCGACGAAGTGGAGACGGCCACCACGGTAGTCGTAGAGGTTGGGCTGGTCGGGAATGCCCCTGGAGCCGTCGAGCTGCTCGGGGGAAAAGAAGAAGACGTCGCCGCTTTCGGAGGCGACCGAGCTGTCGGAGAGGCAGTTGCCTCCGACGCCGCCGGGCAGCTGACAGAGATTAGTGCCCGAGTACGTGACGACGCCGCACCTGGAGGTCCAGGGAGACCCATTGGTAGCGGCAGGGTCGCAGGCGTCAGTGTTGCCGGGTTCACCGAGTTTGCCTTCGTTGTCACCCCGGGAGACCAGGGTGAGCGGCTGTTTCTGTTCGCTTGCAGCGGCCTCGGACCACATATAGAGGCTGGCGCCGCCGTGATCGGAGTCTTCTGCAGTAAGGTGTTCTTCGGAGGTGAAGAAGACCCTGGAGCCGTCGGATGTCATGCCGAGATAGCTGACGTTGTGGCCCTGGGAGACGTCGTAGGTAACCGCGTCGTCGACTCGCATATAGAGGTTGGAGGGCTGGGGCGGGCAGCGCATCGCCGCGCTGAACTGGATACCGCAAGGCGGTTCCGGGCAAGTGGAGAAGCCGCAGGGGCCGGTGCCGGGGGCTGCGATCAGGATGTGGGAGCCGTCGGCGGAGACGGCGGGGATCTGAAGCGGGTCGCCGGCGCGGTCTGTGGGCTGAGCGGGGATCGGTGTGCCTCCAGGCAGCTTGGAGGCGACTGCGAGCGCGCCGGAAGTGGTGTCGTTGTCGTAGACGGAGCCCGGGGCGGCGAGCTGGCCTTCGGGGGCAAAGAGGTGGGCCTCATCGGCGAAGACGAAGTGGGTGAGGTCAGCAGAGGCGGTGACGTCGTCAGGGCAGTAGTTATAGGCAATATTATTAAATCCGCCGAGATTGATCGGGGGGCAGTCGAGAGCGTGAGCGGATTCGGAGACGGCGCCAAGGTCGGTGGGCCAACGTTCGTGGAGTTGGCCATCGGCGCCAAAGACAAAGGGTGCAAATGAAGGGGTCGGGGTGGGATTTCCGACCGAGGAGGAAGTGCCAGCGTTCTGATTGCCGTCGTTAAACTCGAGGAAGGCGTCCATCGAGGGGTCGGTTAGGACGGCGTTTTGGATCTTGGCTGGGCCGGAGGCACCGCTGGGCTGGAGTCCAAAGCCGACGACAGACCCGCTAAAGCCGGAGTCAGGCGGGCCCTGTGGGGGACCGCCGTCGAGAGCAGCCTCGGAAGAGGGAAGGCCGACGTAGCGGGAGACCCAGCCGGTGTCGGTACGGGTGGCGACGTAGAGGTCGCCGTTGCCGTCGATCGGGCTGCCACCCGATTCGGGGAGGGTGCCGTTGGCGCCGACGAAGGAGAGGCGAGAAGGGTCGGTGGCGTAGCCGGTGTTGGGGCCGCCGGGGAAGAGCTGGGTTGCGCCGGCGTTGGGCGGAGAGACAAGCTCGTAAGCACGGCAGTCGGGGAGATAGGGGGCGTGGGTCTGCTGGCGGACAGTCTGGTTGGGGCAGCTTGGCGGGAAAAAGGCGAAGGTGTCGTCGGCGGTGGTGGTTTCGCCGTCTGCGTTTTCGGCGACCAAACGGTAATGGTAGGTGACGTCTTCGGTGAGGCCGGTCAGGGACACATCGAGTGTGTGATCTTGAAAGAGCCCATCGGTGATTTCGGCGGGACACGGCTCGGTATGGCCGTAGGCGGTGGTGGTCCCGTATTCGAAGCGACAAGTGCTAGGAAGACCGTTGGGATCGACGCGGGATGAGAGGTGGGCGGAGGTGGCAGTGAGTTCGCCGGCGAAGATACCCTTGATAGCAGGGACAGCGGTGGTCAGGAACGGTTGGTCGTGGCCAAATCCAGTTGCGTCCATTTCGTTTTCGGCGATCAGACGATAGTGAAACTGTGTCTGTGGCGGAAGGTTAGAAAGATGAGTAAGGGAAGCAATTCTTGCCTGGACCTCAGTTTTGTCGGTGTAGGGGAGCGAGACCTCGGCTTCACACGGAACAGTGTGCCCATATGCATTGGTGGTACCGTATTCGAAGAAACACTTGGTGATCGTACCGTGGTTTCGTCCGTTGGCTTCGGGATCGACAGCGCCGTGGAGGGTTGCGGAGGTTTCGGTGAGTTCGGTGGGTGGTTCGGTGGTGACTTGCGGGCGGATGTCGGTGAAGACCGCGACGTCACTAGCTTCACCTACCTGGTTAAGTGCGTAAACGGCTCCCGAGCTTTCGTCGACCGCCATGGCGCCGCCGGCAGCCAGTTGGGCGGCACCAAATGAATCGATCGGCTGACAGGGCCCGCGGGCCGCCTCGCAGTTTGCATCGTAGTGGTTGATAGCGGTGCCGGTGTCCAGATAGAAATCCCCGAGCGAGGAGTCGAGAGAGAACCCGGTACCAGCTTCATTGGTAAGGAATCCGATGATTTCGAAGTTGGGACCTGCCTCGAGCACTCCACTGGAAGCAAAATATAGGTCTCCCGACGCATTAACGGTGAAGAACGTACCAAACAATTCGGACGACGGAATATCACTTACCGCTTCACCGTGTGGATTGAGCTCGACGTTACCGCCACCGCCGCCATCGAAGTACACAGTACCGTTGGACTCGTCTACGGCAACCGTCTTAGAGTAGGGTTCATCGCTAGTTGAGACGCCTTCGGTCCGCCAGGTCGTAACGAATTCACCAGAGGAGTTGAGTTTGAAGAGCGATAGGCTACTACCGGATGTTCCCGTGACATAGACGTCACCTTGACCAGCGGGAGAATTATCGACGGCGACACTATCTGGGTGGGAAAAGCCGTGCTGGATCGAACTGCCTAGGGTTGTAGGAGTACCCTCTTGACAGGTTTCGCCGGCATCACAGACATCCTGCTGCTGCGAGGTGACGGTGACCGGTTCATGCTTAGCCCGCTGTTCTTCGTACAGTTCGACCTTGGACCGGTTCACTTCCTTGCCGAACATGAGGATGAAGTGGCCGGTGGAAGTGAACTTCTCGATGCGGTTGTTGTTAGCATCGGCCACGTAAACATCGCCGGTTGCCTGGTCGACGGCGATAGAGTCCGCACCTGCCAGCGGATAGGGGTTGGAGACGATGGATGTGGGCGAGGTGGACCCGAAGGTAGTGGTGAATTCGTGGGAGGCACCGTTCGCGGAGGCGGCGGAGGCTGTGATGAGCAGGAGCCCCATTGCGGCAAGCGCACATCCGACGGCGCTGAACGCACGCCCGGGTATGAGCGCCTCGCCCCCCGCTCGCCACAAGTGCATGGCTTTGCTCTTCGTCCGCGCTTCGGCCTCGCGAACTGCGCAGATAATCCAAAGTCGGACTGATTGCTGACCCTGCCTCGCCGAGCAGAGCACACTTGATTGGCCGCGCTTGGCTGGCTTCACGGAAGAACCAGATTTCGAGTGCTTGCTCCCTATCGCGTTCCAACGCTCACTGCGTCCTTGAATTGCTTGGCGAGGCGTGCGGTCGGAACCTGGAAAGAATGCAGTGGATTGGCGGAGGCGCGAGCGGATCCTGGTGGCGAATATCACTTATGGCCTCCGCGCTTGTGGTGCTTGTGGTGGGGCTTGGGCTTCTTGACGCACTTGCCGTGCCTTAAGACATGACCCTTCTTGCAGATTGGGGGCGGCGTGACCTTCTTTTCGGGTTCGGGGGCGGTGGTGAAGGTCTGGTCTGGGCCTTCGGCGGTGCCGATTTCGTTTGTAGCCACCACTCGATAGTGATATGTAGTGCCAGGGTCGAGGCCGGTGAGGTTAGCGGTGGCTTGGTGAAAGGAATTGTCGGAGCCGATCGAAGCGCTCTCGGGAGTGTCGTGACCATAGGCGGCGCCGGTGCCGTATTCGAAGTGGTAAGTGGTGAGGCGGAAACCGGGTCGCAGTTGAGAGGCAAGGGTCGCGGTAGTCGGGCCGATATTCGAAGAGGAAGTTTGGGACACGGCCGGCGTGGCGGGCGTGTTGAAGGTGTTGTCGGGGCCCCTGGCGGTGCCGTTAACGCTGGTGGCGATGACCTGGAAGTGGTAGGTGGTGGCGGGAGTGAGTCCGGAGAGTTGGGTGGAGACGGGGTGGTCGGTAGCGTCTTCGCCGATCGATTCGCTAGGGAGGGTCTGGGAACCGTAGGCGGTGGTGGTGCCGTAGCGGAAGCGGTAGACGGTGGGGGCGGAGTTGGGATTGACTTCGGCGTCAAGGGTGGCGGCGGTGGGAGTCACGGCGGAGGAAGAGGTAGCATCGATGCCCGGGGCGAGGACGGGACGAGGGGTAACGGTGAGGTCACGCCCATAAGTTGGAAAGCCGTGCTCGTCGGGGGCGGTGGCAGCCAGTCGGTAGTTGTAGGTGGTGAAGGGGATGAGGCCAGTGAGTTCCGCGGCGACGGCGGTCTTGACGGTGGCGGTCGTGGGCGAGCAGGGGACGGCCGGGGCGCCGTTGAAGCCGTGTCGGTGGAATTCAGCTTCGGTGGCGTATTCGAAACGGCATTCCTGCACTTCAGCGGCAGGGCCGGGTTCGACTTCGCCCCGAAGGGTGGCCGAGGTGGGCCCAAGGGCGGTGGCCGGCACAGTAGTGAGGGTGGGAAGGGGAAGCGGTGTGAAGGCTGCGATGTCGCCAGCGCCAGCATCGGCAGCGTAAAGGACTTCTGTCGAGGGGTCGATGGCGAGTCCAGCGGCGGCGGTCAACTGAGCGGAGCCGAAAGAGTCGGAAGGGGAGCAGTCGCTCCTGATATGGCAGCCCTCGGAGAGCGCAAACTGGTTGATGTAGGTTCCATGGTCGACGTAGATGTCGCCGTTTAGGTGGTTGACGGCGAGGCCGCTAGGGTTGCCCGGTCCGCCACCTTCTTCAAAGGTGCCACCCCCGTAGATACTTCCCGGTTCTGCAATGCTGACCCCGTAAGCAGAGCTCTGGAAAAAATTGCCGGAGGGACCTACATCTATGCCGTGGCCGTTGGTGGCTCGGAGGGAGTGCAGGCTTGTTGGTGAGATAGGGATTTTGGTTTGGTGGATGCCATCTTGGCTGAATTCGGTCCAGTAAGGAGAGGATCCGACGAAGAGGTTGCCGAGGTTGTCGACGGCGATGCCCTGGGTCGGGCCGGCGGAGGTGAAATCGTCAGCGCCGTCGGCGCCCCAGGAGGCGACGAGGTTGCCGTTCTGATCGAACTTAGTGACGCGGTGGAGGTCGAAGGGGGGAGCTTCGATGTTGTCGGCGACGTAAAGGTTGCCTTCGCCGCCTGGTGAGTTATCGACTTCGATGAAGTCAGGGTTGTTGAGCTGACCAGGTGCAGAGCCGGGGGTGGCGGTGCCAGCCTGGCAGCCGGTGGCTTCGGTACAGGTCTGGAGGGCTTCCTGGGGGGCGGCGGCGTCGACACTCCAGCCGAAAGCGCGGATGAAGACACCGGCTGAGGAGAATTGGTCGACTCGGTGGTTGCCGGTGTCGGCGACGTAGATGTCGCCGGTTCTTTCGTTGATGGCGACGTCGGAGGGTTCGGAGAGCTGGCCGGCGGCGGAGCCAGGGGAGCCGATGTCGTTGACGGTGGCGCCGTAGCGGCCAATGGTGATGAAGGTGGGGCCTTCGGCGGTATTGGTGCCGTTGGCGTTGGCGACGAGGATGCGCTCGTGGTAGACCGTGCCGGGTGCGAGGGCGGTGAGGTTGGCGGTGAGGGTCGATTCGGCTTCGTAGGGCGGAGCTGGAGAGCAGGCGGCCTGGGTCCAAGGCTTTTCTTCGACGGTTTCGCCTTGGCTTCGGTATTCGAACTGGCAGGTGGTGATTTCGCCGCCGGTCGGTTTCAGCTTGGCTTCAAGGGTGGCGGAGCCGGCCGTCACAGATTGGGCGGGATCGACAGTGGCGGTGGGAAGGGCGCCGAAGTCGGCCTTGACCGCTTTGGCTTCGGTGAGGGCGACTTCGCATTCGGTGGGGCCGAGGACGGTGGTGCAGCCGGTCCAGGTGGTGAAGGCAGAGCCTGGAGCGGGGGTGGCAAAGAGGATGATGGCGGTGCCTTGGTTGTATGGCGCGGCGCAGGTGCCGGTGCCTTCGATGCATTCGATGGGGGGCAATTCGGGGCCCGGGGAGGTTCCGGTGACGGTGCCTGCACCGGTGCCTTCGGTGACGTTGACGGTAAGGGTCTGCTGGGGGATAGCGGTGAATTCGGCTTTGATGGATCTGGCGGCGCTCATTTCGACTTCGCATTCGGTTTCGCTGGGGTTGGCCTTGCAGCCGTGCCAGACAATGGGCGCGGTGGAGTGTTCGTCGGGGGTGGCGAAGAGGATGATGGTGGCGCCCTCGTTGTAGGTTTCGGTGCAGGTGGCGGCGCCGTTGCCGCAGTCGATTGGGGTGAATTCGCCGCCTGGCGAGGTGCTGGTGATCGTGCCGGCGCCGGGGCCTGCACCGGGGTTGGTGACAGTGAGGGTCTGCTGGGGGATGGCTGTGAATTCGGCGGTGACTTCGGTGGGGGCGGTGGGGGTCAGCGTGCATTCGGTGCCGTTTTCGGTTTCGCAGCCTTTCCAGGCTTTGAAGATGCCGCGTTCGGTGGGAGCGGCGGTGAGGGTCAGGGGCGTGCCTTCTTCGACTTCGGCTTCGCAGGGGCCGGCGGCGTGGCCGCATTCGATGCCAGAGCCGGTGACCGAGCCTGGGCCGGCGATGGTGACTTTGAGGGTCTGGTTGGCGGCGAGGGCAGGGGTCGCGGTAAGGGCGAGGAGCCCGAGCGCGGTGAGGGTCGAGACGAAGGCGAGGCGAGGGGCGCCGCGGTGGGTCATACGAGGGCTCCGGGGGGAGCGTTGATCGGGGTGCCCTCCCCCACCCTCCCCCACCCACGACATCCTCCCCTGCGTCGGCAGAGGAGGATGGGCTGCGTGGAATGAATAGCCGGCGGTCATCCCCGTAGCGCTTGCGAGAGATGAGGGGCTAGTACGAAGACGGGTGGGTCGGCGTTAGCCTGAATTTCCGGCGCGCCCTTCCGTTCGCCCCCCGGGGCAGACCGCCCCGCCGTCCGAGCCTGGCGAGTGGGCCATACGGGCCTTGTCAGGTGATCTAGCGAACGCTTCGGCTGGTT
>JBAVAR010000016.1:0-1690 GCA_049585815.1 Solirubrobacterales bacterium
CGCAAAGGCCGTGGCAACCTTGCGGGAAAATGGAGCGATGGATTACACCGTTGTCGTCGTGACTGAAGGCAACGACCCGCCGGGTCTAGCCTATATCGCTCCTTATGCCGCGACCAGTATCGCGGAATTCTTCATGGAAGCGGGCCGAGATGTGCTGATCGTGTACGACGACCTTACTCATCATGCGCGCTGCTACCGCGAACTATCACTTTTGCTGCGCCGTCCTCCCGGTCGCGAAGCGTTTCCCGGCGACATCTTTTATATCCACTCGCGGCTGCTCGAACGTGCGACGCATTTGCGCAAGGAACTAGGCGGCGGCTCCCTCACTGCGCTGCCCATCATCGAAACCGAAGCGCAGGACATTTCCGCCTATATTCCGACCAACTTGATTTCCATCACGGATGGGCAGATCTACCTCTCGCCGTCGCTATTCGAGTTGGGCGTGCTGCCCGCCGTCGATGTCGGCAAATCCGTTTCGCGCGTTGGCGGTCAAGCGCAACGTGCTGCCTACCGCGCCGTCGCGGGCGACTTGAAGCTCGCCTACGCGCAGTTTGAGGAACTAGAAACCTTTTCCCGGTTTGGAGCCCGCCTGGATGAAAACACCCGCAAGTCGATCGAACACGGACGGCGAATCCGCGCCTGTCTCAAACAGCCGGAATTCGCTCCCGTTCCCGTGCCCGCGCAAATCGTTGTGCTGCTGGCCTTGACCGCGGAACTCTTCGATCTAGTGCCGCTTGACCAGATGACGGAGGCCGAACACTGCCTATGCGAGGTGACGGCGGATATCCCGGTGGATGTGCGCGAGCGATTGGATAGCGCTGAGAAATTGAGCGACTCAGATCGTGAAACGATTGTCCAAATCGCCCGCAAATCGCTTGCTCGCTTCCAGCCCAAGCCTGAAACCAAGCCCGATCTCCAAACGAAGGTGAAGCCCAAACCCAAAGGCGAGCCCAAGCCTGAAGCCAAAGCAAAGCCGGAAGTCCACACGAAGGGCGCACCCGAGTCGGAGGTTGAGGGCAAGTCATGAGCAAGACCACGGTCAGTCTTCGTCGAAAGATCGCCGGAGCTGGGGATCTCCAATCCGTTGTCCGCACGATGAAGGCTGCGGCTGCCGCGAACATAGGGCAATATGAAAAATCGGTGAGCGCATTGGCCGGCTACTACCGCACAGTTGAACTGGGGTTGGGCGCATGCTTCCGAGAAAACGGGACGGCGCCATATATTGTAGAAAGGAACGAAAAGAAAGCTGCGGGTGTAATCAGAGCGGTCGTGTTCGGTTCAGATCAGGGACTAGTGGGCCAGTTCAATGATGTGGTGGCCGATTTCGCGGTCAAGACGCTGGCGGACCTCCCAGGCAAACCGCAGGTCTGGGCCGTCGGTGAGCGCGTTCAAGCACGCCTGACTGACGCGCGCCTGCCACTGATAGGACTCTTCAGCGTACCCAACTCTGTCAAGGCTATCACCCCACTCGTCGGACAGATTCTCGTGGAGACCGAGGCGCACCACGGTCAGGGTGAAGTCACCGAACTTCACCTCTTCTACAACCGCCCCACTTCCGGGGCGGCATATGCGCCCGTCGGTCAGCGACTGCTCCCGCTCGACGAAACCTGGAGGCACAAGTTGTCCGAATTACCCTGGCCGACCCGCACCTTGCCCGAGGTCATGGGTGGTGGCACCGTGACCTTGCGGG
>JBAVAR010000017.1:0-23096 GCA_049585815.1 Solirubrobacterales bacterium
GTGCGGTAGTTGGTGCCGTTGGTGTTGCCGTAGAACTCATCGGTGTATTGGTGATCAGAGCCGACGCCGGTGCCCAGGTTGAGCACGCCGCGCACCGAGTAGAGCTCTAGCGGGGAGGGCAGGTAGCCGCCCTTGGCGGCGCACTGATCGGCTGCTTCCTTGACCGAGCTGACCGCGGGGTTTGGCTGGGCGTCAAAGCAAAGGCCCCTGATCAGGGTCGCTCCCTGTGGGCAGGAGGCCGAGTGTTCATCGACGGTGTTGGCGTTTTGGGCGGAGGCTGCGTTTGCGGCCTGGGGCACGGTGCCGAGGGCATTGAGGTTGACGTTGGCGCCGGTGATCGACCCTTCGGCGATTTTGGCGCCGTTGACGGCGCCGTTTGCGAGCTTGCCGTTGGTCACCGACTTCGCCTGCAGCTGGCGGGTGCCGACCGAGTTGCGGGGGATCTTCAGGGCGGCGTAGGCGCTCCCCCCCAAGAGCACGAACAGGCACAGGGTGGAGAGGACGTTGGCGTAGGTCAGCTTGCCCTTCAGCTTTGACTTCATCTGGTTCTGGCTCCTTGCTCTTGGAAGGGGATCGGGGTCGGTGCTCAGCGGCGAGCGTGGCGCCTTGCCTTGCGCTTTGACTTCTTCGCCTTGCAGGCGGTCTTTGTCTTCACCTGCTGGGTCAGGGTCTTGCCGTTTTGGCCGTTCAGCGTCACGGCGACGATCGGCTTGGCGGCGCAGAGGCTTTCGGTGTTTGAGATGTAGCCGTGGGCGCCACTGAGCAGGGTGAAGCGGAAGTGGCCGATCGGCACGTCGGGGATCACCGGGACCACCGTTTTCAGCCGCCCGCCACCCAGCGTCATCGATTCGGCCTGGGGCACGACGGTGACCTGGCCGCCGAGGATGAAGGCGATGTGGGGCAGGACGTTTTTGCCTGAGGCAAAGCCGGAGACGGCGTAGGCCGGGCCTTCCAGGGGCTTTTCGAGCAGCGGCGTTTCGTCCTTGACGAAGCCGATCGGCTGGCGCCCGGCGCAATGTTCGCGTTCCAGCTGGGAGCGGGAGCAGAGGTTGCCGAGGTGGCGCTGGTCGATCTCGAAGGTCTTTGGCAGCGTCACCGAGACCGATTTGAGGTTGGCGTCGCCTTCGGTCGTGTTGAGGTCGAACTGCAGGGCGGGGTCCTTGCCGCGGGCAGTGAAGCGGTGGCCGCCGAGTTGGGTGACCGCCATCTTCGGGGTGAAGCCGAGCGTGGCGCAGTTGACGGCGATAAAGGGAGAGCTGAATGCGGCCCTCGTGCCCTGGTCGCCGACTCCTTCGGAGACCGTCTGGAATTCCGAGCAGTTGGTCGGGTTGATCATGAAGTTGGGCTTATTGATGTTGACCTGGATTTCGCGCATCCGGATCGGGATCCCCCCGATGATCTCCGGCACGGTTTCTGAGTCGGCGACCACGTGGGCATCTCGCTGATCTACGTGGAGGGCCACGCGGACTACAACGGTTCCATAGTCATAGGGCCCTGCCAACGCCGGGGTGATCGCCACCAGGCTGAGCGGAGCGCCCTGGAATGGGCCTGCCAGGTAGATCTTGCCGTAGGCGTGGAAGGGGTGTGAGCCCGGGCCGGCAGCGACGTTGGAGGTGCCGATTTCACTTGAAGCAGGGCAGCTCGGATTCGCCTGCTCGACCTTGCCGAGGGTGTTGGCAGCGGCGAGGATGTCGGCTTCGGGGCAATAGGTGACGCCGTGCAGGTTGGCGGTCAGGCCTGGGGGCATCGTGAAGTTCAGCTTGCCGAGGTACTGGTCGCCATCTTCGCGGTTCAGTTTGAGGGTGAAGGAGGAGTAGGCGTCGGCGACCGGATTCGAGGTTCCTGAAAGAAGCGTCGGTTCAAAGGGACGGACCTGTCCAGGGCAGGTTGAACCGTTGGGACCGGTTTCGAGGCTGAAGACCTGAGCCGATTCCTGTTCAGGGAGCGTTTCGTTCCATGGATACATCTCCGCTGCGGTTGTGTAGACCCCGCACCGGGTGGGTGTTGCCATCAGGCCTCGATCAGAGGAGAAGAGGTGAAGTTGGAAGTCTTCGAAGGGGACTTGAGGCAGATTTTCGAAGTAGGCAGTCAGTCGACCGGTTACGGGGTCGGGCCGTACTGTGCCGACAAACTTCGCGTTGATGCCGAAGCCAGAGGCGATCTCGAAGAGACGGTACTGATTGCCGGGCTGCGGTTCGCCGATATAGACCGATCCTTCAAGACGACCCGGCAGTGCCTGGGTGCCGATCGAGAAGGTTCCGATCTTCGCGTTGTCGGGGCAGTGTGCTGGCCCCTCGGAGCCGAAGTTTGCCTGTTCTTCAGTGCACATCGTCTGACCATCGGCGGCGTCGGGATTGATCGTGAAGCCTTCCGGCAGGGTGACGATGGCTTTTCTCAGCTCCGAGGGGGAGGCGGCCCTGCCGAGGAACTGAGGGGCGCTCAGGTCAAGGTTGAGGCCCGACGGCGAGTCGCTCGCATTGGTCGTCGGGCTCGCGTAGAGAACCGGGTTGAAGACCTCCAGATCGCAACTGGTCGTCGCGGGATAGCTCGCCTGTTCGGTCGTCGGGTGTTCTGGGTCCCCGTAGGTTTCCACCCTGAGGCTGGTGGATAGGGGCCCGGAGCAGGTCGTCGGGTTATCGGTGAGCGGCTGAACGGGAATGCTTGAGACGACCGGCTTGCCCAAACAGCTCGTATCTGCGACTCCTGGGCAATTGGCCGGTTCGCCAGATATTCCTTTGGGGAAACGCTGGGCATCGTGGCTGGATTCTGCGGGGAAGCCCCAGAAGCTGAGATTGGCGCCGGCAAGAGGAGTCGCCTGGCTAATGTCCTGCACGGTGAAGCGGAGACCGTAGTCGCCGGCGGTGCCAGCGTTCTCGGCGGTGCGCACCGCGACGGGAATGTTGATCGGAATGTCCAGGGTCGGGACGATGAACGCGAAGAGCGCCGTCTCGGAGGCTTGCGGATCGACGTCGAAGATGGGGGCTGTGCCGAGCAGGTACGGTTCAGCTTCACCGTGCAAGGTGGTGGTCGCGCCGCCCGCTTCGAAGGTCTGATCTGTCCCGTCCACCGCATGTCCGGCGACGTCGATAGCGTGAACCCGGTAATGGTAAGTGACCCCGGCCGCCAGACCGGTGGCTTCGGCACTGACCTGCGTCGCGACCTTGATCGGAACGGACTGCGAGCAAGGGGCCGAGCTCCCGTAACTTATCGTCGTGCCGTATTCAATGCTGCACTGCGTGATTTCGTTGCCCGGGAAGTTCGAGTAGACGGTGACCAGCCCGACCTGGGAGTCTGAGGGACACTGGTCCAGGGCGAAGTCGGAGGAGGTGCAGTGGGTAACCGCGTAGGGGTTGCCGAAGAGGCCCTCGGGAGCGTTGAAGATCACGTTCTGGGCAACTTCCGGCGATCCCGGGTCGTGCAGCATGAAGGAGGTCGAGATGTCGGGGTGCCCGCCCGCGGCAGTGGTCGATGTGGAGGTGCCAAAGGAGTCCACCCCCTCCGATGCCTGGGCGGGGGCAGCGAGCGCCAAGGCCGCCAGCAGGCTCGCCGACACGAGCAGCGCAGCGCCATACACGCAGCGATGCGCTGGCCCCATCTGGCTTAGGTTCTGCCTCCTCATCGTCTCATTCTTCTTGCCAATCTGTCTGCTGCGCCGCGTCTCAGCCATGGCGATGCGCCTTATGGTGTGACTTGTGATGACGGTGCGGGCGGTGCCTCTTCACGCACCTTCCCAGCTTCTTAACCCGACCCTTTGCACACTTGGTCGGGGTCGCGGCATTTCCGACCGGCGTGCCGACGACGGTTTTGACGTCCGGCGGAGACGGAGCCTGAGTGCCGGCGCCGTGGCACTCGTCGGAGGCCTGGCATTCGTGCGGTGGCGGGACCTGTGGGAAGCCGCCGTCAACACGGGCATCGTAGATCTTCACCCGCGTCCCATTTTCATCGCCGGTCACCAGGGTGTCGCGAGTAAAGAAAAAGGCGTCGGTGCCGTTGGCGCTCGCTCCCAGCAGGCTTGAGTTGAATGGGCTGGTGCCGGTAGAGATCAGCTCCACACATCCACCTTCGGTATGGCATGCTCCAACTTCGGCAGTCGGCAACTGCGGCGACCACTCGTACACGTCCATCTTGCCGTTGAGGTCACGGTCGACAAGACCTTCGGTCGAGTTGAAGAAGACTCGGCCGTCGTTCGTCAGGCTGAGGCCGTCGCTCGCGAGAGTGGCTTCGCCCGTCGCCTCCTCGGTGGTCGGATTGCAGGAGGCGCAGGAGATTCCTTCCGTGGACGCGTCGTAGCGGAAAACCTCCGGATTGGCAGCGTTGTTGTAGCCGGTGAACGGCAGGGTCGAGGGGAAGACTGCGTAGTTTCCGGAGGGGCTGACCTGGAAGTCGGCCGTGTCGGGTGTACCGGGTGAGCTGACGCTGTCGACGACGAGAGGGTTGTCGGTACTCTGGTCGGGCGGAACCACCGCCGGCCCGAAGGTGGCGATATTCGCCTGGCCTGGGTTCGAGACGCCAATCGTGCCGGAGTCGACGGCAAGGCCGATCGATCCGCTGAGGAGACCCGCACCGGTCGGGGCGTTCACCTGGTTACCCGAGGAGTCGAACTCGACGACCTTCCCTCCCTCATCCACATAGACGTGGTTGTCGCTGGGATCCACCGCAAGACCCTTGGAGGGGGCTTCGGTGAGGATGCCGAGCTGAGTACCTGAGGAACTGAAAATCTTCGTGATCCCCTTGGCGCGCGCGAGGCCGCCGCCATTGGACACGTAGACCTTGCCGGTCGAGTCCACAGCAACGCTGGTCGGCCCGGTTGGGAATGAGAAGCCCGTCGAGAAGGAACTGACCTCGGTGCCGTTGGGTTCGTAGATGGTGATTTCCCCGAAAAGGCTCGAGACGTAGACGAGCCCATTGGCCTGATCGACAGCGACGCCGGTGGGAAGGCTGGTGTGGATCTCGCCGACCGCGTTCCCCGAGGAGTCGTACTCTTTGACCACGCTGCTGAAGAGAAAGGGTATGTACAGATGGTTGTTTGACTGATCGACGGCGAGCTCGGTCGGCAGGCTAAACAGTCCCCACATTCCCGATACGGTGAGGGCGCCCTTTGTGCCGAAGGTTACAACCGGCTGCCCCGACGAATTGAACTTGTAGACATAGCCGGTTCCTTCGGTGGTTTCGACGTCGAGCCCATAGAAGTCACCGGTAGAGTGTTCGATCGCGACGCCGGTCGGATTGGAGAACGCGCCGAATTCACGGAGGAAGGGGTGGCTAGGAAGCGGTAGGGGCGCGTTGGCGCTCGACTCCAGCGTGGCGACGAAGTGCGGCGGCTGACCGGGTCTTGAGACGTAGAGATTGGGCGCGTTCTGGACGCCGTGTTCAGAGCCGTCAAGCTTCTCCGGGCTGAGGAAGTAGATCGTGCCGTCCCCGGAGGCGACGCCGCTGCCGCCGCCGACCGCGACGACCCCGCAGTTTTCTTCAGAGCCGGTCGTGTTCCAGTGTTCGTGCTTGGTATTGGCGGCCGGATCGCAGGTTGAGGTGTCGCCGGGGGCGCCGGAGGTTTCTTCTTGGCCTTTGGAGATCAGGTGAAGGGTCGCGCCGCCTTCGGAGATTTCGGCTTCGAAGATGTCAGCGCCGCTGTGTTCTGGCTCCTGGCCGGTGAGGTGATCGACGCTGCTGAAGAAGACCTTGGATCCATCGGCGGTCATGCCATCAAATAGGACGCCATGGGTGGTGCCGGGGGTGAGGTCGATCGTTTTGCCCGAATCTCCGATGTTCATGTAGAGGTGCCAGTAGCGGGCGTTGCCAACTTCTGAGACGAGATGGCCGATCACGATCCGGGAACCGTTCTTGGAGATATCGAGCTCGCCGATTTCTTTGCCTTCTTCTTTCATCGTCTGCCCTTCCGGGGTCTTCGAGACGACGTGGGTTTCTTCGCTGTTTAAGTTGCGGTCATAGATCGAGATTTCGCCTTCGTTTGCGTCGGGCTCGAATTTCGATTTGGAGCCGAAGACGAGGTGGGTGCCATCGGCGGAGAGGCGGCGACCAATGAAACCGGCGGGTTTGCCCGCCGGTTGAGGAAGCAAGCCCGCCATTCCCTGGACAAGTTCGCCGTTTGGTCTGTGGACCGGAATCCCGGTGCTGTGGTCTTCAAAGCAGGGGGAGCAGATGTGGGGCCCGCCGAAGGCGAGGGTGTCGAGGCTCGCGTCGGCTTCTTCAAGGCTCGAGGAGAAGGGGCCCGAGGCGAAGGGGTCGTTGGCGGGGATGCCGACGTACTTTGTGTTCCAGCCCGATTCCGTGCGAGTGGCGACGTAGGGGTCGACACCGTTGTTGGTCGGATGCCCGGTGCCGGGTATGCCGCCATCGTGGACCCCGTAGAGGACCTGCGAGGGATTTTCGGCTTCCGGGTAGCCCGCAAACGGAGTCTCACCTGGAACCAGGTTCGACTCGACGTCATATCCACCCGCGTTGGCTGCGGAAACCAGCTCATAGGCGCGGCAGTCGAGCAACAGCGATGTACCCGTCTGCTGGCGCACGTGCGCGTTGGGGCAGGGATCGTTGAAAGACGGCGTGAAGGCGAAGGTCGTGAAGGTGGCCGCACTGTTGCCGCTGCCATTGTCGTTGTTGCCGACCACTCGGTAGTGGTAGAGGGTGTCCGGTGCCAGCCCGTCCACCGACTGGCTGACGCTCTGGTAGTGCTTGCTCATCCCGATTTCGATTTCAGGCGAGGTTTTTTCAGCGTGGGCCCATCCGCTCTGCTGGAAGGTCGTGTTTTCCACGTATTCGAAGCTGGCCTTCGTTGGGGTGCCATTGGGGTCCACTTCGCCGTGAAAGATGGCGCGGTCGGAGTGCACCACGGTCACCGCCGGGCTCTGAGCCGTCGGTGCTCCAGGAGTCGTCGTGAACATCTGATCCCGTCCCTGCGAGGTACCAGAGCCATTCGACGCGATGACTCGGTAATGGTAGGTGCTGTACGGCTCGAGGCCGGTGAGTTCGGTCGAATTCGGAGTGCGCGCCGGTCCCGTGGGGGAGCCAGCGTCATCGCCGGGCGGTGCCGCGGTCAAGTTCCCGTAGGCGACCGTCGGACCCCATTCAAAGTAATAATGGGTATCGCTGCCATCCCCTACAAAAGAGGCGTTGAGCGTCGCGCTGTCTTCGGTCAGGTTCGTCGCGGGGTCGGTGGTGAGATCCGGGACCTTGCCCGTTGTGTAGGGTTGACTGGCACCGTAAGTTGAGCCGTTTGCGCTGCGAACGGTGACGCGGTATTCGTAGTTTTTCCCCGCCGCAAGGCCCGCAATCACCCCGTGAACTTGGGCTGATGGGCTGGCGCTTGGAATCGGGTGCGTGTCGACTTCTTCGTTGCCCTCATTGAGGCAAGGCACTTCGGTGGCACCTTCCCAACGACCGCCCTTAACGGTGGTTATCACCGACGCTGTGGCGCCTGGCGGCGTGAGAGAAGAGGAATCGGCGGTGAGCGCGGTTATGGCGGACCGGGCAAGGCGTCCGACAAATTCTACGCTATACGGACCACCAACCGATCCGCTAACAACCACATTGTTTGGCCCGATCGTACTCATTCCTTCGATTGCTGACTGCACTGTGCCAGCATCGGAATCGTAGGTAAGTATGGTGCCGGCGGTGATCGGCTCGGCGGTGGCGGCTTTGGTGGCTGGTTGTGAGAGTTCCAGGCTTCCTGAATTGATTTCGGTAATGGTGGTACCAGACGGAATGCCGGAGCCGGTGATTGACTCGCCGACGGCGAACACGCCGGCTTCGGTCGTGAGGTCGTTGACCGTTTTGGAACCGGCCGTCAGATTGGCACCCGAGACGTGTTCAGTGGCCTGCTGTGAGAGTTCGAGTGTCCCGGTACCAGTTTTGGCTATGGTCGTACCGGAGGGAATCCCAGGACCGGAAATTAACTGGCCGACCGCGAAGCCACCGGTTTTTGTCGTAAGGCTCGTAACTTCCTTGGAGCCAGCGGCGAGAGAGCCCTTTCCCGTCGCGGCACTTAGGTTGCCTGCGCCGGTTGCCGAGGTGGTTTGACCGTCAAAGCTGAGCGTAAAGGTTCCCCCGCTGGCACCAGAAATGTTGACCGTTTGAGCCGCATTGGTCGCGTTACTGGCGTTGAAGGCTCCTTGTTCGGCATATTCGAACTGACATTCTGTGACGTTTCCGCCCCCGTTGGGTTCAACTTCAGCGTTCAGTGTCCCGGACGTCGTGGTCGGTAGAGTTACCGGTTTGTAACCGACCTTTGCGAGCGTCTCAACGGGTGTGTAGATCGTGCCGGAGCTTGAATACAGATATCCTTCCGAATTGACAGCTGGCGCTCCGCCGTCTTCGATTACATTGAGCTGGTTGCCGGACGAATCGTATTCGTTGAGCCTGCCGCCGGTCCCGACAATGATGTTTCCGTTGGTCGGGTCCACGCCAACGGCCCCGGAACCGACCGGGTAACCGTCCGAACAGCCTTCGCAGGGAAGGGTGCGGACGAACGTCCCGCTCGAATCGAACTCGTCGATGACCTGCTTTTCCACGTCGGTGACATAAACATTGCCGTTGTTATCAACCGCGACATGACCTACCTCACCGAAACTGCCGCTGGGGGTTCCGGTCAGCTTGTTGTTCGATATGTAGTTTGCGGTCGCTGGGAAATCGACCGGGCGCTCAGCGGCATCAAAGGCCTCGACGTCATCCTCGGGCGAGGTGAGGGACAGATATACTCGCCCCCTCGAGTATGAGTGTGAGTTATCGATCGCGACGTGGATGATCGGGGTGCAACTGAAACAGACTCCGTCGCCGTTGATCGCGGTCCAGGAGTGGGAGTAGGCGAATTTGTGTTTTTCTTCTTCGGCGAAGATGTCTATTGTGCGTCCGTTGGACTGGGCAACGAACACTTCGCCGTTTTCCTGATCGACCGCGGCCTGAAGATCCAGGATGTAGTAGGACCAGACGGAGAAGGTATTAGGCACTTCCAGCAGCGTCTGGGAAGGATAGGCGTCGTACTCGTAAAGGCCGTTCTGGCCCGGGTTGTTGTCCAAGCCCTCCTGCCCGGTGTCGGTGATCCAGACGTTGTTGTTCGCCGCAAATGCGACGCTAACCCCGCCGGCCATGTGTTTAGCCACAGAACGGTTGCCAAGGGCGGGCGAGGCGGCCGCAAGCGAGGCCAACACCACGGCAACCAGCAAAGCGGTCCTTGTTGGCCTCCTTGCCCTCATCGGCTCCTCCACCCCGCTCTCGCTTGACCCCGACGTTCGAATCTCCTCGCACGCATGAGCCGCGAGGCTCGGCATGGCGTCTGCAGGGTCGGATTCTGGTTTGCGCTCTTGCCGTTTTGGCCGGTGATCTTGGCGATCGCGTGTAGGGAGTGCGAGCAGAGGCTAGTGTTGTTTTCGAGGAGACCCTTGCGACCGCCCGCCAGGGTCAACGTGAATTGGGAAACGGGAGCGTCGGGCACGGCTTCGAAAGTGGTGCGGATGCCTCCTTTGACCTCGTCGACGTGGCCGTCGAGGGCAACGTCAATCTGGCCGTTCAGGGCGGCGACGATATCGGGGAGTTTGTGGCCACCGCCGGTGCGCAGGTAGACCGGCCCTTCGAGGGGCTTTTCAAGGAGCGGTGTCTTTACCCTGGCGTGACCGATCTCAGAACCCGGCGGGCACTTTTCGCCAGGGCTGCGACCCTCGAAGAACTGGACCTTGGTGCAGGGATTGTTGATATGAGAGTTGTCCACGAACTCCGTGGGCGGAAGTGTGACCGCGACGCGGGAAACATTCGCGTAGGGCCCACCGCTCGGATAGCTGAGATCAGCGCGCAGGGAAGGATTGCCGGCGCGCCGGGTAGAACCGCCAAGGCGCATGCTGAGCTTGGGAGCAAAGGGAAGTACCGAGCAGTTAGCCATCTGGTATGGGAAGGTGGGGTTCGCCTGGCCCCCTTCGTCCCCGGTTGCCGCGGCGGAGACCGAGAATGGATCGCAGTTTGTCGGGTCGAGGGTGAAGTTCTTGCGGTTGAGGTCAACGCGGATCGAGCGGAGGCGCAACGGAATCCCTTCGATGATCTGGGGCAACGGATCGGAGACCGCTGTCACCTGAACTGTTTCCGGATTCACCTTGAGCGCAGCCCGGACGACCACGTTGCCGAGGTCATAGGGACCCGAGATCGCCGGTGTGATCACGACAAGGCTAAGGGGGGCCCCCTTGTAGGGGCCGGCGAGATAGACCTTGCCCCCAACGTAGAGGGGGTGATTGCCGGCACCGGCGCCAACAAGCGAAGTGCCGACCTGCGAGGAGGACGGACAACTCGGATTGAGTTCCTCCTCCAGGCCGGTGTAGCCGACCGCGGATGCCGCGGCGATCGCCGCGTCGGAACAGTAAGGAATACCGGAAAGGGTCGCAGCAAACCCGGGCGGTGTGGTAACCGTAAGACCTCTGAGGTTCTGGTTGCCGTCGTTTCTGGCCAGTTCGATCGCGAAGGGGCTGTGGGCCCCGGACGTGTTTCCGGCCGACGCCGCTTCGAATCCTGGATCGAACGGCCTCGTGGTGCCGGGACAGGGCGTGCCGTTAGGACCCGAGCTGAGGGTGAAGTACTGAGTCGAGGTCTGGGTTCCGATCGTCTCATCCCACGGAGTGAAGGTCGTGGTGACAGGGTAGGTTCCGCACTTGGTCGGGGTCGCCAGGAGGCCACGTTCAGAGCCGAAGAAGTGCATGTCGAAAGCGGTAAGGGGGCTCTGCGGCAATTCCTTGAAGGTGATCGCCAACTGACCCGTGACCGAGTCGGCGCTGACGGTGCCAGCCAGCTTGATGTGGGTCGCGAACCCGTTGGCGACGAGGAAGATCCGGTAGCGGTTGCCGGGCAGCGGCCGGCCGAGGTAAACGGAGCCCGGGATCGGGGCAGGCAGCGCCGAGCTTTCGATCTCGAGACTGCCAACCTTGGCAAATTCGGGGCATTGGGCTTCTTCTTCGGTTCCGAAGCGCGCTTCGGCATCGGCGCACGCGGTCTTGCCGTCGGCGGCATTGGGGTTGATCGAGAAGCCCGGGGGCAACGTCACAATCGCTTCGCGCAGCTCGGTCGGCGAGGGGATTGTCGGGCTGAGCTCCTGCGGCACGCTCAGGTTCACGTCGATGCCGGAGGCCGTGTCGGTATCGGTCGTCGTCGGCTGCGCATAGAGGCTCGGATCAAAGCTGAGCTGGTCGCAGCCGGTCATCTGTGGCCAGGTGTACGCCGCTTCAGAGGTGCCGCCGTCATAGGAAAGAACATCGAGGGTCGACGAGAGTTCCGATTCGCAGCTCGTCGGGTTCTGCAGGAACGGTGTCAGCGGGCTGTTGGAGTGAACCGGAGTGAGACCGGTAAAGTTGGTCTCGCACGGTTTGACGATCGTCGTGGGGTCAACGGTGCTGAGGGCTCCGTTTTCGTCGCAGAGGTTGCCGATGTAGGACGGCGCGTCTCCAGGCACCTGGCTCTCTTCCAGCCGCAGAGGGTCGTGGCTCGGATCGGCGGGAACTCCCCAGAGATCCTCCTGGTAGGTCTGCAGGGGATAGGCGCCGTGATAGATCGAGGTCGCCGTCGCGTCAAGACCATAGTCGCTGCCCGTGCGAGCACTGAGAACCGTAAACTGGGGTGTGTCGAATAGAAAGATCTTGAATCCCAGCAGACCGGATACGTCGGGAGGGGGATCGAGGTTGTAGAGAGCGGCGTCGAAGGGAAGGCCCCCTTCGCTTGTCAGGACGTTGACGATCCCCACCTGAGAGTCGATTGGGCAGGTATCAGAGGAGAACTGGGCGATCGTGCATTGAGGTGTGGCGTGTGGATTGCCGATGAACCCCGCCGGCAGGTGGACCGCCGCGTTTTTGGCATCCTCGCAATCACATGCCGTTTTGCTCTGCTGGACGAATCGATTGCTGACCGCAAACTGGACCTCGACATCGGGATGGCCGCCCGCCTGGGTCGTCGACGGAACGGCGGAGTAGGAGGTGATCGGCGTATCAGCGTAAGCTGACCCGGCGAGGAGGAGGAAGGCTGATGCGGTAGCGACCAGCGCCCCGCATCTGATCGCTTTCAAGCGGCGCGTCGGCGTCATCGCGGCCCTCCACGGCGGAGCGCCATGGTGACCATGCGCTGGCGCTTTTGGGAAGCTGAACGGCGCCCGGCGCTTCGTTTGTGGTGCCGATGTGGACGCCGATGGCGCTTCCTCTGCTCTCGCGTGAGGTTGCCACCGGACCCGAGTCGGGTTCCGCTGCCGTCTTCAAGTGGGGCCTGCGGCGAGGTGCCGGCGCCGTGGCACTCGTCGGCGGCCGCGCACCCCGGCGCCGGTGCCGGCGCCGAGAAGCCACCACCGGCGCGCGCGTCATAGATCTTCAAAAAGAGCCCGTTGTGGTCTTCGCTTACGAGCGTGTCATAGGTCGAAAAGTAAGCGTCTCGGCCGTCGGAACTGACTCCGATCAGGCCGGGCGAGTTCTCGATGTTGCCAAAGTAGCCGCCCGGCTTGCGAGTCTCACCGGTCCCGGTGGTGATCAGCTGGGGTCGACCATCGACGTACTCGTAGACGTCGAGCCCTTCGTTGGTGTCGCCGTGAACCAGCGCATCGTTGGTGGTGAAGAAGACGCGACCATCGTTGGTCATGAAGTGACCGTCCTGACTCGCCCCGACGTCGGACGTCGGCGGAGCGCCACTGGGGATGCAGGACGCACACGTTATGGTTTCGGCGGCGGGGTCATATACGTACATCTCAAGGTGTCCCGCGTTTTCGTATTGTGTGATGGGACTCGCCGTGACAAATGCCATGTGGCTGCCGTCTGGAGAGACCTCCATGCGAGTGATCGGAGTGTCACTGCATGCCGAGTCGGTAATACCCGACACCGGACTCGGGAAGCAGAAAGGCCCAGTCGTCATGGTGGTGACGTACCGATCGGCGCCATTGCGGTAGACGTACAGATTCTCCTGATTTGGTGTGCCCCGTGAGCCGTCTAGCTGCTCGGGAGAGAAGAAGTAAATTTCACCAGTTTCGGAGGCGATCGCGCTATCTGAGTGACAGTTGCCGCCTTCCCCGGAATCGAGCGTACAGTAGGATGCGTCGGAGTAAGGGACGACACCGCATCCCGATACAAATTTGGCACTACAGCTGTCGCTGTTGCCAGTGCCTCCACTGCCCTTCGAAATGAGGGTGAGGGAGTCTGTGGCTTCGCTCCACATGTAGAGGTCGGTGCTGGCATCGGTGTCTTCAGAGGTGAGCTGCTGCTTCGTGGTGAAGAAAACCCGGGATCCATCAGCGGTCATGCCAACGTAGTTGACGTCATGTCCGTCCGAGACGTCATAGGTGACCGCATCGTCGATCCGCATGTAAAGGTTGCTCGACTGCATCGGGCAACGAATCGTGATATCGAAGGTCCCGCTGCAGGGTGGTACGGCGCAATCGGCCGATCCGCATGGCCCGACCCCGCCGGCAGCCATCAGGATGTGGGATCCGTCGCTGGACACGGCCGGGATCTGGAGCGGGTCGCCAGCCGCGTCGGTGGGCTGTGATGGGATGTCATCACCGGCAGGAGTTTTGGAGGCGACCGCAACTGTCCCGCTGTTGGTGTTGTTGTCGTAGACCGATCCTGGCGCGCTGAGCTGGCCACCGGGAGCGAGCACGTTCCACTCGCTCGCAAAGACGAAGTGGCTCAGGTCCGAGGAGGCGGTGACATCACCGGGGCAGTTGTTGTAGAGCGCCTGATGGAATCCGCCGGTTTCGATCACTTCGGGACAGTCCAGAGCATGTTCGCCTCCAGGGCTCACGCCTTCGGGACCGTGGCCGGTGTCGGGCTTCACGCCAGCAGGAACGGTGGCCAGATTCGTAGGCCAGCGGTCGAGGAGCCTGCCTTCGGCGTTCCACACGTATGGCGCGTTGGACGCGATGTCGTTGGGGTCTCCCCCCGGATTCTCGGGTCCATCGTTCCAGTCGACGAACCGGTTCATCCCCGGATCGGTGAGAACGTTGTTCTGGACCGCATCGGGAGCCGAGAGATCACTCGACTGGTTCGGGTACAGACCGCCGGTCTCACCCGGTCCGGGGGCCGAGTTCGGCGGACCCATCGGCGGACCCCCGTCGATCGCTGCCTCGGTCGAGGGCAAACCCACGTATTTCGTGATCCAACCCGTATCGGTGCGGGTGGCGACGTAGAGGTCTCCGCTGCCATCGATCGGGCTCCCGCCCGAGTTTGGGATCGTCGACCACAGACCCACGAACGAGAAACGCGAGGGGTTGGTCGCATACCCGGTGTTGGGGCCGCCCGGGTAGAGCTGCGTGCCGCCGGCATCGGAGGGCGATACGAGCTCGTAGGCCCGGCAATCGGGAAGGAAGTTGGCCTGGGTCTGCTGGCGGACGTTTTCGTTCGGGCAGCTGGGCGGATAGAAGTTAAATGTGTGATCGGGCGCGGCCGTCGTGCCTTCGTTGTTCGTTGCCACAAGACGGTAGTGATAGACGTCATGGGGCACGAGGTTTTCCAAATGTGCCGCAACCGGCTGATCGGAGTTAGAGGCGGCGACAGTACCGTCGGGAACGGGAACCGACTGTCCATATGAAGTTGTCGGCCCGTATTCGAAGCGATACGTGGTTTCCAGCCCATTGGGGTTGATCTGACCCTTAAGTTCAGCCGACGTCGCCGCAAGATTTTCGGCGGAGAGCCCATCAATTGCGGGCCGCTGGGTGGTGATGAAGGTCCGGTCTTCTCCCTTATTGGTCGCACCCACCGCGTTGGTTGCGACGAGTCGATAGTGCTCCTTGGTGCCGGGAGAGAAACCCGTGACGGTCGTGGTGACATCCGTCGGTTCAGTGAAGTTCGCCGATGCCGGGTCGGGAGTACACGGAGCAGTGTGGCCGTAACTCTTGTCGAAGCCCCATTCGAACTGGCAAGAGGTGATGTTCCCGCGGCCGAGGGGGTCGATTTGACCGGTCAACGTCACGCTGGAACCGGTCGCGTTGGTGAAGGGCCCGGTCGTCACACTTGGGCGTACGTCGCTGAACTCGGCGACGTCGTTGTCGTTCGAGTTGGCCACATAGACTGTATGAGTGGCCCCATCGACATCGACGCCCTGGGCTCCGGACAGTTCACCGCTCCCGAACGAGTCTGCCGGCGAGCAGGGACCGTTTAGCGCGGGTTCACAATCACTGTAGCGGTAGATCGTCGACCCGACGTCCTGGTAGAGGTCCTGGTTCGACGGGTCAAATCCAAACCCCGTCGTCGATTCTTCGGTGGTCATCTGATACCTGATCGTGTCCTGGTATTCACCGTGTTCGGGAACGTTCTTGAATACGGGCCCAGCCTGGGCGTAGATGGTGCCTTCGCTATCCACCTTGATGGGACTGTCCAGCCCGACATAATCCCACTTGATGTAGGTTCCTTCCTGGGTGTAGAGCCATATGTCCGCGTAGTGGCCACCGTCGACGTAGAGGGTTCCGTTGGGCGAGCACACTCCGTTGAGTGTGCTTTCCGGAGTGGCGCAGCCGCCGCCAACAGCAACGCCGTACACCGGTCCGAAAACCGGAAGATCGGTGGCATCGGAGCCGTCCTTCTGCCCGTTTGAGCCCCAGGTGGTGATCAGCCTACCGGCGGAGTTGAACTTCTGCGCCAGGCTGTCGCCGGAGTCTCCCACGTAGACGTCGCCCTGACCGCCCGGATAGTTGTCGACCGCAAGTGATGTCGGCTGTTCGAAGCCTCCGGCAGCGCTACTCGCGGTGCCGGGCTGGCAGGTGTTACCGGATTCCGCTGTGCAAACGTTCCCACCGGTTGTTTTGTTGACGTCCTCCCCGAACATCAGTAGGAAATGCCCGCTGGAGTCGAACTTCTCCACCCGGTAGTTCCCCGTATCCGCTACGTAGATGTCGTGTGAGGCTTGATCGATAGCGACATCGGTCGGATTTAGGAGCGGATAGGGATTCGGGGGGGTCGAGCCTTCAGCCCCGATCGTCCCGCTGAACGCATGGCTGACGTTCCCGGAGGCGGGCGCCGCCGCGCAGAGCAGCACGAATACTGACGCCGCGCACGCGCTTAGCGTGTGCAGAGCTTTCAGACCCCCGAGACCCCCGCAGAACGAGCGCACCTGCTCTGAAGCTTTGTAAAGACCCTGTGCCCAGCGTCGAATACGGCGCGTCGCGGGGTCTTCGCGGAGCGGGCTCGCACCCTCAACCAACCTGTCGCACACCCGCACCCTCCGATCGCTCGGGCATTTCTCAACAGCCGAGTATCCGGGCATTTGAAACAGCCTCTTAGCGGGGCTCACTACCTACTCCCCCTGTGATGCTTTCGCCTGCGATGGCCTCTGTGGGGATGGGGCTTCTTCACGCACCTGCCATGCTTCTCGACGAAGCCGTGCTTGCATGTCACGGGTTTCTGGACCACCGTCGGCTCCGCGCCCGTCGTGAACGTCTGATCGGGGCCGCTTGCAGCTCCAATCGAGTTGGTTGCAACGACTCTGTAGTGAAAGGTGGTGGCAGGAGTCAGGCCCGAAAGCGTGGTGACGGCGGCGTGAACGGCGTTATCAGAACCGATCGAACCGCTCTCTGGCGTCTTGGATCCATAGCCGGTGGTGGGCCCATATTCAAAATGATAGGTAGTATCCCGAAAACCTGGTCGAATCCCTGCGCTGATATTCGCGGAGGTAGGTGTTATGGCTGTGGCCGATCCGGCCGAAACAACCGGCGAATCAGGAGTGGTGAAGGTGCCATCGGGACCATCGGCAACTCCTGAGAAGTTGATTGCAAGCAGACGAAAATGATAGGTGGTCGCCGGTTCAAGGTTCGACAGTTCGGTCGTTATTTGTAGTGGACTCGCGCCTTCGCCAATCGATTCACTTGGCAGTGTCTGTTCACCATAGGCTCCCGTAGTGCCATATTGGATGCGATAGGTTGTTGGGGCCAAGTTCGGAGTGATCTCGCCCATCAGCGTCGCGGTGGTTGGCGTAAGATCCCCTGCTGTGACACTCCCTATGGTTGGGGCCTGGCCGGCGTTCGGCGTAACGGTGAGATCGCGGCCGTAGCTTGGGAAGTTCGTTCCATCGGAATTCACCGTCACAAGACGATAGTGATATGTGATGAATGGAGTGAGTCCAGGCAGTTCCGCACTGACTTCGGTCGACGTCGATATGGGAGCCGCCGGAGAGCAGGGGACGCTACCGAGATCGTATGCTTCGGTGGTGCCGTATTCGAAATAGCACGCCTTAACGCTCCCCTCCTCACCAGGGTTGACCTTTCCTGTGACGGTCACCGATGTCTGGGAAACTTTCGCGGCAGGGCCGGTGGAAACTTCGGGTACTGCCCGTGGCACGAATAGGGATACGGCATCTGCTCCACTGTTGGCCACATAGATTCGGTGGGACATCGCTTCAAAGGCAAGGCCCTGCGCGAATGTGAGATGCCCCGCGCCGAACACTTCCAGCAAGGCGTTGGCCGATGAATAGGCCTGGATTTCTTCGCCGCTCACCGAAAAGCGTTCACCGGTGGCACGGTCGATCGCAACAGGCCCCCCGAAGACGGAGCCGAAGGCGTCGACATCGATTCCCTGCCCGCTACCGGCTTGGACGATCAGGTGACCATTCGATTCAACGGCGATTCCTGCGATTCCTTCGGCGTAGGAGGTGGCGCCACCGGATCCCCAGGAGGTGACCAGCTGCCCGGAGGGGTCGAACTTCTGAACGACATTGTCGGCGGTGTCGGCAACGTATACGTCTCCCGCAGATTCGCCGGAGGAGTTGTCGACTTCGATGAAGCTCGGCGTCGTGAACTGTCCAGGTCCGCCGCCGGCAATGCCGGCCTGGCAACCCGACGTACAGACCTCGCTCGACCCTTTGCCATCGCTGACTCCCCACCCCCAGGCCCCGAGGAACTGCCCAGAAGAGTTGAATTTGACAACGCGGTGGTTCCCAGTATCAGCGACATAGATATCGCCGGTTGTTTCGTCGACGGCCACGTCGGATGGGTCGAGGAGCTGGCCTGCACCAGATCCAGTCGATCCGATATTTCGAGAATATTCATATCGGGCGAGAGTGCTGAAGCTGCCAATAGCAGCGTTATCGCCATTGGCATTGGTCGCGATAAGTCGATAGTGGTAGTGGGTTCCTGGGCTGAGTCCTTCGACCTCGGCGTCAACGTCGGAGGGCGCCGAAAAGGAGCTTCCCTCAGCACACGGCGCAGATCTCCCGTAGGAGATGGTCGTCCCGTATTCGAAACGGCACGCTGTGATTTCCCCGCCTCCAACGGGATCGACATGTCCGCTGAACGTAGCCGTTGTCGCGCTGACGTTGGAGGCTGATTGAACGGAGACATCCGGCACAATCACGGGTTTGAACACCTGCACTGCCGGGCCATTCGATACGTAGCCTTCCGATAGGTAGAGATCCCCGGTGGCCTGATCGATCGCGATCCCCTGCCCACCCGGAACGTCCGCGTTAATCTGCGGGGCAATGAAATTTCCCGACGGGTCGAATATGTCCACCGCCGCGTGTTCCTGGGAATAGACGAAGAGGTGTCCCGTTGCATCTTCAGTAGCGAGGGAGGTCAAGGCATAAAAGCCCCCAAAATTACCATTGGGCGTTTCCGATGCAGCGCCGTTCGGAAGCATCCCCCCGTTCCACGTGCTGACATAGTTTCCCGCTGAGTCGAACTCATACACCCCCGCCCCAAACTGGGTGTAGTTCCCTACATAGAGATCGCCGGTGGTGGCGCTGACGGCAATACCGTTGGTGTCAACTTCTCCGAATTCGCGTCCGTAGAGTCCTTCGGGGTCAGCGGTGACGTCACGCTGGTAGGCGCCATTTTCGTCAAATACGTCGATCACTTCGTGGCCACCGTCAACCACATAGAGGTCGTGCGTCGTCTGATCGACCGCAATTGCCCACGAGCCAAAGTAATAACCGAGATCGGGGTAGAAAGATTCAGCCGGCGTGGCGAGACCGGCCAGCTGACCGTTGGGACTGGGGGAGGTGTCGCCGAAGCTCGTTATCAAGTTGCCGTTCTGGTCGAACTTGTCGATCACCCTGTTGTTGGAGTCGGCCACGTAGACGTCACCGGTGGAGTTGTCGACCGCGACCGAGAGCCTGCCTTCCCCGAAGGAGCCATCTGGAGTGTTGGACCCGGTCCAGAGTTCCGGTTCAGTGTCGGCAGCCGAGCTGTAGTCGAGGATTTCGCCGCTATTTGAGTCGGCAACGTAGATGTGCCCGTTATGGTCATCAACGGCGACGCTCTCTGCGTAGAGGGAGCTGAAATGGGCGGGGGTGAATTCGGCGACTGGAATCGTTCCAGCCGAAACATAGGTGAAGGCCGCGGAGGCGAAGGTTGGAGCGAGGGAAAACCAAGATGCCGAGACGCAGAGCGCCGCGAGAACGCGCATCGCTCGTCTTGTCGAACCCGAGGTCGCGGTATCGGGGGTCGGCTCCGTATGCCGGACTCCGGAAGGGGCGATGATCATCGAGGCGCCGGTGGCGCCTCCGCGGTCCCTGCCAAGTACCCTCATCCCATGTCTCAAATTTCCCCGACTCCCTGGTCCGGGTTGCGGCGTTGCGAGAACGGAAACGCGATGCCGGACGTCTCTTTGAGTGCTCTTCTCCCGTTGACGCACCCGGCTCTTGCTAGTTGAGTCAGAGTGCCGGACAAGCAAAGCATCGATCGGATCGCTTGTCAAGGCCATTACTTTTGAGTTTCGGTGAAACGATCTGGGATTGGGAAGCCTCGGCTCCCCCGGAGGAGGGTCCCCAGCCGTTGTGGGACCGCTGTCATCGAGATTACTTTGAGCCACCATAAGGTCCGAGTGATGCGTCCTCCCTCCCAGCGGGACCAGCCGGAGCCGCTCTTTCCAAAACTTCCGCACGGGCGGAGCGGAATGAGTTCGCGAGAGGTCACTTCCCATCAGAGAGAGCGGCTCATGGGCGCGGTGATGCACGCGGTCAAGGTGCATGGATACCCGTCGACGAGCGTGCGGGAGATCACCTCCTTGGCAGGAGTCTCCAATTCGACCTTCTACGGTCAGTTCGGTTCGTTGGACGACTGTTTTCTGAGCGCCTTCGATTCGATCGTCGCCGGCGAAGTTGAGCAGATCAGAAGCTCCTTCCTGGCGGAGTCCGGATACAAGCGACAGCTGCGTTCGGCTTTTGAGACCTACCTCGATATCGCAGTCGACCAGCCCGATCGCACCCGATTCGTTGTCCTCGAATCCCTGCGCCTGGGCGCGGTAGGCCTAGCCAGCCAGCAACGGGTGTCTGAGATCTATGAGGGCCTGGTTTCCCGAGCATCGGTGGATTCAGATGGACAACAAGCGATCTCGGAGTTGGCGATCAGAGCAATTGTCGGCGGAATTCGCAGCCTCCTGCAACGGCGGGTCAGAAGCGGTGAGGTGAAGGAGCTACGCCAGCACATCGACGTGCTGCTCGCTTGGGGTTTCTCCTACCGGATGAGCGCGAACCTCGACGCCCTGGACCTCGCGCAGAGGCAACCTCGTCTACCACCGATCGGCCAACCTGCCGCAGACGAGGTGTGGGATGAACGCCCAGACAGCATCCGTGATCGCACGAGGCTGACACAGCGGGAGCGGATGGTGCGAGGCGCCGCCATGGTGGTTGCTGAAAATGGCTACGGGAAGCTCAGCATCCCGGCGATCACCGGTGCCGCCGGGGTCTCAAATCAGACCTTCTATGAGCACTTCTCCAGCGCCCAAGAGGCATTTCTGGAGGCGATCGACGTGATTGGGCTGCACGCTGCAACCCGGGTCGGGACAGCGGCGGAGCTCGCCGACGGTTGGGTCGAGAGGCTCCTCTCCGGCCTAGCCCGGCTTCTGATCTTCCTTGCGACGAACCCTCTGACCGCAAGGCTTCCGTTCATCGAGGCACCTGCGGCCGGATCGGAGGGACTGGATCGGGTCGGGATGCTCGTCGACGGCATGGTGGCGCTGTTTGACCTGAAGAATATTCCGGCCGAGGTGGGGCATCCCCTGGCCGATGTGGTTATTGAGGCGATCGCCGGCGGTATCTACGCCGTAATACAGCGCGAGATCGCCGGGGGGCGGACGGAGGCCCTACCAGACCTTCTGCCTGAGATCGCGTTTATCGCGCTGGCCCCCTTTGTCGGAACATAGGAGCACCGCGGCGAACGTGGTCTTCGATCGCGGCCTCTACGGCCTCGGTCCTCGACTCGCCAGGGTGACGGGCCATGAACGAGTGCATGAGATGCTGATCGAGGTCAAGCGTGGTTCGCATGGCAAAAGGATTTGGCGTCGCACCGGATCCCGGGGCAACGGTCGAATTGGATGTGCCCGGCGTGGCAGCTAGATTCGCCGCCCCAGTCTCTCGCCTCTCCTCCCCTAACATCGGTGAACTGGTGCTGGTCTGGGCCGACGTTGGTGCCGAGGTTCAGGACCCCCTTGGCGGTGTAGAGCTCCAGCGGGGTCGGCAGGTAACCGCCCTTTGCCTCACAGCGTTCTGCGGCTGCTTCGACGCCTTCGATCGGTGGGTTTGAGTGGGAGTCAAAGCAGACTCTCCTGATCAGCGTCGTGCCAGTCGGGCAACAAAAGCACTGTTAGAAGCGGCCTCGCAAACTCTGCGCCCTCTGCCGGCGGCGGACACACTCGCGTTAGCCAAAGGGATTCTGAACCCGCACTCCTGCGTAATCCTGACCGTCGCTCAGGTCCTCTGAGATGACGGTGTCGCAGCCGAGGGAGCGGGCGGCCTCGAGGATCGCCGCGTCCCAGTAGGAGATGCCGAAGCGATGGTGAGTCGCGATGGCGGCGAGCACCAAGCGACGGTCGATATCTGCCAGCGGGAAGCGCAGAAAGGATTCGACGAGTTTCGCCGCCTGCTCGTGGGTGAGCGGGTCGGGGCGCCCCTCGCGAGTTGCCTCGACGTAGAACTCCTGGAGAACCTGGCCCGAGAGCGCCAGATCGCGCTCGGCGAGGATTCCGCGAGCGCGATCGGCCTTGGGCTGCTCCTGCGGATCGCGCGAAACGGCGTAGAGCAGGACGTTGGTGTCGACGAACCGCAAGTTAGGGACGGTTCGGCTTCGCTTGCCGTAAATACAGCTCGTCGCGATCCAGCCGGTCGCCAGCGCTGAAGTTGTTGATTTCGCCGAAAACCTCTCTCTGCTGGTCCTCCAGGCGCGAGAACTCCGCCTCCCCCCCACTCAGCGAGCGCAGGTAGGCGGCGACAAGGGCGCTGAGCGAGCTTTCGTCTTCCGCGGCCCGGACCCGGGCCGCGCGATAGACATCATCTGGAAGCGAAACGGTAACGTTTTTCACGTACTCACAGTATCACAGCCTCACAAGATTCAGGCTGCCGGAGCAGGAGTGGTTGTGCAAGCGGGCGTTGGCATTGCCGGCGATCCGCTCCCCTTTTGGAGGTATCCGGGCAATCGATACTGCCGCCCAAAGCCAAGAGCACCGAGGAGTCGGATCTCGACGCCATCCCCAGCGCTTGTTTTCTCGGGTCCCCCTACCGCACCAACGGATAGACGCAGTAGTAAGACGATTCCCCGTTGGCATCAAATTCATAGGGTGGCCCGACCCCGTCAACGACGACGGTCTTTTCCAGGCTGCCCGAGCCGACCGTGCCGTAGAGGGCATCGCTGAACTGGTGCTGGTCTGGGCCGACGTTGGTGCCGAGGTTTAGGACCCCCTTGGCGGTGTAGAGCTCAAGCGGGGTGGGCAGGTAGCCGCCCTTTGCCTCACAGCGTTCGGCGGCTGCTTCGACGCCTTCGATTGGCGGATTTGAGTGGGAGTCAAAGCAGACCCCCCTGATCAGGGTCGTCCCCGAGGGACAGGCGGCTTCGTGCTTATCGAGGCGCTGGGCTTCGGTGGCGTTGGATGAGCTCGCCGCGGAGGGCACGGTGCCAAGCGCAGCCATGTTGATGTTTTGGCCGGTGATCGTTGCTTCGGCGACTTTGGCGCCGGTGACCGAGCCGTTGGCGAGCTTGCCGTTGGTCACCGCCTTGGCCTGCAGCTGGCGGGTGCCTACCGAGTTGCGGGGGACTCTCAGGGCGTAGGCGCTTCCCCCCAAGAGCACGAACATGCAAAGCGTGGAGAGGACGTTTGCGTAGGTCAGCTTGCCTTTTAGCCTTGCCTTCATCTGAATCTAGCTCCTTGCTTTGCGTTGGAAGA
>JBAVAR010000018.1:0-5423 GCA_049585815.1 Solirubrobacterales bacterium
CCCCCCGGCCCCGCCCCACGGCTTCCTCACCAATACGCGCTACCTGATGCCAGCACTTGCCTTGGCGCTCGCTCTCCTGCCATTGGCCGGCCCATTGCGAAGTGGTCCGAGAAGGAAGGTTGTGACGCTCCTCCTCCTCAGCGTGGTTTTCGCGGTGATGGTCGCAACGACGGGTAAGTGGGAAGCGCGTTTCGTCGCCGGGTCCGCCTTCATCGCGATGACCGTAATCGTCGCTCCTGCAGTCGCCGGCTGGCTTCGCTCAGCCCGCGGGCTGAGCAGGCCACTCGCAGTCGGGTTGGGGGCGTTGCTGTTGGTCCCCGCCCTTGCCCTGGGTCGCGATCAAGAGTCCCGCTATGCGAGGCGGCATTACACGCTCAGAACCCTGCGCGCGCAAGAGCACGGGGGCCCGGACAGGATCTTCGCCTGGGCACGCAACCTCCACGATCAGCGGATCGCGCTTGCTGGCGGCGGTGGGCTCTTCTTCGATCAGGGGCTCTTCGTGGGCGATGACTCCTCCAACTGGGTCCAATACATCGGTGAATCGGGTCCCCATGGCGCCTATATGGTCGCCCCGAGCTGCGTCGCGTTCCGCCGGCTGGTCAATCGGGGTAACTACACCTTCCTGGTGATTACCGAATTCGGCGATAACGCTCCCGGCCGATCGCGCTTTCCACTTCACGAATGGGTGCGAAAAGACCGGGCCTTGAAGCTGGTTATGATCGAACATGCCTTTCCGCAAACTGTGTACGCGTACCGGATCCTCGGCAGTTTGGGCTCAAGATCGTGCCGGTGAGTCCCGGAGTGAGCACTCGGCGGTGCGAGTGCGGACACCCCCGCCGGAACTACGTCATCGGAGCGGCCGCGTACTCCTCATCCGTTACGTGCTCGCCCCAGGTCGCACTGTTGCCCTCCTCATCGACCTCGAGCATCGCCAGGTGGGTCATGAAGCGGCTTGCGGCTGCGCCGTGCCAATGGTCTTCGCCGGGTTCGAAGAACACGCGGTCGCCGGGCCGGATCACCTCGATCGCAGCGCCGCGGCACTGCGCCAGTCCGATCCCCTCTGTGACGAAGATGGTCTGCCCTTTGGGGTGCGTGTGCCAGGCGGTGCGGGCTCCAGGAGTGAAATGGACGCTGCTCGCAAAGAGGCGCGATCGCTCAGATGGTACCGATACGGCATCAAGAAACACGGCGCCGGTGAACCACTCGCTGGGGCCGTTGGCGGTTTCGATGGAGCTCTTGGTGACCTGCATTGGGCTTCTCCTCTCAGATCGCTAGACACATGTCAAAGCTGTGCGGTGGGTCGAATGAGGATCTCATTTAGGGTCATGCGTCGGGGGCGTGCGATAGCGAAGGCAATGACCTCGGCGATGTCCTCGGGACGGATGGCTATCCCCCCCACCATCTCCTTCACAGCCGTCTTGGTCTCCGCGTGGGTGATGTGATCGGTCAGCTCAGTCGCCACGGCACCTGGCTCAACCAGCATCACGCGGATGTCTGGTGAAAGCTCCATGCGCAATCCCTCCGACCATCCTCCCAATCCCCACTTGGTCGCGGCATAGACCGCGTTGCCCGCCCGAGCGGTGCGACCAGCCACCGAGGAAATGTTTACCAGGTCGCCACCACCATCGCGGAGTTGATCGAGGAATACCTCGGTGGCCGTCATCGCACCCAGCAGATTCGTCTCCACCATCTGGCGGATCTCGACCTTTTGTTCGGAACCGAACGGGCCGAGCAGCATCACCCCGGCGTTATTGACGAGGATGTCAGCACCCCCCATCTCGCCCTGCACCCGCTCCGCCGCCGCAACGACCGAGTCGCGGTCGGTGACGTCGGCCCTGATTGCAACGGCGCCATTCCCAAGCTGCTCGGCCAGTTTCTCAACGCGATCCACACGCCGGGCCAGTAGCGCAACGCGGTGACCATCGGCGGCGATAGCGTGCGCAGTCGCCTCTCCGATCCCAGATGAAGCTCCCGTGATGACCGCGACGCGATCTGGTTTCTCGCTGATGCTCATGTTCTGCCAACTCCTTCATCGATTTCGTGGAAGACCCAGGCGCCCTGGACGGCGATTCGCGCGATCTGACTGGAATCCTCACCGTACTCCACAAGCCCATCGGCCCGGCGCTGGCTCAGACACGGAGATTGGTAGGCACTCCATCCTCAGTTTCGCCCCGAGATCGCCGAGGGCCGTTCGAGAAAGCCGAGGGGCCAAACCGTCGAGTCCCCTGGCTATAGACAGCAAGTCCACATTGGGCGATCGAATCCCGGTCGACGATCGGACTGATTAGTTCCTAGCCACTTCCCAAGCGTCCTCAACTAAACAGCGGCTCGATCCTCAACTCCAACGCGATTTCGTCCCGAGCGCTTTGCCCTATACATTGCTCGATCCGCAACTTCAATGAGAGTCTCCGCGTCTGATGCTTCGCCCGGATAGCTGGCGAGCCCAACCGAACAGGTGACCCCGCCATCGCCTGCGAGCAGAAAATTGTGGGCCTCGATCCGGCCGCGTGCTCGCTCTGCTGCTTGTTGGGCTTCCTCAGTTCCCGTCTCGGGGAGAATCACAACGAACTCCTCTCCCCCCAGCGGCCCAGCGTGTCGTTGGGACGCAGGCAACTCTTTAGGACCGATGCAATCTCCGCCAGCACTCGATCGCCGGCGGAATGGCCGAGTCCATCGTTGATCGCCTTGAAGTGATCGATATCCAGGAAGAGGACCGAAAGGTCGTGGTGATAGCGAGTGGCTCGCTCAACTTCGCTGGAGAGGGCTTCCCCGATTACCCGCCGATTGGCAGTTGCGGTCAGGGTGTCGCGGCTGGCCAACAGGATCAGCTCTGCTTGTGCCTCCCGCAATTCATGCTGTAAGCGAATCATCTCCTTCTGGGTAACGTATTGGCGAGCGGCTATCAACGCCGCAAGCCCGATCGCAAACAAGACGATGCTGATCCGGGGAATGAATGCATCTCCCCACATGGCACTGATCAATATAAGAGAGCCGACCGCGAGCGCGGCAAATGGAAGCCAGCCGACACGCTCCTCCGACTGCTCGCGGCTCGGGACGAAAGTCTCAACTGTGCCGTCCTGAACCGGTGCCTGGAGCGAAGCCGCTATTGCAAATAGGGAAAGAGCACCAATCCAGAGGATGTCGATAGGCCCGCCGCCACTATAGCCGCCATGCAACTGTGAATATGAATAGACAACGTCTGCCGCGATGAACATTGCCAGCCCTGCCGCGATTAGGGAAAGCGGCCGGCGAAGGGTCGGCGGGCTCCAGCGCAGCAGCGCGACTCCGATGCCAGCGACCAAGACAAGGTCGCCAATTGGATATGCGACCGAAGTGGCCATCTGGAGTGGACTGACCCCACCTTCAACAACCACCTGCTTCAAAACCAGATACCAGATCAGCATCGCACCCGCGCCGATCACGGCGGCGAAGTCGAGACCGAGCCTCACTTTCTGAGTGTGGGAAGCTGGAGCGACCGGCACTTGCAGCAAGGCGAGCAGGATAAGCGGATAGACGCAGAGATAGAAAACGTCGGAAAGCGAGGGGAACGGAACTTTCGCGCCAGCCAGGCTATAGGCAGCGATTGTGGTGTCGCCCGCAAGCTCGCAGGCGATCGCTAGGGCAAGAAAGCGCCAGAACCAGCGAACGTAAGCAACCGCCCATCCGCGGCGGCTCGCTTTCCAACAGGCGAACGTCGCAGCCGCTCCTATCGGGAGGAAGAAGAGGTTTCCGATCTGAGATGCAGATCCGGGAATCCAACGGAATGCCTGCCAACTCAGATAAAGCAGCAGGTAGGCACCCGCAAGCGCTATGGCCCTGCGTGGCGTCACGTTTAACGAGTCGGCCCGGGGCGATGCCCTCCGGACCGTGGTTTGCCGCGAAACCTCGCCCAAGCCGACGAGAAACGGGTTCGGTCTTCAGCTCGTTCGACGGTCCCGGCAGCGCCTTCTGAGCTGCAAGCCGAGGACCAATGCGGCTAGGCGGTCAAACCTGCCCGCAGGCGGGTTGGGCGTCTGGACCATTCCGGTTGGCGTTTGGCGTGCAACTTAAACGGGTACTGGACGCTCCCACAAGCGTGCAACTGACAAACGGGTACTGGACGCTCCCACAAGCGTGGCGATTATGAAATTTCTCAGGTAGATCTTGGGGTTGTGCATCGCTCGCTGTTTGTCGAGCAAACCGGAAGGGAGCCGCGAGGCGGTGGGTGCTGAAATTGACTGGGAAAGGCTCGCACGGGCGGAAAGCCACACTGTCCGGCTGGCGATTATTGAGGCTATGCATGCCGATCCCCATGACTGTGGTTGGTCGCCGCTCGAACTCAGCCGAACTTTGAATATGCCGCTGAGCAACATCTCCTACCACGTCGCCTGCCTTCACGAAGCCGGCCTGATTGCGCAAACAGGGACGGCTCCTCGCCGGGGCGCGGTCGAGCATTTCTATGCGTTGGTCCTATAGATGCGGTGCGGATTTGACCACTTCAATCGTGGAAGGCAGCGCCAGGTTAGACGTGGGCAACCTGAAGGGTTGCCTGAGATCCCAGGTGGATATCCATACCTTGGGAAGATTCAACAATCTGATCCGGCAGCACACGGAACGGGTGACGTGGCGAACGCCCAGAGTTGGAGCTGCTTCGTATAACCACAGGTCATATCTCGAATGACCCTGAGCCCACTTGAGACTGATCTCGAACACTGAAGTCGGGTCAGGTCTTTTTTTTGCGAATTGGAGCTCCGTCGAAGCCTATGAAGTCTGCTCAACTCCGGTCTGGTCACGCCGGACTCGCGACGGCGAGGCCGCTAAGGCCCCCGTATGGAGGCGTGGTGCCCGCCAAAATTCCCGCTGCGCCACGTCTCGGAGCGAGATGAGTGATTCCATGTCGAGAAACGCCGGGCGGCTCCGCTCACCTGGCGACGGGCCGCGACAGGCGCGGCCCACCACAGAGGAGAACCACGATGCCAAAGTACCTGCTGCTCAAGCACTACCGCGGCGGCCCTAAGCCGTACCACCCGTTCCCGCCGATGGACCAGTGGGCGCCCGAGGACGTGGAGGCGCACATGGCCTTCCAGCACCACGTCAGCGAGCTGCTCCAGGAGAACGGCGAGTACGTCGATGCTCAGGCGCTCACGCCGACGCGTGCCTGGGTGCGCTACGGCGGCCCCGACGCGGCGCCCGTCACCACTGACGGTCCGCATCCGGAGACCAGCGACCTGATCGCTGGCTGGTACATGATCGACGTGGAGTCCCGCGAGCGCGCGCTTGAGCTCGCAGCGTACGTCTCCTCCGAGCCCGGCCCCGGCGGCGAGCCCCTCTACGAGTGGATCGATGTCCGGGAGATCATGTCCGAGGTGCCCTCGGAGAACTGAGCGACATGATCGACGTGTCGAAGCAGCCGTGGGACGAGGACGCCCTGCGCGCCCTCGTCC
>JBAVAR010000019.1:0-20209 GCA_049585815.1 Solirubrobacterales bacterium
CGATTCCGAATCCCACCGGCTCCATCGAAGCGACCCTCGAAGGACTCTCCTGCTCCTCGTCGAGTGCTTGCATGGCGGTCGGCTCCTACCACGAAAGCGGCGGCAAGGACAAGGGCCTCGCTGAGAGATGGAACGGCTCGGCATGGTCGTCAATGACCACGCCGACGCCCACAGAATCCGAAGGGGGCAACGACCTCTACGGCGTCTCCTGCCTCTCTTCCAGCTCCTGCTTTGCGGTTGGCAGGCGGATCAATAAAGAATCAACAGAACTCCATATTCCTACCGAAGAGCGCACCCTGGCCGAGACCTGGAACGGCACCGCATGGACGGTGCAGAGCACACCCAACCCCGAAAAAAACCACTGGGACACCTTCACCGGCGTCTCCTGCACCTCCTCGATCGCCTGCACCGCCGTGGGCACCACCTACCCCACCTCCACCAGCGGGGAAAGTCTGACCCTGGGGGAGCGCTACGAATGAGCGAGGAGCTGGCAATCGGCCGCCCTTGCCCGGACCCAGAGAATTCCACTCGGTGTCCACGGTCGAAGTCCGTCACCTGCTGCCGTCCGTCTTAGCTCAGATTGTCTCTGCGCAAGGTCCGCTCCGCCCACCCTTTCGCCTCGGCGAAGCTGAGATAGGGCAGCAGCGCCAGCTGAACCAGTTCTGGCCCGATCGCAGCCAAGCCCTGTTGCCGCTCGCTGCGCACATGGTCGGCGATCATCGCCGCCACCGAATGGATCGCCGCCCTGTGGGTCGATGTCGGATGCTCCTGCGGGCAGCGCTCGCCGAGCAGCTCGGCAAAGCGGGTGATCCCCAGCGTGTAGCGGCGCCTCTGCTCCGCCCTCGACTGCGGCCGCTCGATCAGCAGCCGGGAGGCGGCAGCCGGATCGGCAACCACCAGGTCAAGCGCCGCGTAGATGCCCGCCGCCACCCCGGCCGGCCACTCATCGGATCCCTTACATGCGGCACGGACCGCGGATTCCAGCCGCAGCCACGCTTCCTCCAACTCGGTTGAGTCTAATTGCGCGTCTACGGTCTTTACCCGTCGGGAGATGAGACTAGTTGGCCCAAGATTCGACTCGGAGCCTACTAACTCGCTTGATTCAAGCTGGTACGGAAAAGTTCCTAAATCTCCGCGTAAGAATCAGCTAAATCTAGTCTTAAAACGCCAATTTGGTCCGTAGTTGTATTAAAATAGATCAACTACGGGCAGGGCCCTTATTCGAGCTCGTAGCTCCCTGAAGCAGTTCCGTTCTCCCTGTACGGCACTGCTTCACCCGCAAACACTAAGGCCCGGGACTTCCCATCCCGGGTCGTTTGCGTTCTTGCATCCGCGTCGCATGCCCATCCTTTGGGCGGCCGCACTCATAGGCGCGATCTTCGGCAAACTCTTCGGTCGCGTCCTCGCCGGCAAGGCCGACCACCGTGGACGGCTGCGACGTGCAGGCCGGAGCCGTAGGCCGACGAACTAACCTAGGACCAGGTGATGAACGAGATGACTGAATCGATAACGCTGCGGCTTGAAGGGACGCGCGTCAAGCGTGGTGTCGCCCTGTCTGATTTCGAGACCTTCATCGAGAGCTTCATCACCGCCTTGCGCGATTTCGACCGGGACAAGCGGGGAGCTCCGACCCGTAAGTCGGGCCATCCGGAGGCTCGCGCAGAAGCCGTCGCAGCCTTTTGCCTTGTTGGCTTCCGCGCGGGAAGCGCAATCGCCACCATCGAGCCCGAAGCTATGGCCGCGGAGGACGAAATGGAGAGGATGGTTGACGCTGAGCCGATCCAGATGACCAACTTATGCTCGCTTATCTCTAGCGTTGAGAAGGAGGAGCCGCTTCCCGAATCCGTGGTCGAAGCCCTGGAGAAGGCGGTCCGCTCGGCGGGCGATGACGGGACGCTCTCGGTTGAGTTCTCCGCTCCGAACCACCGAGAGGCAACCAGTCGCCGGCCGGTGATCATCGATACCGCTCGCATTGAGCGAATCCGGTCAGCCGGCAAGACGCCGACGCCGAAACTAGTCACTTCGATCTCCGGCCGGCTGCATCAAGTCGACTTCGAGCCTGACAAGTTGGCGATCCGTGCCTCAGACGGCGTCGACTGGGTCTGCAGCTTCCCAAAGGAGCTGGAGCACCAGGTTGCGGTCCTCGTCAACAGGCTTGTCTGGTCGAATGGCGAGGGCGCGCTCCAGTCAGCTCGGCGCGGAACTATGAAGCTCTTGGCAATCAGGCCGGTTGAGCAGGGAGTGCAGACGGGGCTCTTCTCGGGCGAGCCAATCTCCGACGAGGACTTAGCTGCCGCCCAGGGCATCACCGCTCCCCAGGGTCTTGACACGGTCGGCGTCGAGCGTTGGACCGACGCCGACGAGCTCTACCTTGCGGCCCTTACCGACGACTAGATGGAGGCTGCTAGCGGGCCGGAGCGGATGCTCTGCGATACCAGCTTTGTGGCCCATATCGGCGTTCGTCGGACGCACCCCCAGCGATACGAGCACTGGAACGAGAAGGTCCTCGCCCGCATCGATGTTGCCATTCTGGCCATCAGTGTGGTGACGCTCGCCGAGGCTCGCTTCGGCTATCTCAAAGCCAATTGGGGCCAACCCCGGATCGGTCAAGAGGAGCGACGTCTGGGGAGCTTCCTCCAAGTTCCGCTCGACTATCCCGATCTCGATGAGTGGGCGCGGTTGAAGGATCTGTCCAAGCGCACGGGTATTGCGATCTCAGACAACGATCTCTGGATCGCCGCCACTGCAAGCACAAGGGATTGCCCTTTGGTTACCTGTGATCGCGACCAAGAGCGTCTTGAGCCGCATCTTTCTGTTCCCGTGATCTACCTCCCACCTCACGCTTAGCGCAGCCCGAGCCACTCGGAGCGATGCTGTCGACGGCGCCCTCCGAGTCTTTCGGCTCCGGTTCCTACGGCGCGTTCGTCACCCAACCTGCGCTGTTCTTCACCGCGACCCTCTAGCGAGTGATCGACTGACTTTGCCAACCTCGTCTGGCCATGCCCTCGCTCGCGAACGCGAGGACCTGGCCGCCGAGTTCAAGCAGGGTCGCACCCGCCTCGCTACCGGCAAGTTTGCGCAGGCGACGCGGATCTTCAGCGGCACGATCAAGGCGATTGCCGTCGAACCTCGCCCCACGGCCGACGCCGCCCGCCTCGAAAAATGGTTCACCTACCTGAACCGCCAGGAGCAGTACCTCAAACAGATCACCACCCAGCTGCGAATGAACCACCCGATAAGGGCCCAGCGCCTGACCGCCCGCTTCATCCACAACGGAAATCTCGCCAACAACGTGACCCTGGCCTTCGGCTTCAACTACTGCAGCTTCAAGTTCATCCGCTACGGCTTTTGATCTGAGCAGCCGCGCCTGACCGGGACCCTCGCAGCGTTCGCGTTATTGCGCATCGGCCTCACAGCTATGTGTGGACTGATCCTCCATCAATCCCCGATCACGAAGCGGCAACACATATCGTTCTGCGAACTGACGCAGCGCGATCTCCATCGCGTCGGCCAGCTCAAGTGTCCACGCGCACGCGATGAGTGCTTCCTCGTCTGACCGCCACCGAGCACCACTGCTCCATGACGTTAGGCGCTCTTCCTCGCTCTCGATGCTGTGAGGCATCCACATTGCGGTAGCACCGAAGTGGGTGGCCTCCGAGAGCTCGGCGTACACCATCTTCATTCCAGGCCTCTGTTTCAAGGCGTAGTTGATCAGCGCTTGCATGGTCTTCCGTCGCTGACTGCCCTTGGGGATCTCGCTGGCCCGGACGGTGAGAGCATTGACGTAGTCCGGGTGATCCTGCACATACATGACGACGACTAACGCCTCTGCTAACGCGCGGATTAGCGGGAATACCGCGTGCGGATTGGCCCGCCGCGCCTCGCGCACAATTGCTTGGTGAAGTCCCTCGCTACGACTGATCATCGACTGCCAGAACATCACTAGAAGGGTCAACGGCATCCCTTCGGGGCCCACTGGCACTATCAGTGCCGCAAGGTCGGAGTACTTAGCTTTAGGATCGATGATCGTAAGCGCCTCGTCAAGCGAAGCGAACTGGGTGAGGTCGACCCTCTCGGGTTCATATCGCGATGTCTGCGACCCGGGCCTTTCAGCTGGCTTCTTTGAATTGGTCACTCCGGGATCCTAACCGGAGCGGTTCGAGCTCTTGCCGCTACAACGTTCCTGTGGGCTCCGCGCGAAGTCGACGAAGCGCCCAACCAGACCCACACCCCTTGATCTGCCGCTCGCGCCTGGGTGCCTCGACAGGCCTGCCGCGCTCGCCGCAGCCGGCCTCCTGCGCCGCGACGGGCACTTTGTACTGCCGACCCGCGCTGCCCTTCACGACAGGCTCAGTCTTCTCATTCCCATATTTGGGAAGAATTCCAAATACTGATAGTTTATTGGGGGTGGCTGAATACAGCCGAAAAAGATCGTCAATGCGCATCCAGCTCGCGACGGAAGGCGAGACTGGTGAGCCCTTTGTCAAGTGGCTGCATAGGGTTGCTGGTCGTGACCGGGCAAAGCGCCTTGTGGTCTTCCTCCAGCAGTGGGATCACCAGGCCGACGAACTTGGCCGGGCGCCGACGGTCAGAGAGTACGCCGAAGAGTGGCGCGAGTCAGAGAGCGGCACCTACCGCCTGCTCGGAGAGCTTCGTGAGGTATTTCCCACTGAGCACGATCCCTCGCGGATCATGAATCTGCTCTGGGACGGCATCCCGCGCAGCGGTGAGTTGATGGCCCTGCTCGACGTTTCTGTCGTTGAAGTAGGCGAGCACTAGAGGTGCCCGCCGCGGACGTCCTAGAGGCGGCGTCCGAGCTCCTGCATTTGATGATCGCGCGCGTCACCGATGGGGGAGAGGTCGATAAGTATGAGTTCGCATCGGCACGCAAGAAGGTTCTCGCCGATGAGACAGGCGGGAAGGTCGCGCCGCAGTGCGTCCGGATCTGCCGCGAGCCCGATGCGGTCTGGAGCTACATCAAGGGACAGGATCCAGAGCTGCCGACATATGAGTCTCGACGGATCTTCCTGCGCAAAGAGTTTGCTCCACTATTGGACGCCCTCGAGAGCTTCGATGAGGCGCCCATCGACGAGCTCGTCACCGGTCAAGCAGAGGAGCTGAACGCGGCCTCGATCGAGCGAACGTGGGCAAAGGCTCTCGATCGCCGGGAATCAGATCCGGAGGGGGCGATCACCTTGTCGAGAACGATGCTCGAGTCAGTCTGCAAGACCATCCTCGACGACCGAGAAGTCGACTACAAGGAACGTGACGACCTTCCAAAGCTCTATAAGAATGTCTCGGCTAGCCTCGGAATTGCGCCCAGTGATCACACGGAGGAGCAGTTCAAAGCGATCCTTGGGGCGTGCACGACCGTGGTACATGAACTCGGGAGCCTCCGAAACCGCGTTTCGGATAGTCACGGGCCCGGACGCGTCGTTTACAACCCTGCTCCGCGCCACGCTGCGTTGGCAGTCAACCTCGCAGGTTCCATGGCCCTGTTCCTGATGCAGACCCATGAGGTCAGAGACTGACCGCAGGCCCTTAGCCATCTGACACTTTGGCGGTTTCAGCTCGATGCACCCGCGTTCGCCAGAGTTCGACTTAGACGCGTTCCTTCTGCCCCATACTCCCCAAATGCACCGCGTCATCGATGCGATGAACGTGATCGGCAGCCGCCGCGACGGCTGGTGGTGCGACCGCCATGGCGTATCCAGTGGCCGTCCGTCGCTATTGCCTTTCGTCCTTTCCAGCCGTTTGGAGTGAAACCCGGCAGAGGCTCCCGTCCGCGCAATGGGGGAGCCACCGAGGCAAGCCCGAGCCGACCGGGTTTCGAATTCGCCGGCTCCATGCGTGATGACCGGTTCCGACCTGGGCCGAACTCCAGGACGAGATCGACCAACCTGTCTCCCAGCTGTCTCGTGCCTACAACGAAACCTTGCTCAAAGGAGAGCACGCTCGGTCGAGAGAGTTGGGAATGTCGCCCGACTGCTGGCGCTCAGCCATATTGGAGTAGGCCGATCCGATCCTTAAGCTGAACGGCTCATGGCTGAGGCAACACTCGACGACGTCGCACTTCGCAGTCTTGCGCAATTCCGCCCGTTCGAGGATCGAGCAGAGCGCATGGAGGCCGTGCATGCCGAGCTCGTCCAAGCAGCATGCCAAACGCACGATGGCGGCTTTCCAAGTATTGGTGAGTGCCAGGCGTTCATTCGGACTACATGGAAGACGGAGCTTGAGTCGCATGAGGTTGCAGCTGCGCGAGGGTTCCTTGAGGCGCGAGGCAGGGTCGAGAAAGACAGCACTGGCTTGAGATTGACCGACGTCGCTCGCTGCGACTTAGAGGCGCAGCGAGAAGGCTGGGAGCAAGCGGAGGTGACGGCGCTGGAAGAGTGGGAGATGGCCGTCCGGAAGGAGTATCCGTTCCTTGAGAATGACGACGTGCTGGCTCTCAGAAGCCAGCTGCGCCCATGGCTGGACCAAGTCATCGCGTGCCATGGCGCCGAAGCGAGCCTCCTGCTCTACCCAGGGCATGAGCGGCGTGGCGTGTTGGAAAAGGCTATGGCTGAGACAGACCTGAGCTTCTTACCGAACTGCCGTCCCGAGGTCGACGATATTCGTGCCGCAGCGTTTCGGATGCTCGTAAGGCAACCGACACCAGCGCAGCGAGAGTTTCTAGGCCGTCTCCTGAATACCGGCTTCTATCTCACTGTGCTGAGTGTAGATCCAAGGGCAAGTCACTTGTTTCGCAAGGAAGCCAAGAAGACGACTCTCTACCTCGACACAAACTTTTTGTACGCGCTGCTAGGGGTGGGGAGCTCAACGGAAGGATTTTCAGCGAAGCGGCTCATGCAGCTCTGTCGTGACCTTGGTTTTTCGCTTCGTGTCACGCCCTGGACCATCGAAGAGCTTGCGACGAGCATCGCAAAAAGCAAGGCCGACATAATGAACGTTCATCAATCTCGGAAGGCAGCAGAGGTAATGGCTGAGGTCAGTGGCGAGAAGGGTTTTGCTGCCGCATATTGGAGGCAACGGCGCGATACAAAGATCGATCCAACAACATTCTTTGGCAAATTCGAACAATTTAGACTCTTTCTCGAAGAGCTTGGAATTAAGGAACACCCAGAGGGGTGCGCAGAGGTTGACGCCGACATAGAGGCGGTCCGGAGGCACGCGTCGCCCTTGGAGGGTATGTACGGCCCAGGGAAAAAGCCGCGCCTTGTGATCGAACACGACGCCAAGATGCGCATTCTCATTAGCCGCCTCCGGGGGAGTAACGAATGGGGTGGTTTCTCGGACGTCGAGTACTGGTTCCTGACGGAGAGCACGAACTTGCCGACGTACGCGCGGGTGCGGATCGACGAGAGCTCTCGACCGCGGCACCCGTTTTGCATCTTGTCTTCGACATGGGCTCAGATCGTTCGTGTCCTCGTTCCTCGAACCGATGACCTCAACGACATGATTGTCGGCCTTCTAGCGTCACCGTATGTGGGCTACAAGCCGCCCTTCCAGGGGGACCGCCTTGACGCGGTCGAAAAGACCGTCTCGCGGATCGACGCGCTGCGTGACGTTCCCGCGTCGGTAGCTGTTGCGATGGTCAAGGATGAAGCGATGTCCAGCCAGATCGCTGGTCAGACAGATCCGGAGGAGATCAGCCGGCTGGTTGAACAGAGTCTTACTAAGAAAGCGGAGGAACTAGAGGCGCGGATTGCCGAAACGGCAAAGGAGACGGTTCGGGCGAATCGCGAGCGCCGTGAGGCAGAGGAGCGAGCACGCGAAGCGGACAAGCGTGAGACGGCGCACCTCGAGGGGCGTGTAAGTGCCGAACAGGACGCAGATCACGCCAAGCAAGACGCCATTGAGGCTGAGCGAGCTAAGGACGAGGTGCTTCGAAACGAAGCCAATCTAAAGCAGCAAATCGAAGAAACGGAGGCCCGCGAGAAGGCCGAAAAGGCGGCACGCACGAGTGCAGAAGGTCGGGTGCAGATGCTTCGGATCACGCTTGGCGTGGTAGCGGGTGTCGGGGTGCTTGCAGCTGCTTGTGCGCTCCTGCTAGCCGAAGCGGTGACGGGCACACCGATGGTGCTGGGTCTCATTGGGGTCACGGCTGCCCTGATTTACGTCATCCTTCGCGTTTTCTCGGCGGGGCTCGCCAAAGAGGTAGCAGTGGGGATCACCGTTGTTGGGGTGGTCGTGGCCATCGGGGCGGCTTTGATTGCCAATGATCCTGGCCACAAGCCTGCCTCCGGCTCTGGCGGTTCGCATGCGGCGAAGCCTCGTTGAAGGGCTCTTTGTTGCACCGAGTCATCGATGCCATGAACGTCATCGGCAGCCGCCCCGACGGCTGGTGGCGGGACCGCCCTGCCGCGATTGAGCGCCTCGTTGCCCAGCTCGATCGCTGGGCTGAGGAGACCGAGGAACGATTCACCGTCGTCCTTGAGCAGCCGCCTCCCGGACCGCTTCCTGCCGAGCAGATCGAGATCGCCTGGGCCCCGCGCATCCCGGCCGCGATTTCGCCGACGCCGAGATCGTCCTTCGGCTGGGAGGATGGCTTGAAGACGACGAAGTTACCTTGGTCACCTCCGATCGCGACCTGGCCGAGCGTGCCCGAGCCCGCGGCGCTGATATCGAGTCAGGTACTGCGTTCCGGGCGCGGATCGACGCACTCTAACCTCCGATCCGACCCGGATGACCCGTGCCCCAAGCAACGGGAAGCAGTGTTGTACCGCCCTCCCGCGCAGCTGCTCGGGCTGGTCCCGACCTGCTGCCGGCGTCCCAACCGGTTACCGCGTCTCACCGCAACCACGATCGGTGATCGGTTCGGTCGGGGGTTGCTGAGGCGTTGGTCGGGGGCAAGGGGCGCCGGAGTAGATCCCCACCTCCGGCTACCGAGAGGCGTCTGCCGGCGAGCCGGGAAGTGTTGCCCGTCTCACCACGACCGGCAACCACAAGTATGAGGCGCGGCTAACTTAGGACCTAGCCCTATAGGGCCGCGGCCACCCGCGCCGCATGCGCCCGCTTGAAGGCGATCATGCCGCTGGCCAGCTGCAACAGAGCGAGGTGGTTCTCATCCTTCTTCGACCAACGGATGAGAATCGCCCGGTTGCGGTTTAACCATGAGTGACACGCCTCGACCACCCAGCGGCGCGCTCGCCAGTCGGGGTTGTGCTGCTTGAGGTTAATCTCCTCGCCGCGAGCGCGGATGTGTGGTGTGAATTCGCGGCCCTCAAGCAGATCGCGGACGACGGGGAAGTCGTAGGCCTTGTCCAGACAGAGGCCTTGGGGATCGTCCTCGCTCGGGTCGGGTCGCTCGATCGGGACCGAGTCGAGCGTCCCCTTCAGCAGGAGGTGGTCGTTGCGGTTGGCACCGTCGTGGTCGAGCCCAAGCGGGATTCCGGCAGCATCCGTGAGGAGCGAGCGCTTCGCCCCCCCTTGGCTCTGTCTGTGGGATTGGGACCTGTCTTGGGACCGCCGAGCGGCGCCTTGCTCATCGCTCCGTCGGCTGCCAGCCAGGACCAGTCGATGCCGACCTCCGAGTCGTAGTCGAGCAGGCCCTGGCGCCAGATCTCGTGGAAGACCCCTGCCCGCTCCCACTCCTGAAAGCGCCGGTGGGCGGTGGAGGAGTTACACACCCCAGTCACGTCGAGTGCGTTCCACTGCATGCCGGTGCGTAACACCAAAAAGATTGCGTCCATCACCTGGCGCTTGGGCAGCCCGCGTTTGTGGGTGCCGAGCGGGTGCTCGGGGGGAGGTGGCAGCAGAGGCTCGATCTTCTCCCACAGCCAGTCCGGCATCCGCCAGCCATCGTCGCGGTCGACCAGGCCCATCTCCAACCTCCTATGTCCGATCAACAGATCGGCTGAGGGTTTCCTCGGCGGGGGTGGGAGTCCTTCCTATAGGGCTAGGTCCTTAGCCAAGACGCCCAAACATGGCGTCTATGTCCTCGTCGCTCTCACCGAAGTCCGCGCCCTCCGCATCATCCTCTTCGTAACGATCCTCCTCGGGCTCGACGGGTTCCCCCTCAGTCACCGCGAGCTCGCTCCGCGCCTCGTCGAAAGCCTCGCTGGGAACCGGCGCCTCGAAGGCGTCAGAGAGGTATTCGAGTGTTGAGACTTCATCGCTATTGAACAGGTAAGCTCCTGGGTCATCTAGCACAGAGTCGAGGTACTCCCGAAACGTGTCGCATCTTGTCTCCCACTCCGCCTCGGAAAAAGTACCGGGCACTGCACGGTGAAGATCCTCCAGGCACTCCCAGCTGTCGACGTCAATCTCCATCGCCTCGATTCCCTCCCTCACTACGGCGGCGGCCTCCGCCTCATCGATCACACCCAGCTCCGCTAATTTCGGCAGCAGCTGTCCCGTTCCGGAGTCGATTACTTCTTCGCCGCTTTCGATCGCTGACAGCCACTGCGCCGTGGCGACCTTCAGCCGCTCATGTATTGCCTCCCCCAGTCCTGGCATCGAATTGGCGTGTGTCACCACCCGGGCGAGGCGGGCCTGAGCGAGGGTGCGGTTTCCTTGATTCCAGAGCAAGGAGGTCAGCAACCAGTCCGATCCCTCCGCAGAGGCGGTCTGGATCGTGCGCCCGAACGCTGCACCGAACGCCGCACCGAACTCCACCGGCGGCACCTCGCCGCCGTCACACAGTGCGTCCCACAGCCATGTGACCTGCTCGAAGAAATGCGCGCTGACTATCGCCTGTAGCGCGTCGGGATTGCTGCTGAGCAGGTAGGTCCTCAGAAAGTCGATCACCGACGGATTGATGAAGGACATGTGGACCCTTCCCCAGGGACCCTCGCAGGTGAGAAACGAGTCGTCGACGATCTCGAGCGATCGAAGGAAGCGATGTCCGCCGAGCTCGATGCCGCGAGCCGCGCAGGCAGTCTCGAAGGCCTGCTCAGCGTCGCGTTCGTCGACTCGGCGAGGCAGCCCGAGCAGACTGATCAGCAGGGCCCGCTCAGGCTCGCTGAGACCCTGCTCAAATGCGTGTGACCAGAGCTGGTGGGGCTCGGCCAACACCGAGAGGCAATAGCGGGCGTAGTCGGCCTTCTCCTCTGTGGTGAGTTCATGTCCGGACCATCCGGTGAACCACTCAATCAGCCTCGGATTGTAGCCCGGATGGTCGATGATCTCCAGGTAGCGGCGGCCCTCCAATAGCGACCGCTTCGCGGTCTCGTCAACCTCTTCGGAGAAGTAGATGTGGGTGTAGAAGATTCGCGCTTTCTCTTGGCGGCTGTAGCGGTCGATCGTTAGCAAGAATCTGTGGGAGTCCTCAGCCTCGCGGTCCAGTGCCTCGGAGAGCTGGCGTGCCTGTCGCAGGATGTACTCGCGAGTCGCGAGCACGAACCTGCGCCCCGGGGTGCGCGCGATCTTCCTCATGAACCGTAGTAACTCGGCATCATGGTGCCGGGATTCATGCAGCGCCGTCTGCCCGAGGAAGTCGTCGAAATAAAACAGCTGCCGCTCATCGAGCGCCAGCAGTTGCCAGGCATCCTTCAGTCCCCCAGGCGCGATCTCGTACGGTTGGAAGCCTTCCTCCAGTCCGTCGAGCATCAGCAGCCGCGACATTGTCGTCTTACCGACACCGGCAGTGCCGGCGATCACACAGACTCGTTCCTTGCGCAGGATCTCCCTGGCCTCGGCGAAGGCCTCCGTGTGGACGAAGCGCGGCAGCGACCCCCGCGTCTCTTCGAGTAGAGCGCTGCTGCGCTCATAGGCGGCGGCGTTAAGCAGCTGCTGTAGTGGCCCGGCGCCAGCTAGCCAGAGCTTGACGTGCTCACCTTCGATCTTGGGATGTTCGCGAAGGAGCCTCCGCAGGTCGCCTTCGCCGTAGATATCGTCGATCGAGTTCACCCAGGGTGCGAGGATCCCGGCGATCTCCTCGCGCTGAGTGTGGTTCAGCCTATGCGAGGTGACGAAGCGATATGAGGCGAAGTCCGGCCCTGACTTCCCGAAACGCTCGGCCTCCTCCTTTGCTGCGCCTCGGACGTGGGAGATCGTACTGTCTTTGTAGTGCTTGCACTGCACCACATGCTTGTCACCCTCCGCGTCGACCGCAAGGACATCGACGCCGGCATCGCGACCACGGGTGCCAGCCCGAAACGGCAGCCCGAAATTGGCACGCATCAGATCGGCCGTCAGCTCCTCGAAGTCGAGGTCGGAAAGGTCATCGAATCTGCTCACCACTGCATTCTGTGCGATTTGCAATCAATCGGCTCCAGTCAGGAGCGAACCGTTGGTCCAGATCGCCAGCTGAAGTGTCGATAGCCTAGCCGGCAGGCGGCCGTGATGGATCCGCTCCTCGAAGCGCCAGTGAGGCCGCGGAGTAGGGGAGAGGAAGGGTCGCGCAGGGTTGAATCGCCGCTCGCCGAATAGCACGAGGAACACCCGGTCATTCAAAGAGGAAGCCTTGAAGTCCGTCCGCGACAAGCTGAGCTACGCCAACGTCGTCTCGACCATCGGCCTCGCGTCGATACAGCTGCTGGCTAGTCGGGCGGGCATTGCGAGCTGCAGTTGTTAGTGGTCGTGCCCACGGAAGTTGTGAATGCTGCTGATCGGCGGGCGGCCCTGCCCCCGAGTGTCTAAAGCATCGGCTCCGTCAGCGCCCCGTAGAGCAACTCTGGCACCCGCTCTTGCGCCACATCGAGAATTTCCTCAAGAGTTGCCGCGATCCCTGGTTGATCTACGTCCAGTGCCCGTTGCCAACGAGCTGGCTCATAGCGGGATAGGGAGGAAAGCGCCAGCAAAACCGCCCACCAGGTCATCAGAATGCTTATCTCGCCTCCGTCTTTGCCGAGCGTCGGGCGGAGGTAGAAAAAGTCACCGGCGTGTGTTGCGATCGTCTCCAGTGCTTTATAGCCGCGCCGACCGTCAGCGTCTTCAAGCTGCCAAGTCAGCGCGATGCAGGGTCTGCCCGCGCTGGAGCGGATGGTGGGGACGATGGCCCATCCGTCGGCTCGCCGGCACGACCTGAGCAACTCTTCAATCGCGTGTAGTTGCTGGTCCGCTGGCAGCGACGCCTCCGGCCCGCAATAGATGGCTAACGAGCCATAGGGAGGGACAAGCTTGTGATATTCGCCCAACGAGCTTTCATACTCCAGCTCAAGTTTGAGAGCTGTCGGATAAGAAACGTAGGGGGCAACGGAATTGGATACTTCTGGGAGCGTTGCCAACAGCTCGCCGAGAGTTAGGTCTCTGTCAAACATCGGGGATCTCGTCGCGAAGGAGACCGTCTGGAATGCCCCGACCTCTTCGGGCGAAGTACGGGTCGCAAGGACACCCTCTTGATCGAACTTCGCCTTCAGTCCGTGGCCGGACAGCTGCCAGTCCGAGTCAGGGGTCCTGACTGCCGCGATCGCCCGGCCGCCTTGGCTGAGTGCATAGAAGAGTGGTAAGGGACGACTTGAAAAGCCGCAACGAGCCGACGCCCCATGCAGCTCCTCCGCCTGCTGGAGCGCAGCACCAAACACTTTCCGTCTGCCTTTGTTCTCTCCTGCGAGTCCGGGAGGCGCGGCCCGCAATCTTCGGATGTCCCTCCAGGCCGCCTCGGATTTCATCTGCCAATTATCGCCGCCTTACGTTTGTTTCTCCTCCCTCGTTGTCAGCTCCGGCCCAGTGTCGCACCGACGTCGCGGTGCGCTGCCGCCTCCGTCAATCCCCGCCAGGACGCAGGTCCCAGATCTATGCAGAGTTGGAGTGCCGTCGGCCCGCGAGCCGGCCCGCGGGCTCACCGCAAAGCCTCTCGGCGCTCGCTGGGGGGGCGAGCTGACCCGACCTCCCTCTCACCCGGAATCCGGGTACAGCGCCGGCTATCGTGTAGTTGGATGCCACTCCTGCCTAGGACGAAATCCAGCCGACTCTTGGACATGCTGAATCGGCTCGAAGACCAAGTGCGCAAGATGCGCGACGACATGGATTCGAGGTTCGATTCGATGGCTGAAGCCTTCGAGGCACGCCGCGCCGACGATGAAGCCGCTGCCATCGCCGCGGAGCGTATCCGCAGTGGTGCCGCCGACCACAAGGAAGACGGCGTCGAGGCCCTGGCGAAACTCGGCATCAGGCTTCCCTGAGGGAATGGCCGGCGATGCATCCGGCGAGGTGCCCGTCACCTTCGCCAAGGGCGTCCTCGACGACGTTGCCGATCTAACTGCGACTGCCGCCGAGGATAGTCAGGCCCGCAAGGACGAAGCGGAGGTGCTGAAGCGCCGTATCGCCGAGCTGCTGGTCGAATGCAAAGGCAACCCCTTCATCGGCGAGCTGATGGGAACCGGGCTCCACCCCGAGCTTGCCAACTGCCGCAGGGTTCGATTCGACCTCCCCCCACACAAAGGGAAGCCCCGGTTTCGCCTGATCTACCGCAACGAACCCTCCGATGGCGCCCCCGCTGAGTGCCACTGGCTGACTATCGCGCCGCGAGCCGGCCTGCGAGCTCACCGCAAAGCCTCTCAGCGTTCGCGCTGAGCCGCCCCTGGCCCTCGCTATGGGGGCGAACTAACGCCGCCCCACGCTCACCCTGTAGCCGGCCAGCCTCCGTCCTCGCGCTCCGCCGCCACCCCGATCCTCGCACGCATCCGCGTGCGGATCTGAGGGAAGCGGCTCCCGCGCTGGGCGGGAGCTCCGATCCGGAGGTTCCCAATGCCCTCTTCAGCGATCGCGGTCGCGCGCAGCAGCGATCGCGAGTTCCTCATCCATCTCTCGGATATGACCCGCGAGCGGCGTCTCGCCGACTACCGCGCTGGCCTCTTCAGCCGCCACCAGCTCTCCCTTTGGGCGGCCCAATACCCCGATGAGGTCCCGCTTGTCAACGACGAGCTGCCCTGGATAACCCTCGCGCTGCCGTGAGGCTCCGCGTTTTTGATGCCCGTATGCAACTGCGGGGGTGGACCGATCTACGACACCTCTCCGTCTTATCTGTGTTCCAACTTAGACTCGAACCATCCGACACTCGGGAGCCAAGGAGGCAGACATGAGCAAGCTGAAGCTGAAGCGACCCGCGCCAGGCACCGTCCTCGGCACCCTCGCCCTGATCGTCGCCGTCGCCGGCAACACCGGTGCCTTTGCGGGCACCGGCCATAAGATCACCCGGGCCGACATCGCCAAGGGAGCGGTCACCGCCAACGCAATCGCCCCGGGGGCGGTCCGCGCTAAGGCCCTGGCGAAGAACGCCGTCCACTCCAATGCCCTGGCCGCCGGCGCCGTCAACGCCGGAGCGCTGGCAACTGGCGCCGTCGGCTCCGCGGCGATCAGCCCTGGCGCCGTCAACTCGAAGGCCTTGGCCGCAGGTGCTGTCGGGTCAAGCGCTCTTGCCCCGGACGCGGTCACCGCCAGCGCAATCGCCCCCGAATCGATCCACGGCTACGCCCTCGGTCCCGTGACTATGCACAGCGCCCAGATCGCCGATCTCGACAGCGTTCCTGACAACAATGAATGGACCGCCTCGAACAGCGAAAGCGCAATTTGTGGGAATGGTGAACGCCTGCTCACCGGCGGTGTAGCCATAACCAATCCCGGCAACCGCGAAGTTGCTGTCCTCGAGGCGCTGCCCTTCAGCAACTCCGAGGCAAACGGCATGCTGGGTCGAATCACCAGCAACTCAGGTGGCACCGCCGCCGCCGAAGTCATTGCGATCTGCCTCAAGTAGGCGCAGAGGTTCGATGCCCCGCATAAGCAGTTTCTTCGGAATCGTCATAGAGATGTATTTGACGACCATGGCTACCCTCATTTCCATGCCCGCCATGCCGAGGGCGAGGCCAAGGTTCGTATCGATGAGTTGGAGGTGATCGAGAGCAGCTTGCCGCGCCGCCAGCTGCGTTTCGTCTTGGCGTGGGCAGAGCTCCACCAGCCAGAGCTCGAAGAGAATTGGCGCTGCGCCCGCGCCCATGAGACACTTCAAGAGATCGAGCCACTGTAATGATCGGCCTTACGCCCGACATCACCGCGGCAAGCGTTGTTCGCCACGGCGTCCTTCGCCTCACCTTCGCCGATGGCCTCAGCGGCGATGTCGACATCCTCGATCGCATGTGGGGGCCCGTATTCGAGCGGGCGCGCACTCCCGACGGCTTCGCCGAGGTTCGCGCCGACCCGGAGGCCGGCACGGTCGTTTGGCCCGGCGGCGCTGATCTCGCGCCCGACACGCTCTACGTCCGCGTCAGCACCGGCGTCTGGCCCAGCCCGCAGTGCCGGCTTGAGTCGCGCCTGCCCGTGCGAGGCACGCCGCTTCTCCTGGAGGCGAGGCCCACCGAGGGCTATGCCGTCTACCTGCGCTTCGAGGACGGCCTCACCGCCGAGGTCGATCTCTCCTACCTGCGCGAATACGGCGGTGTCTTTGAGCCGCTGCACGATCCCGAGTTCTTTCGTGATTTGCGCATCTACCCTGAGGGCGAGACGATCTTCTGGCCCAACGAAGCCGACATCGCGCCGGAGACGCTCTACGCACACGCGCAGCGGGCTGCTGGCGTCGCGGTGTAGGTCAGCCTCGTCCCCAAAATCAGGCGGGCACGTCCTGTGCCTCCCCCGAGGACCCGTGCCTCAACCCCTGACACGCACCTTTACCGGCCGGCTCGTGCCTTCGACCCAGGGATAAGACGCTTGACTCGGAATCAGCGCCCTGAACCGGTAGGTCGTCGTCCTCGTCGTCGCCGTGAACCGATAGCCGCTGCTGAAGTCGCCCTGCGCTTCTGTGGTCGCATCGCGGAAGGTGATCCAGCGCTTTGACCCCGGTACGTTGGCCTGCAGGACGACGACTCGGCCCGCTGCGTTGGGCCCGGGAACCTGTCCCCAGAGGTGAACTCGCTGGCCGTTCTTGAGCTTGCTCGGCGTCACGTGCAGGCTCGATTCGGCGTGGGCGTAATAGCGAACACTGCGCGCCACCTGGGAGGTGTCGTGGCGGTAGCCGATGATGATGTTGCGGTCGGGCCCGGGCGCCACGTGGTAGGCGTACTGACCGTTGGCGTCGGTCTTCACCGTGCCCACGGGAGAGGCGCTCGGTTCGATCCCCAGCGTCTGCATCTTCACGCAGAGAGTTGCACCGGGCACCGGATCGCCGGCGTCGGTCATCAGCTGGCCCGTCACTTCAGCCCCTTTGCCGTAGGCGACTGTCGCCGTTTCGGCCCGCGATTCGGTGAACTGGGCATCCAGCACTTCTCCGCCGCTGACCTGTGATTCGGCGCAGGAGTTGTCGACGGTGATCGTCCTCGCAGCCGAGCAGGTCGTGTTCGGGTCGCTGAGCGTGGCGAAGTCCGAGGTGCAGACCTGCACCGCGTTGGAGCCGTCGTGGAAGGGATAGGCCTGCGTGTTGAGATTCCATTCGGCCTCTGCTTCGGTTGGGCATGGTGTGACCGCAGCCGCCACCGTGCCCTTGACGCTGGGGTTGTTGACCTGGGCGACGTCGCAGTTGGGGACCTTCGGCTGCGCTGCCGGCAGGCCGTTGACCGAGACCGAGACATTGCTGACGCCGCCTCCCTCGTCGTGGGCGTCGACGCCGATCGTCTGGTAGCCGCGGATCACGTTTCCCGAGAGCAGCGAGCCTTCCACTTCGCCGAGTGTCGGCGCCACCGGATCGACCTCAATCGTCGCGAAGTAGTGGGCATAGATCAACGCTCCAGCCGGGCATCCCAGATCGCACTGCAGTTCGATATTGAATCCATCGAAGTCCTTGTTGAGCTGAAAGCTGCGGTCTTCCTCGGCGCAGATGGTCGGCGGCCAATCTGGCTGCATTACCGAGCCGACCGTGCCTCGCTGTGCGCCGCAGATTGCCGCCGAGACCGCCAGTGATTCCATCGAGCCGCCCGGCGGCGCTTTGATCGGCGCCCCCCAGGTTGCCGATCCGCCAGCTCCGGTGATTTCGCCAGTTTGCCGTATTGCTAGCGAGCCACCGGGTTCGTTGCAGTTGTCGACCAAGTCCCAGGGCTGCCCGCCGCTTTGTGTGTGCAAGACGCCCGCGACGCCTCCACCTGGCAACGCCGAGTCGCACATCTCATAGACATAGCGGGCCGGCGTCGCGCTGGCGCCGGCCGGCGCCAGCGCGAGCGCCAGTCCCGCCAGACCCATCACGGCGAACCCCCAGCGGCCGTATCTGGAGAGGCTGCCCCGGGAGGGTCGCTGCTCGCCGGTGTCGCATCCTTTGCTTCCTACCCGCTGCCTCGAGCGCATCTTCCGCCTCCGATCGAATCTGGCTAAGCGCTCAAATTTGAGCCCTTAGCTTCTCGCGTTTACCCCCAAGACGCAACCGAACGCCCGTTGGGGACACCCCCAGCGCTGCGCTCGAGGCCGCGCACCGAAGACCGAAATTAGCCTGCGCAGCCAAACCGCTTCCCAGAGCCCTTTCCCCGGCCCGATGCCGCTGACCCCGCACTCTCACAATTGTGAGTTCACGGGGTCAGCGGCATCGGGTTGGTGTTTTGTGTGGGAAGCGGTGTGGCTGCTGGGTGGCTGGGTCTGCTGTGGGTGGGTTGGGTGATCGGTGTTGGGGTGCGGATTATCTGCAGATACCGGTGGGGGTGGAGGTGTGTCGCGGTGGTCTGGGGGAGGGGCTGGGTGCGAGGTGGGGCGGTTCCGGCTGGCTTGCCTGTGCGGTTGGGTGGTGGTTGGAGTTCGCGTTTGGGGTCTCCTGGCTGGTCTGTCCTTGATGCGGTTGGGTCGGCTGCTTCATTGACTCGGTCGGTCAGTGGCTGTGCTCGTATGTCTCCTCCCGAGGTGGATCGAGGTTGGTCATCCTGGCACCGCCAGCGAGGACTGCAAGGCCCCGCAGGGGGGCCTCCTTTGGCCCCTTCGCCTGCGGCTTCGGGGTTCCGTCCTCGGCTGTTCGGTGCGGAGGACCTGCCCGTTCGATCCACCGACACGGGAGGTTTCAAATGACCGAGGTACAGCTCGACCTAGACGCCCTGAAGCGCGAGGGCACCGAGGTTGCCCGCTACCGGGTGTCCGCCGGCGAGCGGATTGTCGTCGGCCGACGCGGCCCCGGTGGCGCGGAGATCGTCGACGTGCCGGCCGCCGGCGTGGGCCGTGCATTTCATGTGGACCGGGGCTACCGTGAGGCGGTCGCCCTTAGCGCCTTCGTCAAGGACTACCTGGCCCAGGCGGCACGCCTCGATGCCTGCCCGATGAGCCCTGAGGCGATCGGGGCGCTGCTCAACCAAGGCGACGAGGACCTCTATGGCGTGCTGTTGGAAGCGCTGTAGCAGGTGGGTTTTGGAGCGAGGCGGCGCGGCCCGCTGCTTCGCTCCTCGCCCGATTTTGCCCCCTGGGAGGGGCTGGGCGCGGAAGCGAAGAGCGGGCCCACCGGGCCCCGGAAAGAGGAGGACCGATGAATAACGTCAGTCTTTTCGGTCGGCTCGATAGCGAGCCTCAGTTGCAGGGCATCCCCGGTCGCGACGTCTGCGAGTTCTGGCTCGCCGTCAACGGCCGGCTCGACAAGCAGACCCTCTACGTCAAGGTGATTGCCTTCAGGGCGCTCGCCGAGCGCCTCGCCGAGGAGCTGCGCGAGGGTGATCGAATCGCCCTCAGCGGCCATCTGCGCTCGCAGCGCTGGCCGGGATCGCGCCGGCTCTATGTCCATTCGGTGCTCGCCCGCGACGTTCAATTGGCCCAATCACCAGACGGCGGGAATTCGGGATGACCGTACATGCCGAGGCGCGTCAACCGGATCGCTGGATCGGAGGAGTTGCCGAATTGCCTTTGCCCCATTCATCAGTGCCTTCCGGGTCGGAGGGCGGGTGTTCGCAGCTTCACTCCATTTTGCCCCGCCGGCTCCCGCGCAAGGTCGCTGCGCTCCCTTCCCTTCACTTCGTTCGGTGCGCGGCTCGCCTTTTCCGGGGCTTGGTCGCTACGCAAGCAAACACCAGCCCCACCGGGCACGGAAGGAGATCCAGATGAACAAGGTAGAGCTGCACGGCCGTCTCACCAAGGACCCCGAGCTAAACGATCGCTCCGGCACCCCGGTTTGCGACATGCGCCTCGCGGTCAACGGCCCGGGCAATACGCCGCCGCTCTTCATCGACGTCGTCGCGTTCAACGACCGCGCGATCGAATGTGCGGAGAGCCTCAACAAGGGCTCTCAGGTCGAGGTCTGCGGCGCCCTGCGCTACTCCGAGTGGGAGGCGAAAGCTTCCGGGCGCTCCAAACCTCAGCGCCGCTCCAAGCACTCGGTGATCGCCGCCGAGGTGAAGCCGGCTGCCTAGTCACCCAGCACGGCACTGAAAGTGAGGTCCGGCGC
>JBAVAR010000020.1:0-19254 GCA_049585815.1 Solirubrobacterales bacterium
CTCGAAGGCAAGATCGCCACCACCGACGGCACCCCCGTCCCGGCGCTCAAAACCCTCAACCTGCAGTTCGACAAACACGGCTCGATCAACACCAAGGGCCTGCCCACCTGCACCACCCAGAAACTGACCTCGACCACCACCCAGGCAGCAAAAGCGGCCTGCAAGAGCTCGCTGATCGGCGAAGGCAAGGCCGGCGCTGAGATCTACTTCCCCGAACAGCCCCCCTTCGCCGCCTCGGGCCCGATGCTGATCTTCAACGGCCCCCCCAAGGGCCACAACCCGGTCCTGATCATCCACGTCTACGCCGATGTCCCGGCCCCGACCACCTTCGTCACCACCGGGGAGATCGCCAAGGCCCACGGCAAATTCGGCACCTCGACCTCGATCCAGATCCCGACCATCGTCGGCGGCCAGGGCTCACTGACCAGCTTTGAAGCGACGATCGGCAAAACCTGGTCGGTGAAGGGCAAGAAGCAGAGCCTCCTGACCGCCGATTGCCCCACCGGCTCGCTCTTTGCCCACGGGGAATTTGACTTCGTCAACGGCACCGCACTCTCCGGCGAAATCGCCAAATCCTGCGGCTGAGAAAGAGGAGGAAGAAGAAAATGAGGACCAAGACCACAGCCCTCCTGCTCGCCACCCTGGCGATCTTTGGCGCCACGGTGGCGATCGCCGCCGCCGAAGAAGTCAGCACCGAAGCCTACGTCGCCCAGGTCGAACCGATCTGCAAAAAGAACACGACCGAAATCGAAAAGGACCTGAAGCCCGTCAAATCCGACATCAGGAAGGGCAACCTGAAGGCCGCCGGGGCCGCCGTCGCCAAGGCGGCGAAGTCACTGCAGAGCGCCTACAGCCAGCTCAGCGATGTGACGCGGCCGACCGCCTCCGAAGCGACTCTGACCAAGTGGCTCGGCTACCTGAAGACCGAGGTCAGCCTCACCAACGCGACCTCAAAGGCGCTGAAGGCAGGCAAGAAGTCCCTGGCCTCCCACGATGAATCCCTGCTCCTGCACAACTCCAACCTCGCCAACGCGGCAGTCTTTTCCTTCCACTTCCATTACTGCCGCTCAGAACTGTCGAAATTCATTTGAGCGGGCGCCTGGGGTGGGGAGGAGGCCCGTGACCCATCCCAGGCCAAGTCGGCGTCACCGCCTGCACGTCGCGATCATCGCCGGCGCGCTTCTCCTGGCCGGCACCCTCGCCCTCGGATCCCCGCCGGGGCGAGCCGAAGTCTTCGCCGGGCCGGGTGTCCGCGCGTCCTTTCGCGGTTGGCTCACCCCACAGGCGCTGCCTCGCACCCAGACCGCGCCAGTCGCGCTTCACATGGCAGGGGCGTTGCAGGCGATTGAAGACCGCGAACCGCCCGAACTGGAACGGGTCACGATCTCGATCAATCACGAAGGGAGGCTCTCGACGGTCGGACTACCGCTCTGTCGTTTTGCCTCGATCAGGGCCAGCACGACCAAGCAAGCCCTGGCGGCCTGTCGCCCCGCGCTGATCGGCGCCGGACGTTTCACCGCCCACATCGCAATTCCCTCAGAGGCCCCCTTTCCGGCGCGCGGCAAGGTGGTGGCCTTCAATTCCACACTGCACGGTCGCCCGGTCATTCTGGCTCAGGTCTACGGCACCGAACCGGTGCCCACATCCCGGATTCTGGTCATGAGCATCCTGCGTCGGCGGGAGGGAGCATTTGGAACCAGGCTGTCGGTGCGGATGCCCAATGTGGCTGTGGACTGGGGCTATGCAACGGGTTTCCGCCTCACGCTGCATCGCACCTATTCCTATGCTGGCAAGAGGCGGAGCCTCATCAGCGCCGGCTGCCCCGCCCCCAGGGGCTTTGGCGCCGCCTCCTTTCTCGCCGCCGAGGGCACCTACTTTCTTGCCGACGGTCGCCGGATCACCCGCTTTCTTTCGGGAAGGTGCACGGTTGCGCGGTGAGGAGACACCTTCCGGGTGGACTTGCGCTCTCGATCCGGGTGCCCGGATGAGTTCCTTCTCCCACCGCTAGCAGCCGCACCGATTCCTCAGCGGCGAAGAGATGAGTGCTGACAACCGGGCGCCGGGGCCTCAACGCCGGAATCCCCTCGGCGATCCGGGCTTACCGGGCCTAGTTCGTTCGACCGAACGAAAAGCATTACCATGGTTGCGCTTGATGACAACCTCCACCCTGCCCACCGAGGACAAACGCAAGGCGCCGGCAACCCGCGAGCACCTCCTCCGCGTCGCCTTCGAGCTGATCGGCGAGGAGGGGATAGGCGCGATCAGCAACCGTAGACTGGCGGCGGCGGCCGGGGTTTCACTTGGCTCGCTGACCTACCACTTTCCAAGCCAGGAGGAGCTGCTGCGCGAGTGCTTACTCCTCTATGTGGAGGAGGAGGTGGATCGCCTGGAGAAGATCGCGGAGGGGCTGCGCTCGCGTCGCCCCCCGCCCAGCCGCGGCGAGGTCGCTGCTGAGGTACAACGAATTGCCTCTCAGAGCATCTCGAGGCCTGAGCACGTGGCCGAGCTGGAGCTGCACCTGCGCGCTTCACGGGAGCCCTTGCTCCAGGAGGCCTCGCGCCGCTGTTTTGGCGCCTACGAAGGTCTTGCCGTTGCCGCCCTGGAGGCCCTGGGCGTGCCCGCCGCCAAACGCCATGCCCGCGTCATCGTCGCGGTCATCACCGGCATGGGAGTCCGCCAGCTTGGCGGCGGCGGTAATGACCTCGAGGGACTGGCGGATGCCCTGAGGACGATCGTCGTAGGGGCGCTCGCCGAAGCCGGCACCAGAGCCTCCGCCACTGCGCTCAAAATGGAGATGGCACCCCAGCCCCGAGGTACCCGGGATGCCTAGGAAGACCCTGATCGCCACGGCCCTGACCCTGGGCCTGCTGGTCACGGCGGCCAGCGCCTACGCCCTGAAGCTCACCGCCGGGCAGATCATCATCGAGGCCGAAGGCGGCTTTGCCCCCACCGCCCTGCCCAAACACGAAAACGCCCCGATCACCCTGCACGGTGGCGGTTCGATCTCAACCACCTCAGGCGCCCTGCCCCCGATCCTAAAAACGCTGACGATCGAGTTTGACCGCCACGGCTCGGTGCAGACCACCGGCCTCGCCCGCTGCACGGCGGCAAAGCTCGCCGCGACGACCACCGCCGCCGCCCGCCACGCCTGCCCCAATGCGATCGTCGGTGAGGGCGAGGGCAAGGCGATCATCCAGTTCCCCGAATCCTCTCCGATCCCGGTCACCTCGCCCCTCACCCTCTTCAACGGAGCACCCGAGCACGGTGACCCGACCGTCCTCGGCCACGCCTACATCACCGTCCCGGTACCCAGCACCTACGTCGTCAAGATCGTGATCGAACGGATCCACGACGGCGTCTACGGCTACCGGACCAAGGGCACGATCCCGCCAATCGCCGGCGGCGCCGGTGTGCCGGTCTCCGGCCATCTGACGATCGGGCGCAAATGGACCTTCAAGGGTCACCACTACTCCTACGTCAACGCCCGCTGTGAAACCGGACACCTGCAGGCCAAAGGCGAATTCGAATTCCAGGGTGGGACCTTCCTCACCGGTGAATTCCTCAAATCGTGTCGGGTGCGGGGGTAGTGGTGGACCCCATTGTGGCCAGCCAGGGGCGTGATAGCCCGGGACTGATGAGGGCCCCCCTCGCCGCGGCCACGATCGCGCTCACCGCCGCTCTGCTTGTCAGCGGCTGCGGCTCATCGGGGGGCTCGGGCTCTGGCTCGGGCTCTGCTCCGACGGTTGTCTCGAGTGCCCCCGCCCGTTCGGGCAGGCTGCGCGGGTCTGAGATCCTCGTAGATTCCAAGGGGTTTGCCCTTTACGCCTTCAGCAAGGATCCCAAGAACACCTTTCACTCGCATTGCCTGGGCAGTTGTGAAGAAAGCTGGCACCCGCTGGAACTCAGTGGCAGCGCCCCGGTTGCCTCTGGGCAGGTGTTGGGCACCCAACTGGGTGCGATCAAACGTTCCGATGGCAAGCTGCAGGTCGACTACGCCGGACACCCCCTATATACATATGTGCCTGAAAAGAGGCCCGGCGAAGCGCTTGGCAACGGATCATCCTCCTTCGGTGGGCGCTGGTATGCGCTCTCACCCGCGGGGGGACCCGTCCACGGCTGAGCTCAATCTGTCGGCGCGGATAGCGAACCTCGTCATCCCTGCAGGTGTTGAAAGGGTGCGAGTTCGGATTCAAACGGGCCGGGAGCTTGCATTGATTATGGATCGAAGCAACGAGATCACCGAGAGACTGTGGCGCTCCCCTCAGGGCCGATCCGGCAGCTGCAGCCGCGTTTTGCCGGTTGGTCTGCTGGCCGCGATCGTGTCCGTTGTTTTCGCTGCACCCGCCGTCGCCGCACCGACCTGGTTGGCACCGACTGAACTATCTGCCGGCGGCCATGATGCAAGCGAACCGGCTGTCGCGATGGACGAAGCTGGCGAAACCGTGGCCGTGTGGCAGCGCCAGAGCGAAAGCGAAATCGGCGAGGTCGTTCAGGGGTCAACACGGAGTCCCGGGCACGCCTTTTCGGCGCCATTCGAACTCGCAGCCGCCTCAAGTGAGCCCGCCCTGGCGATGACGCCCACGGGTGAAGCGGTCGCCGTTTGGCGCCACTTCGATCTTGCCGAAGAAGGCGATTACGAGGTCCAGGCCGCCTACCGTGCTCCCGGCGGCGGCTTCTCAACCCCGCTTGACGTCGCCATCACGCCAAATTCCGCGATTCCCCAAGACATCCAGGTGGCGGTCGACGCCTCCGGGGACACGGCCGTGGTTTGGACTCAACAGGAACCAGGGGCAACTTCGGTCGTCGAGGCTTCCGTTCGCCCCGCCGGCGGCGCCTTTACAACGCCGAGCACGATCTCCCCGACTCCCGTCGTCTCCGGGCATTCGGCGCGCGACCCGCGCGTTGGGATCGATGCTGCAGGCGAGGTGGTGGCAGTTTGGACCTACGAAAAAAGCAGCGAAGAAGACGTCGTCCAGACCGCGAGGGCCTCCCTCTCCGGCGGCTTCTCAGAACCGGTTGAACTCTCCCCTTCGGGTCAGGATGCGATCTCTCCGGCGATCGCGGTAAGCACCGGCGGGGAAGCAACGGCCGCCTGGTCGCGGTCCAACGGGACCGATTATGTGGTCGAGGTCGCAACCGCTTCCCCCGGCGGGGCCTTCTCCTCCCCGGTGGAACTCTCCGACCCGACGCAGAACGCCCTCGAACCGGAGGTGGTGAGCGGCCCGAGTGGGGCTCCGACCGTAGTCTGGACCCGCGAAAACGACGCCAACTTTATTGTCGAAGCTACCTCCGGTGCTGGCGCCAGCTTCGGCCCGCCCGTCGCCGTCTCCGAAGCGGGCGAGAATGCCGAACGGCCACAGCTCGCGGAGTCACGTAACGGCAGCGTGGCGATTGTGTGGCAGCGGTCAAACGGCAGCGAAGCTGTCGTCCAAGGGGTGGTGGGCTCCCCCGGCACCTTCAGCGCCCCGGCAAACCTCTCCGCGGCCGGTCAGGAATCGCGCTTCCCAATGGTCGCGATGGATGGCAATGGCGATGCGACCGCAGTTTGGCGCTCTGATGGATCCTCCAAAGTCATAGATACGGCTGGCTATGACGCTGACGCGCCGGTGCTCCAGGGTCTCTCGATTCCCGCTTCGGGGACGGTCGGGGTGCCGGTCGCCCTCTCAGCCTCGCCCTTCGACGTCTGGCCGATCGCTTCGACCAGCTTCAGTTTCGGTGACGGCTCGACGGCTCAAGGGACCTCCGTTTCCCATGTCTATGGCGCCCCGGGCACCTACAGCGTCCGGGTAACCGCGCAGGACCCGGCGGGGATGGCGGTCAGCGGCCAGGGCACGATCTCGATCCGTCCGTCCAACCTATTCAGGGTCGGCCGACTCTCGCTTAACCGTCGTCGGGGAACCGCTGTGCTGGCGCTCTACGTGCCCGGGCCGGGTGAGATCGCCCTCTCCGGCAGGCATGTGAGAAAGACCCTCAGGCGCCCGCAGGGGGTTGCCAGAGTCAAGGTTCCGATCGCGGCTACGGGGAGGGCGCGGCGAAAGCTTCGCGGGGTCGGGGCGGTCCACCTGACGCTGGTGATTGGCTTCACCCCGACGGGCGGCGATGCCCTCGTCAAGCGAAAGAGGGTGATGCTGGTCGAGAAGATCCACTGAACGGTCCAATCGGGGTTGTTGCAGGTCCGTTGTCCTTTGCTGGGCGCCGCTCCCCGAGGTGGTGCTGGACGGTACGATCCTGATCGCCAGGAAGGCCTGGTGTGAGGAGTTGGCCGATCCGGGTGAAGCGGAATCAAAGTGACCGTCGCCAAGGGGGGGAAGCTGGAGCCGAGCAGATCAAGATGATTGCCTGGACCGATATCAACGAGCGGTACTCTTCAGCTGCATCGGCACGAGGACCGATGCAGCAAGGGTAGACAGCGGCCCAATGCCCCAGCGCCATCTGGACAGGCTCAGCTCCTTCGATACTTCCTTTCTCGCCAATGAGCGCGGCGGCGCTCACATGGCGATCGGCGCTGTCTTCATCTGTGAGGGCTCGGCTCCCGAGCTGGACCCCTTTCTCGCCCATATCCGCTCCCGCCTTCACCTGGCGCCGCGCCTGCGACAGCGCCTTGCCTTCCCACCGCTAGGGCTCGGCCGTCCACTTTGGGTCGACGATCCCGAATTCGAGATCACCGACCATGTGCGCCGGGAGAAGCTGCCGGCCCCCGGCACCGAGGCCCAGTTCCGCCAACTGATCGCGGAGGTCTTCTCGCCGGCGCTCGATCGCTCCCGTCCGCTCTGGGAACTGCGTCTGGTCGAGGGACTGGAGGACGAACGCTTCGGTGTCATCTACAAGACCCACCACGCGATGGCCGACGGCATCTCCGCGGTCGACATCGGCGTTCTGCTTTTCGAGGCCGAGCCGACAACCGTCACCATCTCCCAGGCGGAGCCGTGGCATCCCCATCCGCAGCCCAGTTCCGGCGCCTTGCTGAGAGAGGCTGCCCGAGGGATCGGGCGGACCGCTCGCCGCTTTGCCCGCTGGTGTGAGAGAGCGCTGCACAGCCCCGGCCGGATGGCACGCCGCGCCTCAAACCGCATCGCTGGTCTTTGGGAGGTGAGCTGGGCGCTCACCAAGCCCGCCCCAAGGGTCCCGTTCAACACAACGACCGGGACGCAGCGCCTCTTCACCTGGACGAGCTTTCCGCTTGAGGATTTCAAAGCGATCAAGAACGCCTGCGAAACGACGATCAATGACGTCACCCTGGCGGTTGGTGCGGGCGGGCTGAGGCGCTGGCTCGAGAGTCGCGGCGTCTCCACCAAGGGGCTTGAACTCCAGGCTCTCGTCCCGGTCTCGGTACGTGCCGAGGATGAGCACAGCGAGCTGGGCAACAGGCTGACCGCGATGCGCGGCCCGCTGCCGGTCGGCGTTGCTAACCCACGCCAGCGGTTGGAGCTGATCAGTGCCGCGATGCGCCGGCTCAAGGCCTCCAAGCAGCCCTATGGCGCAGAGGCGCTCTGGGCAATCAACGACTTCTACGCTGACTTTGGCCCTCCGCTGCTGCTCGGCCAGACCGCGAAGCTCAACTTCTCAACCCGGATCTTCAACTTGCTTCTCACCAACTTCCCCGGTCCTCAGATCCCCTTTTATGTGATGGGGCAGGAGCTGCTGGAAATCTCTCCGGTCGGCTTCCTGGCAGAAGATCACGCCCTGTCGATCGCGATCTTCTCCTACCATGGCCGCATCAACTTCGGCCTTCTCGCCGACCCTGACGCAGTCGGCGACATCGAGATCCTGCAGGCAGGGCTGGTCGAGTCCTTCGGCGAGTTACTTGAGGCCACCGCGGCGCCGAAGGCCGCAGCCGCCGGGGAGGGGCGCTAGTGGAACCCGAGCAGGCGCACCGGCTTTTGTCCGCGGTCGGTGAGGGCTGCCTTGGTTAGCTCCAAGCGCCTTCCGCTGGCGCTGCGTCATCCCCGCATCGTCCTCGCCGTCGCATTTGTGATCTGCGCGGTGCTTGGCGTGCTCGGGGCACATGTCGAGGATCACCTCAATCCGACCTCGCTCAACGTCCCCGGCACCGAGTCCTCCCGTGCGGACACGATGCTCCAGCATTACTTCGGCAATTCCGCGCCATTCGCGATCCTGCTCCGCGGACCAGCCCCAGAAATTGAACGCCAGGGCCCGGAACTTGTCCGCGCGCTGCACCGCGATCCAGCGGTAACGACGATCTCACCATGGGACAAAGGAAGCGTCGCGCGCCTGCATCCGACGCCCCGCAAGGCACTGATCCTGGTCGATTTCCACGTCGGCGTTAACGAAGCAGTCCGCACCACGGTGCCCAACCTCAACAAGCTGCTGAAGACTCAGGTCCGCCCGCCGGTCCAGGCCTTCCAGACGGGCTTTGCCACCCTCTCGAAAGCGATCCAGGACGAATCGATCACCTCCTCGGAGGACGGCGAGTTGATCGCCCTGCCGATCCTGATCTTGGTCTTGCTGCTGGTCTTCCGCTCGCCGGTGGCGGCGCTGATTCCGCTCAGCTTCGGGGCGTTGACGGTGATCACATCGCGCGGGGTGCTGACGCTTGCCTCCTCGTCGTTATCGATCGACGGCTTCGCGCTGACTGTGAGCACGATGATGGGGCTCGCCCTGGGGGTGGACTACGCCCTTTTGATGGTCTCCCGCTTCCGCGAGGAGTTAGCCGCGGGCAAGGACCCGATCGAGGCCGCCTGGATGACCCGTCGAACCGCCGGCCGCACGACGATGTTCGCCGGCGGAACCCTGTTCGTCTCGATGCTTGTCTCGGTATTCATCCTGCCCGGCACCCTGCTCATCTCCCTTGCCGGCACGGTGATCATCGTCGTGATCCTTAGTGTCAGCGTCGCCACCCTCGTGGCGCCGGCGCTGCTGGCCCTGATCGGCAACAACATCGATCGCTGGCGGATCGGCCCGCGCCCGACCGGGCGCTCGCGGCTGATGGAGTACGTCGGGGCGGCCCTGCGCCGCCCGGTCGCCGCGGCGATCCTGATCGGGGGCGTGGTCTTGGTCATCGCGACCCCCGCGCTCGGCCTGAAGACCGGGCCGCCAAGCACGCAGCAACTGCCTACCGACAACACTCCGCGCAAGGAAGCTGAACTGATCGGCCGCGCGATAGGCCCGGGCTGGGAAGCACCGTTCATCATCGTCGCCTCCACACCGGAAGGGACGATGACCGAACCCGGCCGCCTCGCGGCGCTGAGCCGCTGGGAGCGCCGAATCGCCCGCGACCCGGGGGTGCAGGATGTGATCGGCCCGGCCCAAGTCGCCCATCAGGTCGAGCCGCTTCGCCACCAGGGTCAGCAGCTGATCGACGACAAGCCCAACGGACCGGTGAAACGCTTCAGTCGACTCGGCCATGGGCTCGCCAAGGCCGAAGGTGGCGTCAAGCAGATCCGCTCCGGCTTCTTGCGCGCAGCCAGCGGGGCCGGTCTGCTCGGCGAAGGCTCCGGCAACGCCCAGACCGGGGCGCTGGCGATCGCCTCCGGCCTCTCCAGCGCGCTTTCGGGAGGAGAGCATGCGGTAGAAGCGATCGGCAAGATCGACGAAGGCTCCAAGGAACTGGAAGCCGGCCAGAAGGAAGCAGAGGTCGGCACCGGGCGGGTCAATGAAAAGAGCGGTCTGCTGCACGAGGAACTCGCCGCCAGGGAGGCTGCGGCGCAGCATCTCAGTGCCCGCATGAAGGAAGCCGCCGCCTCCGATCCGAGCCTGCAGCCAGCCGCCGCTGAAGCCGAACAGCTCGCCGCCGAACTCGCCACCGCGAGGGATGAAGCCAACGAACTTCACGGCGAAACCGGAAACCTGAGCGCCGGCCAATCAAAGCTTCTGGGCGGCAGCGAACGCCTGCACAGTGGCACTGAGCAGCTGCACTCCAAGGCCGGCAGCCTCCCCGCCGGATTGGAAGAATTGCGCGGCGGGGCGGATCACCTCGCCGAAGGTCTCGGTGCGCTTCACGGAGGAGCCAACACCCTGCAGCAGAAGCTGGCCACCGGTTATCAGCGCTCTCGCCCGGTGCAGAGTGGCCTGCACAAGGCCACGGTCAAGGTGTCGGCCGGCTCGGGCCAGCTGAACCGCGACGTCGCTCATCTGCGTCGCCAATCACCCGGCATTTTCAACTCGGGTTTCTTTGTTCTGTCGGCGGTCGAAGGGGCACCGGCGAAGGAACGAAAGCGCGCCGCCACCACGATCTCCCTTCACCACGGCGGTCAGGCTGCGGCGCTGACCGTGATCCCCCGCTACACCTTCAACACACCAGGCTCGATCGCTCTCTACTACCGCCTGCAGCACGAGGCCGCCGGCATGGGGCGCGCGCTTCACGCCGAAACCGGAGTGGCTGGCGGCGCCGCTCAGCTGACCGACTACAACAACATCACCCGCTCGCGTATCCCGCTGGTGGTGATCGCGATCACGATCGTCACCTTCCTGGTCATGGTGCTGGTCCTGCGGGCGCTGCCGCTGGCGGCACTTGCGGTTGGGCTCAACCTGTTAACGGTTGCCGTCGCCTTCGGAGTTCTGACGCTCCTGTTCAACGTGCCGGCGGGTTACCCGCTCGGCGGACACACCTACGTCGACGCGGTCGGGGCGGTGTGCGTTTTTGGTGTGGTCTTTGGGCTCTCGATCGACTATGCCGTCTTCCTCCTGATGCGGATGCGCGAGAGCTATGACAAAGACGGCGACAACGCGAAAGCGATCTCGGCCGGACTGGACAAAACCGCGCGGGTGATCACCGGCGCGGCGGCGATCATGATGGCCGTCTTCGTCGTATTCGCGGGGGCGCCGATCGCCACCGTCAGCCAACTCGGTGTCGGTCTGGCGGTGGCCGTCCTGCTCGATGCGACCGTCGTGCGCATCGTGCTGTTGCCGGCATTGATGCTGATCATCGGCGACCGGATCTGGTGGCTTCCGGAGCGCCTGGCGCGGGTCCTTCCCGAACTCGACCTGCACGGCGCTGCATCCTGACCGGCTGAACCTGGACCTTCTGGAGCGAGGCGGCGTTCTCCGCTATCCCTGCTCCGCCATGCGATGGACCCGCGGCAGATGGATGCCCTGCAGGTACTCGGTCCAGTCGAATCCCGCAGCATCGAAGGGGAGCGCGGCACGGTCGCCGGGGGTGAGGGTCCGCGCTAGGGTGTCGGCGTTGTGGTTGTCGAAGGTGCAGTTCAGCTCCGTGTAGGGGCCGTAAATCTTCACCATGCGTGTCACCCGGGCCGCCAACGCCCGGTTGCGCCGCAGTGCCTTCTCGGTACTGACCGGCAATGGGGAGAAGGCCACCGCGTCGGCGGCGATGCCGAGCAGACGTTCCCGGCGGATCGTGTGCCGCAGCGCGCTGCGCCGGTCAACGAACTTGAGATCGCCGATCTTGATTGCAGTGCCGTCGCGCGTGTGAAGCGGCTCGGGACCGAAATGGGCCCTAGCGTGCTCGGCGAGCTCGCCCAGCGTTAGGGGGTTTTCGGCGGTGCTGGTGATCGCAACCGTGCGCAGCGCCTCGCTTGGCGGGTAGGCCGCCGCCGCCACGCAGGCGTTGGCAACGAGGTCGACCGGCACGATGTCGATGCGGTTCTGCGCCTTGCCCGGCAGATGCGTCAGCCCCCTTGCCGCGTAGGCCAGGATGAGGGGGTCGGCGACCTTTAGACCCTCAAGCCAACCTGGGTGCGGAGTCCGCAGCGCTGACTCGATGATCGAAGGCCGCACGATCGTGGTTCGCGGTGAGCGCTCGGCCAGCAGGCGCTCGGCCGCAGCCTTGGTCAGCGCATAGGTGTCCGGCCAGCCCGCAGCGATCGCATAGCGCCGCCCTTCCCTTGCCAAACGCTGGTGCACCCAGCGCTGCCGCAGCTCCTCGGCCCTTGCGAGGGCATCATTTGCTCGGTGGTGCGCCACATCGCGCTCAGCCGCTCGGCGCAGCTCCTTCTCCTGCTTTGCATGGCGCGACTCCTGCTCCGCCTGTTCGCGCCACTCGCCTGATACCGTCAGCATCTGGTCCGGGTCAAGGCTCGCCAGGCCGCCGTGGCGGACATCGTCCTCGCGCACCGTTGCCTGGTGGCAATCTCCAGCGTAGGCGGTCGACACATGGATGAAGTGCGGGGTCGACCCGGCAGCGCTGAGGCCGTCAAAGAGCCGAGCGGGGCCGAGGACGTTGACGCCCACCGCGTCGTCCAGCGCCTCCTCGAAGGAAACCGAGGCGGCGCAGTGGATGACGATGTCAATCCCGCCCAGGCCATCGCCTGCCCGCTCGGCGAGGTCATCGGCCTCGAGGTCACCGGCGACGCCGCGCAGCCGTCCGCTATCAATCTTCTCGCGAATCGAAGCTTTCGCAACGCTGGAGAACGCCTCGTTCTCCAGCACCTCCCTCGTGAGGCGACGCTGTGCAGCGCCGCCATCCTCTGCACGCAGAAGCACGGTCAACTGCTTGAGATCTTCCCCATGCTCAAGCAGCGCTGCCAAGACAGCCTTGCCGAGAAAGCCAGAGCCGCCGGTAAGCAGAACGCTCGCCCCCGCCAGCCTCTCCTTCACTCCGCCTGTTTTCAAACCCGGCTCCCCGGCCACCGGGCAAGTCTATTCCCGCACGAATCCTGGCTGTCCGCTCTACCATCCGCATGGCGTGGGGGTGGTGGCAGGAAGCTGCAGCAGGTCATAGCTCGCCAAACTATGGCCCGCGCATGTGCCGGCACCGCCCGAGGCGCCGGTGAGGGTTTTGGTGGATCTGCCAAGGGGAAGCGGAAATCGCCTCTTGCTTGGCGCAAATGGCCAACCCCAGATTTTGCCATATCCATGGGCCCTGGACAGGCTCAAAGCTCGGCGCAGGAAGGCACTGGCTCGCGTTCTGTCCCCGGGTGCGCCGGGCAGAAGCGCGGGCCGTGGGGCTGAGATGATGTGAGCGTGGCGTCGGTTCGAGATGCAGATTTGACCCTCAAGCTGAGCGCGCGTGAGAGTAAACAGAGGGTCCTCAAGGCTCAGCGCAGACTGCTCGCGCTGCGCTTGCAGCTTGGCGGATTTATCGGGGGGAGCGAGCTGGGCCCACCCCTTTGCGTGCTTTTCGAGGGTTGGGATGCCTCTGGGAAGGGCGGCACCATAAGGCGGTTGGTCAGCCCCTTGGATCCACGGCATGTTCGCGTTACCCAGTATGGCCCGCCGAGTGTGGATGAGCGTCGCCATCATTTCCTCCAGCGTTTCGCTGCCGTCCCGCCCGGCTGGGGGGGGATGGCGGTGCTCGACCGATCGTGGTACGGGCGAGTGTTGACAGAGCGCGTTGAGGGTTTCGCCACCGAAGCGGAGTGGCAACGCGCGTATCCCCAGATCGTTCAGTGGGAGTCGGGTCTCGCGACCGAGGGGACTGTGCTCGTAAAGCTGTTCCTTCATATATCCGAGGACGAGCAACTTCGTCGTTTCCGCGCGCGTGAGCGCGACCCGCTCAAGCGCTGGAAGCTGACCGGTGAGGATTGGCGAAATCTCTCTCATCGCGCCGACTCCGAGCTGGCGGTTGAGGACATGCTCGCTGCGACTGATCACCCCGCATCGCCGTGGTGCGTGATCGCTGCCGAGTCCAAGAATTACGCACGACCAAAGGTCCTTGAGACGGTGATCTCAGCGATCGAAGACGCGTTGCGCGCACTCGGTCGCAATCCGGTCGGCGACGATGCGTCACTTTAGGAGAGCCGACGCCGCGGCGGATCCCCAGGATTCACAGCAGTCCGGGCTTCTGACCCCGGGAGAGCCGTCGATGTCCTCCTGGATACCGTCCAGAGCGTGGCGACCGCCAGCACGTGTATGGGTGAGATCAGGTGAGCGTCTCGACCGTGGCACCGGTGGTGTCGAACTCCAGATAGTGCCATTCTGAGATCGCCCGATCGGCTGCCCTGTAGCGAAACCGCCCTGGCAGTAGCTCGGCTGCAAGCTCAGCAACGGCGTCGGCGGCGGCAGCCGGCGTCTCAGCATCGCCAACGCCGATCGGCTCCCAGCGGTCGGTCGCGACTTCGTTCTCGAGTAGCAGGAGCATGGTTTATTGCCCTTGTGGTCGATCCAGGCGCAATGCGCGATTACCCGGCTGCACCTTCCAAAAACCCGCAAGCGGCGCGCCGGTTGCGCTATCGCCCTCTGAGTGGGGCCGTCGTGTTCTGCCACGGGTCTTGGCAGCGCCGTCGGGAAAAGACCCGTCAGCCGCTGCGCTTCTCGGTAGGAATCGAAGGTGGGTTTCGACCCTCGGGATCTCTGATGAGGCCTGCCAGGCGGACTGCAGCCCCCTTGGGAGGGCCAACGAACCTATCTCCGACCTTGCCTCATCCTCCCTTGGGGGGAGGAGGATCGGTCTGCCCAGATGCCGACCAAACGGCTTCAGACCATGATCAGCAGGGCATCTGAGGCCACCGCCGTCTGATCAGACGCGCTGAGAGGGCGCTGGCGGGGGAAAGTCGGCCGTAAAGGCTACCACTCTGGAGCGCCGCGGAGCCGAGCGATGGGGAGATCGCGTCTTGGCCGCCGAAGTAGCGGCGGTCGAGCGTCGTCGCTGTGCCAGATGCATGGCGGCGCGGAGGCGCGATTCCCACGGTTAAGTGGGGTTGACGGTCAGCGGGTGCGATCTCGTCTACCAGCCGCGATGACCGGTCTCTTGTCTGGGCGCGTAACGGATCGAGCGCCAGATGGACTGAACCTTGAACGTCCTTTCAAACCCAAGGAGCTTATGAGATGAAAGTCACGACTCGCATCGGTACAGCATTGGCTGCGACAGCGGTTGTGCTTGCCTGCACCTGTGCATCAGCGAGTGCCTTCGGGGCTCGCCCAGGACATTTCTTCGGCCGCCCGTTCGATCCGCGATCAGATCATCCCGTGTTCGTCCAGACCGACAACACGGCGGGCAACCAGATCGTGGCCTACGACCAAGCCGCCGATGGAAGTCTCTCCCAGGCCGGTACCTACAACACCGGCGGACTCGGTGGGGTCCTGGAAGGCTCGGCCGTCGACCATCTCGCCTCCCAGGGTTCACTCGCCTACGATCGCGACAACGACCTGCTTTACGCCGTCAACGCTGGCAGCAACACGGTCTCTGTATTTGCGGTCTTTGGCGATCGCCTTGCCCTGCGTCAAGTGCTCAGCTCGGGCGGGCCCTTCCCGGTCAGTGTCGCGGTCGATCGCGGTCTTGTCTATGTGCTCAATGCCGAGGAAGGCGGGTCCCTACAGGGTTTCGCTGTCGCTTCGGGCCGCCTTATCCCAATCCCGGGCTCAAGCCGTGCGCTCGGACTAAATCCCTCCGAAACGCCGCAGTTCACCCACACGCCGGGTCAAGTTGCCTTCTCGCCTGACGGCTCACAGCTGATCGTGACGACGAAGGCAAACGGAAGCGATATTGACGTCTTTGGTGTCTCGTCCTTCGGGCATCTGTCGAAAGTGCCTGTCGTCAACTCGTTCCCAGGCGCGGTGCCGTTCGCGGTGACCTTCGATCAAGAGGGAAATCTGGTCGTGGCTGAGGCCGGCACGAACTCGCTCGCGAGTTTCGCCCTCAATCAAAGCGGCACCGTTTCACAGCTCGACTCAGTCGGAACAGGACAGGAAGCAACGTGCTGGGTAGTCCGTGCGGGAGGGCATTTCTATGTCTCGAATGCCGCAAGTGCGTCGCTCAGTGATTTCCAGTCCAGCGAGGGCGGACAGCTGCTCACCCTCCTCGGCAACGCCGAAACCGACGCCGGCACCGTTGATGCTGCGGTGTCGGGCCAGTCTCGCTTCCTCTACGTGCAGGCTGGCGGGGCGGGAATCGTTGACGAGTTCGCGATCGGCGCGCAGGGTGCGCTGAGCAAAGTCGGCTCGGTCACCGTCCCGGGAGCCGCTGGCGGCGAGGGCATCGTCGCCCTGTAGAGACAGCGTAGGTGGGCTACGGCGCCTTAAGGGAGGCGCCGTAGCCTGCCCGGCGAGTATGAATACAAAGGGGTCTGATTACGGTGCGTGTTCTCGTTTTCCCATTGAGGTGGCGGGTTGACTCAGGTGATCCCCAGCCTGCGGCGCAAGCGTGGCAACAGAACCGCCGACCAAGATCACGAGTTGATCAAACGCTTGCGCGCTGGCGAGGAGGAGGCCTTCGTCCAGCTTGCCGTACGCCACCATGCGGCGATGCTGCAGCTTGCATCCTCATTCGTGCCGAATACGGCGATCGCCGAGGAGGTGGTTCAAGACACCTGGTTGGCCGTCTTGCGCGGGATCGACGGATTTGGCGAGCGTTCCTCGTTCAAAACCTGGATGCTGCGGATCCTCGTCAACCGAGCTAGGAGCACGGGCGTGCGCGAGCATCGAAGTGTCGCGATCGGTGATGCCACACCGGCCGTGGATCGCTCTCGATTCGACGCGTCAGGTGCGTGGATGGCTCCCCCTCAGCACTGGATTGAGGAGAGTGAGGATCGAGTCTTTGCGCAAGGGCTTTCCGACAGACTTCGCCGAACGCTGGAGCGGCTTCCAGCGCGCCAGCGTGAGGTTCTGTTGCTGCGAGACGTCGAGGGACTCAGCTCTCAGGAGGTGTGTGAGGTGCTCGCGATCAGCGAAGTCAACCAGAGGGTGCTCCTGCATCGTGGGCGCAGTCAGTTGCGCCAAGCGCTCGAGGAGCTCGCAACATGAGGGTTCTGCGCCGCAATAATGAGCTGGTCTGTCAGCAGGTGGTCGAGTTGGTAACCGACTACCTGGAGGGCGTGCTGTCCCGATCCCAGCGGCGGCGCTTTGAGGCTCACCTCGCCGGTTGTGAGCACTGTGCGGAGTACCTCGAGCAGATGCGCGCCACGATCGGACTCACCGGTCGCCTGCGGGCTGAGGATCTGAGCCCCGAGATGCAGGAGGACTTTGCGGCTCTGTATCGTCGCTGGCGATCTGAAGGAGATTGAGTTGAGATTGGCCCGCGCGCGTGAGCGACACTCATTCTCATGCCCACATGAGCCACCGTGGCGGCCGGCTCTCGCGGACGGTGGAGGAACGCCAGTCGCCTTGCAGACCTGGGAGCTGAAGCCTGTACGTGGGGTGGCCGAGTCCAGAAGGGGATAGCGGGATGGGTGACCGGCCCCAGCCGGGCTGAGTCGACGATGCCGACGGCCGGATTGGCGGTCAAGATCTGCGTGCATGCAGCCACTTGTTAGTTGCCGAGGAGGAGAAGGGTGGCCGAGTTCCGGCGAGCGCCCGGTAGGGCGCTGAGGCCCGCCTACCATCCCCGCAGCCACGCCCGGCGCCAGCGCAGGGGAGGGCTGCTGGGTCTGCGTGAGGCCAGCGCAATGGCGATCGGGGGGATGATCGGCGGTGGGATCTTCAGCGTCCTCGGCGTCACTATCGACCTCGCCGGCCACCTCGCCTTCGCCGCCTTCCTCGTCGGCGGGCTGATTGCCGCGCTTACAGCCCACGCCTATGCCCGCCTGTCCCTTCACGCCGGTCGCGCCGGTGGCCCGTTCACCTATCTGCGCGAGGAGGGCCACAGAGTGGCTGCCGCCTGGGTTGCCTGGCTTTTGATCGTCGGCTACGTCTTCGCACTCGCCGTCTACGCCTTCACCTTCGGGCACTACCTCGCCCACGTCATGGAAGCCTCCGCGCTTGTCGCCCGGGCGAGCGGGGTCGGCGTCCTGGCGCTCTTCGTCGCCATCAACCTCCGCGGGGTGACCACCTCAGGTCTGATCGAGGACGTGGTTGTCTTCACCAAGCTCGCTGTGCTGGCGGGAATCGCGGCGATTGGGCTCGGCATGTTCTCACCGAGTCGGCTCAGCCCGCTCGACAACCAGGGCCTGCTCGGCGTCTTCCTCGGCGCCGCGGTGATCTTCGTCGCCTATGAGGGATTCGAGCTGGTGCCCTACGACTACGACGACATCTCCGAACCGCGCCGCACCGTGCCGCGCGCCCTATATCTCTCTGTCGCGGTGGTGATCCTCGTCTACGTCGCCGTCACTATCGCCTCCCAGATGTTGCTGGCAGATCAAACGATCGTCAGCCAGAAGGAGGTCGCCTTCGCGGTGGTGGGCCAGAAGGCCCTGGGCACCTTCGGCCTCTGGGCGGCGACGGTGGGCGCTGTCTTCTCCACCAGCTCGGCGATCAATGCGACTTTGTTCTCCACAGCGCGCCTGGTCCGCGACGTCAGCGCCGCTGATGAGCTGCCGGCCCGCCTCGCCCGCGAGCGCAGGGGCCTGCCGGCCAGCGCGGTGATCTGGCTGGCGCTGCTCGGGGCGGTCTTCTCGCTCCTTCCCGGCATCACCGAGATCGTCTCCTTCGGCTCGCTGACCTTCCTTCTCGTGTTCGGGCTGATCAACCTGATGCACGCCCGACATACCGCGACCCCCGGTTGGGATCGGGGCCTTGCCTACCTCGGCGGGGCAGCCTGCTTTGCGGCCGCCGCGGGGCTCCTCTACTACCTGGCCCGCTCCGATCGCGCTGGCCTGGCGTTGATTGGAGTCTGCGCGACGCTGATCGCGATCGCCCGCGTTGTGTTTCTCAACTCACGACGGCGGACCGCACCAAGATGACGCTTACACGGTGGACGTGTACCGATCGCCAAACGCGCCTCGCTGATCCAAGCCTTTGCAGCATCACAACTCGACGACAACTACGATCGGGCATGTCTGGGATGAAGAAGCCGAATCCCTTGGCTGGAGGGCGGTTGGCGTCGTGATCAAGGAGGTGTTGCCGATGGCAGCGCAGGATGTGGCCAAGTCCAGCATGGCAGCACCGCTCGCCTTCAAGCTGCGGGTCCGCTACGGGGAGTGTGACCCGCAGGGAGTGGTCTACAACGCCCACTACTTTGCGTACTTCGACATCGCCTTGACAGAAGCTTGGCGGGAGTTGTTCGGCCCATACCAGGGGTTGGTTGAGCGCGGAGTCGACATGGTCGTCGCCGAGGCACGGGCGCGATTTCTGGGAGGCGCGCGATTCGAAGACGAGCTTGAACTGCGCTGGTGGGTCATCCGCCTGGGCACGACCTCCATGAGTACGCGCATCGACGTTCTCCGCGAGGGCACAACGCTGGTTGAGGGAGAGATGCGCCACGTCTTTGTCGAGGCAGGGACGACCAAAAAGCAGCCGATCCCGGCCGAAATCCGTGCAAAGCTCGAGCCCGACTTGGCTAAACCTGAGTCCCCGGCAAATAGGTAGGTCAATCTTCAACCAGACCAGCCCGGGCTCTAACCTCGATTTCCGGTGCGCTCAATCGACCCTACTTTCCGAGCGCGCCAAGATCGCCGGCGGGCAGGGTCAGGCGGGCTTGAAGCTGAAGCTCAACTCCCGTCCCTCCCACCAGGGGACGGCGAC
>JBAVAR010000021.1:0-2291 GCA_049585815.1 Solirubrobacterales bacterium
GTCCCCGGGCCGGCAGGAACGCCTCGGGACTGCTCTCGTGCACCGGCAGCAGTTCGACGGCGGTCACGCCGAGGTCGAGGAGGTGGGCGATGACCGCCTCGTGACCGAGGCCAGCGTAAGTCCCGCGCAACTCGGGTGGCACCTCGGGGTGGCGCATGGTGAAGCCCTTGACATGCACCTCATAGATAATCGTGTCGGCGTACGAGTGCCGCCACCGGGAACTGCTCGGCCGAACAGACGGCTCACCGGCCACCACCAGGCTGCGCGGCACGCTGGCCGCGGAGTCGGCCTCGCTCGGCGCATCGGAGTCGCCGGCGGAGAATCCGAGTACCTCAGGCCCGAATGTGACCGTCCCGTGCAGAGCCCGCGCGTAGGGATCGAGCAGGAGCTTGGCGGGATTACAGCGCACTCCCCGCGCCGGATCGTACGGGCCCGTCGCCCGGTATCCGTACGCCTGCCCCGGCCCGATCCCCGGCACGAACACGTGCCAGACGCCAGCGTCGTAGTCCTGCACGGGAAGCTGCGTCTCGGAACCGGTCTCATCGAACAGGCAGAGGAGCATCCCGTCGGCGACACCGGACGCGACCGCGAAGTTCGTCCCTGTCCCGTAGACCGTCGCGCCCAGCGGGAACTCATTGCCGGGGAGCGTGTCCGCGGTCGGCAGGGCGGCGGCGGTCATGACGGGGTCTCCGGGTGGTCAGCGGCAATGCGCCGGAGCACGTCGCCGATCGCGAGGACCTCGCCGTGACGGCGGCGGATCATGTCGGCGATCACCCCGGTCCAGCCGGTCTGGTGGAAAGCGCCGATCGCGGCGCCGTTGTCGCCGTGGAAGTACTCGCTGAAGATCAGGTTGTCGTGCCACGCCGGATTGGTTTGCATGAGCTCGGTCCCGCCGAAGCAGGGCCGTCGGCCGTCGGGGCCCTGCGTGAAGATCGAGATGAGCCGGTCCTGCAAGTCGGCGGCGACCTTGTCCAGCGTTAGCTGCTTGCCCGACCCGGTCGGGTACTCGACGGTGACCTCGTCGCCGAAGAACCGGTGGTACCGCTCCAGGGAGCTGATGATCAGGTAGTTCAGCGGAAACCAGATCGGGCCGCGCCAGTTAGAGTTCCCGCCGAACATGGCCGTGGTGGATTCGGCCGGCTCGTAGTCAATGCTGGCCTGGACGCCTTCGACGTCGATAACGTAGGGATGCTCGCGGTGATAGGCGGACAGGGCCCGCAGGCCGTGCGGGGACAAGAACTCGGACTCGTCGAACAGCTTGGCGAACAGCCGCTCCAGCCGGGCCGGGCCGGCCAGGCTGAGCAGCAACCGCTGGTCGCCCGGCTGCCCGCGTAGCTGGCCGGTTTCCCGAAGCTTGCCGGGGTCGGCGATACCTTCAGCACCGAGCAGGCTCGCGAACTGCTTGCCCAAGACGAGCGCTTGCCGGAGATCATCTTCCTCGATGACCACGGCCGCAAGGGCCGGGATGATGCCGACCATCGACCGGACCTTCACCGGCACCTGCTCCCCGGACGGTGTCACGATCCTGTCGTAGTAGAGCCCGTCGGCCTCGTCCCATAGGCCCTGGCTGGCCAGGGCGTCGCGGATGCCGGCGAAGTGCTCCATGAACTTGAGCACAAGATCCGACGCTGGCCGCTGCCTGGACCGGTTCAGGACGGCAGCGATGGCCATCATGGAGATCGCGTAAGTACCCATCCAGCCGGTGGCGTCGGACTGCTCCAGGGTGCCGCCGACGGGCAGGTGCGAGCGGTCGAGCGGGCCGATGTTGTCCAGGCCGAGGAAGCCGCCCTCGAATACGTTGTTGCCCCCAGCGTCCTCCAGGTTGACCCACCAGGTGAAGTTGACCAGCAGCTTGTCGAAGACCCGGCTGAGGAAGTCCAGGTCGCGGCCCCCGTCGATGGCGAACACTTCCAGCGCGGCCCAGGCCTGCACCGGGGGGTTGACGTCACCGAAGTCCCACTCGTAGGCGGGCAGCGCCCCGTTCGGATGCTGGAACCACTCCCGGCACAGCAAGATCAGCTGGTACTTGGCGAACGCCGGGTCCACGTGGGCCAGTGCCACGCAGTGGAACGCCAGGTCCCACGCGGCGTACCAGGGATACTCCCACTTGTCCGGCATCGACATGATGTCGAAGGCATCGAAGTTACGCCAGTGGGAGTTGCGTCCGGTCAGCCGCTGCGCCGGCGGCGTCGGCTGGGTCGGGTCGCCGTCCAGCCAGCGTTTCACGTCGTAGTAGAACAGCTGCTTGCTCCACAGCATCCCGGCGAACGCCTGGCGCATCACCATCGCCT
>JBAVAR010000022.1:0-1619 GCA_049585815.1 Solirubrobacterales bacterium
CAAACCATCTGCGCCGTCCGCTCGATCTGCCGGCACCGGGAGAGCCTGGTGCAAATGGCTACCGTGCACATTCAACACATGCAAAAGGCGCTCGATCAGATGAATCTGCAACTTCACCATGTCATCAGCGACATCACTGGAGCTACAGGGATGGCGATAATTGACGCGATTCTCGCTGGCGAGCGGGACACAGAGAAACTGGCTACGCGACGCGATGGAAGAATCGCGGCCAGTAAGGAAACAATTGCTCGCGCTCTGGTGGGCGACTACCGTCCCGAGCATCTGTTCACCCTACAGCAGTCTTTGGAAGCGTATCGACAGTATCAACGATGGATCGCCGGTTGTGACGGAGAGATCGAGCGACAACTGCAAGTGCTTCCCGGCAATCTCGGCAGTGATCAGGAGCCGCTGTCCAAGCCAAAGGACCGCCACAAGCCACGAAGGAATGAACTCCGCTTTGATTTGCGGGGTCATCTGTATCGTATCTTCGGCGTGGACCTGACCGAAGTTCCAGGAATAAGCGGCTTAACTGCTCATACACTCCTGACCGAAGTTGGCCCGGATTTGAGCAAGTTTCCCAACGGCGCTGCCTTTGCTTCATGGCTCGGCCTCTGCCCAGACAACCGAATTAGCGGTGGCAAGATCTTATCCGTCGCTACGCGCAAAGTGAAAAACAGGGTAGCTATTGCTCTGCGGATGGCGGCACAGTCGCTTCATCGTAGTCAATCCTACCTCGGGCAATACTTTCGTCGAATGCGGACTCGGCTGGGTACCCCCGCAGCGATCACGGCAGTTGCTCACAAACTCGCGCGAATCCTCTATCACCTGATCACCACCCGACAACGGTATCAGGACGGCATGTTCGCCGAGATGGAAAAAAGCGCGCGAAACCGGCAATTTCGACGCTTGGCAAAACAAGCGGCAAGCTTCGGATTCCAATTGGCGCCAAGTGAAAGTGTTCCTTAGGAGCCTTTGACTTTGCGTTTCAAGGTCGCGCCGCGAAAGGAACACGCGGCGTGATGGCGTACCTTGGAGGCACCAGGCGCAGGGGGGAAGTAAGCCGCGTATTCAATGGTGCTTGTCTCCAACGAGCCCGAACTTCAGCCTGGCTCCGAGTCTTGTGCTCACGCCACTGGTGACGGCCCGCGAACCGTCGCGGCCGATCCCGTTTAGGAGATTACTTGCCGAGCACGCTCGGCCCACCTGTGGCTGGCATGGAGATAAAATATGCCGAAACGCAAACACGTTCCAAAAGCTAGCCATATATCGCCGACGACCCACTTATTGGAGCCCAACGCAGCGGGCGTCGACATAGGTGCAACCGAAATCTATGTGGCAGTTCCGTCAGATCGCGACATCCAACCTGTCCGCTGTTTTTCTACTTTCACGGATGATTTGAATCGCCTTGTCGATTGGCTGCACACATGTGAAGTGGATAGCGTGGCAATGGAGTCTACAAGCGTCTTCTGGATTCCCCTATTTCAGATTCTGGAGGATCGTGGATTCAAGGTATGCTTGGTCAACGCACGCCACGTCAAAAATGTGCCAGGTCGCAAAACCGATGTGAGTGACTGCCAGTGGTTGCAGTATCTGCACTCGGTCGGCCTTCTGCGTGCTTC
>JBAVAR010000023.1:0-53525 GCA_049585815.1 Solirubrobacterales bacterium
GATCGACGCCCCGGTGGCGCCGGCCGGGGAGCGACCGCTGGCGATCGAGCTCTCTCTGGGGCCGCCCATGCCTCGCGGTCGGCTGCGGTTGCTGGCGCGGCTGATGCGTCCGGGTGCGCGCGGCGGCTGGGTCAACGGCTCTCTTTCCTGGGGCGGGCTCGACTCCTGGCGGGTCCGCGACGGCGAGTACCGCTCCGATCACCTGGCGCTGGTCCGCGAGCTTTACGCCATCCACCGTTCCCGCGAGCAACCGGTGGGCTACTACTCCTTCTACGGCGACGAGCGGACCCTCGACCTGAGCGATTGCGACAGCCCGCGGCTCTGGGACCTGCTCGACGAGGCCACCCGGATCGAGCTCAGGCTCATTCATGCCCTGCCGGGACTCGGCGAGCTGCCGCCCCACGAGGGCGGTGAGCTGCTCGTCGATGTCGGCCGCGGTGGCAAGCCGGGCGCGCTGGTGAGCGCCGTGCTCCGCCGCGGCTACGACGAGGGCCCGGCCGGGCTCGAGCCGCTGCTCTTCCTCGGCGCGAGCGGGCACGGCGTCGTCTGCGCCGAGCCTGAGGGGGGCGCCGAGCGCGCCGAGGACGACGAGGGCATCGAGGGCGCCGAGGGTTCCGACCTCGCGCAGCGGCAACTGCGGCTCGTGCGCCTGGCGAGGCCCGCTCCGCCGCAGCTGCAACGGATGGTGCTCGAGGGCGAGCGGCTCGAGATCCCGGCCGGTGAGCTCGACCGGTTTGCCGCCGAGATCTACCCCGCGCTCCGCCACCTCGCCACGGTCTCCTCTTTGGACGGGTCGTTCACGCCGCCCGAGATCTCCGAGCCGGCGCTCGTGCTGCGGGCTGCCTACGGCGCCGGGCACGCTCTCGAGCTCGACTGGGCGTGGGTCTACCGGATCGGCTCGCAGGCGCGACAGGTGCCGCTTGGGATCGGCACCGCCGCCCCCGGCTTCCGCGATCGCGGCGCCGAGCGCGCGATCCTTGCCGAAACCGCGCTCGCCGGGACCGGCCTCGAGCGCCTTGGCCTGCTCGATGCGGCGGCTAGGCCGGCGGAGGTGCCTGCGGTTTCACTCGCCGGGATCGAGACGATGCGCCTCGCGACCGAGGTGCTGCCGCGGCTGCAGGAACACGGAGTCACCGTCGAGGTTACGGGAGAGCCGGCCGACTACCGCGACATCAGCGACTCGCTGACGATCGGCGTCTCCACCGCCAAGATCGCCGGCGAGAGCGACTGGTTCGACCTCGGTGTGACGATCGGCGTCGAGGGACGCGAGCTGCCGTTCGCCGAGGTGTTCGTCGCCCTGGCGAGCGGCGAGTCGCGGCTGCTGCTCGACGACGGCGCCCACCTCTCGCTCAAGGACCCCCGCCTGGAGTCGTTGCGGCAGCTGATCGTGGAGGCGCAGGCGCTCGCCGACTCCCCCTCGGCATCGCTGCGTATCAGCCGTTACCAGGCCGGGCTGTGGGCCGAGCTGGCCGCGCTTGGCGTCGTCACCGAGCAGGCCGAGGCCTGGCGGCGCCAGGTGGGCGCGCTGCTTGAGCTCGACGAGGTCGTCCGCCACGACCCGCCGGCCGCGCTGGAGGCCGAGCTGCGTCCCTACCAGCGCGACGGGTTCGGCTGGCTGGCATCGCTGTGGGAGCTGGGGCTTGGCGGCATCCTCGCTGACGACATGGGGCTCGGCAAGACGCTGCAGACGCTGGCGCTGCTCTGCCATGCTCGCGAGCGCGATCCCGGCGTCGGTCCGTTCCTCGTCGTCGCGCCGACCAGCGTCGTCTCGAACTGGGTCGGCGAGGCGGCGAAGTTCACCCCCGGGCTGGCGGCCAGCGCTGTCACCGACACGCTGAGGAAGTCGGGGCGCTCGATCGACGAGCTCGCGGCCGCCGACGTCGTGGTGACGACGTACACGCTGCTCCGGCTCGACGCGGAGGCCTATCGCGAGGTGGAATGGGCAGGCCTCGTCCTCGACGAGGCGCAGGCCGTCAAGAACCACCAGTCGAAGACCTACAAGTGCGTCCGCGAGCTGGCGGCGCCGTTCAAGCTCGCCCTCACCGGAACGCCGATGGAGAACAACCTGACCGAGCTGTGGTCGCTGCTCTCGATCGCCGCGCCGGGGCTCTTCCCGGACCCGAAGCGGTTCGCCGAGCAGTACGCGCGGCCGATCGAACGCGACGGCGACGGCGAGCGGCTGGCGCGCCTGCGGCGCCGGATCAAGCCCCTCGTCAAGCGCCGCACCAAGGAGCTCGTCGCCGCCGACCTGCCGCCGAAGCAGGAGCAGGCGCTTGAGGTCGATCTCCATCCGCGTCACCGCAAGCTCTACGACACCCGGTTGCAGCGCGAGCGGCAGAAGATCCTCGGCCTGGTCGACGACTTCGACCGTAACCGGTTCACGATCCTGCGCTCGATCACGCTCCTGCGCCAGCTCAGCATCGATCCGACCCTCGTCGACGAGGGTCACGACGACGTTCCCTGCGCGAAGCTCGCCGCGCTGGTCGAGCAGCTCGGCGAGGTGATCGGCGGCGGCCACCGGGCGCTCGTCTTTAGTCAGTTCACCGGCTTCCTGGCCAAGGTCCGCGACCGTCTCGACCGTGAGGGGATCGACTACTGCTACCTCGACGGGCGCACGCGCAATCGCGACCGGGTGATCGAGCGGTTCAAGCAGGGCACCGACCCGGTCTTCCTGATCAGCCTCAAGGCCGGCGGCTTCGGCCTCAACCTGACCGAGGCCGATTACTGCTTCCTACTCGACCCGTGGTGGAATCCGGCGGCCGAGACGCAGGCGATCGACCGCGCTCACCGGATCGGCCAGACCCGCCCGGTGATCGCCTACCGGATGATCGCCCGCGGCACGATCGAGGAGAAGGTCGTGGCCCTCGCCCGCCGCAAGGCGGAGCTGTTCAGCGGCGTCATGGACGACGGCGACCTGTTCGCCGGCGGCCTCACGGCCGACGACATCCGCGGCCTCCTGGAGGAGCCGGCGCGTGAGCACCGCGGGCGGGCAGGCAAGGCGCTCGCCGCGGCGGCATAGCTCAACTCGGGATCTCGATCCGCGAGGCGACAAACGAGAGCCTGGCCGACTTAACCCGAACCCAAGCGTTTGATTCTTTCTCGAAGGATCAAGACTCGCCTTGCCGATGATGCCAGCATTGAGTGGGACAGTTCTCCTAGGCGTGCGGCATGTAGCAGCGCTCTCCCCGCCTTCAATGCCATGGGCAGAGAATGACCGATAAGCAACAGGTCATCTCCAGACCGCGCCCCGTCCAATGCAAGCTGGGGCACGCTGCCATATGGCGCGAGTGCGGGAACACCCAGATCGTCGCTAATGGAGACACCGCGAAAGTGAAGTCGGGCACGAAGTAGACCGTTGGCGATTTGGACCGAAAGGGAGGCGGGCTGCGAACTGAACGCGGGGTAGACGGCGTTGGAGACCATCACAATCGGCACGCCCAGATCGATCAGGTGCCGAAATGGCTCGATGTCTGTATGCATGAGCGCTGCTCGGCTCAACCGGATCCAGGTGGGGTTTTCATCGGTATCCGCATAAGCCCCACCGAGCCCAGGGAAGTGCTTTGCCACCGCGGCGACCCCGCCCCTTGCCAACCCCTGCGCGAACGCGCCACCCAGTGCCGAGACAGCGGCAGGGCTTCGGCCAAAGGAGCGATGCTCGAGGGCCATCTCGCTTCCAGGTCTGGCAACGTCGACAACGGGTGCGAGATCGACATTGAAACCGAGCGTCCGCAGGTAGGAGCCCGCTCTCTTGCCGATCGCTTCCGCTAGCGAGGGATTGTGGGTTGAGCCGATTTCTTCCGCCGAGCGCACGGGAGGGCCGGGAAGTCGCCTGACCTCGCCGCCCTCCTGATCGACAATTACCAGCGGCGGCAAACTGAGGGGTGAGCTTTCCCCTGCGCGACGCAGTTCCCTATTGAGCGCGATGACCTGGGCGCGGCTTCCAAGATTTTGGCTGTAGAGGACAACTCCAGCTACATCCCCGTGCGTGAGACTGGAGAGAAGAGCCTTCGGGGGCCTCATGCTGTTAAACCCGACAACCAGACGCTCGCCAACCAGCTGGCGCAGGTTGAGCGCTGCTCCAAATTCCGAACTCGACCCAGCCAGAGATGGCCGAGCGTCCGAGCCTTTTACGAAACGACTGGACCTCGCCCAAGGACCGGAGTCCGCATGGCTTGATGAACCTGCGTGGACAAGAGCGAAAGCGAGAGCGATCGCCACCGAGGCGCTGCCCAAGGCAGCCAAAGAATGGTGTGAACCGGCGCGAGAAGCCTGCCTCTTGGCCCTTCGATTGGCCTCCGTTCTCTTGGTCTGTATCCGGTGCATGAATTTCGGGCTCTAGGGGATTTTTGGTGACCGATTTCGGATCATGAACGGGTGAATCCCCCGAGACCTGAAGAGCCCTCTAAAGGGAGGAAGAGCAGGCGGAGCCCAACTAGCGCGACGCACTTGCAGGTGCCGATCGTGTTGTAGCGGCCCAGTCAGGCGGGAGTAGCAATTTCGGGATTACCGGGTTCCAGGATGTCCGTTCAAAGCGGCTCCCAAGGTTGCTCAGGCTTGATCACGGAGCTGACGTAGTAGAACCCCGCCAAAAAGCGCTCCGTCGCAACCGTGCCGTAGGCGGCGAGGTCACGCCAGGGGTCCGAGTAGGCATCGCCTGGCCCGAGTTTGACGAGCAGGCGGGCGATCGGATCAAGCAGGCGGTGCCAGCGGCTGTGAGTTAGACCCATGTCCATGACCACGACGCGTCCTTTAGGTCGCAGCCGCTCCCACCCCCGCCTCAGTGCCGGACGTGGTTCGGGGAGCGCAGAGTAGCTGAGGCTGAAAAGCAACCCGTCGACGTCGCGATCGACCTGAAGCTGGGTGGCGTCTTGGTGGAGCAGCCGCACATTCGACCAGCCCCGCCGCGCGATCAATTTGCGCGCCTCGGCCAACATGCCCTGGGACGCATCGACGCCGATGACGATTCCGCTCGGGCCGACCGCTTCGACCAGGTAGGGGAAGTTGCGCCCGGTGCCGGCGCCGATCTCCAGCACGGTGTCGCCTGGCCTCAGCCCGAGCGCGGCCACAGCCTTGCGACGGGCTCGAGGGAAGATCAGGTAAAGGGGCTCAAGCGTGCTGTAGAAGCGAGCGACGCGGTCGTACTGTCTACTGTTGGCGCTTTGGGAGCGCCGAGTCGGATGCTCGGCGGCTTCGCTCATCGGGGTCGAGGGTAAAGCTATCCCGCGTCAGGCGGTCGCTCCGTGAGCGGCGCTTGGCGCAGGCTCGGACTCCAAGGCGGGACCCAGGCGATGTCGGCGTCTGCGTCGTTGTAGGAGAAAATGGGTTAGCGGTCCTGGAGCAGCTTGACCTTGAAGCCCGATCCGACTGTCTTGGCGGCCTGCTGATTGCCGGTAACGACGAGATCTACTTCGGGCTGTGGCGAGGACCAGGGCGTCCGGTATCCGCAGGGACTTGCGGCGGGAGCAAAGGTCGGCAGCCTCGTCGGCGACCTTGGCATCGACGGGCAGGATCTCGGAAATGAGGTCGGTGAAGAAGCCCTGGACTTGCCTCTCGTCGTGGCGGCCTAGTCGGGCTCGGGTCAGCACCTCGGCTAGGTAGTAACGGCCGGTACGAGCAGCCGATCTTTACCAAGGTGGTCGCGGATCCACTCGTCCGCGGCGTCGTGGAGGACATCGGCGCGATCGAGGAAGGCGGCAACCGCGTCGGAGTCGAGGACTACCGCCACTCGTCGCACAGCCCGTCTACGCGCTCGCGCAGCTCGCCGTCGGTGTCCAGGCAGCCGGAGTAGCGGTCGATCGGCTCGCCGACCCGCGTCAGAATGACGCGGGTCGCTCCTTCGGCTTCCACCCTCAACCTGTCTCCAAGGTCGAAGCCCGCCTTGCGAAATGGGGCCGCGGGTATTGTCACCTGATGTTGCGGGACACCTTCGTCCGATTTTTACCTTCTCGATCATAGGTAAGGACTACTCGAACCCGGTTGGGCCCGCGACGGCGCCCGTTTGGCGATCGCGTGGATCTCATCGAGCACGTCGCCGCTAGCGACCTGGTGGGGACCCTTCCCCAGGCTTTCCCTGATTCGCACTGAAGATGGCCCTACGCAAACGGCTGCGACGAGCAGACCGAATCAGCTCAGGCGCTTTTGCGTCGGTGCTTTTGTCAGCACCTCATGCAGTTCCCCGGTCACTACCTCATAGATGAAACCCCTGACATTGTCCGTGCGGGGGATGAAGGGGCTTGCCTTGATTCGCTCTATCCCCTCGCGGATATCGCTGTCGAGATCGGAGAATGCCAGCGCGTGCCACTCCGGTCGCTCGCCACTCTCGGCCTCGAGTCGATCGGCGAACTCCTCATCGGTGAAGGACAGCATCCCACAGTCGGTGTGGTGTATGAGCACGACCGCATCGGTGCCGAGCAGGCTTTGTGAGATCGCGAGCGAGCGAATCACGTCCTCGGATACGACGCCCCCGGCATTGCGGATCACGTGGGCATCGCCCTCGCTCAGGCCGAGTAAGCCGTAGGGGTTCAGTCGGGAGTCCATGCAGGCGATGACCGCGACTCGCTTGCCTGGAGGGGCCGGCAGATTCCCCTTGTCGAACCTCTGCGCATAGGAACCCGCGTGATCGATCATCTTGTCGGTATGGCTCATCTCTCTCTGCGGCCGAAAGTTATCTCGATGTAGCTCTCCGTGGACCCGCCTGGTGCCGATTGTATGAGCCGTCTTCGACGAGCCCCGATCGCCATGGCCAGCCTCTGTCGATCCGCACGCAGGGCTTCTACTGAAGGTTTTCTTTCGCTACTCCCATTGCGCGGCCATCATTTGAAGACCGCATTCAGTAGGTCGTTGTCCGTCGCTCCTAATCCAAGGATTCACTTATTTCGTGACTGAGGGGCGCCTTCTTCGCTCCAAAGACAGTCGAAATGGCCAGCACCTTCAAGTAGATGGCTGTTCCCATTTTTGGCTCTGCAGAGCCAAAAATCTGCCAATCGCGGCTTGACTTTTTGTCCTAACGGTGCTTCGATAATGCGCGTTCGCCCAGGGAGGGCGTCACAGGTAGAGACCCGAAGAAAGGTCTCCCAACGCTGCAGGCGCAGGGTTCTGGGAGCAGTGGGACCGATGAATGAGAAGAGATAGAAACATGCAGGGGTCGCTCGGGATTCGTCTGGACACAGGTGATGCCCCGTCCGGCTTGGCTGCCAGCGCTAGGCGAGCCACGCATGCTCGAGATTCTCAGAGCGCATCGGCTCCGACCAACTGGTCTGCCGCATCGATCTGGCAGCGCGCAGATGACCACCATTGCGAGGATCGATTTGAGGGTCAGGCTGCGGTTTCCGGGGCCAACAACCGGCCGATCGGATTCGCAGTTGGCCCTTGCGGCCAGCGAACTAGATTGAATACTTGCGCTGTCCCTGTCATGTATCGCCAGGCGGCGCAAAAGGTGAGACAGGGGGGCGGCTCGCCACCGAGGTTTTCCCTGGCCTCAAGAGCAGTGAGGCATTCCCTGGCCTCAATGCATGAGCCGCCGCCGCACTCGCCATTCCCGCGGTCCGTGTCCCCATCCCTGGCACACGTGCCCGCATTGGGCGGCGCGGGCGGTCATTCCGGGATCCGAGGACTTCCCACCCTCGCGCCCTTGGCCGCTCGCGCATGCTCTTCCCCCCCGCCCAACAGTGAAGGCGGATTTGGACGAAGGGGTGGAGGATGGGGCTTAGCATCTACCACTTCGCCAGGGTTCTCAGCATGACCCACCGCTCGCCTTCCTCTAGCGGTGCCGCTCTGGCTATTACCACCGCCCTTGTGACCGCCTTCTCGCTAGCCCTCATGGCCACTCCCGCCATGGCCACCAAGATCCATGTGCTCTCAAAAACTTTCATCCTTCCAGAATCAGCCGGTCCCCTCGAACCGGCGATCAACCAAAGCACTGGCGTGGTGTACATCTCCAGTTATGGCAGCTCTGCCGTCTACGCATTCGAAGAACCTGGCGTCCCGGCCGCCCACCCTCAGCTCACCAAGGCCGATGGCACCACTCCGTACCCATTCGTCCACCCCTACGGCGTCGCGGTAGACAACTCCACCGGCCCCAACAAGGGGGATATCTACGTCGCCGATTACAACGCCGGAGACGTGGTTCAGTTCAATCCCTCCGGCTCCCATACATCGCTGCCCCCGATCACAGCCCTTTCCGTTCCCAAAGAAGGAACAGAGCAGACGGGTGGTCTGCCGCCCATACTCAACAACCGAGGCCTTGACCCCACCGGAGTAGCTGTCGCGTCCGATGGCGATGTCTACGTCGCCGATCAGTCCAACAACGTCATCGACGTGTTCGAACCCAACGGCATGTTCGTCTCTCAACTCGGCGCCGGTCATGTCTCCGGAGCCAACGCGATTGCCTTCGGCGACGCGGGAGACCTCTACGTCGCTCAGAACGCCTCCGGTCTGATCGAGCTCGACCAATCAGGTGCCTGCGTCAACTCGTGCGCTTCGATTGACCCGGCGGCCAATTTGGGAGTCGCCGTGGATGCGGAAGGAAACGTTTACGCAGATGAAGGCGCTACGATCAGCGAGTTCACCTCTTCCGGCGAAGCCCTCTACAGCTTCGGAGGGCTTTCATTTGGCCGCGGCATAGCATTCGATGAAGCCACCGGCTCGATCTGGGTGGCCGATGAAGGGGCTGGAAATATCGATATCTTCAAATCGATTGCGGCGCCGAGCGTGGAGGTCGAGCCGCTGCACAGCTCAACGCCGACATCGGCCACCCTCAGTGCGAGTGTGGATCCCGCTGGGGCAGGTGACGTTACGGCATGCACATTCGAATACGGGACCGAAAAGGGTAACTACAGTCTCGGTACCATCCCCTGCCTGAGCGCAAGTCCCCCCAATGGGACGATCGGTACTCCCTCCAACCCCATTGCCGCACCGATCGAAATTCACGGAGACCTACCTGGGTTGCATACTCTCACTACGTATCACTATCGCATTGTCGCCAGCAATGCGCAGGGGACCATCGAAAGCCCGGATCACACCTTTACGCTCCTTCCAAACCCCGCCGTCGTGAGCCAGACTTCCGCTTCAACCGAAAGCTCGACCGCCGCCACGGTGACCGCCGAGATTAATCCTGAATATGGAGCTACCGTTTACCGATTCCAGTACGGGACAACAGACTCCTATGGTTCGAGTACCCTCATTGGCCCGGTTGGCGCTGATGGAATCAACCACCTTGTAACCGCACACCTCACGAACCTCATCCCAGGAAGTGTGTACCACTATCGCGTGGTTGCAATCAACTACGTAGGTACCACTCAAGGTCCCGATGAAACCTTTACAACTCCGGCGCAGCCTGCGGTGGCCGGCGGCGAAGCGGGCAGTGTTACCGCGACCACTGCCACCTTGGAAGCCCAGGTGAACCCAAAGTTTGCTGCGACTACATACCATTTTGAATACGGTCCGGAACTTACATATGGCGGCAGAACGCCGGAGAGTGCATCAATTGGATCTGATGGTACATCTCACACGGCAAAGGCGAATCTGACCAGCCTTACCCCTGAAACGGACTACCATTTTCGGGTGGTGGCCACCAACCCGTTTGGTACAACGACGGGCCCGGACCAGACATTTACGACCGCTACCGCCCCGATCCCGTCCCTCCCGCCGAAGTCAGAATGCCGCAAAGGTCTGGTCAAGCGCCACGGTCGGTGCGTGAAAAAGATCCACCACAAGCCACGGCACACCAAGCATGGAGGCAAGCGGTGATGTCTTCTCAGCGCCAGCTCACGAGAATAGATATTCCGGCAGTTCGGCTCGCCGGCTGGCTTCTCCGACATGGCCCTACCCGTCGCATGATAATCGGCTGCGCCAGCCTCGCGGCGATGTTCGCCACGGCCCTAGGCTTTGCGGCGGTTCCGGCGTCAGCATTTGCACCTCGCACTTATGAATCTCAGATCTCGATCGGTCCGTTACAGCCGGAACAGATCGCAATCGATTCCTCCAACCGAATCTGGACCACCGAATGCGCGAATAGCTGTGGCGGCGGCTTGGTCAAGCTATTCAATTCGTTTGGCGAAGAGCTTCCTACTCGTATCCAAATCGGATACACGAGGGTCGAAGGTTCTATCGCTGACGACCACTCGAATGGCGATCTTTATATTCCCGATTCCTTCGAGGGCCAAATCAGCGCCTACACCCCGGCGGGCGTCCTTGCTCCCGACAACTCATTTGTCAAATCTGGTCGTCTCTCGCTGGCAATCGATAACTCCGGCGAAAGCACCGCTGGCCGCCTCTACCTATCACGCTTTCCTCACGAAGGAGACGAACCATCCGATTTCGTCGAATTGCTTAGCGAAAGCGGAAAACAAATCAATTTTCCGCGCTATGAAGAACCAAGCCCACCCGCCTACCTTTTCAAAAACAAAATCACCGGTACACCCTCGGGCAGCTTCACCGCGGCCGGGTCCGTTGCGGTCGGTCCACACGGAGAAATATACGTAGGGGACACCCGTAAAGTGGATGAGTTCAAATCGAGTGGTGAAGTTATTCGAGAAATATCCGGCGTCGAAGCTCCCGGCCCGGAATTTAGTCCGGGCAGCATTGCCGTTGACCCGACGACGGGGGATCTCCTGGCCACCAACGGCAATCTGATCGATGAGTTCTCACCGTCAGGGACCTATCTCGGACAGATAAAAGGCTCCGGACCAGCCCAAGAAACTCCGTTCAATGGGATCGCAAGCATCGCGGTCAACACAGCAGGTTTCCTCTACGTCGAGCCGGGTGGCACGGCGGTGGATATCTTCAGCCCGGCGTTCATCCTTCCAAAGGTGTCATACCCCGGCATTTCCGGCGGAACGAAGGCAGCTGCAGACGAAGCCTCTGTCTCCCTTAACGCTGAAGTCAACCCAGACGGCGGCGGGGAAGTCACAGCCTGCAAATTCGAATACGTCGAAGACCTCAAGTACGCACCGACAGCCGCCAATCCATTTCAATCTGGAACTACGGCGCCCTGCAGCCCGACACCTCCGTACAGGGCTGCCGGGCCGACCAAGGTAAGCGCTCTGATCTCAGGTCTCACTCCTGGAACGATCTATCACTACCGCGCCCTTATTGGCAACGCGCAAGGCACCACCGAAGCGCCACCCCAAACCTTTGATCTACGGGCTCCTTCGGCTAGTGGAGCAGCCTCAAGTAACCTTACTGAGACGACGGCCGATCTCAGCGGCAAAGTGAACCCGAACGGCGGCGATACCAAATGCCGGTTCGAATATGGCTTGACCACTAGCTACGGACAGTCGGCAGCATGTGAACCTGAAGACATCGGATCTGTGAGCGCCGTTCAAACTGTCGGTGCCCATCTCGCGGATCTTGAAGCGAACGCTGTTTATCATTTTCGTCTCGTAGCTGAAAATTCCTTCGGAAATGTGGCTACGGAAGATCAGTCGTTTAACTTCTTCCCCCCCAGCTGCCCCAACGCCCATCTGCGTCAGCAGACCGGGACGGAGTACCTTCCCGACTGTCGCGCCTATGAGCTTGTCTCTCCGCCCGACGCCGGCGGTACGATCCTGCTCGCCGAGGGACCCCAGTCGCCAGTCGCTACTTCGCCCTCCCGCTTTGCCTTCGGCGGGATCTTGGGCAAAATTCCGGGCTCAGGCGGAGATCCACCGAACGTCATGGGAGACCTGTACGTAGCGACGCGCACGGACCTAGGCTGGGAAACTCGCTACGTAGGACTGCCCGGTAGTCAGAGACTGGAGGACAGCGGCCCTCCGAACGAAAATGCCTACCTAGAACAGGCCCCTGCCGGCGATCAGACCGATCTCAATATGGGTCAGTTCATGAATTGGGCCGATCCCTATCAGTTTGCGTACGGTGAATATGCCGGACCTGGCTCCTATGCACCCTACCTGTGGAATTTCCAGGGCGAAGCGCTTGGGCGTCTCCCGACGAACCTCGGCGTCGTGCCGGGCGGGGAAGAACGCGGCGAACAGCTTATAGGGGCGGTCAAACCGTCACCCGAATTCAACCACTATTTCTTTTCGTCGACTTCGGCGCTGTCATTCGCGCCTGATTCCCTTGGTCGCGAACCAGGGTCAGCCTACGATGACAATTTGGAAGAAAATACCGTCTCGCTTATCTCCGAGTTGCCGAGCGGAGCGGCAATTGAAGAAGGCGGTGGCGAATACATCACTTTCCCGGGAGTGTCAACCGACGGTTCTCATATTCTGATGGCGACCGGCTATACCTGTAACTACGGCTGCGATCCCAATTATAATTACGAAGCGAATCGGCATTTGTTCATGCGGGTGGACGACGGACAGAGCGGCGTGACCTACGAAATCGCGCCCGGGCATGGGATCCACTACGTGGGAATGAACGGCGATGGATCCAAGGTGTACTTTACCTCCGCGGAAAAACTTACGCCGGAAGCAGAAGACGCCGGCCTCAATCTCTATATGTGGTCGGAAGCGGGCGAACTACAAGGTCACCCGCTAGTGCTCGTGTCTAAACCAAACGGTGCAAGCGGCACGGGTTCGCCCGAATGCCCCGCAGAAACCTGGACCGCCGAATGCGGTGTTGAACCCTACGTCACAGCGCCGTCGCTGTTCCAAAGCGACTCGATCCTTCACAGGGGGCCGGGAGGCAATGGGCTCTCCGATAACGCGATCTCGTCTGAAAATGGTGACATTTACTTCTTCTCGCCTAATCAGCTGGACGGATCCAAAGGCATCGAGGGAAAGCGCAATCTCTACGATTACCGCAGCGGCGCGATCCAGTACGTCACGACTTTCAATACCGGGCCTTACTGTGAGTTCCCGTCAAATTGCAGCGCGGGGCCGATGGTCCGGATTCAGGTCTCCCCGGGGGACACACATATGGCATTTCTCACCGCGAGCAAGATAACCTCCTATGAAAACGCGGGTTACCTTGAGATGTATACCTATGAACCATCGAATGGAAAGCTCGTCTGCGTGTCTTGTATCCCCGGGGGTGCTCCTCCCACTTCGAATGTTGAAGCCAGCGACAACGGTCTGTTCATGACCAATGACGGCCGTACATTCTTCAGCACAGCCGACCCTCTGGTGGCGCAGGACACGGACGGGATCCGAGATGTCTATGAGTACGTCGAAGGTCGCCCGCAGCTGATCTCTTCGGGAACTGGTGCGAAGGAAGTCGGAGCTACCGTGGGGGGGACTGGGCTGTCGAAAGTCGGCCTGATTGGCGTCAGCGCAAACGGGACCGACGCATATTTCTCAACGTTCGACAGTCTTGTGGCGCGGGATCACAACGGCGGGTCGCTTAAGTTCTACGATGCCAGGACTGGCGGAGGTTTCCCGGAATTCCCTTCGGCCTCTCCTTGCGAGGCCGCGGATGAGTGCACGGGTCGTGAATCTTCTTCTTCTCCATCTCCTCAAAATGGGACCGGGGCTTTGGTCACGGGTGGGAATCTGACGCCGGGCCGCGCGACACATAGGCACAAGCGAAAGGGCCACAAGCGCAAGGCGGCCCGTAGGCGAGGGCATCAAACTCGGCACTCGGACGGCAGGAGGAAGCGATGAGGGCGTTCGGTCCTGGATCTGGCCGCCAGTCAGGCGCTCGGCGCCGGGTTGAATCTTGCGAATTGTGGGTGACGACACGGCTTCGGCGGCAAGGGAGCCGGATCCGCACGCGCATCGAGGTACTGGCACTGGCGGTTGCCGCGACGCTCTCCATGGCATTTGTACTCTCAGCCTTGGTTGCCCCGGCGTCTGCCTTGGCGGCTGAAGAAGAAGTCGTGGCGGGACCGAACGTCGGAACCGGAAACGCGATTCCTAATATTGCGAACGACAGTGCAGATGTGTACGGCCGTGACAACGGCCTCGAAGAATACGGCTATGTCTCTTGCTATTTTGAATACGGTACGGACACTTCCTACAGTCTGGGTTCTGTGCCCTGTACGGCGGAGGAATGGACCAACTTCCCGCACACAGTGTGGGCTGAACTCACAGGCCTTCAGCCCGGGGCGACCTATCACTATCGCCTCGCAGCCGACACCGGTAACGGCGTCGAATACGGGCCGGATGAGACTTTCGTCGAGGAACAGAAGCAGGCCATCCCTGGCCTCCCTATCAACTTGTTCGCCGCCGAACCATCCTCGACTCAGGCGGGAGGCCATCCGAACATCACAACCGTGTATTTCAACGCCGAACGCAACAAACTTGGTTTTCCCACTCCGTGCTTTTGTCAGGATCCGGAAAACATCCTCAACAAGCTGCCGACCGGTGTTATCGGGAATCCCCACGCGGTCCCCTACTGCACGTTGGCGCAGACTGCCGAACATCGGTGCCCGCCCGACAGTCAGGTTGGCTACCTATGGAATGTTCTATACGAAGCGTTTTTCTTTTCTCCAATCTACAATATTGAACCAAACCCCGATCAGTCTGGATTGCTCAGTTTTGAATACCCGTTCACCCACTCGACCGGGTTCATCGAACTTGGCGCGAGGACGGGCAGCGACTATGGCCTGGATGCGACGGTTAAGGGCCTGACCCAGGTTGTTCCCCCGGAAGGTGCCCAACTCACCCTTTGGGGCGTTCCCGCTGATCCAAGTCACAACGCCTTCCGTGTCAACTTCGGAGCGCAATGCAGTGATACCTACGCCCCCGTGGTGGAATCTGAAGGTGCCCACCCACCGTGTAGCTCGGCCGGGGCGGCGTCTACCGCGCCCCGCGTTCCGTTCCTCGATAACCCAACTACCTGCGGCGTTCCATTGACATCAACGGTCGAAATGCTGGCATATGACGGGGGTGTGAGTGAAGACTCTGCGCCGTACGCCGCTACCACGGGTTGCGATCAGCTGGCGTTCAACCCGAGTCTCTCTGCGCAGCCGACGACGGCCGAGGCCGACACGCCCAGCGGGCTGGAAGTCAACCTGAGCGTCCCTCAGGACGAGAGTCCGGAAGCCCCCTCGCCATCTGAGATCCGCGGTCTCACGGTGAAGCTCCCCGAAGGCTTCTCGATCAACTCCAGTGCCGCTGATGGCAAGACCGCGTGCAGCGACTCAGAAGCGAAGCTCGGGACCTCGGAAGAAGCTCTGTGCCCGGAATCATCCAAGGTCGGTACGCTGTCTCTCAACAGTGCTGCTCTTCCGGGAATAATCCCAGGGTTCGTCTACCTCCTGTCCCCGCAACAGGGGAATCGCTACCGGATCCTGCTCTCTGCTAACGGCTTCGCCACCCACGTCAAGCTCGTCGGCTCAATCACCCCCGATCCGAAAACGGGACAGCTTACGACCTCGTTTGCGAATCTTCCGCAGAGCCCGCTGACGGATTTCAATATTCACTTCTTCGGCTCGGAAAAGGGCCTGCTCGCGACGCCTACCCAGTGCGGTACCTATCCAGTGGAAAGCACATTCAGGCCGTGGGATTCAGCGCTGCCTGAGCAAAATGCAACACAATTCTTCACCCTCGATTCAGGTCCTGATGGTGGCCCCTGCCCCGGGTCAACCAGGCCCTTCGCTCCAGATCTGAAGGCCTCTTCCGTCAATGGTACCGCCGGCGTTCACACTCCATTTCATTTCGAACTCACAAGGTCTGACGGAAGCCAGAACCTGAGCGCCGTAAACGTCCAGGCGCCTCCGGGCCTTTCGGCCACCTTGGCGGATATTCCCTATTGCTCAGATTCGGCGCTCGCCGCGGCGTCGGCCCCCGGTCAGTCCGGTCTCGAAGAGGAATTACACCCGAGCTGCCCCGCTGCCTCTGAGATCGGTACCGCCCAGACCAGCGCCGGTGCTGGAACGAATCCCGTCTATATCCCGGGCAAGGTTTATCTCGCCGGACCCTACAAGGGCGCGCCAATTTCCTTGGCCGTGATCACTCCCGCGGTTTCCGGACCCTACGATCTCGGCGATGTCGTTGTCCGCTCGGCCCTCCGCGTCGATCCGGAAACGGCTCAGGTCACGGCAGTGTCTGACCCGATCCCGCAGATCATTGAAGGCATTCCCCTGCGTCTGCGCTCGATCCGCGTTGATCTCAACCGGCCAAACTTCACTCTCAACCCGACCAACTGCAATCCCTTTGCCGTGGAGTCGGAAATCTTCGGTTCCGAAGGGGCTCTCGCCACGCCCTCAGAACATTTCCAGGTCGCCAACTGTCGGGTTCTCCAGTTCAATCCCAAGCTTAATCTGAAGTTGACCGGTGGCGTCCACCGCCGCGGCCATCCTGCAATTCATGCCAGTCTCGTGACCGCTGGCGGCGAAGCCAACCCCGCCAGTGTCTCGGTCACCCTTCCGCCCGGAGAGCTCCTGGACAACGCCCACATTGGGACCGTCTGCACCAAACCGCAGTTTGCCGAGGATTCATGCCCTGCTCGATCACTGGTCGGGAACGCAGAAGCGGCGACGCCGCTTCTCAGTCAGCCGCTCAAGGGTCCCGTCTACCTGCGCTCCTCCACCCGGGGCCTGCCGGATCTGGCGATTGATCTGCAGGGGCAGATTCCCATTACCGTCATCGGGCAGGTCGACTCTGTGGACGCAAGGCTTCGCACAACGTTTCCGACCATCCCCGACGTCCCGGTCGAACGCTTCAGCGTGAACTTCCTTGGCGGTAACCAGGGCCTCGTTCAGAACAGTGAAAACCTCTGCGGCGCTCACAAGAAGGCGACGATCGAGATGACCGGCCAGAACGGCGGGACCACGGCAGCTCACAGGGAACTCGAACTCCCGTGTCGCAAGGGCGGCCAACCGCGCCGGGCGAGACGAGTCCACAAGCGTCAGAAGGGCAGCCGATGATTGCCTACATTAGGCGCCACACCGTGCTTGACGGCGAGACCACCGCCCGTCTCGGAGCACTTAGGTCTGTCGAGGACGGAGGCTGCAGGGGAGCGAACGCCACGCCGATCGCGACCGGCGGTGGTTCTGCGCCGGGACCAAGGCAATCTCCGGCTCTGTGGCTCCGTCGGCGCGTCACGCCGACCAGGTGGCTGGTCGCGGTGTTGGTCACCATCGCCTCGATCCTCGCTGTTGCCAGCCCCGCCGAGGCAAAGCAGACGCATCTGTTTGTGTCTTCATTCGGGACCGAACTGTTGTCGAATCCGACAGGAGTCGCGGTGGACAACTCCTCCTCATCTTCCGCGGGAGATGTCTACGTCGCCGACGGGTCCAGGGTCGGCAAGTTCACCGCGGAAGGCAAAGAAGATGGTTACATAGAAACGGCGAATCTCGCCGCCTGCCACGGTGCGGAAGCGTTCTCCAGCATCTTTGGCATAGCGATCGATCCAAGCAATGGCAACGTCTACGTGGCGGATGCCGGTGCGGGCACCGTGAGTGCGTTCACACAGGCAGGTGCCTGCATTTTCCAAGTCAACGTAGGAGGATCGCCGCACGGAGTGGCGGTCGACCCATCGCGTGGTGCCGAAGGAACCCTGTACGTCTCCAACGATGGTACGCGGAACCTCGAAAGTTTCAACGCGGGCACCGGTGCGGCGATAGCCAGCTTCGAAGGAAATTTTGGAGGTGCCGTCACCATTGCCGTGAACTCCTCCGGAGATATCTATGTGGCCAGTTACTACGGGACCGTCGTGGAGTACAGCCCCGGTGGGGAATGTCTCAATTCCTGCACGCCCCTTGAAACCAACGCCCCGTCGGCCGTCGCAGTCGACCCGACCGATGGACACATACTTGTAGAGGAAGGTGCGTATACGGTAAACGCACGCACCGCTGATTTTGAACCGTCCTCTCTGACGCCTCTGGCGACATTTGGACAGGGGACCATGAGTGGACCGTTCAATCAGGGCGAATCCTTTGGCGTCGCGGTTTCCGCCAAAACAGGTCGCGTCTATGTCTCTAGCTATTACGACAGCGTTGTGAACGTATTCGGCCGGCTTATCACGCTGCCGAGCATCAGCGAAGTGTCCGCGACGGCTGTGAGCCCGGTATCTGTGACCCTTAATGCGACCGTATCGCCCGATAGCGCACATGGCGGAGGGGAAGTTACCGGCTGTCGGTTTGAATATGTCACGGAACAGGCGTTTAACGAAACGAAGTTTTCGAATCTGGCGTCGGGAGGTTCGTCTCAATGCAGCCCGGCCGCGCCATATTCCGCGTCTCAGACTATCGATGCCAACCTCTCGGGGCTCACGCCGTCGACGACCTATCACTATCGAGTCGCTGCCACCAATGCAGAAGGGACCAATGTCGGCGAATACGGTGAAGAACTCACCTTCACGACGCTTCCTGCCGTCGACGAACTGATTGCCGAACCGCCAACAGACGTTACCCCTATCGGGGCTATCTTCAATGGCTCTTTCATAGGTAACGGGCAGGACACTGAATATTATTTCGAGTGGTCTACAGAACAGGGCTCGTTCAAGCACAGAGCCCCGCTTCCCCCGGCAGATGCCGGATCCCCTTCTGGCCCGTCCGTTACCCATTTGTCGACCAGCATCACCGAACTAATGCCAACTACGACCTACTACTACCGCGTCGTAGCGATCAACAGCGTCGGGACTACCATCTCGAGTAATGAAGAATCGCTTACTACGCCGGCAGCTGATCCCGCGATCCGAGACGAGGCTGTTACAAGCGTGCATTCAGAAGGGGCTCAGCTGGACGCACGGATCAATCCCGGGGGTGCGGAAGCCACCTATCACTTTGAATACGGGACCGACACTTCCTATGGAAGCAGCGTTCCGGTACCAGATGCGATCGCGGGAAGGGGAAGGGCATTTCTGAGCATTAATACTCAGGTCAGTGGACTTGCACCGGGAACTACATATCATTATCGGCTCGTAGCCAGGAATTCGGCTGGTACGACGGATGGCAAAGACCAGACCTTTACCACGTTCCCGTTCGTCGCAAAGTTGAATGAGGGTTGCAGCAATTCCCTCGCCCGTCAACAGACAGGCACTTCTCAGGTTCTCGACTGCCGTGCATATGAGATTGTCTCAGCTGCCAATACCGGCGGCTACCCGGTGGAGGCCACGACGGCCGGCGAAGGGGAAGCATCTCCGTTCGGGGGCTATCCGGAAGCCGAGAATCCATCCAGAGTCCTTTACACGGTCGACCACGGAGCTATACCGGGCACGGGGTATCCCACAAATAAGGGTGGAGACCCCTACGTGGCTACGCGCAAGCAGAATGGTTGGAGCACGGAATACGTTGGTATCCCGGCCAATAACCCCTTCTCTGCGAGTCCATTTTCCTCCCTACCCTCGGGTGCAGCTGGAAGCCTGGATACCTTTGCATTCGGCGCTGCGGGTGGCTGTTCGCCTTGCTTTGAAGGCGGCTACACCGGCATCCCCGTGCGCCTGCCAAACGGGGAACTGGTGCAGGGCATGGTCGGTTCGATCAAGCCGGGACCCGGTGCCAAACCCGCGGGCTACATCGCCAAAGACCTCTCCGCCGATGGGACCCACTTTGTCTTCGGCTCTAAGTCCCGCTTTGAGCCCGAAGGCAACGAAGGCCAGGTATCGATCTATGACCGCGACCTGACGGCGGGGGAGACCCACGTCGTATCCAAGACTCCGAGCGGCGAAACGATGAAGGAAGAAGGCAAGGAAGTCGGGGAGCTCGATATCTCAAGGGACGGCTCCCACATCCTGATCGGGCAGCTGGCGGAAGAATCCCAGGGGCAGAAGTACTGGCACCTCTACATGAATATCGGCGATGCCGCGAAAACGATAGCCCTCGCCCCGGGGGCATCAAAAGGCGTCGCCTTTGACGGGATGACCGCCGACGGGGAAAAGGTGTTCTTCTCCTCCCCCGAACACCTCACGGGCGAAGACGAACACCACAGCGGTAACGATATCTTCATGTGGTCAAAAGCAGGCGAAGAACAGGGCTATCCCCTCAGCCTGATCTCCACCGGCACCGAAGGCGATGCCGAAGAATGCGACCCGGTCGCCAATACCAGCCACAAACACTGGAATGCCAAAGGCAATGAAGAAAACTGCGGTGATGTCGCTGTCGGGGGAGGTGGAGGGGTCGCCTCCGGTGACGGGACCGTCTACTTCCTCTCACCGAGCCTCCTAGCGGGCTCCGAACAGCCACAGGACGGAGTCAAGAATGCCCCCAACCTCTACGTGGCCCGGCCCGGCCAGAGCCCGCAATTTGTGGCGACCTTGGAGTCATCTCTTACCGGGCCGCTGCAGTCGAGTCACCCCCTGGTGCGCGGTATCGGATCGTTGCCTAGCCCCTCCTTCGTGGCCACCGACCCATCCAGTGGCGACGTCTACGTTGTAGAAGGCGAAACCGTCTATAAATTCGACTCAGCTGGCAATCCGGTGACGGAATGGCGTGAAGAAGGAAAACAGTCTCTCGGAGGCATCATCGGGATCGCGACCGATCCCTCCAATGGTGACCTCTACATTGGCGTCGGAGGCGAAATTAGGGTGTTCGCTCCCGACGGGACCCTGCTCAGGGAGTTCTCAAACACAACCTACGGCTATGCAAATGGGATCGCGGTCGATGATTCCGGCAATGTCTATATCTATGACAGCTTCTACCACTTCGTCGAGAAAATAAGCAGTACCGGTGAAGATCTCGGCACGGTGCTGTCGGGCCTAACGGCAACCGGTATTGCCGTTGACCCGTCCAACGGCGACCTTCTCCTTGACGAAGAAGGGTCCTCTGTGGTCGAGTACTCCTTCGATGGCTCCGGCCATCTGATCAATTCCAAGGTAATCGTGTCTGAACTGACGCGCGGCCGAGGCCTGGCCGCGGATGCCGCGCACGACATCTACATCGATGAGGGTACCCAGGTTCTCGAGGTGAACGCCGCGGGTGCAGAAGTGAGCGTTCCGATGGGTTCAGGACTCATCCATAACTCCTCCGGGGTCGCCACGAACTCCAAAGGCGAAGTCTTCGTCAGCGATCCGGCGCACTCCAATCTTGCCGAGTTCGGACCTTCCCAGCCCGCCCAGAACCCCCGTACCGACAATCCCGTGGTGGTCGAATCGGTGAGCGAGCCTGAAACGCGAAGCACTGCGGATTTTCAGGTGACGCCGTCGGGAGAATTTGCAGCGCTCCCCTCAACCTTGCCCCTGGGTGGCCAAGAAAGTACCGGGTATCCGGAGGTGTTCCGCTACGACGCGGCAGATCAGAAGTTGGACTGCGCATCCTGTGATCCCTCGGGCGCCGAAGTGTCTGGCGGCGCTTCGCTTGCGGCCAATGGCTCAAGTCTCACCGAAGCGGGTCAGGTCTTCTTCAATTCCGAAGTTCCGCTCGAGTTGCGAGACGACGACAACCGAACGGACGTCTATGAGTGGGAGCCCCAGGGGACCGGTACCTGCGAATCCGACAGTCCAAGCTTCAGCTCGGCGTCCGGTGACTGCATCGGTCTAATATCTTCTGGCTCAAGTCCATTCAACTCGAGCCTTCTCGGAGTCAGTCGCAACGGCACCGATGCCTACTTCTTCACCCGTGACACACTCGCCTCTCAGGATGAAAACGGAGATCTTGTAAAGATCTATGACGCCAGAGAAAATGGCGGCTTCTTCGTTATTCCCGAACAGCCGCTCTGCAAGTCCTCGGATGAGTGCCACGGCCCCGGCAGTTCGCTGCCAGCTGCTCCCGGTTTTCATATCAACGATGGCACAACTGGGAATGAACCGCCTGTCACGCCGAGCAAGAAATGCAAGACCGGGCTCACCCTCAGACATGGCAAATGTCAAAGGAAGCCGAAGAGTCATAGGCATCGTGTCAACCGGCATAAGCATCACGTCAAGCGTGCAAAGCACCGTCGCGGAGGTAGTACGTGAGCACCGCACCAACAAGCCTCATGCTTCGGAAGGGCGTTCTGTCTGCACTGGCGGGAGCAGCGTGTCTTCTCCTTTTCGGAGGATTCGCTCCCGCGGCGCTCGCCAGCGAGGGTATTACCTCCTTCAACACGACGATGTCCAGCTCCCTCGCAGGTGCTCATCCGGATCTGGAAACCTCGTTTGAACTTGAAAATCCCGGCTCTCCGGAAGCCGCCCAAAATGTGGTCTTCAAAGCCCCTGAGGGAGTATTCGGAAACCCCAACGCCATCTCTCAGTGCACCTCGGTCCAGTTCGCACTCGATGAATGCTCCCCCGACTCTCAGGTCGGACTGATCACCGTATATGCGAATTATGAAGGTGAATCCAAGAAGCTGCTTGGCACGGCTCCGATCTATGTCATGGTTCCGAGCCCCAAGCAGACGGCACTGTTTGCGTTCATCGTGCCGACCGTAGGTATCGCGATCGATGTCCCTGTCTCGGTTCGCACCGGAGAAGATTACGGCCTCAACTTCACCGTCTCCAACATCACCCAGCAGATTCCACTGGCCGCGGCGAATCTGACCTTCTGGGGTTTTCCGGCCGACGCGAGCCATAGTTTCCATCGTTTCCCCAAAGGCTCTCCGGGCGAAGCGGCTGGCTGCGAGGGTCTCGCCGATACCGGTTGTCTGTCCGGGGAAATTGAACCGACTGTGCCCAACAAGCCTCTCACCGACAACCCGACCACCTGTAGCGGGCAGCCGCTGAGCGCAACTCTGGACGTCCAGACCTATCAGCAACCGACTCAGCACTCGGTAAAGCAATCGAGCTATCCGGCGATCACCGAATGTGCACGCGAGTCCTTCAAACCGGTTCTGTTCGGCACCCCGACCACCGAATCTTCGGACTCTCCCTCCGGTCTTGAAATAGACCTGCTTGACCCGCAGGCCGAGGGTTTCAGCGCCTCGCCTTCGGAGCTCAAATCAGCAACCGTGACGCTGCCACCGGGCCTCACCATCAATCCCGATGCCGCGGACGGCCAGAGCGCCTGTCCCGATGAAAAGGCGAACTTCGGCTCCGAAGGTCCGGCCGAATGTCCCGATAACGCGAAGATCGGCACATTCGAGATCAGCTCACCGGTTTTGAGTGGCCAGATGGAAGGCTCCATCTATATCGGCGAACCTAAGCCCGATAACCAGTACCGGCTGTTCATGATTGCGTCGGGATTCGGAATGAACGTGAAGATCATCGGTTCCTTCAAACCGGACCCTGAAACCGGTCGCCTCACCGTCGAATTCGAAAACCTCCCGCAGGCCCCATTCTCTCAGTTCGATGTCCACCTGTTCGCCGGGGAACGGGCGTTGATGGCAACCCCGACCGCCTGCACGATCTACACGACGAAGGCTCGATTCGTGCCTTGGGACGAATCGACCGCACCGCAGGAATCAAGCCAGGCGTTCGGGATCGACTCCGGCCCCCACGGAGCTCGCTGCTCGGGCGAAATTCGTCCATTCGAACCCAGACTGGAAGCTGGGACCTCCAACCCCACGGCCGGGGCCTTCAGCTCCTTCACCTTGAAGCTGAACCGTGAAGACGGCGATCAGTTCCTCGGCAAGTTGAACTTCACCATGCCTCCAGGCCTCACCGCCAACCTGCATGGTGTCTCCTATTGCCCCGAGGCCGACATCAGCGCCGCGGCAAACACCCTGGGCCGTGTCGAGCAGGCCGACCCAAGTTGTCCGGCCTCAAGTGAAATCGGCACCTCCGATGTCGCCGCGGGCCCGGGCACTCACCCATTCCACGCTTTCGGCAAGATCTTCCTAGCCGGTCCCTTCCAGGGAGCGCCTCTGAGCCTGGTCGCGATCACGCCGGCCCTGGCGGGCCCCTATGACTACGGCACCGTTGTCGTTCGGGTTGCCCTCCACATCGACCCCACCGACGCCCACGTGATCGCCGACTCAGAAACAGTGCCGGAGATCATCGGCGGGATCCCGATCCGGATGCGTGAAATCGAGGTCAACATCAACAAACCGAATTTCATGATCAACCCGACTAACTGCAACCCCTTTTCAGTTGGTTCTGAAGGTGTCGGAGACCAGGGGACCGCGGTCGCCTTCTCCTCTTATTTCCACGCCGTCAACTGCGCAGCCCTGGGATTCGAGCCGAAGATGACCGTGACTCAACTCGGTGGGAGCCACTTCACGGGCCGCGGAAAGGACCCCGCCCTTCAGTTTGACCTCAACACCCGCGCAGGCGATGCCAACCTCAAATCGGTCTCGGTGACGCTGCCCAAGTCCTTTGAGATCGACCAACGCCACCTCGGCAACCTCTGCTCCAAGAGTCAGCTTGAAAAAGAACACTGCGCAGGTCGCCAGCCGATCGGCTTCGTCAAAGACGAAACGCCGCTGCTAGAAAAGCCGCTCGAAGGCCCAGCCTACGCCGTCTCGGGTTTCGCCAGCGGCAACAACGTGCTGCCCCACATCGCCTTCATCCTCGGCGGCCAGGTGATGATTGTTCCCCAGGCCGAATCAACCACGATCGCTGGTGGCCGCCTGAAAACGGTGGTTCCGGTCATCCCGGATGCCCCAATCGGCCACTTCCGCTTCACCCTCCTCGCTGGCTCGCAGGGCTACGTCTCCAACACCGAAAGCCTCTGTGCCTCCAACCCGGTGGTCGCCGTTCAGATGAGCGGCCAAAACGGAAAGTCGGTGACCGAGCAGGTGAAGACGAAGACCGCATGCAAGGCCAAGAAGTCAAAGCGTCACAGGCTGCGACACGGACGCCGCTGATCTGCAGGGAGTGAATCGAATCTTCAAGTGTCGAGGCGGGTTCAGTTGTTGGGACTCGCGACCTTGAAAGCAAGCCAAGAGAGAGCGAGCAAGGAGCTAGAGAGAAATGAAGACCAGGCTAAGAGACAAACTGACCTATGCAAACGTGATGGCGAGCGTCGCGGTCTTCATTGCGCTCAGCGGTAGCGCCTATGCCGCCCTGAAGATTCCCCGCAACTCCATCGGCACCCGCCAGCTGCAGGCCAAGTCGGTGACCAACGGCAAGCTCGCAGACGGCTCGGTGACCGGTGGCAAAATTGCCGAAGGCACGATCACGGGAACCAACATCGACCTTCCGGCTCTGGGTCCAGTTCCGCAGGCTGCTCATGCCACGACCGCCGCGGAAGCCGTCAAGCTCGACAAGCACGAAGCTCTCTGCCCGCAGGACACCACCCTTATCCGGGGCCTTTGCTATGACCCACAGGCAAACTCCCCGGCGCCCAACCTCGAAGCTGCAGCCGAAGCATGTGCAGCAAAAGGGGGCTACCTTCCGACTCCGATGGAGCTCTACTCGACCCACAACGTGCTCGATCTGGGAACGGGGGGAACCGCAGCCCAGCATGAGTTCAGCGATGATCTCTACGGCGCGTCCGGCTCGGGCACCGCCAACAAAGTGGTTGTGGTTGACGGTGTGAGTACCCCCGAAGAATATGAAGCCGACAAGCCCTCCGCCTACATCTGCGTCTACCCGTTGGTGCGGTAGTAGTCACCCCAGCCGTCAGATCGGAACCAGAGCCACACGCGCAGCCAGACCGGGCTGCGCGTGTGGGGAAGATCGGCGTGGGGCTCGCTCCTCGTGTAGCTCGGTTCTCCTAGGGCCCTGCTGACTGAGATACCCTGTCTGCAGGGGAAGTTCTTGGGATGAGAGTCAGATGGCCCTGCCGTTCATAATGTCCCGGGGAAACGGGAGAGCTGTCGCAGAGGCGCGCGTGCCGACGCCCTGCGCCGGTCGGCCTTCCGGATGAGCCGACGGCACTCCCTCGCCATCCTCTTTGCGACGCTATTCGGGATCGCGTTCCTCGGCATCATTGGTCTCGGGGTCGAGAGCGACCTGCAGCCGACCTCCCTCGCCATCGCCGGCACCTCGTCATCGCGAGGCGAAGCCATCGTCCGTAACGACTTTGGCGAATCGGTGCCCTTCGCCGTCCTGTTGCGCGGCCCGGCGGCAGCAATCGAGCATCAGGGTCGAGGCCTGGTCGCGGTGCTGCGCCTTGATCGCGCTGCCACCACCATCTCCCCCTGGGAACAAACTGCGCCCTCTGCGCTGCACCCAGGGCCCGATCGCGCCGTCATCCTCATCGACTTCCACCGGCCGCTGGCCACGGTAATCCGTGACACCGTGCCGACGCTCGAACGCACCCTTGCTACCCACATCCATCCACCCGTAACGGCGACCCAATCCGGGTTCGCCTCAATATCCCGGGCCCTCCAGCATGAATCGCTTGCAGCTTCAGAGCGTGCCGAGCTGCTTGCCGCACCGCTGTTGATAGTTGTCCTGCTGCTCGTCTTCCGCTCCGTCGCCGCCGCCGCGATCCCGCTGGCCTTCGGTGCGATGACCGTTCTCGCTGGTCGCGGCATCCTCGTCTTGCTCAGCTCCCTCATGCGGATCGACGCCCTGTCGCTCGCCGTCTGCACGATGATGGGTTTGGCACTGGGTGTCGATTACTCGCTGTTCATCGTTTCTCGCTTCCGCGAGGAGCTGGCGGCTGGACACGATCCACACTCCGCCGCGCTGCGTGCTCGCCGCACCGCCGGGCGCACGGTCGCCTTCGCCGGATCCACCCTCTTCATCTCGCTCTTTGTCTCCGCATTCCTGCAGCCGGGCACACTGCTCGTTTCCCTCGCCACCGCCTTGGTCGTGGTCACTGCGATCAGCGTCGCCATCGCCTGGGGTGCTCTTCCGGCGCTCCTCACCCTTCTTGGCCCCCGGATCAACGCTGGTCGCATCGGGCGCCGCTCCGCCACTGCTCAAGGCTCGATCTCCCGCCGCGCCGCCGCTGCGGCGACCACTGCCCTGCGGCGCCCCGCCCTTGCCGCCGGGGCGATCGCGATCTGCTTGGCGCTCCTCGCCTCACCCGCGCTGGCGTTCAACACCGGCTCCCCCGGCGTCGGCGAGCTCTCGGCTTCGAACCCAGCCCGCCACAGTGCCGAAGAAATTGCCCATGCCGTCGGCCCGGGCTGGGAGGCACCCTTCGTCCTCGTTGCCTCCACGTCGCAGGGACCGATCACAACGACACACCGACTGGCGCTGCTCTCACGCTGGCAGCGTCGGATAGCATCCCAACCGGGCGTGAGGACCGTGATCGGCCTTGCCTCTCTCGATCACTCAGGCCGCGCCCTGCCCGGCCTGAGGAGTCTCGCCTCCCCCGGGCGGAAGGGCGAACCCCAGGTTGCGCGACTCGGCCCTGGCCTGCGTCGCGCCGCGGGAGCGGTCGGGCGTCTGCGGGCTGGCCTCTCCCAGGCCACCGCCGGTAGCGGACTGCTTGGAGAGGGCTCGGCACGCGCGCGCCGTGGCGCCGCACTGCTCGCAGCCGGACTCGGAAGTGCCTCAGGGGTGGGGCAACATGCCGCTTCGGTGCTCGGTCGTGCCGCCACCGGTGCCGGGGAGATCGCCAGCGGCCAGCGCAAGGGAGCTGGCCTTGCCTTCAACCTGAGTCAGGGTCTGCGCTCGCTGCTGCCGAACTTTCGCGCCAACGGACTGGATCGTGCCCGGCGGCTCGCACGCGAACTCAAGACCTCGGCCCGCAGCGATCCATCGCTTAGCTCGCAGTCAGAACAGGCGGTGATCGTCGCCCGCGAGCTCGAATCTGCCAGTGAAGAGCTGCATCGCCTGCGCGGCCTCGGTGATGCTCTGGAAGGTGGACTCGGTCGGCTCTCCGGGGGCGGGCAACGGCTCGCAGGTGGTATCGGGCACCTCGCCGGCAGCGCCGGGAGTCTCGGCTCCGGCCTTGGCCGCCTCGGGGCGGGGGCCGGGCGTCTCGTAACCGGCCTTGGCGCCCTGCAGGGCGGTGCCGGCTCCCTCGGCAGCGCCCTCTCCGGAGGCTACCGACGCTCGTTCAGGCTCCAGGCTGGACTGCACAAGGCTGCAGCCTCCGCGGCTCCGCTGCAGCGCGAGGTCAGTGAGCTGCACCGAGTTTCACCTGGCTTCTTTCGTTCGGGCTACCTTGCCCTGGCGGCGATTGACGGCGCCACTCCGGCCCGCCGCGCTCTGGACGGGGAGGCTATAAACGTCTCGCGTGGCGGCCAGGCGGCCCGTTTTTTGATCGTACCGAGCGCTGGCTTGAACACCGAAGGGTCGCGCAAGGTTGGCGCACGGCTGGTCTCCGACGCCGTCGCGCTGGGCCGAGCCGGTGGAATGCGCACGGGCGTCAGTGGCGGTGCTGCCACGCTCAACGACTACGCCGCCGCGACAAAGGCGCGACTCCCCTTGGTCGTCGGCGCGATTGTCCTGATCACCTTCCTGATGCTGCTCGCGATCCTGCGCGCTCCGTTACTCGCCGCGCTTACCGTCGCCCTCAACCTCGTCTCGGTCGGCGCGGCGATCGGTGTCGTCTCGCTCGCCTGCAAGCTACCCGCCGGCTACCCGCTGGGCGGGCATCCCTACATTGACACGGTTGGCGCCGCGGCGATCTTCGGCGTCACGTTTGGCCTCTCAATCGATTATGCGGTTTTCCTGCTCGCGCGGATCCGGGAGCGCTACGAAGTCGATGGGGACAACGCCGCGGCGATCGCCTACGGGATCGAGAAGACGGCGGGGGTGATCACCGGCGCCGCGGCGATCATGGCCGCCGTCTTTATCTCATTTGCCACCTCCCCGGTTGCCACCGTCAGCCAGATGGGCGTGGGGCTGACCGTCGCGATCCTGCTCGATGCAACGCTGGTGCGTATCGTCCTCTTACCGGCACTGATGCTGTTGATTGGTGACCGGATCTGGCGGGTGCCGCCGCTACTTGAGCGGGTGTTGCCGCGTTTAAACGTGCACGGGATGGGAGAGTGAGCCGACGGAGGCGAGAGGATGAGGGAAACGCCCGAAGCCAAGGACACACAGAGGTGAGCCAAATTGCGACTCGAATTGGGATCGCGGCGGTCATGATCGCCCTGATTTCTTCGGCGGCCGCCGCCGCCGAAGAAGTGCCCGACCCCAGTCGCGCCGAATACGTGGCGAGGCTGGAGGGGATCTGCAAGCCGCGGGCGCTTGCCACCAAGCGTGCGGTGAAGGGGATGCGCGCCGATCTGCGGGCGGAACGCCTGGCCGCCGCCGCCGCCAAGTTCTCCCGTGCCGCTCACCTTTTCGCGGCCACGGTGAGCGAAATCTCACCCTTGGCGCGCCCTGAGGCTGATCGCGCAACCCTCGCCCTCTGGTTTCGCTACCTGGCGCAAGAGGAGTCGAACCTCAACAGGATCGTCGCCGTGCTTCGCGCCGACCAGCCCGTCGCCTTTCAGCACGCGTCGGCCCGGTTCGTTAGGAGCGGCGAACGCGCCGATAGCGTTGTCCTCGCCTTTGGCTTCAACTACTGCTACTTCAAACTTTCGCGATTCGAATAGGAAATGCGGTGAGGCAGCTAGTTCTCAGCGGCCGGGGCACAGGCAAACTGTTGGCCGGCTTTGCCGCCGTGATTGGCGCCGCTTTGCTCTTTGTCCCAGCGATCCCGGCCGGCGCAACTCTTGCTCAGCACGGCGACGTGATCGTCTCCCTCGATGCCAGCTTCTCCCCACGCCGGCTCCCCCGCCACCGTCCGGCGCCGGTCTCGATCAGCTTCTCCGGCGCGCTGCGCACCGATGACGGTTCACAGCTGCCCCGCCTGCGCGGCATTGAACTGGCCCTTGCCACGGGAAGCAGTCGGCTCGACGCCGTCGGCCTGCCGGTCTGTCCGCGTCGCCGATTGCTGGGCGCCACAAAAGCTCAGGCGCTTCAGCGTTGCCCCGACGCCGTGGTTGGACGCGGCAGCCTCCACGCCGAGGTTGACATTCCCGGCCAGGCACAGTTTCCCGTGCTCGCCTCCGTCACCGGCTTCAACGGGGGAGCCCGCGGTCCGGACGCCGCCGTCTGGTTGCTGGCATTCTCGGCCTCACCGCCAGCCTCATTCGTCGTACCCGTCTTCATCCGCCACCGCCCGGGTCCACTGGGGACCAGCCTGACTGGGGTCCTGCCACCCTCACTCGGTCCCTGGCCGCACGTCAGCGCCTTCGACATCACCTTTGATCGCACCTTCGACTACCGCGGCGTCTCCCACAGCTACCTTCGCGCCTCCTGCCCGGTCCCGCCGCGCTTCACCGGCGGCCTCCTCCCCTTCGTCCGCGCCGGCTACTTCTTCAGCGCTTCGCCCACCATCACGACCACGGTTGTGCGCACCTGCCACGTCCGCTGAGCGGGTTTCCCGGTCCGCCGTGAACTGTCGGTGAGCTTCAGCCGGCGAGCGCCTCGGCGCCAAGGCGAGCGCGGCGAGCGCGCAGTGCCGTTCCCGGCCTGCCTCGGCGCAGTCGGTGTACGGCCAGCGTCGAGCGAGCGAACGGCCCGAGTCCATCCAGCACCGCGGCGGCCGTCACGCGGCGATCATCGTGCCAGGCGGCGGGCTGTGCGAGGTACAGCCCCCCCATCGCCGCCAGAATAAGTTCGTGCAGCTGAGCATTGGCGAGCTTGCCAACCCCCGCACGGGAGCGATCCGTGATCGCCGCCAGCCGTTCCGCCGCCGCTTGGGATGATCCATAGCGCTCGATGTGACGCTGTTTGGCGTGATCCTCATCGAGGTCAATCAAGCTGTCGAGCAGAGTGTTCAGCGCGTTGACCCACGGGAAGTAGGCGGCCTCCGTGGCAAGGAAATCGCTCTCGGCCGCGCCCGGCTGTGCGGCGAGAGCGACGAGTGCGCCCAGCGCCGGAGTGGAGGCGGCGGCGGCGACCATCTCCCACCACTGCATGTCGGTCTCCGGGCACGATGTCGGCGGCACCGAGTGGGCCCACCTCGCAACCTCCCTTTCCCCTGTGTCGAGCAGCAGGGAGTGGTTCATCGCCTGCGATTCGGCGGCGAGTCTGGCGCGGCGCCGCAGAGAACTAACGGCGCAAGGGTAGGAGGGAAGGCCGCCAAAGCTGCTGCGGCAACTCTCGACCAGGGCAGCGAGGTACTCACCATCGCCACGCGAGCAGGTCTCCTCGCGATAGGCCTCGAGCGAAAGCTCGCTGTCAACGGCGACCTCGAGGGCCCCGTTGAGCTTCAGCTTCTCGGCGTAGGAGTGGCTGGGGCGCTCGGTAACGCTGTCGAGGTAATCGAGAGTCGTCTGGTAAGCGACGGTCGCCCGAATCACCTGTGGGCGCTGTTTGCGAGGCGCGAGCACCGCGAAGGCCGCCAATCCCTCGGCATTGGCACCCTTGGTGTGGAGGGAGAGCAGCGCGTCCCGGCGAAGCCCAGGTTCGGTAATCGCCTCCGCCCGCGTGCGCCACCTCTGCAGCTCGCGTCGCGCGGACGGGAAGATCTCAATCCAGTAGCAGCGGGCCGCCCTGGCGAACGTCACCGTGCGACTCATCGTGCCGGTTGGCATGAGTTGAATCTTATGACTTGGCTTTGGGTCTTGTCATTTGCCCGCCGACGATTATCGCTATATACATACGTCGAGTTTGCCGACCGCTACCACGCACGAACCAGCCGATCAGCGCGCACGCCTGCGCGAGGCGCTGCTGGACCTCAGCCTGGGACGCGGATACCCCGATTTCGACCTCGAGGCCCTGCTCGAGCGTGCCGGGGTCGACGGCGAGAGCTTCCACCGGCACTTCACCGACCTCGATGACTGCTTCTGCGCGATCCTCGCCGAGACCTACGACGAATTCTTCGCCTATGCCCAGCTGTCGGTGGCGGGCGTTGAAGGTTGGCGCGATCGCATCCGGGCCACGGCCTACGCGATGCTGCGCTTTCTGCTGCGCGACGAGCGGGTCGCCCACCTCGGCGCGGTGGATGCGGGTCGGGGAGGAAAGCGGGCGCAGGTTCTCTTCGTCGAGACCTTCGAGCGCCTGGTTGACCTGATCGACGAAGGGCGCGGTGAGACAACCGAACCCGACTCCTTCACACGCGCCACCGCGGTTGGCGTTGGCGGCGTCATCTTCGCGCGCGTTCAGGAGGCGGTAGCCGGTGGCGAACTTGAGCTCGGCGAGGAGGAGCTGCCGAAGCTGATGTATGCGGCGGTCTTTCCCTACCTTGGCGCCGCCGCCGCCGACGAGGAGCTGCACGCCCCCCCACCACCCGACCCCGCTGCCCCGAAGGGCTAGATAAGATAGAGGCCTCGGGTTCCGGGCGCTCAGGGCCGGCGATTGGCCACCAGGGTGGCCTCCTCGGGCCCGAGGAAGGGAGCGAGGGTGATGTAGATGAAAAGCGGGATGTCTTCGGGGAGGCGCTGCGGCCCGCCGTTGCGGATACGGTCGCGCAGCAGCGCGTAGATCGCCCCACCGATCGCCTCCCCGGCAATCTTCGGAACGGCCGGGTTCTCGGTGTAGGCCGGTGCGAGCATCGAGCTCATCGAGTCGATCACCCGGTCTCGACGCGCGAGCGCCTCCGGCCCCACCGCATAGACATCGACCGCCGCCAGTCGTGCGAAAGACGGCTCGGCGACCAGGTAGGAGCACATCGCCTCACAGGCGATTCGAACCCCTTCGCGCCAGTCCTCTGCCCGCTGGGCCGCCGGCACCACCGAGGCCAGCATCTGAGCGCCGCCCATCTCAAGCGCCGCCAACACCGCGTCGCGCTTATCGGCGAAGTGCGAGTAGAAGGTGCTGAGCGAGATCGATGCACGCTCGGCGATGTCATCGGTGCTCATCGTCTGGTAGCCCTTCTCCGCTGTCACCGCAGTGACGGCGCGGGCGATCCGTTCGGCCTGGGTGTACCCCTCGAAGCGACTCGGCGCCGCGCTGGAGCGCCGTCTTGATCGCAGCGGCTGGGAGGGCGGCTGGTAGCTCAGACCCCATTCCCACAGTTCTGGTGCCAGCTTCTCCAGCTCGCTGACTTCGCCGCGGTAAATGCGAGTGTGAAGAACCTTGCGCAGCCCGCCAATCACCGCGCGCACAATCTGTGGGGGCATACCCTCGCGACCGGCGATCCGTTTGCTGGCCTCCGCGACCAGCTGCTCGAAGGCCTCGAAGACCTGGTCGATCACCCGTTCGGCTTCCTCACCGGCGGCGTGCAGCTCGACAATGCAGACCCGCGCCGTCGCCGGCTGTCTGACGGTCATCCCGATGAAGGCCTCAAACACTTCGCGGACCCGCCGCTCATCGGCGCTGGCCCTGGCCTTTGCGATCGTCTCCATCATCGGTTCGACTATGGCCTCGACCATCGCAACGAAACAGTCGCGCTTGCTCGCGAAATGCTTGTAGAAGTCGCTGCGCGACACTCCCGAGAGTGCGACCAGATCGGCAACCGTGGTCGCCTCATAGCCCTTTTCAGATACCACCGCCACCATCGCCGCAAAGAGGCGCTCAGACTGGTTGCGTACCACCTCCGCCCGCAGCGTTCCGGCTCCGGGGCGCAACCTTCTGTCCCTCAGCTCCGAGGAATTCCCCCATGGCGTCTGTACCATTGGGCTCGCAAGATATTCGCCCATGCAGCCGTCGCTCAGCCTCGCCTCGGGCCACTAAAATCGCCGGTAGACGGTTGTTTTTTTTGGCTTACCATCGGCGCTGCGGGTAGTTTCGTCATGGCCTCCGCTCGCCGTGGTCATCCTCAAGTGTTGGCGAGCGAGTTCTCCGATGCTCGGTGGTTGTGGGGGCGCCCTATTGGGCGAGAGCCCATTATCTGAGTAGCCCAATGTTCGTAATATTCCGCTGATCGTAGGCGCATTTCCTAAAAAGGGCAATACGTCCCATCGACGGGGGAAGGAAGGTTGAGCGAGCATGACTCCCCGTGAATCGCGCCGGTGAAGCAGCGGATGCCGAGGCGGGGGAGCGATCGAGCTGTGCACCCAGCGCAGCGCCTGCCGCTTCACTGTACAAACGGGCGAGCCGCCGAGTGCGAACTTCGGACCTCTGTACAACGACCCCGGCGCCGCCCCTCGGGACGATTTGACGATGAAGACGACGCCCCGCCAGATCGTGGCATTCGGCGGCGGCGGGTTCTCGATGGAGTCCGGCAACCCGCTGCTCGATGAATACGTGCTCGGCCTCACCGGGGCCGAGCGCCCGCGGGTCTGCTTTTTGCCCTCGGCCAGCGGCGACGCAGACCACTACATCGTCCGCTTCTACCGCGCCTTCGGCGCCGAGCGCTGTGAGTCAAGCCACATCTCCCTCTTCCGACGCGAGCAGGGCCCCGCCGACCTGCGCCGCCACCTTCTCTCCCAGGATCTGATCTACGTCGGGGGTGGCAGTGTGGTCAGCCTGCTGGGGGTCTGGCGTGCCCACGGAATCGACCGCATTCTGGCGGAGGCGTGGGAGGCGGGGGTCATTCTCTGCGGGCTCTCGGCGGGCTCATTGTGCTGGTTCGCCGAGGCGGTGACCGGATTTCACGGCGAGCCGCGCCGGGTCGCGGGCCTGGGGATGCTTCCCTTCAGCAACTGCGTCCACTATGAGCCGAACTCAAGTCGGCGCCTCGCCTACCACGGCTTCCTGCGCGACGGGATGCCCCCCGGGTATGCGGCCGGTGACGGCGCCGCCCTTCACTTCACCGGCACCGAGCTGAGCCGGGTCGTCGGCTCGCGGCCCACGGCCCAGGGCTACCGGCTCGATCTGGTGGAGGGCGGGGTGGTGGAGACGCCGATCCCAACCTCCTACCTCGGCGATTCCGCCGCCGTACCGCCGCCGCCGGAGGCCCTCTCGAGCGTGGTTGCGGCCTGATGGCGCTCGCGAACCCCGAGGTCCGAGAGCGCCAGCCCGAGGCCGGCGAGGCAACCCCGCTGCGACGCATCCTCGCCCTCGGCGGCCACGACTTCACCTCCCGCCCACCCGACCGCGCGGTCTGTGAGCTGATCCTGCGGCTGGGGAGCGAGCGCGCCGGCCGCCGGCCGCGGATCTGCATCCTGCCGACGGCGAGCGGTGATACCTCCGAGCAGATCGGCCGTTTCTATGCGGCCTTCGGTGAGCGACCCTGCGAGCCATCGGACCTCTCCCTGTTTCGGCTCGGCCGCCGGCCAATGGCGCTGCGCGACCACCTCCTCTCGCAGGATCTCGTCTACGTCGGTGGCGGCAGCCTGGTCAACCTGCTCGCGGTCTGGGAGGCGCACGAGATCGGGTCGATCCTCAGCCTCGCCTGGCGCAAGGGGATCGTCCTCGCCGGGCAGAGCGCCGGGGCGATGTGCTGGTTTGAGACCGGGATCACCAAGTCCTCGGGCCGTCCGGAGGCGGCCGCCGGGCTCGGCCTACTGGGTGGCAGCCTCTGCGTCCACTACAACAACGAGCCGGAGCGCCGCGCCGCCTATCTCGACGCGGTTGCCGGTGGAATGCCCGGCGGTTACGGCCTCGATGACTACGCCGGGCTGCTCTGGGAGGGCGACGGAGCGCCCTCCGCGCTCACCGCCCGTCGGGGCGCTCGCGCCTACCGGGTCCGCGCCCAGGCAGATGGGGTCTCCGAGTCAGCGCTGCCGGCTCGCTTCCTCCCGGCTCCGGCCCCCGCCGCCCTGCGCGAGGACATCGCCGAGTTTCGCCGGCTCAAAAGCCTGCGCAAGCGAGCCGGCTGGCTCGCTTGAGGCTGTCTCGGTGAGATCGAGGGGCTAGAGGGCGCCGCCGGCGGCGGCCGGGGCGGTGGGGTCGACGCCCTCTCCGCCACCCAGCTTCTCGCGGGCGAGGTACTCCTCGGCGAGCAGCGGGTTGTCCTTTGCCCGCTCGACGATCTTAAGCAGGGCGGACATGCTGGAGACCTCCTCCACCTGCTCCTTGATGAACCACTGCATGAACTGCTCCCCTTGGTAATCGCCCTCCTCGCGCGCCAGCCGCGCCAGGTTGGCGATCTGCTCGCTGACCCGCTTCTCCTGATCCAGGGCCAGGCGCACGGGGGCGACGGTGTCGGCGAAGTTGGCCTGCGGGGCTGCGACCCCGGGTACCTCGATCGGGTGGCCGGCATCGAGCATGTACTGGCTGATCATCATCGCGTGGTTGCGCTCCTCGATCGCCTGGCGGTAGAAGAAGGTGGCGAGCTGGGGAAGCGTCTCGGAGTCGTAGTGGACGGCGATCGCGATGTATTGCTGCTGGGCAGCGAACTCGTGGGCGACCTGCTCGTTGAGGGTCTTGGCGAAGCTCATTCGCGCCCCAACCCTACTGGCATGAAACTGCCCCGTGAAGGTTCGTCCGCTCCCGGCCCTAGCTTCGGCTGACCGGGACGGGGGCCTTCTCGGAGCAGATCGAAGGGCAGGCCGAGCTATGGGGTATGGGCCGTGAGCCCGAAACCCTATGTGGCCGCCACTGCGACCAGCCCGGTTGCGCCGCGAGCGCGAATCCGTAGTTGTCGTTTGCCCCGACCTGCTCTGCGACAAACAACCGAACAAGGAGAAGCCAATGCGCTCGATCGGACTCGATGTCCATCAGAGCTTTTGCCAGGTGGCGATCCACACCGACGGGGAACACGCTCAGTCGGCCGGATCGCCACCGACCGCGCCGAGCTTGAGCTCTTCGCCCAGAGCCTTGACCCCACAGATCAGGTGGTGCTCGAGGCAACCGGTCCGGCTTTCGAGATCGCCCGGATCCTCAAACGCCACGTTGCCCGCGTGGTGGTCGTCAACGCCGCAGAGGTGCGCGCGATCTCACACGCCAGGGTGAAGTCAGACCAATTCGATGCCCGCACGCTTGCCCGCCTGCTGGATGCGGGGATGCTGACGTCGGTCTGGGTGCCGTCGGCGGAGATCAGCGCCCTGCGGCGGCGGGTGGCGCGCAGAGGAGCGCTCGTGCGCCAGCGGGTACGCGCCAAGAATGAGATCCACGCTGCGCTCGCCCGCTGTCTGTTGGGCCGCCCACCGGTCTCAGACCTCTTCGGTTCCTCCGGACGAAGCTGGCTTGCCACCCGTGAGCTGCCCGCCGAGGAGACCGAGACCGTAAGCGGCTGCCTGCGCCAGATCGAGTTCTGCGACGCCGAGGTCGAGGCGATCGACGTCAAGCTCTGCGAGTGGGCGAGCGGCTCCGCGGAGGCCAAGCGGTTGATGACGATTCCTGGAATCGGGGTAGGTGCCGCCGTCGCCCTGATGGCGGCGATCGGCGAGGTCTCGCGCTTTGAGAGCGCCCGCGAGCTGGTCGGCTACCTGGGCCTGGACCCGACGGTCCGCCAGTCGGGAGACGCGCCCGCCCGCCACGGGAGGATCTCCAAGCGGGGCAATGCGCAGGCTCGCTCGGTGCTGGTCGAGGCGGCCTGGACGGCGATCCGCTCTCCGGGCCCGCTGCGTGCCTTCGGCGAGCGCATCCGCACTCGCCGCGGAGCTCAGGTGGCTGCCGTCGCGGTTGCCCGCAAGATCGCCGTGATCGCCTGGCAGCTACTCACCAAGGGCGAGGACTATGCCTTCGGGCGTCCCTCGCTGACCCGGGCGAAGATACGGGCGGCCGAGCGCAAGGCAGGGGCACCGCGGCTCCCAACTCGCCACCCTGGGCAGCGGATCAGCACCACTGCCGCCGAGCGAAAGGCCGAGCGCGAACTCGCCGAGCGTGGTGAGAAGGCATACCGCCGCCTCACCGCTGATTGGGCCTCGAGCAGGCCAGCGAGGGAAGGATCGGGCGCCGGCGCGACACTGGGGCGCGCATCTTGAGGCCGTCTACGCGGCAAGCAGCGCGGCGGGTCCAAGCCCCGAGACCCGCGCTTTAGCACGTCGTCTACCGACGCCCGACCAAACTCTTGCAAATGGAGGTGCAGACGGCAAAGTCGATTTGACTTTCATCCGTACCCCTCCCAGCGAAAGCCGGTGGCGGCTGGACGCGGTGCCAGTGGGCTGTCCGGCAGCCCCGGCCGGGTCGCCTGCTCGGGGTCGTTGTAGGCGGAGGGGGCGACGTCGTTGGGGGTGTCGGGATGAAAGATCGATGCCAGGTACTGGATCTGGCCGCGCCCCGGGCCGAGCTCTGTCTGGCCGCCGCCGTAGGCGCCGATGCCGCGCTCCGAACAGTAGTCATAGGCGGCGAAGAGGTTGGCGATCGGGCCAAATCGCGAGGGCTTGATATTGACCATTCGCGGTACCCAGGGCATCGCCTCGATGTCGGCGACCGAGTGGATCGGCGCATCCCAGGTGATCCGCCCGGCGACCGGGTCAAGCAGCGGTTTGGTCTCCTCGTTTACGTCGGGGTCCTCCAGCCAGGCGTCGGGGAAGGCCCTGATCAGTTTCGCGTAGAGCTCGGGGTCGGTCTCGACATCAACCGGCGTGCCTTTGTAGAAGCCCTTGAGGTCCAGCGAGTCGACCGCCCCGGTCCGCGCCAGCGCCGCGATCAGCTCCTCGTCCCAGTCGTTTACCGGGTCGAGCTTGAAGCGCAGGTTGGGATGAACGGCGAGGCGGGCGAGCAGGGGATCGATCGAGGAGCGTCCCTCGCCGAACCCGCCGAGACGCATCGAGGAGACAAAATTGACCGGGCGCGCCTCGCGCCCGAGGAGGGCGGTGAGGCTGGTGTCGGCCTGGCGCAGGGCCAGGTCAAGGGCTGCGGACTCAAAGGCCCAGCGCCGGTACTCGCGCGAGACATCTCGCTCGGGGGCCGCGGCGGGGAAGAGGTCGGTCTCACCGAGCAGGCCGGAGAACTCGGCGAAACTGCGGGCACCGCTGAGGCCGGGCGGCGGACCGGCGCCCTGCTGGGCGAGATGGTCGACCGGGTCATAGGTGACGTCCTCACCGACCCCCTCCTCGCCGCCGCCGCGCAGCTTGACTACCGTCGTCAGGCGTTCGAACTCACCGATCGTGAACTCGAGCCCCTCAAACTCACAGGACTCGATCTCCAGCGGCAGCTCGGCGATCCGGTCATAGGTGGCGATGGCACGAGTCTAGGGGAGGGCGGATAAGCGGCATCCGCCTCGACCTCAGGCGCAATCTGGTCGATCGCCCAAACCACTCGGGTTGGGGACGCCGACCCCCCATGGCAGACTCGCTCTGTGCAGCACACCGCCCACGGATATTGGTTGCAGGAGGCCGGAGGCTCTGAGTACTCCTCGCCTCTATATGGGGAGAAGAGTGCCGATGTGGTCGTCCTCGGTGGAGGGTTCACCGGGATGTGGGCCGCCTGGTTTGTGAAGCTTCTGGAGCCGGGGGCTCGGGTGGTGCTCTTGGAGGCCGACGGCTGCGGGCGGGGGCCGAGCGGGCGCAACGGCGGCTTTTGCAACCAGATGTGGTTCTCGCTGCCCAACATGCGAGAGCGCTGGGGAGATCGGGCGGCCCTGGCCGTCGCCCGCGCCGCCGAGGCCGCGGTCGTTGAGATCGGTGAGTTCTGCGCCAGCGAGGGGGTCGACGCCTGGTATCGGCGCGGCGGTTACCTGCAGGTCTCCACCGCAGCGGCTCAGGACCACGTATGGGCTGAGAGCGTGGTGGCCTGCCGCGAGCTCGGCGCCGAGGATTCGGTCCACCGGCTCTCACCGGCCGAGGTTGCCGCCCACTGTTTCTCACCGGCCTTCCGCGCCGGAGTCCTCTACCCCGGAGCGGCGACGGTGCAGCCCGCCCGCCTGGCGCTTGGTCTGCGCGAGCGGCTGCAGGCGGTTGGGGTTGAGGTTTGCGAGCGCTCCCCAGTGCACCGTCTGCGCGATGGCCCGGCGGGTGTTGAGGCCCACACCGAGGGGGGCAGCGTCCGCGCCGGTTCCGCGGTGGTGGCGGTGGGGGCGGCGGCGAAGGCCCCGGGGGGCCCGCTTCGCAACCGGCTCACCGTCGCCTCTTCCCACATCGTCCTCACCGAGCCCGTGCCGGATCTGCTCGAGGAGGTCGGCTGGACCGGCGGGGAGTGCATCACCGACAGCCGCGCCCTGATCGATTACTTCCGCACCACCCCCGACGGGCGGATTGCGTTCGGCTGGGGCGGGGGGAGGATCGCAATGGGCGCCCGACTGGGTGGCCGAACCGAGCTTGACCCCGATGTGGTTTCCATCACCGCCGCCCATCTGCGCGAGTACTTCCCCGGGCTCAGGGAGCGGCGCCTGACCCACGCCTGGGGAGGGCCGATCGACGCCTCACCCACCCACCTGCCGACGGTGGTGCCGCTGCGCGGGGGACGCGCCTTCGTTGCGGCCGGCTACACCGGCAACGGCGTCGGTCCCTCTCACATGGTCGGCAGGACGCTGGCCTCGCTGGCGCTTGACCGGCGCGATCAGCCCTCCCGTCTTGCCTTCGTCGACCCGTCCCCACCGCGCGTTCCCCCCGAGCCCTTCCACTGGATCGGCGGCGAGGCGATCAGGGTTGGCATGGTTTGCAAGGAGGAGGCGGAGATGGCTGGCCGCAGGCCGGATCCAATCAGCGCGCTGCTTTCCCGGGTTCCCGAGTTGATCGGCTTCCACATCGGAAGGTAGAGGTCTGCCGCGGTTCTGCTAACGCTTGGCCGGGACCACGAGCACCGGTCGATCGGCGAGGTGCAGCAGCTTGTTCGGGGTGGAGCCAAGGATCACACCTTTCAGGGGCGGATCGCCGTAGCTGCCGACGACGATCATTCTCGCACCGCGCTCATCGGCGGTCTCGATCACCGCGTGGTAGCCCTTGCGTGGCATCAGCACCACCTCGTGCTCGATGCCAGCCCGCTCGGCGCGCTCCGCCGCCTCGGCGGTGATCTTCTCCCCCAGTTCCTCGACCGCCTCCCGGTGGGAGGGGATCTCTCCACCGCCGTAGCCGCCCGGGGCATAGCCGAAGACGACCACGATCTTGTCACCCAGCGCCTTGGCCAGTGAGCACGCCTCATCAAGCGCCGCCCTCCCGCAGTCGGACCCGTCATAGCCAACGATGATTTCGCTCATCAGTCCGCTCCTTCCCCGCTCGCTCAGTCCGCCATCACCGAGGCTTCTCCGACCACGGTGCCCTCGAGGATCCCCGGGTCTGCCACCTCCGGCTTGCGCTTGAAGAACCTCGGGTAGGCGATGTTCGCCCAGATCATGAACAACGCTCCGACAACGATCAGCCCAACGCCGATCGCCACGGGGACGCCGACCCCGAGGAACGCGACTCCGGTTTCGGTTTCGGCCGGGTTGGAGTAGGTGATCAGCGCCTTGACGAAGATATAGGTGAGCATCGCGCCGCCCAGGAACGGCGCCAGGCCGACCATGATGAAGTTACGGGCGCTCTTGAAGATCTCCTTGCGGTAGTAGACGGTGCAGGCAAAGCCGGTCAGCCCGTAATAGAAGGCGATCTGGAAGCCGAGGCCGGTGATCGCGTCGCCCAGCACGCTGGTGCTGACATTGATGATGAAGAGGGTCCAGATCAGGGAGATCGCGCCCATCGCCAGGGTCGAGATGTCCGGGGTCAGGTAGCGGGGGTGGATGTGGCCAAAGGCCTTGGGGATTGAGCCGAAACGCGCCATCGAGAGCGTCGTTCGCGCCGTCGGCAGGATCGTCGTCTGGGTGGAGGCTGAGGCCGAGGTCAGCACGGTGATGATCAGCAGCTTGTCGAGCGGTGAGCCGAATACCTTGCCGCCCAGCGCGCCGAGGATGTCTTCGGAGTTATTGGAGAGAAAGTGAGGGCCGTGAAACGCCTGCGCCGCCGTGGCCACGACGACGTAGATCAACACCAATAAGACCGTGCTCATCACCGCCGCCTTGCCGGGGCCGTTGGCGGCATCGCGGGACTCCTCGTTGACGACCACGCCGCTGTCCCAGCCCCAGTAGATGAAGACACCGAGCAGGACCCCGTCGACCAGGGCGGTCGTGCCTCCGGGAAGCCCGAAGGGGGAGAACCAGCTGAGGCTGACATGGACCGAGCCGGGGGCGCCCGTGATGTAGACCTTCCAAAGCGCAACCACCGCAAAGAGCGTCAGGGTGAAGATCTCGATCGCCAGCAGGACGAACTGCGTGCGGGCCGAGATCTCGATTCCGATGTAACAGATCCAGGTCATCAGGATGATCCAGATCGCGGCGATGATGCTCACATCGAGGAGGTTTTCCGATGCCGCGGTAAGGCCAAAGAGCGTGAAGGTGTAGACGCCGGCGATGTAGGCCAGCGTTGCCATCACCACGACATCGGCGGCGACGATGACCCAGCCCGTGAGCCAGCCGAGATGTGGCCCCAGCGCCCGGGTGACCCAGGTGAAGCTCGTGCCGCAGTCGGGGTCCGCCTTATTCATGTAGTTGTAGGCGGCGGCGATCAGGAGCATCGGGATGAAGGAGACGATCATCACCGCCGGAGCGTGCAACCCCATCCCCGCCACCGCGGTGACGAAGCCCAGCGTCGCGGCAATGCTGTAGGCGGGTGCGGTCGAGGCGATCCCAATGACCAGGTTTGAGATATAGCCGAGCGCGCCGCTTTTCAGGCCCTTACCACCCACCTCCGTCCCCCCCGAACCGGGGAGGTTTCCGGCGGCAGCCGAAGCGCTCTCCATGCGACCCTCCTTGTCGACCCACTCCGCCGGCGAAGCGGCGGCTGGGGCGACGTTACGCCCGCGGGGAGGTCAACGCAAGTTGCAAAAGTCCCAAAAGTCTACGCCGTCCTTGTACTCCTTGTACAAAGAGTACGCTGGCACTTGACCCAATGACCACTTGCATCCTGCCCTTGGCGGGTCTAGCTTTATCCATATCGTCATAGCAGGAGAGGAGAGGCCCATGGCCACCGCGTCGCACGCAGTCGACACCAGCCTCCAGGAGTTGGCCAGGCGCCATCTCTGGATGCACTTCTCGCGGATGGGCTCCTACGGGGCCGACCACGAGATTCCGATCATCGTCCGCGGCGAGGGCTGCTACGTCTATGACGAGCACGGCAACCGCTACCTCGATGGCCTCTCCGGCCTCTTCTGTGTCAACGCGGGTCACGGCCGCACCGAGCTCGGTGCGGCCGCCGCCCGCCAGGTCGAGGAACTCGATTTCTACACGCTGTGGAGCTACGCGCACCCGCGCGCGATCGAGCTGGCGAGCAGGATCGCCGCGCTCGCTCCCGCCGACCTCAACCGCGTCTTCTTTACCTCCGGCGGCTCGGAGGCGGTGGAGTCATCGTTGAAGCTGGCCCGCAACTACCACCGGGTTCGCGGCAACGGTCAAAAGCATAAGGTGATCGCCCGCGAGGTCGCCTACCACGGCACCTCATTGGGGGCGCTCTCGGCGACCGGGATCACCGAGCTGCGCTCGCAGTTTGAGCCACTCACCCCCGGTGGCTGCCACGTGCCCAACACCAACCTCTACCGCTGGCCCGAGGACCGCCATCCGCTCTGGGCGGCGACCGCGATCGAGGAGCGGATCCAGTTCGAGGGCCCCGAGACCGTCGCCGCGGTGATCCTCGAGCCGGTCCAGAACGCCGGTGGTTGCTTCGTCCCCCCCGACGGCTACTTCGAGCGGGTGCGTGAGATCTGTGACCGCTATGACGTCCTGATGATCTCCGATGAGGTGATCTGTGCCTGGGGCCGTCTCGGCCACTACTTCGGCTGTGAGCGCTTCGGCTATGTGCCTGACATCATCACCGTGGCCAAGGCGCTCACCTCCGCCTATGCCCCGATGGGGGCGATGATCGCCTCCGATCGCGTCGCCGAGCCCTTCATGCAGGGTGATGCCTCCTTCGCCCACGGCTTCACCTTCGCTGGCCACCCGCTCGCCTCGGCGATCGCGATGGCCAACCTCGACGTCTTCGAGCGCGAGGATCTCTGCGGTCACGTGCTCGCCAAGGAGGGCGAGTTCCGCCGCATGCTGGAGAGCCTCCACGACCTGCCGATCGTCGGCGACGTGCGCGGGGCTGGTTACTTCCATGCGATTGAGCTGGTCAAAGACAAGGAGACCAAGGAGAGCTTCGACGACCAGGAGGCAGAGCACCTGTTGCGGGGCTTCCTCTCCGGTGAGCTCTACAAACGCGGGCTGATCTGCCGCGCCGATGACCGCGGCGACCCGGTGGTACAGCTCGCCCCGCCGCTGATCGCCGACACCGAGCAATTCGAGGAGATCCACGACGTCCTGCACGGCGTCCTCGACGAGGCCTGGAAGCGGGTCGTCAAGTAGGGCCGCAGATGCTCACCGTGCAGAGCCTGCTCGACGACCTCGACCTCGAACTGGTGGCCGGCACGCAGGCTGCCCAGGCGCCGGTGCGCTGGGTCCATATCTCCGAGCTGGAGGATCCGACCCCATGGCTCTCTGGTGGCGAGCTGATGCTGAGCACCGGCATCCCGCTCGACAGCGCCGCCAAGCAGCGTGCCTTCGTCCGTCTGCTCGCCGACAGCAATCTGGCCGGTCTCGGCTTCGGCACCGGCTTCAGCCACCAGAGGTTGCCCAAAGCTCTGCTCGAGGAGGCCAAGAAGCGCGATTTTCCGCTCTTTGAGGTCCCCTACTCGACCCCCTTCATCGCGATCACCGAGAAGGCATTTGCCCGCCTCGTCAACGAGCAGTACGAGGTGCTACAGCGCGCCGTCGCCGTCCAGCGTCGCCTGGAGCGCCTGGTCCTCGAGGAGCGCGGCCTGGAGGAGATAGTCGCCACGATCGCCTCCGCCGTCGGCGGCACCGTGGCGATCCTCGACGGCCGCGGCGAGAGGTTGGCGGGGCGAGGGTTCCGCCGCGATCTCTCCGCCGATGCGATCGGTGAGATCCGCAGGGAAGCCCTCTCCCACACCGGCGACGGACGCCCGTTTGTCCCATCCCATCCCTCGGTCGCGGGCCGCGCGCTCGCCCACCCGGTGATCTCCCCTGGCGGCGGGCCGCCGCAGGCCTGGGTGGTGATCGTCCGCGACTCGGGCGGCCTCGGAGATTTCGAGCGGCTGATCCTCCAGCAGGCCGTCGCCGTCGTCGCCCTCGAGCTGATGCGCCGCCGCGTCGCTCGCGAGACCGAGCGCCGCCTCGCCGGAGACGTCCTGGCCGGGGCGCTGGGCGGGCGGATGGACGCCTCGGAGCTGCGCCGCCGCCTGGAGCCGTTTGGGATCGGCGAGCAGGCGGCCGTCCTCGTCTTCGCCCTCGATGACCCGACCGCGGCCGAGCCGGCGCTCGAGCGGGCCCTCATCGCCGAGGGCTGTCCGGCGGTGATCGCCCCCCACGCCAGCGCGGGGAGCGAGCTTCTGTGCGCCGTGATCAACGCGGCCGATCGCGACCCCCTCGACGTCGCCGCCGAGGCCCGCAGGGCTCTGGCCGCCGAGCGGGGCGCGGTGCGGGCCGCCGCCAGCCGGCCCGCTCCTCCAGAGCAGCTGCGCCACTCATTCCACGAGGCGCGCTGCGCGCTGGAGGCGACGGCGCTGGCCAACGGCCACACTCCGGAGGTCGCCTCCTGGCGCGATCTTGGCGCCTTCACCCTGCTGCTCTCGATCCAAGACGACGAGGCCCTTGACCTTTATTGCGACAGCGTTCTCGGCCCAATCGAGGCGGGCGATGAGGATTACGGCGGCGAGCTGCTGCGCTCGCTGGAGGCCTTCATCGAGCAAAACGGCCAGTGGGAGCGCGCCGCCCGCCAGGTTTACTGCCATCGCCACACCCTGCGCTACCGGATGCGGAAGGTGGAAGAGCTGACCGGGCGCGATCTCTCCCGCGCCCACGACCGGATCGAGTTCTGGCTGGCGCTCAGGGCGCGGGAGCTGGCGAGGTGAAAGTCGGAGTCCCGAGGGAGATCAAGCCCGACGAGTACCGGGTCGCGATCACCCCGGCGGGGGTGCGGGAGATGGTCGAGCACGGACACGAGGTGCTGATCGAGTCCGGCGCCGGTGAGGGGAGCGCGATCGCCGACGCCGATTTCGAGGCCCAGGGTGCTCGGATCGTGCTCGACGCCTCGACCGTCTTCGAGCAGGCCGAGATGATCCTCCACGTCAAGGAGCTGCAGGCCGCCGAGATCGAGATGCTTCGCGAGGGTCAGCTCCTCTTCACCTACCTGCATCTGGCGCCCGACCCCGAGCAGACGCGCGGGCTCTGCGGCTCGGGCGCAACCTGCATCGCCTATGAGACGGTCGAGGATTCCCACGGCCGCCTGCCGCTGTTGGCGCCGATGAGTGAGATCGCGGGCAAGATCGCCACCCAGGCTGGCGCCTTCATGCTGGAGAAGCCGCTCAGCGGCCGCGGAATCCTGCTCGGTGGTGTCCCGGGCGTCGCCGCCGCGAACGTGATCGTGATCGGCGGCGGAGTGGTTGGCATGAATGCCGCAACGATCGCGATCGGGATGCAGGCCGACGTGTTCGTCTTTGACAAATCGATCGACCGGCTGCGCGAGTTGGAGTCCGTCTTCGGCGGCCGCTGCTCGACCGTCTCCTCGACGACCCTCGCCGTCGAGGAGATGCTGCCCCGCGCCGACCTCGTGATCGGCGCCGTTCTCGTCCACGGCGCCCGCGCCCCCTTCGTCGTCCGCCGCGAGCAGCTGGCGCTGATGAAGCCCGGCGCGGTACTAGTCGACGTTGCGATCGATCAGGGCGGTTGCTTTGAGACCTCGCGGGCGACGACCCACCGCGAGCCGACTTTCGAAGTCGACGGGATCATCCACTACTGCGTCACCAACATGCCCGGCGCGGTGCCGATCACCTCGACCCACGCCCTCACCAACGCGACCCTGCCCTACGCGATCGCGCTTGCCGACCTCGGTGTGGCCGAGGCGATCCGGCGCGATCCGGGTCTGAGGCCGGGGGTCAACGTCGCGGGCGGCAGGGTGACCCACCCGGCGGTTGCCGAGGGAGTCGGGGAGGGCTGCGTGGCGGTCGAGGAAGCGCTGGGGATCGAGAAAAACAGCCAGCCGACGGGTCGATGAGTCCAGACAGCGGACTCCTTGTGCTCACGGCCCAAATCGCGGAGGTGTGTTGATGGCGGTAGCGACGACAATTCGGTTGAAGAACTTCATCGGTGGGCAGGCCGTGGACCCGGTGGAGGGGGGGACCGAAGATGTGCTTAACCCGGCGAGCGGTGGGGTGATCGCCGAGGCGCCGCTGTCGACCAAGCCCGACGTCGACCGCGCGGTGGAGGCGGCGAAGGAGGCCTTCGGGGGCTGGGCGGTAACACCGCCTGGAGAAAGGGCCCGGGCGCTCCTGCGGATGGCAGATCTCATTGAGCAGCGCGGGGAGGAGATCGCCGATCTGGAGGCCGCCGATGCCGGCAAGCCGCGCGCCGCGGTGCTCGAGGACGAGGTGCCGGTGATGGCCGACAACCTCCGCTTCTTCGCCGGCGCAGCCCGCTGCATGGAGGGCCGCTCAGCCGGCGAGTACATGGAGGGACACACCTCATTCATCCGCCGCGAGCCGGTCGGGGTGATCGGCCAGATCACCCCCTGGAACTACCCGCTGATGATGGCGATCTGGAAGATCGGTCCCGCCCTTGCTGCCGGCAACACCGTCGTCCTCAAGCCCGCCGAGACGACGCCGGTGAGCACGTTGAAGTTTGCCGAGTGGTGCGTCGACATCCTGCCGCCGGGAGTCCTCAATGCAATCGGAGGCCTCGGTGACCCGGCCGGTGCCGAGCTCGTCACCCACCCCGACGTTGCGATGGTCAGCCTGACCGGTTCACCCCCGACCGGCAAGTGGATCGCCAAGGCCGCCGCTGACAAGCTAAAGCGCGTGCATCTGGAGCTGGGTGGCAAGGCCCCGGTCGTCATCTTCGACGACGCCGACATGGGGGCTGCGATGGAGACGATCGCCGGCACCGGCTACTACAACGCCGGTCAGGACTGCACCGCGGCGACCCGCGTGCTCGCCTCCGCCGGCGTCTATGACGACGTCGTCAACGGCCTGGTCGGCGAAGCCAAGGGGCTCGTTCTCGGCGACACAATGTCGGCAAAGACAACCCTGGGCCCGCTCAACTCCCAGCACCAGCGCGAGCGCGTCGAGGGGTTCCTCGAGCGCCGCCCCGCCAACGCCGAGATCGTCACCGGCGGCCTCGAGCCCGACCTGCCGGGCTTCTTCCTCGAGCCGGCGGTGATCGCCGGCCTCGAGCAGGACGACGAGATGGTCCAGAACGAGATCTTTGGCCCGGTGATCACCGTGCAGCCCTTCTCCGATGAGGAGAAGGCGATCGAGTGGGCCAACGGAACCCGCTACGGGCTCGCCTCCTCGGTCTGGACCCGCGACGTCGGCCGGGCGATGCGGGTCACCAACGCCCTGCGCTTTGGCTGCGTCTGGATCAACGACCACATCCCGCTCGTCTCCGAGATGCCCCATGGCGGCTACAAGGAGTCCGGCTACGGCAAGGACCTCTCGGTGTATGCGCTGGAGGACTACACCGAGATCAAGCACGTGATGATCAATCTCGAATGAGGGCTCCGTCGCCCTGACTAGGATCGCCGCCCTATGAGAAGGAGAATCGGCGGGGCCGCAGCCGGAGCGGTCCTGCTGGCGGGGGTCTTCCTGGCCAGCGTCGGGGCGGGCGCGCCGGGATCTGAAGAAGTGCCGCTCTGCCACGGCAAGCGGGCGACGATCATCGGGACCGCCGGCAACGACGTGATCCACGGCACGCCCCGCGCGGATGTGATCTGGGGTGGGGCGGGCAACGACGTGATCTTCGGCGAAGGCGGCGATGACACGATCTGCGGTGGCCCCGGAGATGACGTGATTCACGGCGGCCGCGGCGACGATTGGCTGGACGGGGGCCCCGGGCGCGACATCGTCCTCGGGGAACTCGGCGATGACACGGTCCTCGGCGGCTCCGGTAACGAAGACGAGGTCAGCGGAGGACTCGGGATCGACTTCGTCAACGGCGGCCCGGGCAATGACGACGTCGTCCACGGCGACTACGGCTATGACGAGATGTACGGGGGCTCGGGCAGCGGCGACGTCGCCTCCTTCGCGACCGACGTCGGAGGAGCGGGCCACGCCGGCGTCTGGGCCTCGCTGGCGGCCCACCGCGCCCACGGCGATGGCCACGACAAGCTCTACGGCTTCGAGAGCCTCGAAGGCTCGGCCTTCAACGACACCCTGATCGGTGACAAGGCCGACAACAAGATCATCGGCGGCCCCGGCGACGATCACCTGATCGGTGGTGGTGGCAGCGATGAACTGATCGGGGGCGAGGGCAGCGACCGATGCGAGGGCGGCCCGGTGCGCATCTCCTGTGGCCGCGAAAAGACCCCCGGTGGCGCCTACGCCCAGCTCGATCCGACCCCCGGCGGGGGCGGTGGCCTTGAGTTCGTCGGCGGCAGCGGCGCCGATCACGTCACCGTCTCCTTCGATGAATCCAGCGCGATCTTTGCGATCGAGGACAGCAGGCCGATCGCCGTCGGCGAAGGCTGCGAGCACCCCGACCCCGCCGATCACGGACAGATCGCCTGCGCGGTCGGCGGCCCCGCCCGCTGGCTGATGGCCGACCTCGGTCCTGGCAACGACAGCCTCCGGGTCGAAGGCTCCCTGGCGGCGGTCGAGAGCGTTCGCATCTCCGGTGGCCCCGGCAACGACACGATTCACGGCGGACCCGAGAACGATCTGATCGAGTCCGGCACCGGCAGCGATCACCTCTACGGGGGGGCGGGCGAAGACGGGCTGATCGGCGGCCTGCCGGGCCCGACCTTCCTCTACGGCGGCCCAGGCAACGACCTGCTGGCCGCGGGGGGCGGCTGCGCGGGGGGCGCTCTGGTCGGGGGCCCCGGCGACGATGACGCCTCCTTCGCGGAGACCGAAGCCCACCCGGGCCTGCTCTACGTCTCCCTCGCCTCCCACGCCGCCTGGATCAACGTGATCCGCGGTTGCCACAGGGTTCACCTGCGCTCCGATGAGGACATCGAGGGCTCATTTGACGACGATGTCCTGATCGGCGACGCGGGCCCCAACCTGATGATCGGCCAGCCCGGGGTCGATAGCTTCTACGGCCGCGGCGGCAACGACGTGATCGACGCCCGCGACGGCGTCCGCGACGCCCACATCCAGTGTGGGACCAACGGCCACCCGGCCGGGACCGCCTTCACCGACACCTTCGACCCGCCCACGATCGACTGCAAAAAGACCGTGCACGGCAGACCGCTGGCGAGGCTGGGCGGGCTCTGAGCGCTCGCAGACGCCGCTCTTGTCGATGCGACTAGGCTTTTGAGGATGCCGAAGACCGCGAGTGGAGAGGAGGCCGCCGCCGTGGCGGCCGCGATCGAGCGGTTCGAGGCGGAGACGGCCCTCGCTGCAGAGGCGCCGGCGTCCGTCAACCCGTGGCAGCGGGCGGCGCTGATCGAGGGCGTAGGAGCGAGGAACACCGCTGAGGATCTGAGGCGGTTTGACTAAAGGAGGAGCGAGATGGCTGTCGTGAAAATCATCGAGTTGGTCGGCAGCTCGAAGACATCCACCGACGACGCTGCAAAACAGGCGCTGAGCCAGGCTCAGGGCACGCTGCGAAACATCCGCGCGGTGGACATCGTCTCCACCGGGATCCGCGGTGAGAACCTCGACGAGTACCGGGCACACGTGCGGGTCGCCTTCCTGATCGAGGGCACCGAGGTCGACTGATGGGGGAGCTCTCCCCCGAGGCGGCTCGGGAGCTGATCGCCGCCGGCGCCCAGCTGATCGACGTGCGGGCCCAGCACGAGTGGGACGCCGGGCGGATCGGTGGTGCCTCCCATATCGAGCTGAGCCAGCTCAGTGAGCGGATAGGGGAGATCGAGCGGGGCCGTCCGGTTCTCTTCTACTGCCGTGGCGATAACCGCTCGGATATGGCCGCGGCTGCATTTGAGGCCGAGGGTTATGAGACCGCGGTCCTGCGCGGCGGCATCGAGGCTTGGGCTCGGGCCGGGTGCCCGATCGAGCCCGAGGGCGGCTACGTCGCCGAGTCGGGAGAGGCGGCTTCGATCCTCGAAGCGCGCAGGCGGGCCGTGGCGGAGCGCTGAGCAGGCGGGCGAGTTCGCCCCTCGGCGCCGGCGCCGAGGGGCCAAACACCAGCCTGGGGAGCTAAATACCCGAATCCCAGTCGGGTTTTGCTATTTTCCACGGCGTGGAGGTTGTCGTCGATCAGCAGAAGGAGCAGCGGGGCAAGGGCCGCACCGGCAGCCTCGAGAACCCCGAGTCCTACGCCAACGTCCCCGGCCATGTGATCCCGATCCTCGAGCGCGAGTTCGATGACTTCGATAGCGAAGCCGAGCGGTTCCTCTCCGGCGCGCTGGCAGAAGATCACTTCATCGGCTTCCGTCTTAAGCAGGGGGTCTACGGCCAACGCCAACCAGACGTGCAGATGGTGCGGGTGAAGCTTCCCTTCGGCGGTGTCACCCCTGAGCAGATGGAGGCCTTCGCCGATGTGGTCGAGCGCTACGCGCCGCTTGACAAGGGCCACATCACCACCCGCCAGAACGTCCAGATCCACCACGTCCCGCTGCGCGACATGGAGTCGCTGTTGCGCGAGATCTCCGCCGTCGGCCTCTCCTCGCGGGAGGGCTGCGGCAACACGGTGCGAAACGTCACCGGTGACCCCTGGGCCGGCGTCGCCGCCGATGAGGTCTTTGACCCGACGCCCTACGCCGGCGCCTACGTGCGCTATTTCGTCCGGCACCCGACCACGCAGCTGATGCCGCGCAAGATAAAGACCGCCTTCACCGGCTCTGAGGAGGACCGCGCGATCACCGGCATCCACGACATCGCCTTCCTCTCCCGCGAGCGCGATGGCGTCCGGGGATTCGAGGTCCGGGTCGGCGGCGGTACCTCGATTATGGCCCGCGTCGCGCCCACCCTCTATGAGTTCGTCGAGGCTGACAACGGTGACTACCTGATGGTCGCCGAGGCCGTGCTGCGCATCTTCGATCGCCAGGAGTGGCTGCGGGTCAACCGGGCGCGGGCGAGGATCAAGGTGCTGATCGACAAGATCGGCATCGACGCCTTCCGCGATCTCGTCGACGAGGAGCTTGAGGGCGAGTGGGTCGGTGAGCGCGACTTCGACGTCGAGCGCCTGCGCTTCGACGATGAGGAGGAGGCAAACGCCCCCCAGCCCCCGGACCTCACCGCATCGCCCAACGGCGATCGCTCCGAGTTTGACCGCTTCTGTGAGGCCAACGTCCAGGCCCAGCGCCAGCCGGGCTTTGCCAGCGTCGAGGTCAAGATCGACCGCGGCGACCTCACCCCCGAGCAGTTCCGCGGGCTGGCGGGGATCATGCGCCAGTTCACCGGTGGCTACGCGCGCAGCACCGTGCAGCAGAACCTGGTCCTGCGCTGGGTCCGCGAGGAGGCGCTCTATGACGTCTGGCAGCGGCTCTGCGCCCTCGATCTCGGTGAGGCCGGCGCCCGCGAGATCAGCGACGTGGTCAGCTGCCCCGGCACCGACAGCTGCAAACTCGGGATCACCAGCTCGATGGGCCTCAACCGGGCGATCAGGGAACGGGTCGAGGCGATGGAGATCACCGACCCGCTGACCAGACGCATCCACATCAAGATGAGCGGCTGCCCGAATGGCTGCAGCCAGCACCACATCGCCAACATCGGCTTCTACGGGGCCTCGCTGAAGGTGGGGGACAGGCAGATGCCCGCCTACATCCCCCACATCGGTGGCAACTACGAGGGGGGCGAGGTGATCTTCGGCTCGAGGCTGAAGTCGCGACTCCCGGCGAGGCGCGTCCCGGAGGCGGTCGAGCGCTGGATCCGGCTCTATGAGAGCGAGCGCGCCGACGGCGAGGAATTCAACGACTTCGCCGGGCGGGTCGGCGGCGAGCGCTTTGAAGGCGCCGTCAAGGACCTCACCCTGCCCGCCGAGTTCAGCCTCGAGACGATGCAGCAGTTCATCGACTGGAACCGCTCCAGTCCCTACAGGGTCGAGCGCGGCGAGGGCGAGTGCGCGATCTAGGCGCTATGCGATGAAGCCGCCTCCTGCCACACTGCCCGCTCCCATGCCGACCGCCGCCGACATCGATCACGAGGCCGTGGCCGCAGATCTCGAGGCCCGCTCCGCGCAGGAGGCGCTGGAGTGGATGTTTGAGACCTTCGGCGCCGAGCACTACATCGCCTGCTCCTTCCAGAAGACCAGCTCGGTCACCGCGCACATGGCGAGCCAGATCAACCCCGCGGCCCGCTTTTTTTACCTCGATACCGACCTGCTCTTTGCCGAGACCTATGAGACCCGCGACCGGCTGGCCGAGCACCTCGGGGTCGATTTTGACCGCTTCCATGACCTCACCCTCGCCGAGCAGGCCGCCCTGCACGGTGAGGAGCTGTGGAAGCGCGATCCCGACTCCTGCTGTGGCCTGCGCAAGGTCGAGCCGATGCGCCGAGCGCTCGCCTCCGTAGACTGCTGGGTCGCCGGCGTCCGGCGCGAGGATTCCAACAGCCGTTCGGCCACGCCGAAATTCGGCTGGGACCGCCGCTTTGAGCTGTGGAAGCTCAACCCCCTCGCCGACTGGACCGAGCGCGACGTCTGGAACTACATCCGTGAGCACCACCTCCCCTACAACCCCCTCCATGATCGTGGCTATCCCTCGATCGGCTGCACCCACTGCACCCAGCCGGTTGGGCCCGGTGGCTCCCCGCGCGATGGCCGCTGGGCGGGCGTCGCGAAGACGGAGTGCGGGATCAACTAGCAGCGCCCGACGCGCCTTCAAACCCACCTTCCCCCGACCCGATTGGTGAGAATCTCCCTATGAGCAACGCCGACACCATGACCGACCTCTCCCTGACCCTCTCCGAGCGCCACACCGCCGACTTCGAGATGATCGCCAACGGCGGCTTCGCTCCGCTGACGGGCTTTCAGGGCGCCGCTGACTGGGAGTCGGTCTGCGCCTCAATGCGCACCACCGGCGGCGATTACTGGCCGATCCCAATCACCCTCGCCACCGAGCTTGCCTGCAGCGTCGGAGACGTCGTCTCCCTGGCCTCCGATGAGGGAAAGCCGCTGGGGCGGATCACAGTCGAGGAGATCTTTGAGCGCGACCTGGCCAGTGAGGCAGAGCGCGTCTACCGCACCACCGATCAGGCCCACCCCGGGGTGGCGGCGATCTATGAGGAGGGCGAGCGCTGCATCGCCGGCCCGCTTGAGGTCGATGCCCTGCCCGATCACGAGGCCCCCTTCATGGCCCGCTACCAGACCCCGGCCCAGACCCGTGAGGAGTTTGAGCGCCGCGGCTGGAAGCGGATCGTCGCCTTCCAGACCCGAA
>JBAVAR010000024.1:0-22575 GCA_049585815.1 Solirubrobacterales bacterium
AGGGTGATCAGCGAGCGAGCCGATCAGGGCCACTCCGAGGCGGCGCTGGCGGGGGTCGCGGCCGCCGAGGAGGAGGGGGCTGCCTGCGTCGTGTTGTTGGCGATCGACTGCCCGCTGCTTGACCCGCACGAGCTCGACCGCCTCCTGACCGGCGTCCCCGAGCACTACGTGACCGTCGTGCCCGACCGCCACGGGAGCGGGACCAACGCGCTGGTGCTGGCGCCGCCGGGGGCAATCGCACCCGCCTTCGGCGAGGGCAGCTGTGCCCGTCACCTCGCCGCCGCACGGGCCGCCGGCATCCCCCATGGGGTCGAGGAGCTTGCCTCCCTGGGCCTCGATATCGACACCCCGGCCGACATCGTCGCCCTCGCCCGCGCGCTGGAGGAACACCCGGGCCGGGCCAAGCGCACCGCGAAGGCGTTGGGGATATGAACGAGCTGCGGGTCCGCCCGCTCGCCGGCCTGCCCGAGGTGAGTGAGGGGATGGCGCTTGGCGAGTTGATCGCAGAGCGCGCCGCGCCGAGCGACGGGGAGGTGATCGTCATCTCCCAGAAGATCGTCTCCAAGGCCGAGGGCCGCATCCGCCGCCTCTCCTCGGTCATCCCGGGCGCGGAGGCACGCCGCCTCGCCGCGGTGCTCGGCAAGGAGCCGGCGCTGGTCGAGCTGATCCTCGAGGAGAGCGAGGAGGTGCTGCGCGCCGAGCGCGGCGTGGTGATCGTCGAGACCCACCACGGCCTGGTCTGTGCCAATGCCGGCATCGACAGCTCCAACCTGGCGGTGAGCGGCAGCGTCTGCCTCTTGCCCGAGGATCCAGACGCCTCAGCGCGGGCAATCCGCTCCGAAATTAGTGCCGCCTGCGGAGCCAGGGTCGCCGTCGTCATCGCCGACAGCTTCGGTCGCGCCTGGCGGGTGGGACAGAGCGAGGTGGCGATCGGCTGCGCGGGGCTGGTGGTGCTCGATGACTGGCGCGGTCGCACCGACTCCCATGGCCAGCTGCTGGCCGCGACCCTGATCGCGATCGCCGATGAGGCGGCGGCGGCGGCCGATCTGATTCGCGCCAAGGACAGCCGCATCCCCGTCGCGATCCTCAGCGGCCTGGATCGCTACGTCAGCGAGGAGGACGGCCCCGGCGCCGCGGCTATCCGCCGCCCCCGGGAGGAGGACCTCTTTCGCTGAGGGTCCCCGTCAACGGCTGAGGTCAAGCACGGCGGAGCCGCGCAGGGCGCCGCTGCGAATCGAGTCGATTGCCTCGTTTGCGCCGGCCAGCGGATGGACCTCGACCTCGGTTTGAATCGGCACCCGCGGGGCCAGCTCGAGGAACTCCTCGCCGTCGCGGCGGGTCAGATTTGCGACCGAGCCCAGCATCCGCTCCCCCCAGAGAATCTCATAGGGAAAGGCGGGGATATCGCTCATGTGGATGCCGGCGCTGATGATCCGCGCCCCCCGGGCGCTGGCCCGCAGCGCCGCCGGCATCAGGGCGCCAACCGCGGCGAAGACGATCGCCCCGTCGATCTCCTCCGGCGCGGGGCCCTCAGATGACCCGGCCCACTCGGCGCCCAGCTCGCGGGCAAAGGCCTGGGTCTGCGCATCGCCCTCGCGGGTGAAGGCAAAGACGCGGCGGCCCTCCTGGACGGCGAGCTGGCAGAGGATGTGGGCGGCCGAGCCAAAGCCGTAGAACCCGATCCGCTCAGCATCGCCGACCAGCCGCAGGGCCCGGTAGCCGATCAGCCCGGCGCAGAGCAGCGGCGCCGCCTGCTCATCGGAGTAGCCCGCGGGGATCGCAAAGCAAAAGCGCTGATCGGCAACCGCCAGCTCGGCATAACCGCCGTCGATGTCATAGCCGGTGAAGCGGGCTCGCTCACAGAGGTTCTCCCGGCCGCTCTGGCAGTAGCGACACTCACCGCAGGTCCAACCGAGCCAGGGCACGCCGACCCGCTGACCGAGCGAGAAGCGCTCCGCCCCCTCCCCCACCGCGGCAACGGTGCCGACGATCTGGTGTCCGGGGATCAGCGCCAGCTTCGGTTTGCTGAGCTCACCGTCGAGGATGTGCAGGTCGGTGCGACAGACACCGCAGGCGCTGACGGAGATCAGCAGCTGCCCGAAGCCGGGCTCTGGATCTGGGACCTGCGCGAGGCGAAGCGGGCGGCGCGCATGCTCGAGGAGCATTGCGCGCATCGCTAGTAGGTCTCGACTATCTCATAGAGGGTGGTGCGCTGAGCGGGCTCGCGCCCGGCGGCGCGGGCGGCGTCGATCAGCTGCGCCGGCTCCAGCCTGACCCCGTGTTGGGAGCCCGCCATGCGGGAGATGTTCTCCTCCATCAGGGTGCCGCCGAGGTCATTTACCCCCCAGCGAAGCGCCTCGGTCGCAGCGCCCAGCCCCATCTTCACCCAGCTCGCCTGCAGGTTGGGGATCGTCTTCCCCAAGGCCAGGCGGAAGGCGGCGGTGTGCTTGAGGTTCTCCTCGGCGGAGATCTCCTCGATCCCGTGCGTGCGACCCAGCATCGTGTTGAAGGGGATGAAGCTGAGCGGCACGAACTCCGTGATCCCGCCGGTGCGCTCCTGCAGCTCGCGGATCACCCGCATGTGGCGGGCCAGCTCCCGCGGCTCCTCGATGTGGCCGAACATCACGGTCGAGGTCGAGCGCAACCCGGCGCGGTGGGAGGCCTCGAGGATCTCCACCCAGCGCGCCGCCGGCAGCTTGTTCGGAGAGATCCGCTGGCGCACCCCGTCATCGAGCACCTCGGCGGCGGTCCCCGGGGTCGAGCCCAGCCCGCACTCGATCAGGTACTCGAAGACCTCCTCAGGGCTCTTCTCCGAACGCTCGCACATGTAGTGGACCTCCATCGGCGAGTAGGCGTGCAGGTGCAGGGCCGGCGCCACCTGCTTTGCCAGGCGCAGCCACTTCCCGTACTCCTCGAGCGTCAGGTCGGGGTGGATCCCGCCCTGCATGCAGAGCTCGGTGGCCCCGAACTCGACCGCCTCGTTGATCCGCTTGGCGAAGTCCTCCTCGGAGACCTCATAGGCATCGGGCGATCGCCGCCCCTGTCCGAATCCGCAGAAGGCGCAGCCGACCACGCAGATGTTGGTGAAGTTGATGTTGCGGTTGACGACAAAGGTGGCCCGCTCGCCGGCCAGCTCGGCGCGCAGCTCATCGGCGGCAGCCCGCATCTCCTCGATCGCCTGCGGACGGGTCTCGGCAAAGAGCGCGGTCAGCTCCTCCTCGCTCAGCTCCTCCCCCTCGCGACCCTTGGCGATCGCCCGCGCGCTGAGGCCGGGATCGAGGTTCTCCTCCCGCCGCCGTCCCGACCCCCGCCGCGGGATGAAGCTCCAGTACTTGAGCTTGATCACATCCAGGACCCCCTGCTCCATCCACTCGGGGTCCATGTATTGGGGGTAGACGCAGAGGCGCTCGGTCAGCGCGTAGCCGCTCGGCGCCAACTCCTTTCGCACCTGGTGGGGGCTGGGAAAGGGCTCCTCGGGTGAGATGTGATCCCCGTTGGCAGAGAGTCCTCCCAGATCGGTGGCGCCCGATGCCACCAGCTCAGGCCAATCGCCGGAGAGATTGGGCGGGACCTGAACTCCGACCTCGGGCATCAACCGCCGAGACTCGGCGATCAGACGCTTCATCTCCTCCACCGAGACCGCGCTTGCCCAGCTCGGGTAGGGCGCCTCCTCGCCCTGGTCCTGGCCGGCCGGGGAGGCCGAGGCCTCCTCGCCCTCCCAGCGCCGACGGGAGGCCCGATCGGCGATCTCTGCGACCTCCGCCCCGTAGTAGCGCGGATGGGGCACGAAGTTCTGCAGGATCACCTCCTGGATGTGGCCATAGCGGCCATGCACCTCGGCGAGGGCTTCAAGTGAGCTGACCCGCTCCTCCTCGCTCTCCCCGATGCCGACGAGGATGCCGCTCGTGAACGGGATCCGGAGCTCGCCCGCCGCTTCGATCATCGCCAGGCGCCTTGCCGGATGCTTGGTCGGCGAACCGGCGTGGACGCTATCCATCAGGCGCTCAGCGACCGACTCAAGCATCAGGCCCTGGGAGGCGGTCACCTCGCGCAGGCGGGCGAGGTCCTCGCGGCCGAGGACGCCGATGTTGGTGTGGGGGAGGATGCCGCGCTCAAGCGCCCGCTCACAGGCCCAAACCACATATGAGGTGAAGTCGGGGTGCCCCCACTCGCGAAGCAGGGCACCGACCTCCGGATTTACCTCGGGCCGCTCCCCGGTCAGCACCAGGAGCTCCTTGGCGTTGCGGCGCTCGGCCTGATCGAGGCGGCGCATCACCTCCTCGGGAGGATGGACGTGAGCCCGGTGGGTGGCGAACGCGCAGTACTTGCAGTAGCACTGGCAGGTACGCGAGAGGGAGAGCGTGTAGTTGCGGGAGAAGGTGACCCGGCGCACGACGCTCAAGCTAGCGCAACCGCCGGGCCGGCTGGGCCCGGCGGGTTCAAGGGTTCGCGCTCAGGCGGTGGGCTCTGCTTTGGGAGCGGGCGGCCCGGGTTTTTTGGGCGGCTGTTTAACCCGCTCGGGCGCCTCGGTCGGCGCCGGCGCAGCCGGCTCGAGCACGAAGGCGAAGACCGCCGCGGCAAGCAGCGAACCGACGATCGGCCCGACGATGTAGGGCCAGGTGCCACCGAAGCTGTTGCCGACCAGGGCCGGGCCAAACCAGCGTGCCGGGTTAAAGGAGCCGCCGTCCATCGGCCCGCCGACCATGACGATGAAGCCAAGGGTCGTGCCGATCGCCAGCGGCGCCCAGTCCTTGAAGCCCTTTTTCGAGTAGACGGCGACGAGGAAGACCAAGACCAGGCAGAAGGTGCCCACCGCCTCGACCACCGAGCCGGCGAAGCTGCCGTTGAGCAGGCTGGAGACCTGGACCGCTCCGTAGTGGGTGGCGCGTCCCTCATCGAGCAACAGCCCCTTGGTCAACAGCGCGCCGAGCACGGCGCCGGAGAGCTGCGCGAGGATGTAGATCACCGCATCGATCGGGCTGATCCGTTTCAGCGCCGCCGCGGCGAGGGTCACCGCCGGGTTGAAGTGTCCGCCGCTGGCCACGCCGAACATCACGATCAGCCCGAACAGCAGGAAGGCGTGGACGAGACCGACGACAGCGAAGTCGGAGCCGAACTGAGCCTGACTGCCGGTCGCAACGAACAGCACCACGACGCTGGTGATGAAGAAGACCAGCAAGAAGGTGCCAATCAACTCAGCAAGATATGCCGCGAGTCCTCGTTCCTGCACTTCTCTCCTCCTAGATCCTCGGATCGGTTGCGGCGGCAGTCTATCCATCTGGCGCATGGAAAAGCGTCTTGACCGCAAGTTTCCTGCTGAGGACGCCGTGAGCGAGGTCCCAGCGCGCCCAGGCGCGCAGCACTCCGTAGTCAAAGGGCCTGGGGCTGAGGATCGGCAAAAGGGTCTGCAGTTGGGCCTGCTCCTCGCCCCGATCGAGACTTGGTACTTCGGCGATCAGATCGCTGAGCGCACGCGAGGGATGGCGGACGGTGAACCGATAGCCGCGCCTCGTCGCGGCGACCATCTCCGCAACCAGCTTGGGGTCTTCTCTGAGAATCCGGCGGGAGGTGGTGAGGATCAGCTCGGGGTATGGCGGGGCGCCGTAGCGGTCGACTTTGAAGATCCGGATCGGCACTCCGCGCAGCCTCAGGGCAACGCCCTCGGCGTTCCAGAACCCGGTCGCGGCATCGACCTTGCCCGCCGCGAGGGCCGAGACGGCCTCAAAGCCGATCCCCACCCGCTTCACCTTCGCCGGGTCACCGCCGTCGGCGCTCACCTCAGAGTCGAGGACGGCTTCGTCGGAGGGCAGGCCGGTGACCCCCACGGTGTGGCCGGCCAGATCGCGCGGGCGGCGCACCGGGCCATCGCCGCGCGCGATCACCGCCGCCAGCGGCCGGCCCACGATCGGCATCACTCCGACCAGGTCGAGCCCGCGCTCGCGGGCGATCCCCAGGTCGTGGATGTCGAGGATCGCGAAATCGGTGCGCCCCGCCTCCAGCAACTTCGGCGCGTCGGTCGATTCGCCCGGCTGGCGAACCGTGAGGTTGATCCCGGCGTCGCGGTAAAAGCCCTCTCGTCGCGCCGCATAGATCCCGGTGTGGACGGCGTTGGGGGTGAAATCGAGCACCAGCGTCGCGCCCCGCGGCGCGCCCGGTTCAGCGCCACCTCCCCCGCAGCCGCTTGCGCCGACGAGCAGGAGAGCGGCCGCCAGCAGCGCGGCTACCGATCTCATCTGGGGCGGCAGCATATGGGTGGCGCGGGGTAGGCTTGCGGCGATGGGCTTGGCCACCGATTTCCAACGGGTGCTCGACTCGCTGCCCGGCGAGTGGACCGACCTTGAGCTCGACCTGCGGATCGCCGATGAGGCGCGCTATATCGACACCGCGGTGGCCCTCAGCCAGGTAAACGCCCAGCCCTACTCCAGATCGGAGTGGCAATGGCGCCTGCTGGTCGCCCACAGCTTCGGCCACGCCGCGGCGGCGCCGACGGTCAAGGGGGTGCTCTCAAAGCTCGACGAGGAAGGCATCGTCGGCGAGATCGTCCTGCGCGAGCTGCGCGAGGGTCGCGCCGAGGTCGTCCAGATGTGGGGGCGCCCCGAGAGCGTCCGCGAAGAGTTTCGCCACCGCCGCACGCTCTAGTGGCTCGGGTCCTTTGCGTCGTCGCGGACCTGATGCTGTCGAGCAGGGTCTCCGAGAGCCTGGTGGCAGCCGGTCACGAGGTCCTGAGCGTCTCCGCGCTGCCCGAATCGGTGCAGGCCGAGGCGATTGTCTGCGATCTGGACGCCGTCGATCTGGGGGCGATCGCCCGCACCGCGATCCCCTCGCTTGGCTTTTACTCCCACCTCGACATCAAGGCTCGCCGGCGCGCCGAGGAGGCCGGCATCGATCTCATCGTCCCCCGCTCTCGCATGGCCCGCGAACTACCCCAGCTGCTGGGCAAGCTGCTGGCGGGCTAACCAACGAGGACCTGCTCGATCAGGAAGACGTTGAGGGCGATGATCAGCGCCGCCAGGGTCCCGGCCACCGCGCTCAGCCATCGCGGATTGACCAGGGCGCCCATGATGTCCGCCCGCCTTGAGATCAAGACCAGCGGCACCAGGGCGAAGGGAATGCCAAAGGAGAGCACCACCTGGCTACCGATCAGCGCGTCGGTGGGGTTGAGGCCGATCGCGAGGACGATCAGCGCCGGCGCCAGGGTCAGCGCGCGGCGGGCAAAGATCGGGATTCGCCGGCGGATGAAACCCTGCATCACCACCTGCCCGGCCATCGTCCCGACCGAGGAGGAGGCAAAGCCGGAGGCCAGCAGGGCGATCCCGAAGATCGTCGCCGCGTTGGCCGAGACCAGCGTCTTCAGCCCCGCGTAGGCGCCCTGGATCGTTTCGATCCCGGCCAGAGCGCTGTTGTGAAAGAGCGCCGCGGCGACCAGCACCATCGAGATGTTGACCAGCCCCGCCAGCGACATCGCGATCACCACGTCGACTTTCTCAAAGCGCAGAATGCGCCGGCGCTCGGAGTCATCGCGACCGACGATCCGCCGCTGGGTCAGCGCCGAGTGCAGGTAGATCACGTGGGGCATCACCGTGGCGCCGATGATCCCGGTGGCGAGCAGGATGCTCGCGGTGCCATCGAATCCGGGGACAAAGAGGTGGTGGAGGGTTTGCCCGGCGTCGGGCTTGGCGTGAAAGAGCTCGATCACAAAGGAGGCGACGACGACGCCGACCAGGGCAGTGATCCCGGCCTCCAGGCGGCGGAAGCCCATCTGCTGCAGGGCGAGGATGGCGAAGGCGCCGGCGCCGGCGAGCACCCCGGCGAGGAACAGAGGAATCCCGAACAGCAGGTTGAGCCCCAGCGCGGCGCCAATCACCTCGGCGATATCGGTCGCCATCGCGATCACCTCGGCCTGGATCCAGAGCCCAAGGGTGACCCGGCGGGGGAAGTTCTCGCGGCAGAGCTCGGCGAGGTTGTGGCCGGTCGCGATGCCGAGTTTCGCCGAGAGGGTCTGGACCACCATCGCGACCAGGTTGGCGATGAGGACCACCCAGAGCAGCAGGTAGCCGAACCTGGCCCCGGCGGCGACGTTGGTGGCGAAGTTACCGGGGTCGATGTAGGCGACGGCGGCAATGAAGGCGGGGCCGAGGAAGGGCCAGATCCTGCCCATTCCCCGCGCATCGCCATCAAAGGAGCGCCGCGCCGCGGCGGCGACGGCGGCCTCGCCGGGGAGGACGTCCTCAACCGTCGCCTCGGTCGGCGGCGGGGCCTTCACCGACCGGAGCTCTCCTTCAGCGGTGGGCGCAGATCGGGACCAGGGATCGGCGTGCCGTGGGGGTCGTGGCTGGGCTCACCGAGCTTTGCCGCGATCAGCAGCTCAAGCTCCTCGGAGATGTAGTGCTCAAGCACCTCGGCCTCCTCGTGGACGCGGTCCTCGGCCATCCCCAGCGCGTCTGAGAGATAGGACTCGATCAAGCGGTGGTGGCGGATCACCTCGAGGGCAACCCTCTCCCCCGCCGCGGTCAGCCTCACCCCCTTGTAGGGGCGGTACTCGGCCAGGCCGAGGTCATCGAGGCGCTTCAGCATCGAGGTCGCCGTTGCCGGTGTCACCCCCAACCGCTCCGCCGCCTCGCCGTTGGTCACCGGGCCCTCGCGCTCCTGGGAGAGGGCGTAGATCGCCTTCACGTAGTCCTCGATTGCCTGGGAAGATTTCGACACGTCTAAATCGAGATTTTGACAAATCTAAAAAGAATTCGCCCGGCGGCCGAGGCGGGGCTCCTAGAATCGTTTGGTGGCCGCCGCACCAACAGTGGAGCTCGACGCCCAGTACCGCCAGCTGCGCGAGGAGTGCGGGCTGTATGAGCGCTCGGGCCGGGGCATCCTGGCGCTCAGCGGAGCGGGCGCGGGCGAGTACCTGCAGGGCCAGCTGAGCAACGACATCACCGCCCTTGCCCCCGGTCAGGGCCTCTACGCGGCGCTGCTTGACCGCAAGGGTCACCTGCAGGCCGACATGCGGGTGGCGCGGGTGGCCGAGGAGGAGTTCCTGATCGATACCGAGCCCGAGGGCAGGGCCGCGGCGCTGCGCCACCTGCAGATGTTCAAGGTCGGCCACGAGGTCGAGCTCGCCGATCTGAGCGCCGAGCGGGTGATCATTTCGCTGATCGGGCCGCGCAGCGCCGAGCTCGCCGCGGCCCCGCCGCTGCCCGAGTACGCCTGCGCGTCGATCTCGATCGCCGCAACCGAGCTCCTCGCTCTCGGCACCCGCGAGGGCATCGACCTGATCGCGGCGGCCACAGATGCCGAGCGAGTGCGTGAGGCGCTGCTCGGCGCCGGCGCCGCCCCGGTCGGCGCCGAGGCGCTCGAGATTCTGCGGATCGAGGCGGGTATTCCCCGCTTCGGCGCCGAGATGGGCACCGAGACGATGCCGGCCGAGGCGGGCATCATCGAGCGGGCGATCAGCTTCACCAAGGGCTGCTACATCGGCCAGGAGACCGTCGCCCGCCTGCACTACAAGGGCCGGCCCAACCGCCACCTGGCCGGGCTCCTGCTGAGCGCCCCGTGCCCGAGCGGCGCCGCCCTTCATCTCGGCGAGAAGGAGGTCGGGCGCCTCGGCGGTAGCTGCGTCTCCCCCGCCCGCGGGGCGATCGGCCTGGCGATCTGTCGCCGCGAGGCCGAGGCGGGCGATCAGCTCAACGTAGGTGAAGATGGCGTTACGGCTCGCTTAGTCGACTTGCCGTTCGGCTAGATTCCGCCGCGATGGGTGGTGGGAGCAGAGTGGCGGTGGGCCTTGCCCTCGGCGCGCTGGCGCTGGCGGGCAGTGGCTGCGGTGCCCAGGGGCACGCCAATGAACCGCGTCCCTCACCGCCAACCCGGATCAGCGTCACGATCACCCCCAGGGAAGTCAAAATCGCCCCCACGGCGGTCGGGCTCGGGCCCGAAAAGACCCAGCAGATCCCCCAGAACAAGCGCCACGCCCAACCCCCGATCCGCACCCGCTCCCCGCTGGTGATCGCCTTTGTCATCGCCAACCTCTCCAACTATGACTCCCACATCGAAGTGCGCGGACCCCACGACGCAACCTCGGGAGCGATCGTCGCCAACGGCAACGGGACGATGCAGACCGAACTGCCGAGCGGCCGCTACACGCTGAGCGCCGCCGACATCCCCGCCGCCCGACCGGCCAGCCTGATCGTCGGCCCCTACCGCTCCTCCTCTCAAAACGACGTGCTCCTGCCCTGAGTAGCGGCGCCCGGGCCCATCGCGTCTGGGGCGTGCGTCAAGATCGGCGCTCGTGACCCTCGCGCTTGCCATCGCCGTCGCCCTGCTCGCCGCCGGGCTCATCTACGCGCTCAGCGCCCGCCGCGAGCGCTCGGCCCCTGAGCCCGAGGTCGACCTCGGCGCGAGGATTCAGGAGGCGACCTCCAGGGCGGTCGCCGCGGCGATCCCGGGTTTCCTGCAAGCAAATGAGGAGGCGCGCAAGGTCGACGTGCAGGCCTCCGAGGCGGCGCTTGCAAAGCGCGAGGCCGAGTTTCGCCGCCTCACCGAGCCGATCGGCAAAAACCTCGAGCGGATCGAAACCGAGGTGATCACCCTGACCCGCGATCGCCGCAGCGCCGACGGCGCGGTGAAGACGCTGCTCGCCGAGATGAAGGCCGGCCTCGGTGACCTCGGCACCCAGACCGGGACGCTGGTCAAGGCGCTGCGCCAGCCGCAGACGCGCGGCAAGTGGGGAGAGGTGCAGCTGAAGCGCTGCGTTGAGATCGCCGGGATGACCGAGCATGTGGACTTCGAGCTGCAGCAGACCCTGCGCGATGGCGAGGCGCTGCTGCGCCCCGATGCCGTCGTGATGCTGCCCGGCGCCCACCGCGTCGTGGTCGATTCCAAGGTCCCCCTCGATGCCTACCTGGAGGTGCTTGAGGCCGATGATGAGGCGACCCGCAAGGGCGAGCTGATCCGCCATGCCCGCCAGGTCCGCGACCACATCACCAAACTCGCCTCAAAGCGCTACCAGGACCAGTTTCCAAGCGGGGAGTCTCCTGATTTCGTCGTCTGCTTCATGCCCTCAGAGGCTGCCCTGCACGCGGCCTTTGAGGCCGAGGCATCGCTTTATGACTACGCGCTTGAGCAGAAGATCCTGATCGCCACGCCGACCACCTTGGTCGGCCTCCTGCGCACGGTGGAGCTCGGCTGGCGCCAGGAGCAGATCGCCGAGCAGGCCCAGGAGATCGCGGCCGCCGCGCGCGAGCTGCACAGCCGCAGCGGCGCCTTCCTCGAGCATTTCGCCAAGGCCGGGCGCCAGCTCAACTCGGCGACGAAATCCTTTGATGAGGCGGTCGGCTCGCTGGAGAGTCGGATCATGCCCCAGCTGCGCCGCATCGAGGAGATGGGTGCGGCCTCCGGCAAGGAGCTGGAGGAGCCCGGGCGCGTCGATCGCAGCGTGCGCCCGGTCCCCGCCCCCGCGGCGGAGGAGATCGAGACCCCCGGCGAGGGCGAGCGCCGGGCGGTCGAGCTTCCCTCCCGCCTTGACGCCGACGCCGCCTGAGGGCCGGCCTCGGCACGACTTAACTAGGATTCGGCGCCCGTCAACGACCCGCCGCGGAGGGACCCCTTGGCAGTAGACACCAGCGCAGTTGCGAAGCTCGATGTGGAGCCCGGAACGCTGCCGGAGACGATGGCCGCCTGGGTGATCCGCCAAGAGCGCGAGGGCGAGCCGATCGATGCCTTCGGGCTCGAGCAGATCGAGGTCCCCGAGCCCGGCGCCTTTGAGGTGATCGTCCGGGTGATGGCCGCCGGCGTCAACTTCAACAACGTCTGGGCGGCACTGGGCAAACCGGTCTCGGTCTTCGGCTACGGCGATCACCCCACCTACGGCCACCACATCGGCGGCTCAGATGCATCCGGGATCGTCTGGAAGGTCGGCGAGGGCGTCAGCCGCTGGCAGCCGGGTGATGAGGTGGTGATCCACTGCAACCAGGCCTCCTATGAGGACGTCGAGGTCCACGGCCTGGACCCCCTCGCCGCCCCCAGCCAGCGGATCTGGGGGTATGAGACGACCTGGGGCTCCTTTGCCCAGTTCACCAGGGTGCAGGCCCAACAGCTTCTCCCCCGCCCCCAGAACCTGAGCTGGGCCGAGTCTTCAGCCTACGGGCTGACCTACTTCACCGCCTACCGGATGCTGATCGACCAGTGCAAGCTCCAGCCCGGCCACAACGTCTTGATCTGGGGTGCGGCGGGAGGCCTCGGGGTCTTCGCCGTGCAGCTCTGTCGGGCCGCCGGCGCCAACGCGGTCGGCGTCGTCTCCTCCGCTGAGAAGGGCGAGCTGGTCAAGGCGCTCGGCGCCGTCGACTACATCAACCGGGCTGAGTTCGGCGAGATGATGCGCACGCCCGAGAACCTCGCCGACCCGGCCGCCGACAAGGAGCGCTTCAAGGCCTCGCGCGCCTTTGCCAAACGGGTCAAGGAGATCCTCGGCGATGCCCCCGACATCGTCTTTGAGCACGTCGGCCAGGCCACCTTCCCGACCTCGGTCTTTGTCGTCAAGCCCTTCGGCAAGGTGGTGATCTGCGGCGCAACCTCGGGCTTTCAGCTTGACTTCGACGTGCGCTACCTGTGGATGCGCCAGAAGCAGATCATCGGCTCTCACTTCGCCAACGCCTATGAGTGCATGCGCGCCAACCAGCTGATGGCCGAGGGCAAGGTCCGCCCGGTGCTGTGGAAGACGATGGGCTTTGAGGGTGTCCCCGAGGCCCACCAGCTCCTGCACGAAAACAAACACCTGGGCAAGATCTCGATCCTGGTCGGCGCCGAGTCTGAGTCCGAGGGCAAGGTCGAGGAGGGTCCCGGCGCGATCCGGGCCGAGGTGGGGGCCTAGCGATGGCCGAGGTCTGCACCCTCGATTGGCACATCGCCCCCCTGCGCGCGGACCTCTGGCTCGATCGCTGGGAACCGGCGGCGGCCCGGATGCCCGCCTTCGGCGCCCGCGGCTGGTCGCTGATCCGCTCAATCGATGATCCGCTGGCCTTCCAGCAGACCGCGCTGTGGGAGCGGCGCTCTGACTTTGAGCGCTACTGGTACTCGGAGGAGATCGAAGAGGCGAGGGCCAGCGTGGTCGGCTACTACGACCTGCTCCTGCTCCCCGCCTGGCACACGGTGCTGGCCGCCGAATAGGCCGCGCGGGCACTCGATCTGGGCCCAGCCGGGCCGGCAACAATCCATGCAGTCATACAGGGGGACGGCCAGCGAGCCGAATCTCGCCGCCGTGGGCGCAATCAAAGCCAGAACCTCTGTGGGCGAGGATGACCTCGGCCTGCTTGGCCGCCTGCCCGCCGGCTGCGTTGACCTGGTCTACCTCGACCCCCCCTTCTTCTCGAATCGGGCCCAGGGGGCCAGCCCGCCAGATGCCGCGCCCCCGCCAAGGGAGGCGGATCCCTGGCAGGGGGGGACCCGCTCCTACCTCGAGTGGATCGCCGCCCCGCTTGAGGACATGCACCGCATTCTCAAACCGACCGGGGCCCTGTTCTTGGTCTGTGAGGAATCGGTCGGCCTCTACGTCAAGCTTTTGCTCGATGAAATCGGGGGTGAGCCGCAGACTCCGAGCAAGATGGTGTGGTGGAGGGCAGACACCCGGCCCGCCCATCACTGCGTCTTTTATTACCGCAAGTCAACCGAGGCCGGCCGCCACGGCCACCTCTACACGGTGATCCACCGCACCGGGGAGGGGAACCGCTCGCTGCTGGCCTTCAGCTTCCTGCAGGGTCAGCTGGCGCGCCGCGCCTCCAATCACCCCGTCGCCTAGCAAACCAAGGTCAAGTCGACCGGCTCAGAGGCGGGCGTCCCGTTTTCGTAGGGGAAGGTCTCAATCACGTTCAGGGCGCTCGGGTTGCGAAGCGTCTGCACGGTCCGATCGCCGGCAAATACGAGGGCGATTGTGCGTAAGGCAACGGTGGCGGTGGCGCTGCAGTCATAGACGCTGGTTGGAAAAGTCAATTTGCAGCCATCACCAGCGGTGCTCGCCGAGACTCCCGAGGGAAGCGGCGTCAGCGCTTCGCACTTGGAGCTCAGGGAGATCCCGGTGACGTTGGCCGCGCGAACCGCAGTCAGGGTCGACTGGTTTATGTCTGAGCCGCCCAGAGAACCGGCCTGGACGTTTGCGCCCGAGACGGAGTTGGCCTGCAGTTGGGCGGCGCCCACCGAGCCGGCGGCAAGTTTTTCGCTGGTGACGGCGACGTTCTTTATTTTCGGCGTGCTGACGGCGCTCTTTTTGATCTGCCTGGAACCGACGCTGTTCTTCGGCAGCTTCGTCGCCGCATAGGCGGCCCCACCGAGGGCGATAAATACAGCCACGGTGGCCATCACGTTGGCATAACTCAGCTTGCTCCTGAAGCGCTTCATCGCCTCTACCTCCTCGGTTGTGAAACGGGCTTTAAGAACCTTCGCACCGACCCGAGCGCCCCGTGGTGCCCTGGCGAATTTGACACCGGGCTCACCGCGGTGCACGGCGAGCGGGCGGTGCTTTTACGGGTCCCAACCGGGCTGGCCGGGTGGAGGCGCAACAGTGGGCGCGGCGGGTGCTTCCTGCACCTGACGGGCGCCGGGTTGGCCTTCTGCGGTAGGCACCGATTTGGCGGACGGTTCTCAGGGTGTGGGTGATATATCAGCCATATGGATGTCATTTCCTCCATATGGAGGATATGCTCTCGGCTGGGATGGACATTGCTCACCCCTACACGACGATCTGCCCAACCCTCGACAGCGGCGCTCTCAGCCTGCTTGCCGGCACGAAGCGGCCGCTGACCGGGCGGGAGATCGCGCGTCTGCTCGACCGCCCCTCCCACAGCGGGGTGCTGGATGCCTTGAACCGGCTCACCGAGCACGGCCTCGTGGACCGCCAGGAGGCGGGCAGGGCATTTCTTTTTACGCTCAACCGCGAGCATCTGGCGGCTCCGGCGGCGGAAGTCCTGGCCGGAATGCGGAATGAGTTGATCTCCCGTCTGCGGGTCGCAATCGACTCCTGGAGCGTCGCACCCATGCACGTCTCGCTATTCGGCTCGGCGGCACGAGGTGAAGGCGACGCCCAGAGTGATATCGACCTCTTCATCGTGCGGGCGGAGGGGGTCGGCGAAAAGGACGAGCGCTGGCGCGCGCAGCTGGACCTGCTGGCAAAGCAAGTCCAGCGGTGGACCGGCAACAGGGGCGCCATCGCCGAGATCGCAGAGGCTGAGCTCAGCCGGTTGCGCGCTGATGGGCCACCGATCGTCGACGAGCTCCGCTCGGACGCGATCACGCTGGCGGGTCCTGCGATCACCGCCGTGTTGGGCCCGGCATGACGCCCCCCGGAAGTGCCGGGCGCATGGCCGACCCGATGTCGAACCAGCGAGCGCTAGCCGCCGAGCCCGCCGAAGATCGCAAACGGATTTGAGGGCCTCTCCGCCAGGGCGCTCTTCCAGGTCCCCTCGACCTTGACCTCACTACCCGGCGGGGCCTCCTCGCGCAGGCGCGCGGCCAGCGCCTCAGCGCCATCCTCATCGTCGGCGCCGATCAACAGGTAGCGCCAGCGGCGGGTGCTCGGCAGACCCTCCTCGTTCAGCTGCTGGTCAAAGCGCACCGCGTCGTGATGGCTGGGGAACTCGACCCGGACCTCAAACTCCGGATAACCCTGCTCTTTCTCAGACTCATGTTCGGAGGCGATCGCCTCCTCGTGCTCGGCCTCGCGCGCCCCGGCGCTCTGCGGCAGCGGGTTCTCGGGGTCCTCCCACTGCTCGGCGTCGGGGTGCCAGTGGCGCAGCTCGCTATCAAGTGCCCATTCGTGTTGTCCTGAGAGGCCCTCGATCAGCTCGCGGGCCGCTTCGATCTGCTCGCGGGTGCCGGCGTAGAGGAATACGCGCGAGCCGTCTCGGGAGAGGACCACCCGATCAGAGAAGGCCTCGCTGAGGTCGTGCTCGAGCTCTCTGGCGTCGAGGCGATCGACCAGCGGCCCCGCGTGGTCATCCTCGCGGGGATCGATCTGCAGGCGCCAATCGTCGTTCATCGCCGCCAACTTACCCGAGGCGGTTGTTCGGCGGTCGCGGGAGGGCGTAACGTGTCTTGACCGACTAGCGAGGAGACCAGATGTTCAGCGGACTTGAGAGCCCAGCCCACCTGTTGATCGTGCTGGTGGTGGCGCTGCTTGTACTTGGCCCCAAACGCCTGCCCCAGGTGGGTCGCTCACTCGGCTCGGGCATTCGCCAGTTCAAAGACTCACTCGAGGGTAAGCATGAGCCAGAGCCAGAGCCTGAGCCGGAGAGCCCCGAGCAGCCCAAAGCCGAGGAGGCGCCCGAGCGCACCCCCTCGCTGGGGCCCTGACCGAGAGCGAGCGACACCTCAGTGAATCTTGCCGGCGAGGATGTCCTCGTTCAGCGCGATCACGTGGGAGAGATAGACGTCGCCGAGCTGGGCGGCCGCCCCCACCGAGACCATCAGCTTCGAGTTGTAGGAGTCAACGTTGACCGTCGTCCAATCGGGATCTGAGCTGCACTGCGGCGGCCCGAATTCCGCCCGCTTGTGGCCCGGTTCGCAGGCTTCCAGCCCGGTGTTGTAGACCGAGCCGCTGACGTCAAAGGCCGCCTTCCAGGGAGCGTGGGAGAGGGTGAGCCTGCCAAAGCTTTTGCCTTCCCTGGCGGCGCTTTTCTTGCCGTCGGCTTCGGCGGTTTCATAGATCGATTTGATCCCCGGAATGATGTCGACCACCAGCAGCTCGCGATAGTGCCCGGGCCTGATCGCTTCCCAGGTGCAAAGATTTGAATGCGGCACCTTTTTTTTGAACTGGAGCGATGTGCTGCCGAGCACGCTTGCCATCTTCGTCGGCGAGAGGCCCGTGCATTTCGGGATTGCCGATCTCCCATGGGTCGCCTTCGATGAGGTGGCCGCCAGCGCCGGAATCGCGATCACCAGCGGCAGGGAGGCGAGCAGGACACCGATTGCCATGCCCCTGCGACCCGCAGGCAACGATGCTCGGCGCTCTCGCATGCCGATCGAAGATACCAGCCCGATCCCGGCCGGTCCCCGTTTTCCTAGGGCGCCGTCACCGCCCAGAAGCCGCTGATCGCGTAGGCGCCTTCAGCGCTCGCATTCGCCTTCAGGTCGAATCCGAGCCGCGATGGTTTTCCTTCGATTTCAAGCGGGCCAACGGCTCCGCTCTGGGCGGCGATATAAACGCAGAGGTTGCCGGCGCCAGCGCCCGGGTTCTGGTGGTTGGCGCCGCCGAGGCCGGGGCAGCTGGTGCTCGATTCGCCGCTTTTCAGCACGGCGCTTTCAGCCGGCGCGCTGGCCAGCGGAAAGAAAAAGCTGATGCCCTCGTTGACGAAATCGGCCGGGTCCTTTGCCTCCTTGCCGAGACTGAACACGCCGCGCAGGGTCTGGCCGCTGTTCAGATTGCCCAGCAGGGGCCCAACTTCCGTGCCGAGCTTTGCCGTGGTCACCGCCCCGTTGGCGATCTTGCCCGCGGTCACCGCATTGGTCGCCAGCTTGGCGGAGCTGACGGCGCCGTTGGCGATCGCGGCGCCGCCCACCGCGCCGTCGGCGATCGTGCCCGGGGAGACCGCGCCTGTTCCCAGCTTGCCCGCGATCACCGACCCCTGGGCGAGCTTGGCGCTGCTCACCGCCCCTTTGCGCAGGGCACGCGTGGTGACGGCCCCGCGCTTTAGCTGGCGGGCGCCGACGCTGTGGCGGGGCAGCCCGGCGGCGATCGCAGCCCCGCCGAGGGCGATGAAGAGAGCCAGGGTCGCGATCACGTTCGAGTAGCTGAGCCTGGGGCGAAGAGAGAAGTGCATGGAGAAGCGTTCCCTTTCTTGAACGAGACGGCTGACCCGTGAAACCCGACGCCTAAACAACGCATCCGGGGGCGCCGACTTGCGCCCCGCGAGAGATGGCTAGGCGCCGAGCGGTAGCGAAGGAGGCTTTGCGCGCGAGTGCCTCAACGCAACCCCACGCGCAACCCGCAAGAGCCAGGTGCGAAACGGCTCCCTGCCGATCTCGTGGCCCTCGAGCAGCCCGTCAAGGTCCCTGAACAGCTCCCGGCAGAGCCGTTCGGCCTCGCCAGCTTCCCCGACCTCGGCCCTGAGGCAGGCGAGCACGTCGGCCGCGAAGCGCACATAGAGGAAGTGCAGAGCCTCCGAATCACCCTCCCTGGCCAGCCGCACCGCCTTGCGGACGAGCCGGCTCTCGGTGACCCCGCCCACGACCTGCTCGGCTTGCAGTTGAGATCGGCCAGGCACTGTGGGGGTCCGCGTCCTTTCCTTCGGTGGGCTGACAGGAAAGGCTGTCGGTTGGACCCGGGTGCGACCATCGACCGATGTCCAAACTTGAGCGGGCCGGCTTCGACACCCGTACAACGCCTGGGACCCCCACCGATCGCATGGGGTATTCGATCTCCCAGGCACTCAACCGCGCAAGCGCATCGACTGATGCCGATCACCCTGCAAAGCTGCAGCGAGCAACGGAGAGAGCGACCACGCGCCGAGCGGTGGCGCTGTCGCGAGGGCCGATGATTAAGACCAGGAAGGCATCGAAGCTACTTCTGGCGGCAACGGCGGCGACAGTCGCGATGCTCGCCATCGCCGCCCAGTCAGCGGCGGCGGCTGAACCGGTCACCGAGGCTGGAAATTCGCTACGAACCGGCTGGTACCCAGAAAATCCCCAGCTAACGCCGCAGCTGCTCGAAGAAACAGGCGGCTTTGCCCGCAACTTCGACACCCCGGTCCAGGGTCAGGTCTACGCGCAGCCCCTGGTCTTCGGCCACACCCTGCTCGCCGCAACCGAGGATGACTGGATCTACGGCATCGACCCCCAGAACGGCGCGATTCAGTGGTCGCGCAAGGTCGGCACCCCGTGGAACTCAGCCGACATCGGCTGCACCGACCTCGAACCTCGCGTCGGGATCACCGGCACGCCGGTGATCGATCCAAATACCAACGTCGCCTACTTCTTCTCCAAGTCCTACGCCAAAGGCGAATCCGGTCCGGCGCTCTGGAAGATGCACGCCGTCAACCTCTCAAACGGAGATGAGGAAACCGGGTTCCCGGTGACGATCTCCGGTGAAGCTCAGAATCTGCCCGGAGTCGAATTCAATCCCACCCAGCAACTGCAGCGGCCCGCCCTCCTGCAGATGAACGGAGTGATCTACGCGGCGTTTGGCAGTCACTGCGACATCCAGCCCTATGAGGGCTGGATTGTTGGGGTTTCCACTTCCGGGCAGATCAAGACGATGTGGGCCACGTCCTCGACCGGGTCGGCAATCTGGCAGGCGGGCGGAGGTCTGATCTCTGACGGAGAAGGCCAGATCCTGTTTGCCACCGGCAACGGTCCCCCACCCCCACCGGGCCCCGGGCACAGCCCCCCCGAAGGAGAACTGGGCGAATCGGTGGTGCGGGTCGGCGTGCAAGCCGACGGCACGCTCAAGCCCACCGATTTCTTCTCCCCCACCGAAAACGCCTACTTCAACGAAAACGACCTCGACCTCGGCTCGGGGGCGCCGATCGCGCTGCCCTCGCCCTACTTCGGGACCAGCGCGATCCCCCACCTGCTGGTCGAGGTGGGCAAGCCCGGCATCATCTACCTGCTCAACCGCGATGACCTCGGCGGCATGGGCCAGGGGCCCGAAGGAAAAGATCAGGTAGTACAGGAGATTCCGGAAACGGGCGGACTCTGGGGTTCGATGGCGGCCTGGCCCGGTGACGGCGGCTACGTCTACGTCCCCGCCGTCGGCTCTGGCCAACTTGAGATGCTCAGGTATGAAACCCCAGGCGGGACCCCCCACCTCTCTGTCGCGGGAACCTCACCCGGATACCTCGGCTTTGGTTCTGGCTCGCCGATCGTCACCTCCGACGGGACCAGCGCCGGATCGGGAATCGTCTGGGTCAGCGAATGCTCCAACCCGCCTGAATGTGAAGGCTCCAAGCTCGACGCCTACAGCGCCGTTCCGGTCGAAGGCTCAGCAAAACTTCTCTGGAGCGGTGAAATTGGCGTCTCGACGAAGTTTGCGCTTCCCAATGCCAACGATGGGCGGATCTACGTCGGCACCCGCGACGGACATCTTCTCGGTTTCGGACCCACGCACTACACGCTCGCCGTAACTCGGGCAGCAGAAGCCGGTGGCTCGGTGAGCTCCAACGTCCCCGGCATCGATTGTGGCGCGAGCTGCTCGCATTCCTTCGCGGTGGGTGCACAGGTGACACTGACCGCCACCCCGGCTGATCACTTCGAATTCACCGGCTGGTCGGGCGCCGGGTGCGCGGGCACCGGAACCTGCCAGGTGACCATCTACTCCGATACCGCGGTGACGGCCAACTTCGCCCCAATTGTCCACTCCCTCAACGTCTCCAAGAACGGCAGCGGCTCGGGAACGGTGATCAGTCAACCCGCCGGCATCACCTGCGGCCCGATCTGTTCGGCCCGATTCAGTGAGGCCTCCACGGTGACGCTCACCGCCGCGCCCAGCGCTCAATCCTCCTTCACGGGCTGGTCGGGCCCCGACGCCGGAAGCTGCGGCTCCGCCGCAACCTGCAGGGTCAATATCGGCACCGCGGCCGCGGCGCTAACGGCCACCTTCACCGGGCCCCCCGGCACAAAGATCACCAAAGCCGCAATCAACGCTAGGAAACGGAAGGCGACGTTCAGCTTCGCTGGCACCGGCACGGTCACCAACTTTCAGTGCAGGCTGATCGGGCCAAGGACCGCACATAAGAGGCAAAGGGCCGCTTTCTCGGGCTGTGCGTCCCCCAGGACATACAGGCATCTGCACCCTGGGCGCTACACCTTTGCGGTGCGAGCCCTGGGCTCGGCCGGTCCGGATCCATCACCGGTTAAAAGAAGATTCAGGATCTGAGCCGTTCTGATCCGACGAACTCCGCTGGTCCAGGGCGGAGGCGCATCGCCCCTATCCCCGATCCCCCACCAGCTGAACCCCGCGTTCGGCTCGCAGGAGTTGATCCGCGCGCAGGCCCGCCACCACCGCAAAGCCCCAGCCGCCGGCGACCAGCCAGCCGCCAGCGACATCGCTTGGGTAGTGGTGGTGAAGGATGACGACCGAGAAGCCGACGGCGAGGGCAAAAGCCCCACCGATCAGCGCCGCCGCCGGCTTATAGGGGCGCGGCACGACAAGAACCAGGGCGAGGGCGATTGCCATCGCCGCGGTCGAGTGACCGCTGGGGAAGGCGGTGGGGCCGATCTGGCCCCAGCCGAGGATCGGCTCATAGCGGTGATGAGCGAGCAATTGCTTCAGCGCCTGAGTGGTGAGGTTCGCGCCCCCGACCAGCACCGCGGCGGCGATCGCCTGCCGCGGTCGCCTCAAACAGAGCGCCAAGGCACAGACGAGCACAATCATCGCGATCTGTGGCAGCGGATCGGCGAGCCCGACGAAGACTTCCGCCACCGAACCCAGCGAGGTTTCCCTGTAGGAGTCGAGGTGGTTGAGGACGCGGGCATCCAGACGCCCGAACGGGCCGACCTCATAGGCGAGCCCGGTGAGCACGATGAGGGCGCCGATGCAGGCAAGACAGCCCGCGACCGGACGCTTGATCGCATCGATCACCGGCGAAACGGTAGCGGCGCGAGACCCCTAAAAGACGAGGGGGCCGGCGCGCCCAACCGCCTCAGCCCGCCAGCAGGCTCTCGGCGAAAAGGTCGGCTTCGGCGCCGAGCGGGCCCTTGGCGACTCGAGCGCCGATCCGCCCGCTGTCAACGTCGGCCAGGTAATAGTGCACCGAGAAGCTGACCAGGCGCTCTGCGGAGATGCCGAGGCGATCGGCCTCCTGGTCGATCACCTCAGCGGTGAATCCCTCAAGCTCGATCGTCATCTGCTTCTCCAACGCGAGTCGGGGACGCGAGCTCACGCGCTGCATGCCCAAAGCGGGGACCAAAAAGGGATAGTTCTCAAATCTGCTGATTTCGGGCTCACCGCCTGCTCCTTCTTGAGTATCTGGACTTAGGAAGTCAAGATAGCAGGTATGAAGTTCGTCTAACTCGCAAAAAGCGCGGTTCAAAGCGCGTTTGGAACTACAAGCACCCCCAGCGCCCCTCCCCAACCAGAAGCGAGACCGATGAGTCCATCCGACACCATGACCGACCTCTCCCTGACCCTCTCCGAGCGCCACACCGCCGACTTCGAGATGATCGCCAACGGCGGCTTCGCCCCGCTTAGGGGCTTTCAGGGCTCCGCTGACTGGGAGTCGGTCTGTGAGCGGATGCGCACCAGCGCCGGCGATTACTGGCCGATCCCGATCACCCTCGCCACCGATCTGCCCTGCAGCGTCGGAGACGTCATCTCCCTCGCCTCCGATGAGGGAAAGGCGCTGGGGCGGATCCTCGTCGAGGAGATCTTTGAGCGCGATGTCGCAAGCGAGGCAGAGCGCGTCTACCGCACCACCGATCAGGCCCACCCCGGGGTGGCGGCGATCTATGAGGAGGGCGAGCGCTGCATCGCCGGTCCGCTTGAGGTCGATGCCCTGCCCGATCACGAGGCCCCCTTCATGGCCCGCTACCAGACCCCGGCCCAGACCCGTGAGGAGTTTGAGCGCCGCGGCTGGAAGCGGATCGTCGCCTTCCAGACCCGAA
>JBAVAR010000025.1:0-2246 GCA_049585815.1 Solirubrobacterales bacterium
GGCTGTAGCCGTGCTTCGCTTTGGGAATCTCCTCGCCTTCCCCCTCGATATAGGTACTCGTCAGGTCGTACAGCAAGACGTCGAAGCGCGCTTGGAATAGGTCTTGCCAGCGTTGCCGGAGATGATCGAACAACGCCGCCTGGTGCTCCACGATGCGATCCAGACAGCGATACAGCCGATCCTTCTCGGCCACCGCGAAGCCGCTGCCTAACAGATCTCCCATGGCGCTCTGGTCAAATCCTTGCCGGTGCAAACGGAACTCGCTGCCCGGCGCGATCAGCCGGCTCACCACCAGCAACTCCAGCACTTTCGCCCACGGCACTTCCCCCCGCCCTCCTCCCAACCGCTCTTCCCAAAACTTGCTCAGTCCTAACTGCTGCCACAGCTCGCAGCCCAGCCAGTAGTTGCCAAAGGCCCGCGGCCGCCGCAGCTCCATCTCCCGCAACTTCACCTGCACGCCATCCAGCGCGTCGGCCGGGATCGCACGATCTTCCGGAAACAAGCTCAGCGTTCGGGCCCGCTGCTCGGCTTCATCAAACACCTCTAACGTCTGTCGCCATGCTCCCTGCTGGCGGTCATTGATCTCTCCCAAAAACAAAACCTGCCGTTGCACCACCCGACCCGAACGCACTCGACGGTTCTCCACTACACTCCAGTAGCGGTGTTCCTTGCCGTCCTTGCATCGCCGTTTGCTGCGCAGAAACATCGTCAGCGCGCATCCTGACAGCTTCCTTCAGCGTTTGTAAAGAGGGTAGGTCGGCACTACAACGGCTTCCTGCAAAGCCTGCTTTGATGGATAAGAGGTTAGATCGACAGGGAGGTCAACTTCTCCTCACAAATGTGCGGAACTGCGAAGGTGAAGCTAGCATCTTCTTTGGCACTGACAAAGATCGGGCCAGCAACCAATGCTTCGAGGTCGCCAGGTTCTATTTTTTGATCGCATGGATCTCAGGTTCAATCGTGCGGAGTCGGAGGACTCTCCTCCACCTGATCAGGCCGACAATGTAGTAGGTATCCCCCGGCAGAGCCGGGGGCCTGGAGTTTCTACATTTAGGTCTGGCAAAGTAAAATTTCTATTGACCGACCGACCTCATTCTGCTACCTTCCTCCTGAGCTTTGGCTCTGGAGGTGCACTTGCCCGACGCTCTTAAGGATTCCGTTCTTTCCATATTCGAAGCTTCTCTCGAAGCCCAACTACGGGCCGTTCGCCGTCTCCGCGAGGGTTCTCCCGACCCCACCGCACCGCGCCCCCGCGCAAGTCTGTCCCAGGTGGACATGGCCTTTGACATACTCAAGAAGGCCCGCGCCCCCTCCTTCCACCTCACCGTCGATCGCAACAAGTTCTCATACGCCCGCTGGACATTTGGAAACCGATGTTCGAGCTTGCTGCAAATGGATGCCGTATAGAATTGCGCCAGCCCTTCAATGATGCCGGAGTCACTATAGTCGCAGAAAGGACCAGGTAGTATGCGTTGTCGTATCCAATATTGTCTGGCAGTGTCCGCCTCACTCGCAATCGCTCTGATTTGGGCCTCGCCGACAGCATCGGCTCAATCCGCGGACGGGCCTGCTACCCCGCCAATGGGCTGGAATAGCTGGAATCACTTTGGAGAAAAGGTCACCGATGCCGACGTGCGCGCAGCAGCCGATGCCATGGTCGCAAGCGGAATGAGGGACGCAGGCTACATCTATGTCAATATCGACGACTCCTGGGAGGGCCAGCGTGACGCACAAGGTAACATTCATTCCAACCCCAGATTTCCTGACATGAAGGCGCTTGGCGCCTATGTGCATTCAAAGGGATTGAAGCTCGGAATTTATTCCTCTCCGGGATCGAAGACTTGTGGAGGATATGAGGGCAGTTATGGCCATGAGCAGCAGGATGCCAGCACGTACGCGAGTTGGGGTGTGGACTTTCTGAAATACGATTTATGCAATTACATGGACATCATAAAGCTGCACGATCCCCGTCAAGATCCACAGAAAGCACTGGCCATGATGCAAGCGGCATACAGGAAAATGCACGAGGCCCTCATAAACACGCATCGCCCCATAGTTTACAGCCTTTGTCAGTACGGCGTCGATTCCGTATGGGAGTGGGGTCCACAGGTGGGGGGGAACATGTGGCGCACAACCGATGATATTAGCGACAATTACCGTAGCATGGCGCTGATTGGTTTCTCTCAAGCCGGTCTGGAGAAGTTCGCCGGGCCGGGACACTGGAATGATCCGGATATGCTCGAGAT
>JBAVAR010000026.1:0-29053 GCA_049585815.1 Solirubrobacterales bacterium
TGAGCCAGGCCGGGTTTGACGGAGACCCTGAAACCAGGATTCCTACCTGGAAGAAGGGAACTCCCAAGCCATGCCACGACAGAAGAAATACCCCGATGAGCTGCTCGATCGCGGTGCCCGGATGGTCTTTGACTCCGGCCGCCCGATCGCCCACGTAGCTCGCGACCTCGGCATCCACCACGAGACGCTGCGCAAGTGGGTGCGCCAGACCGAAGCCGACGCCGGCAAGCGCAAGGAGCTGCTGAGCAGCCAGGAGCGGGAGGAGCTGAAGGCCCTACGCGGTGAGGTGCGCGAACTGCGCCGGGCCAACGAAATCCTGAAGAGCGCTTCGGCGTTTTTCGCCGCCGAGCTCGACCCACGCCGAACGAAGTGAGCTCCTATATCGAGGAGCACAGGGAGCGCTTCGGGGTCGAGCCGATCTGCAGGACCCTGGAGGTGTCGGCCTCCGCCTACTACGAGCGACGAACCGGCCGTCAGTCCTCGCGGGCGATCGAGGACGAGTGCCTGCTCGCCCGCATCCGTGAGGTCCACGAGCGCAACTACTGCGCCTACGGCTACCGGCGCATGTCGATCGCCCTGAAGCGCGAAGGGGAGGGGGTCGGCAAGAGTCGGGTGCAGCGACTGATGCGAGAAGCCGAGATCCAAGGCGCCAAGCGGCGCGGCAAGCCGTGGCGCACGACAAAGGCCGACCCGACGGCGCAGCGCCGCCCGGACCTGGTGGAGCGCGATTTCAGTGCCACCGCGCCCAACCGGCTCTGGGTCGGCGACTTCACCTACCTGCGTTGCTGGGAGGGAGCGTTGTTCTTCTCCTTTGTGATCGACGCCTTCTCCCGCAAGGTGATCGGCTGGCAGCTCGCCTCCCACATGCGCACCGACCTGGTGCTCGACGCGCTGCGGATGGCCCTCGGCCAACGCGAGCCCGGCGCCGACTTCGCGCTCGTCGCCCACACCGATCGTGGCTCCCAATACACCTCCGCCGACTACACCCAGGAACTCGACGACCACGGCGTGCTCGCCTCGGTCGGCACTGTCGGCGACGCCTATGACAACGCGATGGCCGAGAGCTTCGTCGACTCCTTCAAGACCGAGCTGATCGCCGACCGGGTCTGGCGCACCCGCTCCCAGCTGGAGCTGGCAGTCGTCGAGTACGTCGCCTGGTTCAACAACGACCGCCTGCACGAATCCCTTGGCGATATCTCTCCCGCTGAGTTCGAGGACCTATACGTTCCCCAGGGGGTCCAACTGAGCAATATCTCTTAGATTGGAAACCAACAAAAACGGTCTCCGTCAAACCCGGTCCGGTTCATAGAGCTTCGCGGCAGTCCATCGCTGTATTCAAGGGAGACCTTTACAGGAATACCAGTCTCATGATAATCAGGTCCGTGGCAGGTGGCGCTTACGAAGGGTGCACTCCTTGAACAGTGCCTACGAAATGGGTGGAAAATGAGTTCAAACTCAAGGATGTGGCCGTAGATGCCTTCGAGCCCAAAGGTTCCAAAACAGTTTGGATGGCCTCTCGCGCACTCTCCTTGAATTCCCCTCATACGGGAACATTGCTCGGCTCACCTCGACGCCAATTCTGTCCCCAAGGTCAGCTTCGGGCCGCGACGACGTTGTCGAGACTCGCCAGGGTGTTTGCAGGCTGGGGGCTGGACTGGCGCGGCAGCTGGGCCAACACTCGCCGGCCCCGCGGGACGCAGTTGGTCCGCATGCGGACCGGTTGGCTCGGGGGCTGCTGAAGGCGCCGGATCATCCGACGCATTCAGCAGCCCCCAGGCCGACTCAGCAGTAGGCTCGCCAAAGGAAACGCACCGCCCGCCGACAAGAGGCAAGACGATTGGAGTGAAATGACGACCAGCAGCGACTTCAGCGACCAGGAGTGGGACACAATCCTCCAGGGCCCGACGGCCGCCGGGATGATCGTGGCCACCGCCGAGCGCGGCGGCAGCTTCCGCGAGGCCTTCGCGATGGCAAAGGTCTACGCCGAGGCACGGAAAGAGCACGGGGAGTCTGAGCTGCTTGACCAGCTCGCGGCCCACCGACCTGAGATGGACCGCCACCTCGGCTCCTCGTCCGAGGAGGTCAGGGACCATGGCCTGCAGCGTGTCCGCAACGCGGTAGCCCTGGTAGCAGCGAAGGCGAGTCCTGTTGAGCTTGGTGAGTATCGCCAGTTCGTCAGCACTGTTGCCAAACGGGTCGCCGAAGCCAAGCAGGAGAAGGGCAGTGAAGGCCCGGTCAGCGACGCGGAGAGCGCAGCCGTCGGCGAGATCGAAGCCGCCCTGGGAATCGCTGGGTCGAAGAGCTCCACCTGACCCCTAATTTCCGAGCGAGACCACCAAGCCATACCCGCAGGTTTCCTGCTGCTTGAAATCGGTTTGCAATTCGGCTCGTTGTCCCGCCGTTTCGCGCAAACCGCTTACTCAAGCCATACCTATACCGCTACGGAGATTCGAACCCGGGTTTCCGGACTGAGAAATGGTTCTGGGAGCTCGTTTGCGGTCGATATGTGGCTGCTGGGTCCAAGGAGTTCGATGCCGTTCGATCTGGTTCGGTGGAGTCGGGGACATATTTCGGGACACGCTCATAGAACCAGCGGCGCGCCGCCGCACGCGCTACCGTTTTCGCCATGGCTGCATCCGTCGACTTCACAATCTCCTTCGAGAGCCCTGATGAGGATGGCTGGATCGTCGCGCGCGTCTTGGAGGTCCCTGGCGCGGTTAGCCAGGGCCGCACGCGAGAGGAAGCACGCGAGAATGTCCTCGACGCGCTTGGCACGGTGTTAACGCCGGATGAGGAGCTCGCGGGAGGCACATCTGCCTCTGACCGCGAGCACTTGCGGTTCGTCCCGGCGGCGTGAAGCGCCGCGACCTTGAGCGCCACCTCAGCGCTAACGGCTGCCGTGAGGTCGGAGGATCGAAGCACGCAAGGTGGCGGGGACCCAATGACGAGGTTTCGGCGCTCCCCCGGCATAGCGACATCGGTCCCGGGCTGGTCAGGGTGATATGCCGTCAACTCGGAGTCCCCGCTCCGCCAAACCTAAACTGATACAAAAGAAGTACCGCTACGGGGATTCGAACCCCGGTTTCCAGACTGAGAATTGGCCGCTGGTAGCCGTATGCGGTCGATCTGGGGTTGCCGAGTCCAAGTAGTGCGCTGAGTTCAATTTACTTCGGTGGAGTCAGGGACATATTCCAGGACACACTTGTCGCAGCTTGGGGCTCCCTTCCCACAGCTTGTTTCGGCACCGCCTTCAAAATCGGCGCCAACGCCCGCCGGGGGCCTGCGCCTTCGGGCTTGATCTTTCCGGACTCATGAAGCTCGGCGAGGTAAGTCGAATGGTCGCGAGACTGATACCAGGAAGGGCTCGCTCGATGTCGCGCCTCCGGAATTGATCGAACGCACCGTGCAAGATGTGATCACGGACCCGATCCTGCCTGCTCCCCATCCCTTGCTCTCGGTCAGGCCCTGGTCGAGGCGCCTCAGAACGGGCCCTGCAAAGTACAGGCCTCAGTTCAGTGCTTGTGTTTCTTGTGCTTGACCTTCACGCACTTGGTCTTGCCGTGGACCTTCTTCTTCTTGAAGCCCTTCTTGCACTTGAGGGGCTTTTTTTGTAGTGCGGGCGGATTCTCGGTAGAACCACCGCCTCCACCGCCGCCTCCCCCTCCAGCTCCGGTCGAAGACGTGAAGGGCGCCACCAGAATATTGCCGTCCTCATCCCCGGCAACACAGAGCGAAGTCGAGGGGCAGGAGACCGCCGTCGGCTGATTTTCGCCGTCGATGTCGGTCACTGTCCATGCCGAGGGGCCGCCGGTCGGATTCGTCGAAGTGATGACGTTGCCCTCTTGGTCGGTCACAACGCAAAGCAGGGTGGGAGAGGCCGTGCAGGAAACGCCATTCAGGTCGTTTTCGCCGTCGATGTCGGCAAACTTCCAAGCCGAGGTGCCCTGGGTAGGTTCAGTCGACGTGATGATTTCGCCCGGTCCGTCGGTCGCGACGCACAACGACGTGGAGGCACACGACACTTGGTATGGAAGACCTTTGGCGATGTCGGCGGGGGTCCACGCCGTGGCAGTCCCGCTTGTCGGGCTAGTAGAGCTATAGATTGCGCCGCTGGTGGAGCCCGAGCCAGCGGCGACACATAGAGATTCCGACGGGCACGAGACGCCATAGATTTGGCCGACCGGTTCACCGTGGTCTTTCAACGACACCGGGTTCCATGCTGACCCGCTCCCGGTCGGGTCAGTCGAGCTGAAAAGATTGCCGCCGTGTTCGTCGTTGCCCACGATCACGCACAGCGACGAGGTACAGGAGATCCCCCACGCGTCGACCTCGCTACCGGGCAGGGATACGATATGCCAAGTCGCCGCGCCACCGGTCGGTTCAGTTGAGGTAACGACATGGCCGGTCTGGTCGACGGCTGCGCAGAGCAGCGAGGGAGCGGACACGCAGGAAAGGTCGTGAAGGGCTTCGATGCTGGATTCCAGAGGGTTATCTACCCAGATCGGATAAGCCCAGGCGGCTTCGCCGCCGGTTGGGTTGGTCGAGGTAACGACATTCCCGGCCGAATCACCGGCGACGCACAGTGAAGTCGACGGGCACGAGACGCTGTCGATCGGCGAGATGCCGTCGACGTTGACCGGAGGGGACCATGAGAACGGCGAGTCGGCGAGGGCCGGGGTTGACGAGAAGGCGATCAGGACGAGTCCGCCGAGAAGGGGGGCGAGGGCGCCAGGCCATGGCCGCCGCATTTGCGACAGCCGGGTGACGAGACCACGGAGCGAAGAGGCGGGCACCATCGGGCGCCATGCAGCCTGCCCCTTCGGAGCTGCGGTGTCAAGTCCAGGGCCTGAAGACTTTCTGTGCGCCAACAGTCGAACAGTTTGACGCCACTTCGGGGCCGGCGATGATCGACCTGGGGCGCCATCGTCCGCGCGCTCGCCTCGGCGCGCCGTCCACCACGACGGCTCCGCCCTGATCGCCCGCCGCTCAGAGCTGGTCAAATGGCTGCGGAACGACGGCGGGTGGCGACAGTAGCCTGGACTCCCGCCCTATTCGCGGATCCTTCCCGGGCGACGGCCCGTATGGCTCTGCGTGGATTTGGGAGCGAAACCTTGCCCCTTCCCTTGCCACCACGACAAGAAAACACCACCAGGAGGCGGCGAACCTGGCGCTGTGCATGGGATACCGCTACGGGGATTCGAACCCCGGTTTCCGGACTGAGAATTGGCTCTAGGAGCGGGATTGTGATCGATTTATGCCCGCTGGGTCCAAGGAGCTCCGCTGAGTTCTATCTTGTTCGGTGGAGTCGGGGACATATTTCGGGACACGTTTCCTCGCGGCCGAGCTACCATCTTTTCTGTGGCGGGGGGCCTCACCGTGGACCAAGCTCCGATCCCACGCCGGCGGCCCGGGCGGCGCATACAAACGGCTCTGACGGCCTTTGCCTCGATGGCAGTCGTGCTGTTGGTCGGAGCGCTGGCACCAGTCGCAGCCTGTGCAGCCGAATACACGGTCGATAGCACCGGCGACCAGGTCGATGAAGCTCCCGGCTCGGGCGGCTGCAAAACAGCCGTGAACACCTGCACACTACGAGCGGCGATTGAAGAATCGAACGCGAACCCGCCGGGCTCCAACGAAGGGAGCTTGATCAAGTTCGAATTCGGGACCTTCGACGGCCAACTCAGCAGCACGATCGAGCTCGGTTCGCCGCTGCCCACGATCACCCAGAAGGTGAAACTCGAGGGGTCGGCGAGTCCGTATCAGTGCAAAACCGCCTACGACGAAATTCCTGGCCCCTGTACCGGGATCAATGGGCCGGTCGGCGAAACGGCCTTCCGCGTCTCCGCCAAAGGCGTCGACCTAACCGGTTTCGCGATCTCTGGGGCGAAGACGGGGATCGAAGTGGCGAGCGGGCCGGGGCTGTTTATGTGGAACAATTGGCTCGGCCTGAAGCTGGACGGCAACGCGGGCCCGCTGCAAACGGGCGTCTTTGTTGACCAGAACTCAAACGGCGCGACGATCGGCGGCTATGACTCCGAGGCGCGGAACATCTTCGCTGACGACAACGGGGCCGGGGTCAACATCGACGGCGCCGACTTCACCGAAGTGGTGGGCGACGGCTTTGGGGTGCTTCCAGACGGCGCGAGCCCGGCGCCCAACGGCACCAACATCGAGGTCGGCGACGCGGCGAGCGGCGAAAACCGCACCGCCCGCGACAACTGGATCGGCTCGAGGGAAGGGCGGGAAGAACCGACCGGGAGCACGATCTGCGCCGGCTTCTGCAACGTGATCGCAGCCGCCGCACGGTCTGGGGTCGACCTCGACGGCGGCGGCGTCGAAGAGGGGCCGGCGACCGGCTCGACGCGGATTCTCAACAACTACATCGGCCTTGACGCGTTTGGAGCGCCGCTGCCGAATGCCCAATACGGAGTGCATGTGGGCGCGGCGATCGGCGCCACGATCGGCGGCCCGCTGCCGGGCGACCGCAACCTGATCGGCGGCGGTATCGACGGCGTCCTCGCCGGCTCGGGCGGCGGTCAAACCGTCATCGAAGGCAACTGGATCGGGGTCGACCCGACCGGCACAAAAACTCTCGACCCACCGTCAGCGGCCGGGATCGCCGTAGGCGGCAGCAACGTCGAGGTGATTGGCAATCGCTTGTCGATGGTGACCGGCACGGCAATCGAAACGACTGCCTACGAAACCCTGATCCGGGGCAACGCGGTCGGGGAAGGGTCCGACGGCGGTGCCCTGTCTGGAGGGGCGGTCGGCGTCTTCTTGCCTAATGCGTGCGATGAATGCGGGCTGATCGCCGGCAACTCGATCGCCCACGCTAGCGAATTCGGCGTCTCGATCGAAGGGAGTTGGAACCACGTCTACGGAAACCGCATCGAAGCGTCCGGCGACGCCGGAGTCCACATCGAGAAAGCAGGGTTCTTTGGCGGCGCTTTTCACAACCTGATCGGCGGTGACGGAGCGGCGGAAGAAAATACGATCTCGCAGAGCGGCGGTCCGGCGATCGAAATTGTCGAAGGCGTCGAATTCGGAGCAAACCGCCGGGACGAAGTCGCGCGCAACAACGGCTCATCGAACGCCGGTCCGTTCATCGCGCTGGTGAACGGCGCCAACGGGGCCATCCAGCCGCCCCATTTCTCGAGTTCGACCAAGCTTGGCGCCAGTGGAACGGCGGCACCCGGTGCCACGATCCGGATCTTCCGCAAGGCCGGTGCCTCGCCGGGTGAGATCGCGAGCTTCCTCGCCGAAACCGTCGCCGATAGAGCTGGCGCATGGACTGTCAGCTACCCGAGTTCGATCCCGGCCGGAACGATGGTGGCCGCGAGCCAGACCACTGAAGAAGACGGAACCTCCGAATTCGCCTTCTCAGCGACTGCGGCGGAACGAGAAGAACCCGGCAGTGGGGGCGGTGCGGTTGGTGACAACGGTGGAGGAAGAGGAGGAGGGCTTTCTCAGCACCTCGCGAACGACTCGACGCCACCAAGATCCGTCATCTTTCAGGGGCCAAGAAGGGAGGCTCATTCGGGGACGGCGAAGTTCGGGTTTGAATCCAGCGAGCCAGGCTCGCACTTTCAGTGCAAGCTCGACCATGAGAGGCTGAGTCAGTGCAGGTCGCCAAAGACGTACATGAAGCTCAAGCCAGGCTGGCACATGTTCAAGGTATGGGCAATTGATGCCTCCGGGAACAGAGCCAGGGTTCCCGCTAGGTGGAAGTTTCATATCCTCTGAAGGGACCCTACGTCGACACTACCGAACCGCCGCAAGGAGAGGTCGTCGCCGGTATCCGGACTAAGTGTCTGAAGTCCACGTTTTGAACCGCATTCCAGAGCGGTCTAAATGGGGGTGTGGCAACCGTGTGGCAACCCGTCACGGTCGCCGTGCTCCACCGCTGCGGACAAAGGCGTCCAGCTCAGAGCGGCGGGCAATCAACGCGGAGCCGTCGCGCTCGACCGGCAACCGGCCAGCACTGGTCAGCGCGTAAACGCGGGAACGCGGGCAGTCGATGTAGGCGGCGATGCGGTCGGCACCACGTAGCCAACCGTCCTCTTGTTGCCAATTGGCAACACGGTCGGCCAGCAGCTCGGCTGCGCGCTCGGCGATTAGGTCGACCAGAGCGTCAGGAACGGCCAGGAGCGGGGTTCCGTCCGGGTAAATTCCACTCGGGGAGGAATCGGGCGCGTGTGCGGGATGCGCTGCCACCTTCGAGTTAATAGCACCGCTCTGTCGCGAAAGACCAATTCGGCTGGAGCGTCGGTTCGCACAGCATGACTTTTATGTTCCAACACCCTTCCGATTTGAGTCGGATTTTTAGGCTGCCAGCTCGCCGGGCAAGCTCCCGCTCCGACTCTCGGGCCATTGCGGCTAGGGAAAGCTATGAATCAGCCTAGAGGAACGCGGCGGGAAAACCTAGCGCTGATTTAGCGGACGCCAGCGAACTCGTGGAGCTTCTGGCGCGTCTGCGCGATCTCTTCCCGAGCGGGCCTGTGTTGCTCGTTGGAGCGGAGGAGCGAAAGGGCTAGCTCCCGCGGGCGACCATCGGCCTCAAGTGCCTGCAACGCGACCTCATAGCTGAGCGGCGAGATTTCCGCCAAGCGTTGCGCGAGCTCTTTGTTGTTCTGCCAGTTCATTTGCTGCGCCAAAGTTTAGCGCCCTTTCGGTCGGAATCGGCCCCGTTTGGGCTTAAGTTCTAGCTCCACCTGTTTCGCGACAAGATCCGCCCTCTCCTTTTCAAGTTCCGCGATGAGCATGTCCCGTAGCTCGTAGAACTTGAAACGGCGGTCCCTCCCGCCCCGTCCGCTCCCGTTGGGAGCGTGCGGGGTGTCGAAGTCCACTACGAGGACAGGAGGAACCGCCAATGAACACCGTAACGAAGGCCGCGGTCGCGGCCGAGGAAGATAGCTTCGAGAACCTGCCAGAGCAGGTTCGAGAGGCACTGGGAGAGCTCGCTGGGCAGGCGAAGGAGGGACTGCTGGCGCTCAGCGTCGGGGTCGGCATCGGCGTGCTTGCCGAGCTGATGGAGGCCGAGGTCGGTGAGGTCGTCGGCCCGAAGGGTCGTCACAACCCCGAGCGAAGCGCCGTGCGCCACGGCCACGATCAAGGCCCGGTCACGCTCGGCGGGCGCAGGGTCACCGTCAAGCGCCCCCGGGTCCGAAGCGCCGACGGCGCCGAGGAGGTGGAGCTCTCCACCTACGGGCACTTCGCCGACCGCGACCCGCTCACCCGGGTGGTGCTCGAGCAGATGCTCGCCGGCGTCTCCACGCGGCGCTTTGAGCGCACCCGGGAGCCGGTCGGAGAAGAGCTCGAGGCCGCCTCGAGCTCGACCTCGCGATCGGCGGTCAGCCGCAGCTTCGTCGCCCGCACCCGCGAGAACCTGGAAGAGCTGATGAGCCGCCGCCTGGACGACGTCCGCCTGGCGGCGCTGATGGTCGACGGGCTCGAGATCAAGGGCCGCACCAACGTCGTCGCCCTGGGAATCAGCACCGAGGGCGTCAAGGTGGCGCTGGGGCTCTGGGAGGGATCGACGGAGAACTCGACCGTGGTCGCCGCCCTACTCAGTGACCTCGTCGATCGCGGCCTTGACACCGAGCAGGGTGTGCTGGTGGTGCTCGACGGCGCCAAGGCGCTCCATAAGGCGGTGCGCGACGTGCTCGGGGTGAGGACCCCGGTGCAGCGCTGCGTCCGTCACAAGGAGCGAAACGTAGTCGAGCACCTACCCGAGCGGAGCGAGCGAGCGTGAGGCGCCGGCTGCGCAGTGCCTGGGCGCTCAGCGACCATGACCTCGCCCTGGAGCGCCTGGAGGGACTCGCCACCGAGCTGGAGCGCGCTCACCCCGGGGCCGCCGCCTCCCTGCGCGAGGGCATGGCCGAGACGCTCACCGTGACCCGCCTGGGGATCGGGGGCAAGCTGAAACAGACGCTGGAGTCGAGCAACCCCTGCGAGTCGATGATCGAGTGCGTGAGACGCAGCTCGCGCAACGTCAAGCGCTGGCGTGACGGGGAGATGGCGCTGCGCTGGACCGCCGCCGGGATGCTCGAGGCAGAGCGCCAGTTCCGACGAGTTGTTGGCTACCGCGATCTGGGCAAGCTCGCCGTCGCGGTTGAGCGGGAGGTTGGTGCTCATTCTCCACCCAGCCCTGCTGTCGAGGAGGTGCTTGAGACCGTTACTGTGTGAACGTCAGATCGGGATCGCCGTCGAAGTTCCACGACGATCGGGACATGCTCCCCGCGATCGTCGCCTCCCCTTTTGCGAGTGCATCTTCGGCTCTAGCCAGTTTCTCTTCTGCCTCTACCGCCCATTTTGCGCCCCGATGGGAGATTTCTATCGGCACTCGGCCACGCAGGAGCCCGTAGAACAGGGGCGTCAGTAGGAGCAGCCCCGCATAGATCAGGGCTAGGAGAACCTCGGCCTGGAACACTGATTCCTGGCCGAGTGCAACGCCGGGAAGCTTTTCCGGCGCCTTCAGGGCGACTGTAATCCAGACAGCAGCGACGAAAAGCCCAGCAGTTGCCACCCGCACGAGCCATCGCTCAACACCGTCGGACCTTTTCGAGGACGTTCCCTCGATCTCGGGCTCCTCGCGTGCCACCACCTCCGACCCTATCGAGCCGGTCGGCTCTTATTTCAACTCGGGAAACGAGGTGATGGTCAAATCGTCGGGCTTCCGTTCGAGGATGTCGATGAGCTTCCGTTCCGCCTCATCCACGCTCTCGGCCAAGAGCTTGTTGGAGGACCCCCGGCAACGGAAATCTGCCTCACTTTCGGCCCCCAGTTCTGCTCCGGGCCGTCGCGCATCGGCTCGAAGCCTGCGGCTCGCAGCTCGTCGGCCTTCTCTTCCAGGTCGTCCGTATAACCGATCAGGTACTGGCGCTGGCCCACGCCGACCATCCTCGCCGCTCGCCTACCTGGTCGTCAAGGGCGCCCAATTACCGCCAGGCGTGGCGCGGGTTGCCACTTAGGTTGCCACCCTGACGCAAAAACGCCCCTCGGAAGGGGCGCATTTGGCTCTGTATCTGGGATACCGCTACGGGGATTCGAACCCCGGTTTCCGGACTGAGAATTGGCTCTGGAAGCGGGATTGCGGTCGATTTGTGCCCGCTGAGTCCAAGGAGTTCCGCTGAGTTCGATCTAGTTCGGTGGAGTTGGGGACATATTTCGGGACACGCCTCCAGCGCCCCGCGACTCCTATTCGCGCTTGACAGTCAAGGCCCCCGGATCGTCATAGCGGCTCGGAGGCCAGTCGGCGGCACGCAGCTCCTCCTCGTCTCGCTCTTGCAGCGGCAGCTCTTTGGATCGACGGCGACCCTTGCCCAGTAGGCCGCAAGCTTGACCTTGAGGTGACGACGCGCCTCTGACTGGAGTTGGGCGACGCGGCGTGGTGGCTCGGCGAGCAGCTCGTCGGACACGAGGCTGGGGCGAAAGAGGCAGGCCACCGACTCCTCCTCGAGGAACCCCGACAACGGCGGCAGGTACATGTAGGGATGGAGCGTGTCGCGGTTGCGAAGCAGCTTCACGCTGTTTGCGACGGCGCCGGCCTGCTCGGCGACGGCGGCCAGCGGAAGTACAGGGACGAGCACGCGGAAGGGATGGGCCGTCTGTCCCTCGTCGCGCTGCTCGGCCATGTCGCAGGTCGGCGTCGTCAGAAGCCCGTAGGCGAAGGCGACCTCACCGACGAAGTGCTTGCCATCGTCGGCACGATGAAGCAGGGTCGGCTGATCGCCGAACGGGATAGCCTCGAAGAGGTCGCCGGCAAACAGCGTCGTCGACCAAGGTCGCGTCCAGTACTGCTCGTCGTGTGGCCGATGCTCTCCGGGTCCCATCGCTCGCTGCCCTTCACGGGCCTCGAACCCTACGGCCGGAAGAAGACGGCTCTCAGTCGATCGGGCGGACACGCGTCACCGGGACAACGTCGTTGTCCTCGTGCAGCGGCGCGAAGCCGCTGAACATCTGCGCGCGCATCGCCTCCACGTCCTCTACCCGGAAGCGCCGGACTCCGCTTGGGAGCCGGACGGCTTGCAGAAGACCGCGCTCCTCCCAGCGGCGGACCGTGTTCTCGTGGACCCCCAGTGCCCGGGCGGCCTGTCGGACCTGCATCAACTGCGCCATGTGGCCAGAGTAGCGAAAAGAGCGAAAATGTCAATGCAGGTGAGATGGTGGACTTGTTGTCATCGAGGTGCGCTGAGCGCGCCTTCACGAAGATCTGATCGCCAGCTCACCCGGCCATACGTAAATCGCCGAGGTCATAGGCGACCGTATGGCGAAATCCCCCGTCCCCGACGGTGCGCCGCAGGGTGCGAAGGATGTGTTTGGGATCATCATCGGGCCCGTTGATGTAGTGCGGCTGGCCGTCGCAGCCGAACGTGATCGCGCTGGGCCCCTCCCAGGGGCCGAGGTGCGGGCGGGCCCGCTCGAAATCGGGGTGGGGCGCGAATCCGAGTCCGCGGGCATACTCGGCAGCCCCCAGCACGAGGTCGCGGACGAGATCGATCGGGGCGCTGATGGGAGGAGCAGAGTAAGCGCTGAATGCGAAGTCAGCGAGCGAGCGCAAGCCTCGGTCATCCACTTCATCGGGCCCCATGGCGTTCTTGACGCCGAGGCAGTAGGCATCAATCAGGTAGATGCAGGTCGTGATCTTGCGCCGGTGGCGCCGGCGCCTGGCGACGAGCACGGTAAGCAGACCCTCCGTCCCCCCGTCGAAACCGGGATCGCGCCAGTCGGCTCGATCCGGCACTCCCAGACCGGCACTCCACCCGGCGTTGAGCCAGCAGTCGAGGAGGTCGGCGTCGAGATTCGCGTTGTCCCGCTCGGCTGCGAGCTTGCGGACTAGGGCGGACGCCTCGGCGGGCCGGATCCCAAGGCTGCGAGCGATCTCCCTGGGAGAGAAGCCCTGGGCACGAAGCTCGCGGACCTTCTGCGTCGTCGCTCCGTCGTCGGCCATCGAAGCCCTTTTAGCGAACCGCGCGGACGCTGTAACGCCGGTGGGTTTTGCAAAATGCAGCCACGTGACCGCTCGCCGAGACCTTGCCGGAGAGATCCTCGCGGAGGAGGCTCGGCTGAACGAACTTGAGCAGCGGCGCGAGAACTCTCGCCGTCGCCTGAACGAGCTGCGTACCGCCCAAGCTGGCCGAGACGAGACAAAAACGGCAGACGCCGCCATGTCGAGCGACAGCTGGTCCCGCGAGCGCAAGATCCAACTCTTCGAGCGCCTGTTTCAGGGTCGGCCTGATGTCTTCCCCGGGCGCTGGGAAAACGCCAAGGGTCGCAGCGGATGGGCGCCCTGTTGCGCCAACGAGTGGAGGCCAGGGGTATGCGAGAAGCCGCAGGTGAAGTGCGGACAGTGCCCGAACCAGGCGTTCATTGCGCCCGCAGGGCACGAGCTCCGAGCCCATCTCGAAGGCCACCACGCCATGGGCGTCTATCCGCTGCTCGCCGACGACACCTGCCACCTGCTGGCGATCGACCTCGATGGGCATGCGTGGCGCGAAGACGTCACCGCGATCCGCGAAGCCTGCGAGGAGCTCGCCGTCCAACCCGCGGTCGAGCGCTCCCGCTCGGGCCAGGGCGCGCATGTCTGGATCGGCGAGCGCGGAGCTGGTCAAATGGCTGCGGAACGGCGGCGGGCGGCGACAGTAGCCTGGACTCCCGCCCTAATCGCGGATCCTTCCCGGGCGACGGCCCGTATGGCTCTGCGTGGAGTTGGGAGCGAAACCTTGCCCCTTCCCTTTGCCACCACGACAAGAAAACACCACCAGGAGGCGGCGTACTTGGCGCTGTACATGGGATACCGCTACGGGGATTCGAACCCCGGTTTCCGGACTGAGAATCCGGCGTCCTAGTCCCCTAGACGATAGCGGCGAGGAGGCCGGACTTTAACAGCGCTCAGGGCCCAGCTCACCTTGGTGTCCGCCCCTGATCAACGGCGCTTGCAGCGCATAAGTTGGGCGCGCGAGCATAAGTCTCAACTGCCAGTCCAACCGCTACATTGTGGCCTCCAGCGGCTGTGGTGGAACTGGCAGACACGATACGTTCAGGTCGTATTGCTCGAAAGGGCGTGGAGGTTCGAATCCTCTCAGCCGCATAGCCGGGATCGATCCCCTGACCTAAGGCGGTACGAATCTCACTGAGAGATCCCTGGGGTCCGTGCTCCGCGGACCAATGCCTATGGACGGCATGGGCGAATTATTCCGGCGCAAAGGCGCGAGATTCGACGCCCTGAGCCGCTCCCGATTAGACCGCGGTCGTCTCGCGCATCGCGAGGTTGGCGGTGGCGGCGATCTCCTCCACGAAGGTCGGCCAGAGGGGACGAGGCAGATCGTGGCCCATGCCCGCGAAAATCCGCAGATGCGCGCCGGGAATCGCCCTCGCCGTGGCGCGGCCCCCCGATTGGTTGATCAGGGGATCCCTCTCACCGTGGATTACCGCCACCGGCAAATTCAGCATGCGCAGAGCAGCCGTGCGATCGCCGGAGGCGGTGATCGCGTGAAGCTGGCGCAGCACCCCCGCGCGGCTGTGGCTGCGGTCATAGGAGGAGGCGGCCACCTCACGTACATGCTGCTCGTCCATCGGATAGTCGGGGGACCCGATCACTGCGAACGTCTGCACAGCCTGCTCGATCGCGGCGTCGCGACCGGATGCCGGGCGAGCCATCAGCCTCGCGTAGGCTCGCGGCGCCGGCCATCCCACTAGGCGGCTGCCGGTACTCGAGAGCATCGAGACCAGCGAGCGCACCCGCTCTGGGCTCTCGATCGCAAGCGTCTGGGCGATCATCCCGCCCATCGAGACGCCCACCACGTGGCCGGACTCGATTTCCAGATGGTCCATCAGACCGGCGGTGTCGGCGGCCATATCCCTGAGCAGGTAGGGCGCGCTTGAGCGCCGGCCAAGCACCATGTCGAGTCGGTTCGGGATCCCCGCTGAGTCGATCATGCTCGAGCGGCCAATGTCGCGGTTGTCGAAGCGAATGACCCGGAAGCCGCGCTCGGCAAGCATCCCGCAAAAATCCTCGTGCCAGCCCAACATCTGCATCCCCAGTCCCATCACCAAAAGCAGAGCCGGATCGGCGGGGTCGCCGATTTCCTGATAGGCGATCTCGATCCCGTTGGCGGGCGCCAGAAGCTCCGCGCTCATTCCATCCATCGAGCAAGTTTAGCTAGGACTGGCTGTCCAGCCAGGAAGAGTCTGGGCTGAGGATTGCCGACAGCGGCTAACTTGCACCGGTGCGCACGGCGATCGTCTCTGACCTGCATCTGGGCAGCGCTTTCGGCGAGGACATTCTGCGCGACGCCGAGATCCGGCGGGCCCTTCTCGAGGAGCTCACCGGAGCCGATCGCGTCGTCTTGCTCGGCGATGTGATCGAGCTTCGCGAGGGCCCGCTCGGCGCCGCGCTGGCCGCTGCGCGGCCCTTCTTCGAGGACCTTGGGGAGGCGCTTGGCGGCCATTCCCCGGTCATCCTCGTCCCCGGCAACCATGACCACCGCCTCGCCGAGGCGCTGCTGGATCAGCTCTCGCTCTCTGATCACGATCCGGGGCTGGGACTCGAACAACGCTCTCACTCCTGCCCCGGCCCCGCCGCCTTGATCGATGGCTGGCTGGGCAGCACAGAACTTGAGGTCGCATACCCAGGACTCTGGCTGCGCGCGGACACCTACGCAACCCACGGCCACTATATGGATTGCCACCTCTCCCTGCCCCGCGCGGAGTGCCTCGCAGCGGCAGCGCTGCTGCGCGCCTCCGGGCCACTGGCCGATCCCGCCACCCCGGAGGACTATGAGCGCGCCCTCCGGCCCCTCTACGGATTTGCCTTCGGCCTCGCACAATCGAGGGCCTCCGGCGCGGCGCGGCGGGCGGGTCGCACCTCTGAGGCGGCCTGGGAGCTGGTCTCCGGAAACGGCGGGAGGGGAACCGCGCAGAAGGTCAAGGGCGCCGCCGCCCGCGCCGGGGTGGTGGCGACGATCTGGGGTCTTAACCGCCTGCTGCGCTCCGACTTTGACTCCGACCTCTCCGGCGAGGCGATCTTCCGCAGTGGCGTGGCCGGGGCGACGGAGATGGCGCGCAGGTTGGGATTGGACGCCGCCCACGTGATCACCGGCCACACCCACCGCGGCGGACCGCTTGAGGGAGAGCCGGATTGGGTGCTTTCCGGTGGTGGGCGCCTCCACAACTCGGGCAGCTGGGTCTTTGCCTCCGCCTTCCATCACCCCGGACTACCCCCCGGGCCCTACTGGCCAGGCACCCTCACCTGGGTGGAGGAGGAGGGCCCGCCGCGCCGCAGCCAGCTGCTCGGTGAGCGCTCCCGCGAGGAGCTGGCGACCACGGTGGCCAGACTCAGCCGAGCCACTCCGCGATAACCCGACCAACCTCCTCCCCGGCATCCTCCTGAAGGAAGTGGGAGGCGTCGGCAATCGCACGCGGCGGCGGGAAGCCGAGCTGCTCAGAGACGCGCTCTCCCACCGAGAAGGGGAGGATCGGGTCCGAATCAGCCCAGAGCACCAGCGTCGGGCGCTCGTCCTCGCGCAGGGCATCGGCGACCCGTTTGCCCTCCACCGCGCCCGGGGCATCGGGCTCGGTCGGCAAGATCAGGGGGAAGGCGCGCGCTCCGGCCTTGGACTCGGGGGTTGGGTAGGGCGCGTCGTAGGCGGCGATCACCTCCTCGCCGGGGTCATGTTTACAGCCGCCACGAACCAGGAACCCGACGGGCACGTCGAGATTGTCGCGGACGAACTCGCGGAATTTGAGCCAGGCATCGCTCATCCGCTGGTGTCCGGTGAAGGGGCCGGTCTCCATGATCACGATCCGGTTGAAGCGATCGGGGTGCTCGACCACCAGCCGCAGTCCGATCGGCCCGCCCCAGTCGTGGACGACCGCGGTCGCCCCTCGGACGTCGAGCTCCTCCAGCAGTCGGGCCATCAGCTCGACGTGGCCATCGTAGGTGTACCAGGCGAGGTCGGTGGGCTTATCGGAGCGACCGAAACCGGCGTAGTCGGGGGCGATGCAGCGATGCCCGGAGTCGCGAACGGGCGGTATCACCTTGCGCCAGAGGAACGACCAGGTCGGCTCACCGTGGAAGAAGACGACAGGTGCCCCCTCTCCCTCATCGAGAAATGCGATCCGCAGACCGTCGATCTCGCGATAGCTCGACTCGAAGGGGAAGTCCGGCAGCCCCTGAAGGCGCTCCTCGGCCGTTCGCACCGCGTCCACGCTCATCCTCTGGATCTCCTCCCGATCGCTCGCTCGGTTCATGCCGAGTGTATTCCGCGACCCCAAACCGGCGCCCCTGCGGATATTTGACCTTGTCTATCGACATTGTGCTACGGTCCCGGCTTCTTTTTAGAACTAAGTCAGTTGACATAGGAAGGAACACTTCAATGCGTAACGCGCGCAATACCCGGCAGCGCAGCGTCAACGCCGGCCTTCTGGCCGGCCTCTTTGCGTTGGCCCTGGCCCTCCTGATCAGCGGCTGCGGAAGCAGCAGTTCCTCCGGTGGTGAACAGGTCGCCGTGGTCGGCTATTCCACCCCCCAGTCCGTCTATGAAGAAAAACTTGAGCCGGCCTTCGAGAAGACCTCCGCCGGCTCGGGAGCCAGCTTCACCAACTCCTTCGGCGCCTCCGGCGATCAGAGCCGCGCGGTTGCCGCCGGCCAGCCCGCCGATCTCGTTCACTTCTCGATCGCCAGCGACATGACCCGCCTGGTCGAAGAAGGCCAGGTCGCCAGTAACTGGGATAAGCAGAAATACAACGGCATCGCCCAGAACTCGGTGGTCGTGCTTGCCGTCCGCAAAGGCAACCCGCAGGGCATCCACTCCTTCAATGACCTGCTGAGCAAGAAGGTCAGCATCATCACGCCGAATCCGTTCAGCTCCGGCTCGGCCCGCTGGAACATCATGGCCGTCTACGGGTCCCAGATTGAGCAGGGCAAGTCCCAGGCGCAGGCCCTGGCAGCGGTCAAGACCGTGCTCGAAAAGACGCAGAGCCAGCCTGGCAGCGGCCGGGACGCGATGACCGCGTTCACCCAGGGCCAAGGCGACGTCCTGCTCACCTACGAGAACGAAGCGATCAAGGCCGAAAAGGCCGGCGAAAACGTCGAATACATCATTCCCGAAGACACGATCAAGATCGAAACGCCGATCGCGGTCACCAAGAAGGCCCCGCCGCAGGCGAAGAAGTTCCTCGAATTCATCTGGTCTGAAGCCGGTCAGAAGATCTGGGCCGAAAACGGCTACCGGCCGGTCGATCCCAAGCTGGTCGATCCCAAGCAGTTCCCCACCCCGAAGGGGTTGTTCACGATCGCCAAGTTCGGCGGCTGGGGCAAGGTCAAGGAACAGTTCTTCGAAGAAAAGACCGGTTTGATCACCAAGATCGAGGAAGAACTCGGAGTCTCCACTGGCAGCTGATTTCGACAGTGGAGCCCTAACCGCCCCCCGGCCGGGCATCCCCCTGCCGGGGGGCGGTGTTCGCAGCGAAGCCCAACCCAGGCCCGAGCGCGGTTCGGGCATCTGGCTCGGCCGCGGGATGGTCACGCTCTACCTCAGCGTGCTCGTGCTGCTGCCGCTCGCGGCGGTCGCCTCGCAGGCCTTCGACAAGGGGCTCGCCGGTTTCTGGGAAGCGGTCACCGCGCCCGAATCGGTGGCGGCGCTGAAGCTGACCGTGATCGCCTCGCTGATCACGGTCGTCATCAATGGGGTGTTCGGGACGATCATCGCCTGGGTCTTGGTCCGCGACCAGTTCCGCGGCAAGGCGATCCTCAACACCTTCATCGACCTCCCCTTCGCGCTGCCGACGATCGTCGCCGGCATCACCCTGATCGCCCTCTACGGGCCCAAGAGCCCGATCGGGATCAACGTCACCCTGACCCAGTTCTCGGTCGTGCTTGCCCTGCTCTTCGTCACCCTCCCCTTCGTCGTCCGCGCCGTGCAGCCGCTGCTGATCGAGATGGACCGCGAGATGGAGGAAGCCGCGGCCTCGCTCGGCGCCAGCGGGTTGACGATCTTTCGCCGGATCATCTTCCCCAACCTGCTGCCGGGGATCGGCGCCGGCGTTGCCCTCGCCTTCGCCCGCGCCCTCGGCGAGTTCGGCTCCCTGATCCTGATCACCGGGAGCATCCCATTCAAGACGATGGTCTCCTCGGTCTACATCTTCAAGCTGATCGAACAGGGGAACAACCCCGGGGCAGCCGCCGTCTCGGTCGTCTTGCTGATTGCCTCGCTAGTTCTGCTCGCCGCGGTCGGCTTCGTCCAGCGCCTGGGGGCCCGGGCATGATCGGGTCGACCGCCAGCCGCTGGGGATTGCGGACCGCGGCGATCGCCTACCTCTCCGCGCTTTTGCTCGTCCCCGTCGGGATGATCTTCTACAAGACCTTCGAGCACGGGTTCGCCACCGCCTGGGATGCGATCACAACGCCGAACGCAATCCACGCCCTCCAGCTGACCCTGCTGATGGTCGCGATCGCGGTGCCACTCAACACCGTCTTCGGCACCGTTTGCGCGATCCTGCTGGTCCGCCACCGTTGGTGGGGGAACCGCTTTATCGACGCCATCATCAACCTTCCGTTCGCCGTCTCCCCGGTGGTGATCGGTCTCTCGCTCTTCCTCCTCTACGGGGTCGGCGGCTGGTTCGCCGGCATCTCCGAAGCGGGCTTCAGGATCCTCTTCGCAATCCCCGGAATGATCCTCGCCAGCGTCTTCGTCTCGGTCCCCTTCGTCGTCCGCGAGACCGTCCCGGTCCTGCAGGAGATCGGCACCGACCAAGAGCAGGCGGCACAGACCCTTGGCGCGAGCCCGTGGCAGACCTTCTGGCGGATCACCCTGCCGGCGATCCGCTGGGGTGTCGCCTACGGCGTCGTCCTCACCACGGCCCGGGTCCTGGGCGAGTTCGGGGCCGTATCGGTTGTGTCCGGGCAGATCTCGGGCCAAACCGAAACGCTGCCGATCTTCGTCGCCAAGCAGTTCGAGAACTACAACGAGACGGGGGCCTACGCCGGTGCGGTCGTGCTGGCGCTACTCGCCTTCACCGCCCTTTTGGCCATGAACCTCTTCAAAGGAAAGGAGGCCGCCTGATGGGAATCAAAGTCGAGGGAGCGTTCAAGCGCTTCGGTGACTTTCAGGCGCTCGACGACGTATCGATCAATGTCCCCGACGGATCGCTGACGGCACTGCTCGGGCCCAGCGGCAGCGGCAAGTCGACGCTGCTGCGGGCGATCGCGGGACTGGAGACACTGGACGCCGGAGAGGTCGTCATCAATGATCAGGACGTCTCGAGGCAACCAGCGCAAAAGCGCGAAGTCGGCTTCGTTTTCCAACACTACGCCGCCTTCAAGCACATGACCGTGCTCGACAACGTCGGCTTCGGTCTCAAGATCCGCAAGTGGAAGCGCCCCGAGATCGAGGAGCGGGTCCATGAGCTTTTGCGTTTGGTCCAGCTCGATGGCCTCGCCGGCCGCTACCCATCCCAGCTCTCCGGCGGTCAGCGGCAGCGGATGGCGCTCGCCCGGGCCCTGGCCGTGCAGCCGCAGGTGCTGCTGCTGGATGAGCCCTTCGGCGCCCTTGACGCCAAGGTCCGCAAGGACCTTCGCGCCTGGCTGCGCAACCTCCACGACGAGATGCACGTGACGACGATCTTCGTCACCCACGACCAGGAGGAGGCGATGGACGTCGCCGGACAGCTGGTCTTGATGAACGAAGGACGGGTCGAGCAGTCGGGCAGCGCCGATGACCTCTACGACCATCCCGCCAACGAGTTCGTGATGAGCTTCGTCGGCGAGGTCAACCGGCTCGGCGACTCCTACGTGCGCCCGCATGACATCGAGGTCGTGCTCGACCCCGACGAGCGCACCGAGGAGGCGCTCGTAAGGCGGATCGCCGCGCTTGGGTTCGAGATCCGGGTCGAGTTCGCACTCGGCGACGGAACCGAGGTCTGGGCGCAGCTCACCCGGGCAGAGCTTCAGAAGCTGGAGCTGCGCGAGGGACAGATCGTCTACCTGCGACCGGGCCAGAAAACAAGCTTCAGCGGTGAATCGCCGTCCCAGGACCGGGGGGCCTCGACTCCCTCCGCCAAACAGGGCGGCGATGACGCAGAGGTTTCTGCAGCCGCCTGAAGGGGCGACGGGGCGGGGCGCGCTTTTGCCGGGTGGCGCCCCGCCCCATCTCGCCGCTCATCATATTCTCGTGGTGCTATTCTTGAGTTAGTTAGTTAACAAACTTGAGAAAGGAGAGCTGATGAGCGCCTCACCCCCCAGCACCACCACCACCTTCATCTCGCGCGGCCGACTGAGTGGCGTGGTCCGTGAAAGCGCCGCCGATGAGGCCCTCTACTACCGGGCCCGCCTGATCCTCGGCGATTCCCTGCCCCGACCTACTGGCCCCCGGTTTCCGCAGGCTGGGGATAGGCCTGGACCGCGAGGTTCCAGCTCTTCAGCGTGAAGGTGACGTTTTTCGCGCCGGCGTACTGGATCGCCACCGTGTGCCCACCCTTGCTCAGCACCGTCGTCTGCACCGCTGTGTAAACGTCGGCTGCGGGCGCGGGGGAGCTCGCCGTGGCAGGAGCGAAGTTGACCTTTGCGGCGCTCTGCCCGTCGACGAGGATGTTGATCGGGCAGGCGAGTTCCGCCGTCGGTTTCGCTGCCGTGCAGGTCGCCTGACCTGAGAAGGAGATCACCGCCGGGCCGATCCCCTTCGTTGCGAAGGAGGTGAACGCGGTCGGGATATAGCCGGCAGTGGTCGCCGAGACCGGCCCAAAGACGGTGTTGCTGGCCGCGATTGAGGCAGTCGGGGTAATTGGCGCGGTTGCCTTCTTCACGTAGAGGTTGCCCGCCGTCTGTTTCTTCAGATAGGTGCGGGCCGCTTGCTGGCCGGTCAGGAACGACTCGGCGAAGGACGGCGTCACGGCAACCGCAGCGGCGATCGCGGCCGCAAGTGCGATCGCGGTCACCGCTCTGGGCGAGGACAGTCTTCTGCTGAGCAATGGAACCTCCATGGTCGGTGGCCTGCTGGACGGCCTTTCTGTATCAAGAAGGTCAATAAACTACAGAAGGTGCTAGGGTGATGTCGAGTTAGCCAGTCGACAAACTCTTAATCCCGCAGGAAAGGACCCCAATCGATGCGATTCAAGACTCTTGCCATTGCGGTGCTCGCCCTCCTCGGGCTCGCCGTTCCGGCATCGGCCGGCGCTCAGACCCTGATCGGGTCAGGCTCGGTTGCCGCGCAGCCCGTGCTCGAAGCGCTGTTCAAGACCTACACGAAGAAGGTCAACCACAAGATCCACTTCATCTACACGGCCGACGGCGGCAACGCGGGTATCAAGGACGTGCAGACCGGTAAAAGCCAGTTCGCCGGGCAGGCGCGCACTCCGCTTCCCAGCGACGCCGGGACGACCTACATCGCCCTTTACCTCGACGGGCTCTGCCTGGACGTCAATAACCAGAACAGGGTGAGCAACGCCACGATCGAACAGCTCCGCGACATTTACCTGGGGCTGACGACCAACTGGAGCTCGATTCCGGGTTCAAACCTCACCTCGACGATCGACCCGGTCGGTCGCGATACGAACGGCGGCACCTACACCTTCTTTCTGCAGGCCGTTCTCGAAAACCACGCTCCCTCCTCGGTGGTGAACGCGCTCACCGCCGACGGCCTCGTCGTCAACGCGGTCAAACAGGATCCGAGCGCGATTGGTTACGCCGGGCTCGCCTGGCAGCACGGGATCAAGGCAATCAACGTCAACGGGGTCCCCTGCACGGCGAAAACCGTCCACTCAGAGAAGTACCCGCTCTGGCGAAACATCTACCTGGTGCTTCCGACCGCCAGCCCGAGCACCGCGGTGGAGAAGTTCGCCGACTGGGCCCGGACCAGCCCGCTGGCCGGTGAAGTGATCAACAAGGCCGGCGGAGTCGCCAAATACAACAAGAGTCATTAGCGAGGTGAAGCGCTGGTTGGACGAGTACTACCAGCCGGACTACGGCCCTCGGTGGTCGGACCAGCGCGTCGGGCGAGTGCTCGGCGCGCTGGTCTGCGCCGTCGTCGGGCTGCTCCTGGCAATGATCATCGCCGTCTTCGTACGCGGGTGGCCGTCGTTCGCCCACAATGGCCTGTCCTGGTTTGGCCCGGGTGGCAACGTCGACGAACAGCTGAACGCGATCAGCCTCTCCGGCCAGAGCGCCGGGACCGCCGTCTACACCTTCCACGCCTGGCCCTTGATCTGGAGCACGATCCTGATCACCGGCATCTCCGTCGGGATCGCGTTGGTCTGCTCGCTGTTCATCGCAGTCTTCGTCGTCGAGTTTGCCCCCGAGTGGATGCGCAGCGTGCTTGAGCCGGTGATCCGCTTCCTGGCCAGCGTCCCCTCGGTGATCTATGGCCTGCTCGGAGTTCTGGTTGTCGTTCCGTTCATCGGCAACCACCTGATCACCGAGGCCCAGAAGGCCTCGGTTGCGGGGGTGATCTCCCTCAGCGGCTACAGCCTGATGGCGGCGATCCTGATCCTCACCGTGATGATCGCGCCGCTGATGGTCGCGATCTTCACCGATGGCTTGCGTTCGGTACGGCCGGGATGGCTGGAAGGCTCGCTGGCGCTCGGTATCAACCGCTGGCGCACGACCTGGAAGATCGGGGTGCGTACCGCGCGTCCGGCAATCGTCGCCGGGACAGTCCTGGCGGTCGCCCGGGCGATCGGCGAGGCGGTGATGCTGGCGATGGTCTCCGGCTCGGTCGGCTTTGCCCCCAACCCGGCTGACGGAGTGATCTTCCTCTATGAGCCATCGCGGCCACTGGCACCGACGATCGTCAAGAACATCGACCAGCTCAGCTCAAAGCCCGCGAACGCGACGCTGTTTGCGATCGCCACCGTCCTCCTCTTTTCGGCGGCGATGTTCTCGCTGGCCGGCTGGGCCGCGCGGCGAGCGATGGGCAAATACGGGGTGGCGGGCGCCTGATGGACGCATCGCTCACCACGCCAGCGCTCAGCCCCCCGCCAGGGCAGCCACCGCGCCAGGCCAAGGGCGCGGTGGAGGGCAGCGCCACCTGGCGCCTCTCGGATCGGATCGGCCTGGCCGTCTGCTGGGCGCTGGGCATCCTCTTCTGTGCGATCGCGATCGCGATTGTCGGATATCTCCTGGTCAAAGGCCTCACCTACCTGAAGCCCTCGATGCTGGTCACTCCGGCGACATCGGGGTTCAGCGAAAGCCAGACCGGCGGTTTCTCCGACGCTCTGATCGGCACCCTGATCGTCGCCGCACTGGGCATCTCGATTGCCCTCCCGGTGGGGGTCGGTGTGGCCGTGTGGCTGGTCGAGTACGGCCGCCCGGCGGCGCTGGCCCGGATCACCGAGTCGACGATCGAGGCGATCGCCGGCATCCCCTCAATCGTGCTGGCGCTGTTTGGCACCGTGATCTTCTCCAGCACGGCGCTCGGCTTTCTCAGCCGCACAAACGAAGGCGTCGTCTTCGGCCGCTCCTTCTTTGCCGCCGCGGCGATGCTGTCATTGGTGGCGCTGCCGCTGGTCGTGACCAGCACCCGCGAGGGGCTGCGGGCGATCCCCCAGCATGTGCGGGAGGCCTCTTATGCGGTCGGCAAGACGAAGGGGGCGACGACCCGGCGCATTCTCCTGCCGGCCAGCCGTCCTCAGGTTGCCACCGGGGCGATGCTGGGCCTCGGTCGCATCATCGGCGACACGGCGATCGTTCTCGTCCTGCTCGGGGCGATCCCGAACTTTGCCCCGGTCGGGGGCACCTTCCCGCTCAACTACCTGCGCGGCGCGGGGACGACGCTGACCAACTACGTCTACCAGGCCTCCCCCACCGGAAATCTCAATCAGCCGAATAAGGCCTACGCGGCCGCCTTCGTTCTCTTGGTGCTGGTGCTGATCCTCAACGCGGCCGTCGACGTCGTCCATCGCCGCTCCAAAAAGGCGGGCACATGGAGTTCATGAGCACCCCCCCACCCCCGATCCGGCGCCTTGAGCTGGACGACGCTCCGACCGCGCGCCAGGTTGCAGCACCGGCGCACCCGACCAACGGCAATGGCAACGGCGCCACCTCGCCCGGTGGCTTCACCGCGGCGCGACGTTCGATCGGCGCCCCCCAGTTCTCGATCCGCCGGATGGAGGTCGACAACCTCTCGGTCTCCTACGCCCACCGCGATGCGGTCAAATCCGTTTCGCTGCCGATTCGCCAGGGCGAGGTGCTGGCGATGATCGGCCCCTCTGGGTGCGGCAAGACGACCTTGCTGCGTTCTCTCAACCGGCTCACCGAGCTGACCCGAACCGCGACCCTGAGCGGCCGCATCCTGCTCGATGACGTCGATATCCGCGAGATCGAGCCGACTCTTTTGCGGCGCCGCGTGACGATGGTCTTCCAGCAACCCAATCCGTTCCCGATGAGCGTCTTTGACAACATCGCCTACGTGCTGCGCGAGCAGGGATCGCGCCGCACGCGGAAGAAGGTTCTCGAGCCCCAGGTGCACAGCGCCCTTGAGCGAGCCGGCCTCCTCGAGGAGGTAAAGGACAATCTCGACCACCCCGCGCTGAAACTATCCGGCGGTCAGCAGCAGCGGCTCTGCATCGCTCGAGCGCTGGCCGCCCAGCCCGAGGTGCTGCTGCTCGATGAGCCCTGCTCAGCCCTTGACCCGCAGTCGACCCAGGTGATCGAGGACCTGATCGTCAAATTGCGCGACGACGTCGCTGTGGTGATCGTCACCCACAACCTCCAGCAGGCCTACCGGGTCGCCGATCACGTCGCCTTCATGTATCTGGGCGAGCTGGTCGAGTACAGCAGCGCGACTTCGCTCTTTGGCTCGCCCCGCGAGAAACGAACACAGGATTACGTCAGCGGTGCCTTCGGTTAGGACCCACACCTCTCGCGCCGGGGCTCTGGCGATCTGCGGAGTGCTGCTGGCCGGCGCCATCGCCGGCTGCACAACAACCGAGGAAAAGGCGGCGCGCGAGCAGGCGCGCGCGAAGCGCATCCTCAGGGCTCAAGAACAAAGGCGCGATCGCTCAGCGGCCGATCGATCCCAGCAGGAACACCGGTGATGCCCGCCCCCACCCAGAATCAATATGAGCCCTGCGAGGAGTGCGGCGCGCCCCTTGACCCCCAGCAGCGCTACTGCGTCAACTGCGCGGCGCGGCGCGGCAACGGCGCAAACCCGGCATCGCGCTACTTCGCGACGATGAGCAAACGTGCCCGCCGGCCGGTCACCCGCCCGCCGGCCCGCCCGTCCACATCTCGGGCGGCGGCCGTCGGTTTTTTCGCGCTCTTGCCGATCGCGGTTGCGATCGGTGTTTTGGTCGGGCGCGATGGCACGGGCAACAACGACCAAGCGCTGCTCGAAGCGCTGCGCCACCAGAACGCCACCGCTGCGGCGACCTCCACCACTGCGGCGAAAACCGCAGCAACGCCAAAGGCAAGTGCCTCCAAGAAGGATGGCAAGGGCGAAGCGAAAGGCGGCAACCAGGTGATCGCCAGCAAGAACGGACCGATCACAAAGGTGACCGGCTTCAAGCCGACCAAGAAGCTGACCCAGGAAGACACCAAGCTGGTCGAAAACAACGTCAAACAGGTCGGCAAGAACTACATCAAGGCACAGACCAATCTGCCCAGCGTGATCGTGGTCGGAGGCCCGAGTTCGGGCTCGGGGGGGCACTAGCAATGCGGCCGATCCCCGAGATGATCCGAGACTCCGGAGCCAAACGGCGAGCGCCCGGCCAGCTGAAGGGCCAAAAACCCGAGGTCAAAGAGGAGGAGAACGCCGACCTCGTCTCTCAGCGCGACAGGTTGTTGGAGAAGTTCACGATCATGCAGGCGGATCTCGGCGGCGCCTTCTATGAGATGGCGATTCGCGACCACGTGCGTCTGGACGTGCTGACTCGCAAGGCGGCCGAGCTGCAGCGGGTCGACGCCGAGCTGCTTGCGATCGAGAGGGTGCTTGAGCTAGAACGCGCTGATGCTGCCGGCCTTTGCCCCAGCTGCGGCTCTCCATACGGACATGCAGTGCGCTTCTGCGCGCAGTGCGGCCAGTCGCTGGTGCCTGAGGGGGCTGCTTGATGAGAGCGCTGAGCGATCCGCTTCGCCGCGCGATCGCGGCCGCCGCCACGCTCACCGGGCGACGCTTTGGCCTCCTGGTGGCCTCCTCCTTGGTCGCCACCTCGGCGATCATCGCCAGCGCGATCACCAACCCGGCCGACGAGGGGCCGCTGGCCGCCCTCCTCGGCCGCAGCCTCGCCTCCGCCAACGCCCCATCGGCGACCGGCCAGACCCATGCGAGTAGCGGCGACCCCACCACCGAGCGATCAGGTTCCCCCGCGGGGTCAGCAAGCGAAACGCCAGCGCCAAGCGGCGTACCCCCAGCCCCGACCGGCGCCTCCGCGGTTGAAGCGGGAACCCCGGAAGCCTCCCCCTCCCCCACCCCACCCACACCGACCGGCCCCGCCCCGACAGCCGGTCGGATCAAGCATGTCTTCGTCATCTCGCTTGCCAGTCCCGGCTACGAAGCTGCTTTTGGCGCCAACACCCAGATGCCCTACCTGGCGAGGACCCTGCGTCCCGAGGGCGAGCTGCTCTCGGGGTACTCGCTGCTCGCCGCCGCCGCCAGCGCCAACGAGATCGCGGCGATCAGCGGTCAGCCCCCCAACCCCTCAACCGAGGCCGACTGCTCGACCTATTCTGAATTTCCCGCCAGTGCCCCAGCCGATAAGCAGGGCGTTGTCTCGGGCTCGGGCTGCGTCTATCCGGTTGAAACGCTGACCTTCGCCGACCAGCTCGCCAGCGCCGGCCTGCAGTGGAGCGCCTACATGGAAGGGATGAGCGGCACCGGCGGCAAACCCGAAAACTGCGTCCACCCCGCTTCGGGCGCGCCCGAAGCGCCGCCCCCGGGTGGGTACGCGGCACGCCAGAACCCCTTCGTTTACTTCCACTCGCTGCTTGACCTCGGCGCCTGCGCCAGCAGCGACCTGCCGCTGGGCGAACTCACCGGCGCTCTGGCCAAGATCTCCTCAACGCCCACCTACTCCTTCATCGCCCCCGACCCCTGCAATGCCGGCGTCGAAGGCCAGTGCCCGGCCGGCGCACCGAGCGGCGCTGGCGCCGCCGACGCCTTTCTCTCCCAGTGGGTGCCGAAGATCCTCGCCTCACCGGCCTACAAGCAGGACGGCCTTTTGATCGTCACCTTCGATCAAGCAAACCCTGCCGCCTCCGCCCCGGCGACAGCTACGGTCGGCACCCTGCTGCTCTCCCGCTACCTAACGCAGGGCTCCACCGACGCCAGTGCCTACAACCCCTACTCGCTGCTGCGCTCAACTGAGGACCTCTTCGGACTCTCCCATCTCGCCGCCGCCGGTGCCACCACGGTCAGATCCTTTGCGCCGGCGCTGCTCGGGGAAACCGGCGGCGACTAGAGCAAGCTGCTCAGGGCAGGCTGCTGAGGAATTCGCCGATCGCAGCGCCGAAGTAGGGCGAGTAGAGGCGGGTGAAGTTGTGGGCGTAGCCGTAGCTCGTCACGCCGTTGACGTATTTGCCTTCCGTCAACCAGGCGCCGCCACTGGAGCCGGCGGCCATGTTGCACCGACTAGGGACCGTCGGCGGCCCCTCCAGACCAACCGTCAGCGGATCGCTGCCCAGGCCGTGGGTCAGGCAGGAGCGCAGTTCTTCCCCGTCCAGCGCCCCGGCGGGGTAGCCGAAGATCTGGAAGGCCGAAAACCTCGAGCGGCCGGTCACGTAGCCGCGCGAGCCGACCACGCTGGCGAGGGTGCCGTACTGGTTCGGTTTGACGAGCAGGGCGGCGACGTCGAAATCCGTGTTTTCTGATTGGCGCCACTCGGGGGTGGTGTAGACCGCTTCGGCGGCGAAGGTTCCGAACGGTCGCCGCCCATGATCGAAGGCGGGGATGAAGATCAGGTCACGACCCCAGCTCCGCGCCTCCACCACGCAGTGCCCGGCGGTGAGGACGATTGACCCATCGGGGGTGTTGAGCGAGGTGCCCGAGCACGAGTACGGGCCCTGCCGGGGGTCGACGCCGAAGATGCGCCCGTTGGTTCTGTCTTCCAGGGTGGAGGCTTCGGC
>JBAVAR010000027.1:0-6778 GCA_049585815.1 Solirubrobacterales bacterium
CAAAAACCAGCCGAAGCGTTCGCTAGATCACCTGACAAGGCCCGTATGGCCCACTCGCCAGGCTCGGACGGCGGGGCGGTCTGCCCCGGGGGGCGAACGGAAGGGCGCGCCGGAAATTCAGGCTAAAGCCAACCCTTCCGCCCCCAGATATTGCTCAAGTACTCACGGAGGACCCACGCGGTGCTCCCGGCAGGCCGGCCGGGGCAGCCGCTGGCCAGACTCGGCGCCGGCGGGTGTCGGCCTGCTCTACCCTGGGATCCGCTTGTTCTAATCATCGCCAAGGCGATGAACCGAACAGCGCAACGCGAGGAGATAGCGGGATGGCGACTCAGACGGTGGAAGCGATCGATCACAAGCTGTTGGCGGCCGGTGAGTGGGTGCAGACCGGCGAGTGGGAGGCGGTGCGAAGCCCCTACGACGGGACCGTGGTTGGGCGGGTCCCGGCGGGCGACGCTGCGATGGTCGACCGCGCCGTCCTGGCGGCCCAGGCCGCCTTTGAGTCCGCAGATTTCCCCCAACATGAGCGCGCCGCGACGCTTGACCGTGCCGCCGAGCTGGTCGGAGAGCGGGTTGAGGAGCTGGCGCTGACGATCGCCGCGGAGGCTGGAAAGCCGCTTAAAACCGCCACGGTCGAGGCGCAGCGCTGCGTCGAGACCCTCACCTTCGCCGCTGTCGAGGCGCGCAAACTGACCGGTGGTACGGTGCCGATGGATGCCTCGCCCGCCGGCGCCGGCAAGCTCGGGGTGATGCTGCGGATCCCCTACGGCGTGGTCGGCGCGATCAGCCCCTTCAACTTCCCCCTCAACCTTGTCGCCCATAAGCTCGGCCCGGCGATCGCCGCCGGCAACGCGGTCGTTCTCAAGCCGGCCGGCCAGACGCCGATCTCGGCGCTGAAGCTGGCCGCAATTCTGGTCGAGGCGGGCCTGCCGGAGGGCTGGCTCAGCGTCGTGCCCGGGCCGGGCTCAGAGGTTGGCAGCGCGATCGTCGAGCACGAGCTGACCCGGGCGATCACCTTCACCGGATCCTCGACGGTCGGTTGGGGTATCCGCAGCCGCGTGCCTCACAAGAAGGTGAACCTGGAGCTGGGCTCAAACGCACCGTTGATCGTCAACTCCGACGGCGACTGGGAGCTGGCGGCCGACAAGACGAAGCTGCACGCCTTCTCCCACGCTGGCCAGAGCTGCATCTCGATCCAGCGAGTGCTCGTCCACGACGAGATCGCCGATGCCTTCACCGAGCGCCTGATCGCCAACGCCAAGGGGCTGCGCGTCGGCGACCCGCTCGACCCAGAGACAGACGTTGGTCCGCTGATCACCCCCGATGATCGCGACCGGGTCAAGACCTGGATCGATGAGGCGGTTGAGGCGGGCGCCGAGCTGCTGAGCGGGGGCGAGCTGGTCGACGAGGGACGGTGCCTGGCTCCGACCCTGCTCGGCGCGCCGCCCAAAGACACCAAGGTCTGGCGCGAGGAGATCTTCGGACCGGTGGCGACGATCGATCGCTTCTCGGACTTCGAGCAGGCGCTGGAGATGGCGAACGATTCCAAGTTCGGCCTCCAGGCGGGTGTCTACACCCGTGACCTCGGACGCGGTCTCCAGGCGGCCCGGGAGCTTGAGTTCGGCGGGGTCCTGATCAACGAGGTCCCCACCTTCCGCGCCGATCAGCAGCCCTACGGCGGCGTCAAGGACTCGGGAAACACCCGCGAGGGCCCGGCGTTCGCGGTGATGGAGCTGACCGAGGAGCGCTTCATCACCCTCCAGGGCTGACCCGGCCCTCTGCCTATCCGTGGGGGCGGGCCATCCTGCGGTGGTCAAGTGCCTCCTTCAGCACCGCCGGCTCGACCCCCTGCTCAAGCGCCACCTCGCGCAGTGAGCGCCCCGACTCCGCCGCCGCCTTGACGATCTCAGCGGCGCGGTCATAGCCGATGTGGGGGTTGAGAGCGGTTGCCGTCGCCAGCGTCGCCTCGGCGTGGTGCTCGGTCATCTCCTCGTTGGCCTCGGTCCCGGCGACGCACTTCTGATCGAGGAGGCGCGAGGCGGAGCTCAGCAGTTTGATCGTGTCGAGCAGGTTGCGGGCGATCAGCGGCACCCGCACGTTCAGCTCGAACTGGCCCTGGCTGCCGGCCACGGTGATCGCCAGGTCGTTGCCGATCACCTGGGCGGCGACCTGGATCACCACCTCCGGGATCACCGGGTTGACCTTGCCGGGCATGATCGAGGACCCCTTCTGCAGCTCGGGCAGGCGCAGCTCGGCGAGTCCGGCGCGGGGGCCGGAGCCCATCAGGGCGAGGTCGTTGGCGATCTTGTTGAGGGAGACCGCGTAGACCTTGAGCGCGCCGGAGAGCTCGACCAGGGCGTCGCGGTTTGCCTGCGCCTCGAAGGGGTCGAGCGGGGCGGAGATCGCCAGGCCGCTCTGGGTAGCGAGCTTCGCCCGCACCTTGGCGGCGAACTCCGGGTGGGTGTTGAGTCCGGTCCCGGTCGCGGTGCCGCCGAGCGGAATCTGGCCGACCCGGCGCAGCGTCGCCTCGACCCGCTGAATACCCAGTCGCACCTGCGCGGCGTAGCCGCCGAACTCCTGGCCGAGGGTGACCGGCACCGCGTCCATCAGGTGGGTGCGGCCCGCCTTGACCACGTCGGCAAAGCGCTTGGCCTTCTGCTCCAGTGCCTCCTGCAGGCCGCCCATTGCCGGGAGCAGGTCGTGGGTCACCTCGCCCAGCGCCGCGAGGTGGACGGCGGAGGGAAAGACATCGTTGGAGGACTGTCCCATGTTGACGTGGTCATTGGGGTGGGCTCCGTCGCCGGCCAGGTTGGCGATCACCTCGTTGGCGTTCATGTTCGAGGAGGTGCCGGAGCCGGTCTGGAAGACATCGATCGGGAACTGGTCGTCGTGCTCGCCCTCGGCGACCGCCGCCCCCGCCCCCGCGATCCGCTCAGCCAGCTCGGCCTCGAGCAGGCCGAGTTCTGCGTTCACCTCGGCAGCGGCACCCTTGATGCGGCCGAGCCAGCGGATCACCGGCACAGGCACCCGCTCGCCCGACACCGGGAAGTTGTCGATGGCCTTGGCGGTCTCGCCGCCCCACAGCTGCTCGCTCAATTGATCGCCTCCATCGAGATCGTCTTGCCCGCAGCGTATTCGGCCGCGGCTGAACTCGGCCGCCCGGATAGGGTTCGCCGATGCCGACCGTCCGTGACGCGAGCTACGAGTTGTTCCGTGCGCAGGGGATGACGACGATGTTCGGCAATCCGGGTTCGACCGAGCTGCCGATGCTCGCCGAGTTCCCCGCTGACCTTCGCTACGTCCTCGGCTTGCAGGAGGCGGTTGTGGTGGGGATGGCGGACGGTTTCGCCCAGGCCTCGGGCCGCACAACCCTGGTCAACCTCCACACCGCGCCGGGTTTGGGCAACGCGATGGGGGCGATCTTCAACGCGCAGGCAAATCACTCGCCGCTCCTGATCACAGCCGGCCAGCAGGCGCGCGCCCAGATCACCTTGCAGGCGAATCTGACCAACCGCGACGCGACTCGGCTGCCGCACCCGTTTGTGAAGTGGTCATATGAGCCGCCGCGGGCGCAGGACGTGCCGCTGGCCCTGGCGCGCGGCTTCCACCTCGCATCGCTGCCCCCGCGTGGCCCCGTCTTCGTCTCGCTGCCGATGGACGACTGGTATGCCGAGGTCGAGGAGGCCGACGCGCGCGAGGCGATCGGGCGGACGGTCAGCGGCCGGGCCACCGCCGACCCAGAGGCCGTCCGGCGCCTCGCCGAGCGCCTTGAGGCCGCCCGCAACCCGGTCTTTATCGCCGGTCCCGATATCGACGCGAGCGGGGGGTGGAGCGTCGCGGTAGCGCTCTGCGAGCGCCAGCGCCTGCCGGTCTGGGCCTCTCCCGCCACGGGCGGCTTCCGGCTCGGCTTTCCCGAGAACCATCCAAACTTTCGTGGCGTGCTGCCGCCGGCGATCGGCCCCGTCGCCCAGACACTTGAGGGCCACGATCTGATCCTGGTTGCCGGCAGCTCGGTCTTCCCCTATTACCCCCACGTCCCCGGTCCGCTGCTGCCCGACGGGGCAGGGCTGGTGGCGATCACAAGCGACCCCGACGAGGCCGCCCGCGCGCCGATGGGCGATGCCCTGGTCGCCGACGTGAGGCTGACCCTGGAGGCTCTCCTGGAGGCGGTCCCCGAGTCCAGCCGACCAGCACCGGAGCCCAACGAGGGGCCCCAGGAGATCCCGGCGAGCGAGCCGCTCAACCCCTCGACCGTCTGCTCGGCGCTCGCCGAGGTCCTGCCAGAGGATGGGATCGTCGTGCTCGAGGCGCCTTCCAGCACCCTCGCACTGCGCAACCAGCTGCGAATCTCGCGGCCGGGCAGCTACTACTTCAGCGCCGGCGGCGGCCTCGGTTTCGGCCTCGCCGCCTCGGTCGGCGTCCAGCTCGCCCAGCCCGATCGGCCGGTCGTCTGCGTGCTCGGCGAGGGCTCGGCGCAGTACGCGATCACCGCGTTCTGGAGCGCCGTCGCCTACCGGGTCCCGGTCACCTTCCTCGTCCTGGGCAATGCGGAGTACGCGATCCTCAAGTGGTTCGCTGAAGTGGAGGGGGTGCAGGGGGCTCCTGGCCTTGATCTGCCGGGCCTCGACGTCGCCGCGGTAGCCGCGGGCTATGGGGTCAGCGCCCGCCGGGTCAGCGAGCGCGAGGAGGTGCGCGAGGCGCTGGCGAGGGCGCTCACCTCCGCGGCCCCAGAGCTGGTCGAAGTCCCCGTGGCGCCCGGGATGGCGCTTTTCTGAGGGAGCGATGGCGCTGTTGGAGCGAAACGTTTCCTCGCTGGCGCCCCGGGCGGCAGGGCCCGCCGCCGACCGCGCGCCGGATCAGATCGCCGCCGGCGTGGCGCAGCCCCTGCGGGGGGAGCTTGAGGCGCTGCTCGGCGCCGACCGGGTGTTGGGGCGGGCGAGTGACATCGTCCGCTACGCCTCCGATGCCAGTCCCTACCGCCTCCTTCCGAGAGCCGTCGTGGTGCCCCGCGACAGCGCGGATGTGGCCAAGGTCCTCGCCTACGGCCGCCGCTCCGCGATCCCGGTCACCTTCCGGGCGGGGGGGACCAGCCTCAACGGCCAGGGGCAGAGTGATGGGATCCTGGTCGACGTGCGCCGCCACTTCGGCGGGGTCGCGGTCGAGGATGGAGGAGCGATCGCCCGGGTAAAGCCCGGCACCGTGCTCGGCCACGCCAACCGGGTTCTGGCTCCGTACGGGCGCAAGCTCGGGCCGGACCCCGCCAGCACCGAGATTGCCACCATCGGCGGTGTCGTTGCCAACAACTCGGGAGGGATGCGCTGCGGCGTCCTCCACGACTCCTACTCGACCGTGCGCTCGATCACGTTTGTCCTCCCCTCGGGGACGACGATCGACACCGCAGCCCCCGGCGCCGCCGAGCGCTTCAGCACCGCCGAGCCGCGGCTGGCGGCCGGGCTGGCGGCAATTCGCGAGGAGATCCGCGCCGATCCCGAGCTGAGCCAGCGCATCCGTCGCAAGTTCGAGATCAAGAACACGACCGGCTACCGCCTCTGCGCCTTCCTCGACGCCGAGGAGCCGCTGGAGATCTTTCGGCGAGTGCTGATCGGCTCCGAGGGCACGCTGGCCTTCCTCGCCGAGGCGGTCTTTGAAACCGTGCCGTTGCCGGCCCGCACGACCATCGCCTGGATTCACTTCCCCAGCATCGATCGGGCGATCGCCCCGGTCCGCGATCTGGTCGGCGCCGGTGCCACGGCGGTTGAGCTGATGGTCGCCCCGGCCCTGATAACCGCCGCCTGGAACATGGTCGGTGCACCGCAGGAGTGGAAGGAGCTTCCGCCGGACTCAGCGGTGCTCCTGGTCGAGTTCGGTGCCGCGACGGACGCAGAGCTCGACGATTATCTGGAGCGGGCCAGCGCGATCCTCGCATCCCACGAGACGATCCGGCCGATCGCTTTCACCCGCGAGGCGGAGGAGATCGAGCTCGCCTGGCGGGTGCGTGAGGGTCTGCACGGCCTGATCGGCCGACTGCGACTACCCGGCACGGCGCTGATCGTCGAGGACATCTGTGTGCCGCCCGAGCGGATCGCGGAGGGCGCCCGCGACCTCCAGGCGCTGCTCGGCGAGCATGGCTTCCTGCCCGGCGTCGCCGGGCACGCCTCCGCCGGCAACCTCCACTTCATGCTCACCCCCGATTTCGCCAAGGCGGAGGACCGCGAGCGCTATCAGAACTTCATGGCTGGCCTGGTCGAGCTGATCGTCGGCAAGTACGACGGTTCGCTCAAGGCAGAGCACGGAACCGGGATCAACATGGCCCCCTATGTGGAGCGCGAGTGGGGGGAGAAGGCGACGGAGCTGATGTGGCGGCTAAAGCAGCTGGCCGACCCCGACGGCGTGCTCTCCCCGGGGGTCGTGCTCAACCGCGACCCGGACGTCCACCTGCGCAACCTGAAAACCACCCCACAGATCGAGGAGTCGGTCAACACCTGTGTCGAGTGCGGCTTCTGCGAGCCGGTCTGCCCCTCTCGCAACCTGACCACGACGCCGCGCCAGCGGATCGCGTTGCGGCGGGAGATGGCGCGCCAGCCGGCGGGCTCCCCGTTGCAGCGCAAGTTGCTGGAGGAGTTCTCCTACGCGGCGCTTGACACCTGCGCCACCGACAGCTCCTGCCAGCTCGCCTGCCCCGTCGGGATCGATACGGGCATGCTGGTCAAGGAGCTGCGGGAAGCGCGTCACACCGGGCGCGGCGAAGCGCTGGCGCAGCTCGCGGCCAGGCGCTGGGGGG
>JBAVAR010000028.1:0-2652 GCA_049585815.1 Solirubrobacterales bacterium
GACCATCCGGGCACCGCGATCGAGCAGCTCATCGGGGTATTTCTTCTGTCGTGGCATGGCTTGGGAGTTCCCTTCTTCCAGGTAGGAATCCTGGTTTCAGGGTCTCCGTCAAACCCGGCCTGGCTCATCCCACGCTGATCAGACTAACGAGGAAGCCGGCTCTGCGGGGGATTTCTGCCACAGCGCTCGAAGGTAGGGCGCGATGGGAGCGCTGCTTGGAATCGCAATCCAGCTGAGCCTGATGGCGATCGGCCTGACCATCACGCTGGCGGTCTGGACGATGCGGCTGGCACTGATGGTGCTCGGCACCGTGATCGCCCTCACCCGCCTGGCCGTGAGACCTCGCCATCACCGACGTCCAACATCCTGACGGCAAGTGGCCCTCTCAAGCCGAAACCAGGGGGTTCCAGTTGAAGCACATACGCAGGCCCATCACCTACGCAAACGTGATGTCCACCCTCGCCCTCTTCATCGCCCTCGCCGGTGGGGTGGCCTGGGCGGCGGGGCGGATTCATTCCTCCGATATCGCCCCCAAGGCGATCAAGACCAACAAAATCGCCCCTGAAGCGGTCGGGGCCGGCAAGATTGCCCAGGGTGCAGTGGTCACAAACCGGATCGCAGAAAGGGCGGTAGGCACTCCGCAGATCGCCAACGCAGCGGTCACGGCGAGCAAGCTGGCGACCTAGTCAGCTTTGTTGCCAGTCCGGTTGGCGGCTCCTCTCCGCTGAGCGAACGCAGCGAATTCGCCTACCCGCTGAGCGAAAACAGCTGGAACCAGCAGCCCGGGGAGTTCGACATCCTCTACGGAAAAGTCGAGGCGACGGTGGCAGCCGAAAGCGGCTCAGAACCCTGCGAAGTGGAAATCAACGTCCTCCTAAAGGCAGGAAGTTCGGCGAAGGCGGCGGTCCGACCTTTTCTAGCAGCTCCACCTCACCCGAAGAGGTGAGCCAGCCTTTCGGCGCCCAGCCGAACTTCAACTTCCAGGGGTCGGTCTCCAAGAAGCTGACGATGACGATCAGCGCCAGCGGTTGGGCGCCGGCTCCGCGATCGGGGCCACTCAGGTCCGGGTACTTGGGATCAGCTAAACGAATGGGGTTCAGCTAGGGCATCAACAGATCCATCAGCCGCAGCACCGGATCGCGGAACGGCGGGAAGAGCAACAGCGCGAACATCGCGGCGGCCCCGACTAGGCCTCCGATCAGCTGAGCGGCGACGAAGCCGGCGCCAAATGAGGCGACCAGCAGCGTGAAGACAGCGGGGCGGCGTTCGCCTAGTCCGGGATTGCGTCGCGAGGAGTCCATCTGAGCCAATCGTAGGCGAGCCATGACGGGCATCGACTCCAGGCGAAGGTGCGACAATCGCCCGATGAACGAGCGCTTCCAGAAGCCCGGGTGGTTTACGAAGAACATCTTCAACCCAATCGTCGCTTGGCTCAGCCGCCATGGCCTCAGCCTCGCCGGGTCGCGGGTGCTCGAAGTGAAGGGCCGGACGAGCGGTGAGTGGCGACGCACGCCGGTCAACCCGCTGAGCTTCGAAGGCAAGCGCTACCTGGTTGCTCCCCGCGGCAACGCTCAGTGGGTGCGCAATATGCGGGCCAGTGGAGGCGGGCGCCTTGTAGGCAGGGGTGTCGAGGAGTTCAAAGCCACCGAGCTAGCCGACCCCGAGAAGCCAGCTCTTCTGCGCGCCTACCTGGAGAAATGGAAGTGGGAGGTCGGCGCCTTCTTTGACGGCGTCGGCCCTGAGGCGAGTGACGAGGAACTGCTCCGCATAGCGCCCGAGCGTCCGGTCTTTCGCATCGACTGAGCGCCGACCGACGACTTCGCAACAACCATTGCCCGCACTCTGGTGTCGAGACCGGGGATCGGATCGATCGGCAGGTCCCCGTTCAGAGCCTCGAGCTCTTCGAGATCGCGCCTGTCCTGTGGACGGCCGGCAAGGCGCTTGAAGCCGACGATGCTGCGCAGGGAGGCAAATGCGGCCGGTTCTCCACCAGCTTCACCCTCGATTGCGCCGGCGGCTACCGTCTCGTAGTCCAGTGGGGGCAGGCGCCCGCGCAGGATGTTGACGATGCCGTGCCGACTGCGCACACGCAGATGATCGGCACCGATGATCTCTTCCTCGCTGAGGACCTTGTCATCACGCAGTCGCGTCGCATCGATCCGTTGGAGGAAACGACTGATGGCGGCATCCGCCTCGGGGCCGTCAGGAACCAGGAGATCGGAATCCTTGGTGGCCCGCACAAAGCCGTTGGCGATCACGCTGAAGCCGCCGATCACCACAAACGCGAGCCCGACCGCGTTGGCGTCGGCAACGACGCCAACGAGGTCAGGACCAGAAGGCTCGGGGTGAGACATGACCAGCACGGATCGTCGATGCCAGGAGCTGAACGGCCTGCTGGGAGAGTTTCTGTCCCTGGGCGAGGCGCTCTGAGGGAGTGAGCGCCTCAGCGGCGCGAAGGTGATATTCGCGCTTTTCCCGGTTGAGCTCCGCCCACTCAGCCTCATGACCGGGCTCCAAAAGGGTTCGAGGTTGTCCGAGACCTCGTAGAACTTTGAACGGCGGTCCTCCCGCCCCGTCCGCTGCCATCGGCAGCGTGCTGGGCGAGTGAAGTCCATCCGAGACAGGAGGATCCGCCATGAAGAAGGTACCCGC
>JBAVAR010000029.1:0-20251 GCA_049585815.1 Solirubrobacterales bacterium
GACCATCCGGGCACCGCGATCGAGCAGCTCATCGGGGTATTTCTTCTGTCGTGGCATGGCTTGGGAGTTCCCTTCTTCCAGGTAGGAATCCTGGTTTCAGGGTCTCCGTCAAACCCGGCCTGGCTCACTATTGCAAAGCCGAGGTGTGGTGTTGATCAGGACGGGGCGTCCGTTGGACTAGTACCGACCCTTGCCACAAACCGAACCATGTATGGCCGAAAATAAGCTCAACGAGCGTCGGACAAACCCCTGCGCAGTCGCGCAGTTGTGCAGGGCCATGGCCAGCTCAAGACCGTGAACCGCTGGTGAAAATGACGCTCGACGGAGTGAGCGCCTCAGGCAGCCACCCTGTAGGCGATCTGACGCTCGCTCTTCCCCTTCAAGGCCAGCTCCTCGCGCCTGCCGACCGGCGCCGGCAGGCCCGCCGCGACGTTCTCGGAGAGGATGATCTCGCCACCCTCCGCTTGGCCTTGGAGGCGGGAGGCGGTGTTGACGACGTCGCCGACCGCGGTGAAGTCGTAAAGGGCGCGTCGCGGGGTCGGGGTACCATCCCTCCTCGACTACGTCATCAAGCCTCTCGCCTCATCGCCTTCTGTCATCGGCGCGTCCACTTGTTTCCTCGCCCTCGTCCCGGTGGATAATTGCGGTCTCCGGGGTACCGCAGTTGGTCAGTGCACGGGACCCAGGATCCCTTGGTCGGTAGTTCATGTCCAGCCTGACACAACACGCATCGAAGTTGCGCCAGGCCCCGATGCCAGTTTCCTTTTGCGTCGCTTTGCCGACGGCGAATATCCAATCAAAGCGGAAAAAGAGCCCGGGGGGGATCGGCTAGCAAGCTCACCATTCCCGCCGATACCTGACCCAACCTGTGGAGCGTATCCTGGGCCTGTGGACGCGATCGCGGAGTACCGGGCTGCCTCAGAAGCCAATGACCTCGATAAGTTTTTGGGCACCTCGCCCCAGACACCGAGCTGGTCTCGCCCCTGCTTGCACGCGGCGTGATTCGCGGCAAGAAGGACCTGGGAGTGTTATTTACGGCGGTTTACAGCAGCCTGTCCGATCTGCGCTGGACAGGGGAGTTCAAGGATGGTGATCGAGGTTGTTTGACCGCTGAAGCGCGTCTGGGCCCGTTCCAGATCTACGATGCTACGGTATTCGAGCTGGATTCTGGGGGGCGAATCCAACGACTTAGCCCGCACTTGCGCCCCTGGCTTGCTACCACTTGGTTCGCCCTCGATGTCGGGTTCAAGCTGGTGGGCCATCCTGGCGTCATCTGGCGGGCCAAGCTAGGTTCCTGAGAACCTCCTCGACTAGTCACTCCCCCTATTCGGAACGCAGTCCACGTAGACGAGCACTTCTGGGTTGCTCCCGTTTGCGTCGTAGTGCAGTTCGATGTACCAGCCGATTGGTGTTTGGCCAGCAGAGGCAGGCATCGGAGCCTCTTCTCCCTGCACCGCGGGTCCACTGGCGAGCAGCTGGAAGGTGCTGGCAAATCCCAGCCCCTGCCTGGCATCGCTCCCGGTTTCCCGGAAGCCGCCGCTGACCGCAGTTTCGTGATTTTCGCACCTGGCAGCCACGGTGGCGTCACCTGAACCGCTCTGGAATCCGCCTTCGGTTTCGGTGCGCACGGTCACCGGAGCACCGAGGTAGGAGGCTGCGGTCTGGCCGCCGAGTTGGGCCGAGTTAGCTGCTGTCGCGCCGGCGCCCAGGAAGTTGGATGCAGAATGTCCCTGCAGCAGTTTGGAGTTTTCGGCTTCCCCGGCACCTTCGGCCCGGGCTGCACTGTCGGAGTGGGGCACGGTGCCGAGGGTCGAGGAGGCGATCTGGGCGCCCGTGAGGGAGCCTTCCTTGACTTTCGCGGCGGTAACGGCGCCGTTCTTAAGTTGTTTTGTGCCGACGCTGTCTTTGGGCAGCGCCCCCGCCGCATAGGCGACCCCTCCGAGGACGATGAACGCCAAAATCGTGACCATCACATTGGCGTAGGTCAGGTGGCCGCGCAACGTCTTCATGTTTGCCCTCCTCATTTTCGCCCGTGCCCTGCAGAGCCTAGCGCTCGGGTATCGCCAGCAGTGTTAAATGGTCGCCGGCTTTTCCCGCTGAGAGGTTCATCCGGCTCCCACCAGATCGGCCGCGAGGTGCCTTGGAGAAGAGCCCATGCCGCTCAAACGTCGAGTCAATGTTCTGACATAGGGAGCATCGGGACGCCGCGAAGGAGGAGCAGGGCGGCTGTTCTGGGGCGGTCAATCGACTTCGGGTTTGGCCCAGAGGCCGTCGGCTCGTGCTGGGCCGAAAAGCGGCGATCCGGCTCGGCGCCCTCGCCTCCCTCACCAGCCAAAAGCTCTGCACCCGGGGTGATGTGGGATTCCGGGCTCACTTGCCTTCATGTTGCGATCGTCGTTTTCGCCTAATGTTGGTTTGAGCCCCGCCATTTGCGCCGGGCGGACCGCGGGCGGCGCTGGCAAATGCGGAGAGGAGTTGGATCAGATGAAGCTGGTTGGACCGTTGCTTGCGACCGCCAGCTGGACCTGCCTCACGGGGGTTTTTCCCCTGGTCGTCCTGGTTATCGTGCCTAGCACCTTCAGGGTCGCGCTTCTGCGGAGTCGGCGGGGATGAAGGACAAGCCGGCGATTCCTGGCAACGGTGATCACCCTCGCGGGGCTTGCCGGGATTCTGCTGGGTGGTGCCCTGCACTTCCTCTTAAGTGGTTCAGAAGGTTCGCGGGCGAGGGCGGAGATTCAGGGCAGGCGGTCTGGCGGCGGACCTGCGCCTGGCGCCGGATTTCGCCCTACGAGATTCCCGTGGTCAGCGACTGCGGCTATCGGCCCTGTGAGGCCGCCCCGTGATCCTCACCTTCATGGACTCGCACTGCCACCAGGATTGTCCACTCGAGGCAGGGCCTTGGCGGCGGCTTTTCGCATGACGCTTGCCGCAGAGCGCCCCGTGGTCGTCGCTGTCAGTGTCAACCCCTGGCAGGACACGCCCAGTTCGGCTCGGCGGGCGATCAGGCGCTTTGGACTCGCCAGCTTTTCGTGGCGCTGGCTGCTAGGGACGAAGTCCCAGCTGGAACCGGTATGGAGGCGGTACCGGATCTTCGTCCACCGCAGCAGTGGTGACGTCGAACACACCGCGGCGCTGTACCTGATCGACGGTCGAGGCTACAAGCGGGCCGGGATGGTCTATCCGTTCCTTCCGGTCTGGGTCAGTACCGACCTGAAGACGCTGGCGAGCGAGTCCGATTAATCCCTCCGTTGCCCTGTTGAGGAAGGCTGTGATCGTCACCGTCGCGGGGGCCCTCGCCATTGTGGTGGCGATCGGCGGCTCGGAGGAACCGGTGGAAGCCCCCGAAGCCAACGTCGCCCCCTGCGGCGGGCAAAGGCGAGGAAGCGCAGAACTCCGCGACGCGCGGCGAGCCAGCCAGACGGCGGGCCCGCTGAGCGTCCCGCGAAGGCCGTTGAGGGGCATGCACCGGGCATCGAACGGACAGCTATACACAAGGATGGCGGTCCTCGTTCGGGGCCACCGCTACGTCATTCTCAGCGTCCCGCTCGACCTCCGCAACCGTGTCTTCCTCTACTACGGTCATGCCGCCGACAATCGCGGACGGGGGCCGAGCTGGCGATTCCGGGTCCCCGGCTACGCGGAAACCGAGTTCCAGCCCTGTCGAGAGCTGGCTCAGACCGTCTGGTCCGGTGGCCTACGGGTGATTGGCGGCGGCCCGGTGAGGCTGATGGTGACCATCGAGGGACATCACGCCAGCACCCCGTTGCCACTGGGAAGGCCAGGGATTTCCCCACCAGCTACCTGATCACCTTGCCGGCGGGCGAGATCACGTACCAGTAGCCACCGTTTAGGTTGACGTTCTGGCCGTTGGCTTCGCCCGGTTCGGTGTCCGATACAAAGCTGTACAGCGGCCAGCCGGCATAGGTGACGACCTTGCGCCCGTCCGGTGCAGGATCGGTGCCTACCAGCCGCTTCATGAGCGGAGGCGACGCGGTTGGTCGCTGTCCTCTCGACACGGTCAGTGGTGGCCAGACCGATGCGCAGGCGCTTGTGCAGGTCACCCTGGCGGCGTGGTCGGGGGCGAAGGTGTAGAGGACCACACCTTCATTGACGAGCACTTCTCCGAGGCTCGGGACTTCCTCTGCCGAGAGCACTACGGGCTCGCCCCGTTGCCGCGAGCCACCGACGTGAGAGATTTTCCCGAGGCTGCCGCAGCCGGCGATCAGCAGGATCGCGAGAGGAGCGAGAAGCAAAGCCGTCGGCCTCCCCATCCCCAGGATCCTATTCGGCGGCAGGCAGGTCTACCGACGCGCCTTCATCCGTGCGCGCCACCGTGTTTCGGCGCCCGGGGGGTGGAGAACCTTGCCTGACTTTGTTCGGCCCGGTTTAATTTCGGCGAGCCGCAACGAATTTGAGGCAAAATGGGCGCCGGCGATGTCGATTTCCCGAAGCTTAGGACCTATCCCTGTAGGCCTGTCGCCAACCGAGCTGCGTGAGCTCGCTTGAAGGCGATCAAGCCGCTGGCCAGCTGCAGGAAGGCGAGGTGGTTCTCCTCCTTCTTGGACCAGCGGACGAGGATGCCGCGGTTGCGGTTGAACCATGAGTGACAGGCCTCGACGACCCAGCGGCGAGGCCGCCAGTCGGGGTTGCGCAGCTTGAGGTCGATCTCCTCGCCGCGGGTGCGGATGTGTGGTGTGAATTCGCGGTCCCTTGAGGAGGTCGCGAACCTCCTGATTGTCATAGGCCTTGTCGAGACACAGGCCCTGGGGATCGTCCTCGGTTGGCTCGGGGCGCTCGATCGGGACCGAGTCCAGCGTCCCCTTCAGCAGGAGGTGGTCGTTGCGGTTGGCGCCCTCGTGGTCGATCCCGATCGGGATCCCGGCAGCGTCTGTGAGGAGCGAGCGCTTCGCCCCCCTTGGCTCTATCGGTGGGATTGGGGCCTGTCTTCGGGCCACCCAGCGGTGCCTTGGTCATCGCCCCGTCGGCCGCCAGCCAGGACCAATCGATGCCGACCTGCTCGTCGTAGTCGAGCAGGCCCTGGCGCCAGATCTCGTGGAAGACGCCGGCATGCTCCCACTCCTGGAAGCGCCGGTGGGCGGTGGAGGAATTACACACGCCGGTGATATCAAGCGCGTTCCATTGCATCCCAGTTCGCAACACCAACAGGATCGCGTCCATCACCTGGCGCTTGGGCAGGCCCTTGCGGTGCGTCCCCAGCGGATGCTCGGGTGGAGGCGGCAACAGGGGCTCGATCCTCTCCCACAGCCAGTCCGGCATCCGCCAGCCATCGTCGCGGTCGACCAGGCCCATCTCCTACCTCCTATGTCCGATCAGTAGATCGGCTGGAGACTTCCCCGGCGCGGCCCGGACTCCTCCCTACGGGGATAGGTCCTAAGTGTTTTGACGCCGTATGCACAGCTCCCGAAAGATCGGCAATCTTGTCCTAGGCTATGCGGATCGCAGCCGACACGACGGGGTTGGCGATGTCCCGATGCAATGTGGACGTTTCGTCCGATCCAGGCCCGATAGTCGCGGCATATGGACCACACTGAGCCGAGTCCCCCACACCGGATCGAACGGGTTGCGCTCGAAACTGACCGCCAGCTGATCGTTGGGGATGTGGCCTTGTCGCCGGCTGGTTACAACAGCCGCTTCTCAGACCTGCTCAATCGACACGACCTTGACTTCATCCAGCTGACCAACGCCGAAATCATCTCGATGGATACGGGAAGGTCAACCGAAAGAGAATTTCTCGTGATTGAGAAGGCTCACGTCAGGACTGCATTTACCGCCTAGTCCTGTCAGATGGCAAGGCCCAATCCGGGTGGTTTCCCCTCGCCTCAGTGCAATCCGGCTCGGCGGGAGTGCACTAAAAAGCGACCACCGAGCACCAGGCCGCCGATCGCAAGGAAGGCAACGCCTACCGGGATCGAGTCGCTCACAATTTCGACAAGAGCCGCGGCGACCACCAGCGCAATGAAGGCCGCTCGGCCCGCTCTGGCCAAAGGGATCTCGGATAACTTCCGGTTTGCCGCCCGGTCTTCCCCGGCCGCCAAGGCCACATCGTCGCAGAGTGGGGAAACCTTGAAAATGGCGGGCAATTTTGCCCGCGGCCAGATCGGGTGCGGCACGACCTGGTCACATCTCCGCGCCCGCCCGGCGGAACTTCGCGCGGTCCACGGCATCCCACCATCCAGGCAGTGCCCCACTTAGTCAGCGCCCTCTGAAGCTCACCAGAAATTGGAGCGGGGCTAGCTTGCCGGGCGGGGGCCCCAGATCTTCAGGGCATCCAACCAGTCAAGCGGCAGATGTGTTGCGAGGCCAAGGCTGGTTGGAGGCGCCGCTGAGAATGACACGATCTGAGCAATGGCTGATCTCGCCACCCAACTTGAGGGCTCGATCGTCGCGCTGGAGCCGTTGGGAGAGGCACACGCCGAGGGGTTGTGGCAGGCAGCCCAGGCTCCGGAGATCTGGGAGTGGCTCGCCCAAATCGCCAGTACGCGCGCCTACTTTGATGCCTGGCTCGCCGCTTCGTTAGAGCGGGCGGGGGCTGGCGAGGAGGGACCGTTTGCGATCCGCACATTGCGGGACGGTGAGCTGGTCGGCAGTACTCGATTCCTGAATGTGCGCCCGGCCGACCGCGTCGTTGAGATCGGCTGGACCTGGCTGAATCCAAGCGCCTGGGGGACGGGCGCCAACGTCGAGACGAAACTGTTGCTGATGACGCATGCCTTCGAGCAGCTTCAATGCCTGCGGGTCGAGCTGAAGACGGACGCGCGCAATCGGCGCTCGCGGGCGGCTATCGCGGCGATACCGGCCCAATTCGAGGGCATCCTGCGCAAGCACATGACGGTGCCTGACATCGGCGTGCGCGACTCCGCCTACTACAGCGTGATCGACGAGGAGTGGTCGGCGGTGCGCGCCAACCTTGAACGCCGGCGCCGGCGATACCTCCCGGTCTGAGCCGCCTTGCTAAGGAGAGATCAGGCCCACGGTCCAGCCCTCGCCGTCGCGCTCAAAGAAACGTCGCCGGTGAAGGCGATCGGGTGCCTGCTCCCAGAGCTCGACCGTCTGTGGTTGGACCCGAATTGCGCCCCATTCGGTGGGGCACGGCGGCGCTGTCTCACGGACGGCAACAAGGTGAGCGAGTCTGTCCCGCAGGGAATCGAGGTCGTCGATCGGCGCCCCCTGGCGGGAGACGATGGTCTGCAGCTGGTGGAGAGGATCACGCTCGGCAAAGAGCTCCTCGGCGAGCGGGCGGTCGGTCTGCACGGCGCTGCCGCGGATATGGGCCTGGCGGCCGAGGGTCGGCCAGTGAAAGAGAAGTGCCACCTCGGGACCGGCCTCGATCTCCTGCGCCTTTTGTGTCCACAGTGCAGTGGTGAAGATGAGCGCGTCATCCTCAAGGCGCTTCAGCGAGACCGTTCGAGCCGAGGGGCGCCCGTCTTTGGTCGCGGTCACCAGCGTCATCGCGCGCGGCGCCGGCGCCTGTGCGCGCTCGGCCTCCTCGAGCCAGCGGCCGAGGATCCCGAGCGGGGTGCTCATCTCCTCGGGTCGAGCGTTGGGAACACAAGCCACACCCCGATCGATACTGTCGCCAGCTCTCGCGCCAATTGGCGTCTGAGCCTAGCGGCCCAATAAAGGTTTGACGTATGCCGAACCCGGACCAGCACAAGAAGGCAGCGCTGTTTCAGGCCCTCCATGAAGGCGAGCCGTTTGTGATCCCCAATCCTTGGGATGGTGGTTCGGCCAAGGTTCTGGCCGGGCTCGGATTCAAGGCTCTGGCGACGACCAGCTCGGGCTTTGCCTTCACCCTGGGTCGCCCAGACGGTGGCGTTACGCTCGCCCAGGTGGTCGATCATGCTCGGCTGCTCGACGGGGCGACCGAGCTGCCGCTGACGGTTGACCTGGAGAACGGCTTCGGCTCCGGACCCCGGGAGGTTGGGAGTGCGATCGGCCAGATCGCGGCGGCGGGTGCGGTCGGCGCCTCGATCGAGGACTATGACCACGAGGATGGGATCTATCCGATCGAACAGGCCGTCGAGCGAGTGGCCGGAGCGGTCGAGGCCGCGCACCGCCTCGACTTCCCCTTCACCCTGACGGCTAGGGCCGAGAACCATGTCAGGGGTAATCCAGACCTCGAGGACACGATCGCTCGCCTGCGAGCCTATGAGCGGGTCGGCGCCGACGTCCTCTTTGCCCCAGGGCTGCGCAGCACCGAGCAGGTCCAGGCAGTCGCGGCAGCGCTCCAGCGGCCGCTCAACGTGCTTGCGATCCCGAATCTCTCGATCGAGGAGATCATCGGTGCGGGGGCACAGAGAATCAGCCTCGGCGGGAGGCTTGCCTGGACTGCGGTCGACGCCATGGTCGAGGCGGCGCGCCAAATTCGTGATCGCGGCAATTTTTCGACCCTCTCTGATCCGAGCCGAGTGGTGGAGTGGCTCGCCAGCGCAGATGGGAACACGATTTCGCCGTGATCGATCGATCCGCCGACTTTCATGCGCTTCCCGAGGATCTGCCAGTCCCCGAGGATGATGGCTCCGCCAGGGATCTGCTCGGCGCCCCCATCCCTGCCCTGGCGCTTGATGCCAGCAGCGGAAATCGGGTCGAGCTGGCCCAAGCAGCCGAAAATGGCGTCCTGGTCGTCTATGTCTACCCGCAGACCGGAGTTCCCGGTCAGGTCCTGCCCGAGGGCTGGGACCTGATCCCAGGCGCTCGCGGGTGCACACCGCAGAGCTGTGCGTTCAGAGACAGGGCCGCGGAGCTGGCTGGCCTGGGGGCCACGGTCTTCGGCCTCAGCGCGCAGGACCTCGATCAGCAGCAGGAGTTCGCCGAGCGCGAGCAGATCCCGTTTCCGCTGTTAAACGACAGCGAGTTCCGGCTTACCGAGGAGCTCGGCCTGCCCACCTTCATGGCCGCCGAGAGGCGCTACTACAAGCGACTGACCTTCATCGCTCAGCATGGGCGGATCGTCAAAGTCTTCTACCCGGTCTTCCCCCCTCAAGACAATGCCGGTGAGGTTGTTGGCTGGCTGCGTGATCGGGCGTGAGGACCGAGCCCGCGTCGAGAGCCCGGGAGTAGGCTGCCGTCGCCACTGTCAGCGATGAGCGAGGGAGTGCATGACCGATACCAACGTCCATGGGTCCGAGCCGCCCTACCACCTCACCCTCGACCGAGGAGAGGTTCGGGTTGCCGGGACCGCCCTGAAGTTGCTGCTCTCAGATGAGGCCCACGAGCCGCAGATTCGGCGCCTTGCGCGCGAGGCGCTCGAGGGCTTAGAAGGGGTGCCGGGGAAGAGCGAAACGGTGGCGGTCTCACTCACTCCGCAGCAGATGCGAATCATGCACACCGCGGTAAAGCTGCTTTTCGATGACCTTCAGCGCGAGCAAGCCACCGAGCGTGACCTCCTCAGGGGCATCCTCGACAAACTCCCCGACGAGCACACAATGCGCGCGATCGAGCTCAATTAGCCCGAGGGTCGGTAGCGCCGCCGCATGACGCCCTCGGAGCCGACGACCCCGTCACTCCAAGGACGAAGCGGCTACCACCTTCCCCGGGCGGCCTGGCGGACCGTGGTTGGGGCCGGCGATGAAGCCGCCAGCGACATTGACAGCCCGGCAACCACCCTGCCCGATGGCTCAGTCCTGCTCGACGATGAGCAATCTGTTCGCGTCCTGGTCGCGGAAGAAGAACATCGGCGGCACCGGCCCCCCCATCCGCATCACCTCCTCGTCGACGTCGACCCCCTGCTCGCGCAGGCTCACATGGTCAGCGTCCACGTCTGTGGTCGTGAATGCGACATGGGTGTCGATTCCGGTCGGTTGCCCCTCGCGCGGCGGGATCAGCGCGATCGTAGTCCTCGCTCCCGCGGGCGCCACTTCGAGCCAGCGTTCGCCGTCTTTGCCGAAGGGGATGTCAGCGCGTTGCTCGAAGCCGAGCTTCTCGACGTAGAAATCGCGCGCCCGGTCCTGGTCACTGACGGGGACGATCACGGTCCCCAGCTGGGAGATACTCGTCTTGGATGCGGTGTCGGTCATTGTGTCCTCCTTTGTTGGGGTAATACGATCTGGGAGACCTCTGTCGGGGGCGAAACGCATCGATCCGATCGATGCGAAGGCCCAAGCCTCGACGATCTCTGCTCGCGGGCCTCCGCGGAGCGGGGGCTCAACGCGGCCATCTCGCCGATCGCCCGCCGTCGAAGCTCAGCGAGCTGCCGCCCTCGGCGCGGGAGAGGCCCCACACACAGGGTGCGTAGCAATGTCTTCTGAAGGGTGTCCTCGGCGCCGTCAACTGAGGCGAGCATTCGGCGGCAGTGTGCGTGTGGCTGTGTGCGGTCGGGCTCGAGCAGCTGCTCGAAGGCCTTCTCGCTCCCACCGCGGGGGTCCCCGGGCAGCTGTTGCTCCTGGGCCGCGGTGCGATTGGAGGGCGGAGGCATCCGCCGCTCAGATTAGACAGCCTCAGGCGCGCGCCCCTTTCGGCTGCGGTCGAACTCGGAGCCGAGGCCAAGGCCGCGGGCGATATGGCGCATCTCGGCGGCCTGATCGGCGAGCACGAAGCTGATTCCTGCCCCCCGGCGGCCCGCCCGACCGGTTCGCCCGACCCGGTGCACGTAGGAGTCGCGGTCTCCTGGCAGGTCGAAGTTGACCACATGCGTGATGTCTGCGACGTCGATGCCGCGGGCGGCAACGTCGGTGGCCACCAGAATGTCGACCTCGCCCTTTTCGAAACGAGCGAGGGCGCGCTCGCGCTGGCGCTGGCTCTTATCACCGTGCATCGCGACCGCCTCCAACTTGCGGCTGCGAAGCCGCTTGACCAGACGGTCGGCTCCCCGCTTTGTCCGCACAAACACCAGTGTGCGATCGCTTCCCCCGTCGCGCAGCTGAAGTGCCAGTTGATCGAGCTTGGCGCCCTGGGAATCGACGTGGACGAAGCGATGCTCGATATCGGCGGCTGTCTGCTCGGAAGCCGCCTGAGTGTGACGGCGCGGCTTGCGGGTGTAGGCGGCGGCGAGCTCCCCGGTTGCGCCCTGCAGGGTGGCCGAGAAGAAGAGGGTCTGGCGGTTGGCCGGGGTCTGGGCAAGGATCCGATTGACCGCGGGCTTGAACCCCATATCGAGCATCCGGTCGGCCTCATCGAGGACGAGGATGCGGATCCCCTTCATTGAGATGACGCCGCGATTGAGCAGGTCCTCGAGACGGCCGGGGGTGGCGACGACGATGTCGGCGCGGCGCGCGGCGGCGATCTGTGGGCCGAAACCGACCCCGCCGTATACGGCGGCGATCCTCAGGCCGCTGGCTCGAGCGACAGCCCCGAGCTCCTCGACAATTTGACTTGCCAGCTCGCGGGTTGGCGCCAGCACGAGGGCGGCGAGGCGCGATCCCCCGGGCTCGATTCCCTCCACCAGCGGCAGGCCAAAGGCGAGGGTCTTACCGGAGCCGGTCGGGGACTGGACCAGGAGGTCATGGCCAGCGAGGGCGTCGCTGATGACCATGCGCTGGATTGGGAACGGCTCAGCGATGCCGCGCGCGGCGAGCGCGCCCACCACTGGATTGGAGATGCCGAGATCGGCGAACGAAACGATGGTGTGACTCCTTTGTTGAGCGAAGTGGGGGAGATCCAGAAGCCCCTAAAACGCTCAGAAGCGCACGGAGGAAACGGAACCTCTCGGGTAGCCATTGGCCGAACCCGACAAGGCCACGGTAGCAGGGCCCCCGCTGAGGCCGCGCAACGCACCATCTTCAAAACGGCCGCGATCTCGGGCCCCGGTTGCGCTCAGCGACAAAGCACCGCACGATTGAGGCCAAGGCTCTCGGGTTTGGCCCACCACGACACGCCAACCCAGCCTGCACTCTGATCGCCCCAACGAGGTGAGGGTGCGCGCGCCCAGCCCGCCTGACCGGGTTCCTACACTAAGACGATGCCCACACACGCTGAGGACGATTCCACCTTCACCCTCTATCGGCGCGGGATTGAGCTGCTTGAGGATGGCGACTTCGAGCAGGCGACGGTGCCGCTGGAGGCGGCGGCGCGCCGCGCCCCGGACAAGGCCTCGGTGCGTGAGGCGCTGGGCCGCGCCTACTTTCGCTGCGGGCACTTCGCCAAGGCGGCGGCCGAGTTCGAGGCGGTGGTCGACGTGCACGGGGTCAATGACTACGCGCACTTCTGTCTCGGGCGGGCGCTGGCCAAGACCGGACGCAAGGAGCGTGCGCGCCATCACCTGGCCCTGGCCTCCAACCTGAGGCCCGAGCGCAGCGACTACCGCTACTACCGCGACCTCTGCGCGCCCTGAGCCGAGGTCTCGGCGATCAGTTGAGGAGTCAGGCAGCTGCATTCAACTCTCGGGGCAGGGCGCCAAGCAAAGCTCCGAGCACCCCGTTGATTTGACCTAGGCCTCTGTGGTTTCGCGCGCGGGTGAGCGATCTCATCCAGACCGCCGGGGTCGCCGGGTAGACTCACAGCCGATAAAGGGCCGGTGGTCAAGGGAAGTCCGGTGAAAAGCCGGCGCGGTCCCGCCACTGTGACCGGGAAAGTAAGCCGCGGGCGCTAGGGCGCCAGCCACTGGGGGCGACACCGAACCCCCGGGAAGGCGCGGCCGTCAGCCCCGGAAGCCAGGAGACCTGTCCCCGGCCAGCCATGACAACCCTCGAGGAAGGGGTGGCTTCAATGCCCAAACTGATCTCATCCAGACTGGCTAGCGCCTGCGCGCTGGCCGCGATAATCGCGATCACGGCTGCGGCGCTGGCCGGGGCCAGCGGGGGCACCGGCGTCCCGGCCAAGCTGCGGGTCATCGACACCCGCGGCAAGGTGCTCGCCGAAGTTACGCTGCGTGCCAACACCACGTCGATACCCACCAGCGCCAGGGCAACCTGCTTTGGACAGGGGACCGGCGGCAGCGGCAGGCCGGCGAGGGTCAGGGGGGCGACGGCGCTTGGCCTGCTTGCTCAGGCGGCGAGGTCCGATGCGGCTCTGCGCCCTCTGCTCATCACCGACCACTTCAGCTTCGGACTGGGGCTCTGCGGGGTCGGTGGCAAGGTCGCCAAGACCAAAGGCTCCTGGTATCTGAAGGTGGACCACAAGAGCCCGTCGGCGGGCGGCAGCAAGGTCAGGCTGCACGCTGGCGATGAAGTGCTCTGGTACCTGGCGAGCTCCTATCCCTACCCGAAGGAGCTGTCGCTGAGCGCTCCGGCGAGGGTGCAGGCGGGCCGGCCCTTTGGCGTGCGCGTCTTCTCCTACAACGAAAAGGGGAAGCGCAAACCGGCCGCCGGAGTGATTGTGAGTGGGGCCGGCGCTCCCACCAATGCTTCGGGCCGCGCCACCCTGACCCTGAGGAACCCGACGCTGCTGGTCGCTCGCCGTGGCGGGGACATCCCCTCCAACCGAGTTGCGGTCTGTGTGGGGGGCAGGTGCCCGAGCGGCGCGGGTAGGTGAGAGGGGGCCGCAATAGTGGGGCCGGGATCGCGCTGGCGGTTGCGCTCACGGTGGCCGGCTGCGGTCTCGGCCCCGGCAAGGGGCTTCCCGACGTGAGGTTGACCGTAACCCGCGACTACGGTTCGCAGCTTCTCCTTGAACGCCTGGTGGGTGGGGTCACCGAATCCGACACGGCGATGCGGGTTCTCGAACGCAGTGCTCATGTTTCAACCCGTTATGGCGGCGGCTTCGTGCAGTCGATCGACGGGACCGAAGGAGAAACGCACGGCACCGCCGCCGATGACTGGTTCTACTACGTCAACGGGGTCGAGTCGCCGGTTGGCGCAACCTCCTACTCGCTGCATGGCGGTGAGGCGATCTGGTGGGATTACCGCGACTGGTCGGCAGCGCAGAGCGTTCCCGCCGTGGTCGGCTCCTGGCCCGAGCCTTTCACCACCGGATATGAAGGCAGACGGCACCCGGTTGCGGTGAAGTGCATGGGCGGGGGCGGGTCCTGTGCGCGGGTGAGGAGGGCGCTCGCTGCCGCCGGCGCGGCGCTCGGGGCGGGCTCACCGAGCGGCGCGATCCGGGTCCTGGTCGGGCCCTGGGCGCAGCTGCGGCGTGACCCGGCCGCCGCGCAGATCGAAGCCGGACCGCAGGAAAGCGGAGTCTTCGCCGAGTTCAAGCGCCACGGGGATCGATTCAGCCTGACCGGCCTTGGCGAAAACGGCCAGGCGTTGCGCTCATTTGGCGCCGGCGCCGGCCTGGTCGCCGCGACCCGACGCTATGAAGCGCCGCCGACCTGGCTGATCACCGGCGTCTCCACGATCGGAGTTCGCGCTGCCGCCGGCCTGCTCAACTCCAGCGGGCTGCGCGACCATTATGCGGTTGCAATCGAAACCGGGAAGGAGACGCCGCTGCCGGTGATGCGATGAGATCGCCGTTCGCCTACACGCCGAGGCCGGGTCCGCTGCAAGCGGCCTCGCCGGGTGCGGCCGTCGCCTACCTGGGCTCGCTTGCGGCCGTGGCCTTCATCTTCTCCAGTCCGGTCGTGCTCGCCGCGGTCCTGCTCGCCGCGGTGATCGCCGGAATACTCGCCGGCGCACGCGGTGCGGTTCGCGCTGCGCTGGGGATGGCGGTGGCGTTGGGTCTGCTGATGATCGTCGTCAACGCGTTGGTGGTGAGAAGCGGCGAGACGGTCATCGCCCGTCTTGGCGAATGGCCGCTGCTGGGTCAGGTCGACGTCACCGCCGAGGCAATTGCCGAGGGTCTTTCCCTCGGCCTGCGCGCCGGCGCGGTGGTGCTCATCTTCGCGGTCTACTCGGCCTGTGTGGACCCGGATCGAGTGCTGCGCGCCCTGCGTCCGATCGCCAGTCGTTCGGCGCTAACCGCCGTCCTCGTCTCCCGGCTCGTCCCGGTCGCCGAGGCAGATGCCTCCCGTTTGGGCGACGCGGCGCGCTTGCGCGGTCCTGGGGCAGCGGCGGTCGGCCGCGGCGCCCTTCTGCGGCGGTTGCTCGCCGGCTCCCTTGACCGCGCGGTTGATGTTGCGGCGACGCTCGAGTTGCGCGGCTACTCCCTCGAGGGGCCGAAGGCAGGGCGCCGAAAGCAGCGCTCCCGCTTTGATTCCCGCTTCTACGCGACTGCCGCCGCCGTGCTCACAGCCGCGAGCGCGGCGAAGCTTGCCGGCGCCGACGGCTTCAATCCCTACCCGACCGTCGAATGGGGTGTCGGGGCCCTGACGCTCGCGCTCTCGGTCGTGATCGTACTCGCCGGCCTCGCTCCGCTGCGCCGCGCGCCGCGCCGCGCATCGCTTGGGGTGGGGGTCTCGCGTGCCTGAGCTGGCACCGGCTAACGCAATCGTCCCCGCGCTCTCCTTTGAGCGCCTCAGCTACAGCTATCCCCTGGCAGAGCGCCAGGCGCTGCGCGAGGTCTCACTGCAGCTCGGCGCCGGCGAGTTCGCGGTCCTGGCCGGCCGCTCGGCCTCGGGCAAGTCGACCCTGCTGCGCGCCGCCTGCGGCCTGGCTCCGCACTTTCACGGGGGGGAGATCGACGGCGAGGTGAGGGTCGCCGGTATCGACGCGATCGCCTCCGGTCCAGGCGAGCTGGCCGCGGTGGTCGGCTATGTCGCCCAGGATCCGGAGACCCAGGTCGTCTCGACCACGGTTGCGGCTGAGATCGAGCTTCCGCTGGAGATGCGCGGCGATCCGCCAACCGCCCGCGCCCGCGCCGTCGAGGAGGTTTCGCTGGCGCTCGCTGTACCGCATCTGCTTGAGCGCACCGTCGATACCCTCTCCGGCGGGGAGCTCCAGCGCGTGGCGCTTGCCGCCGCACTCGTCACCCGCCCCCGCCTTGTCCTCCTCGACGAGCCCACCTCCCAGCTCGATCCGGTCGCCGGGGATGAGCTGATCTGGCTCCTGCGTCGCCTCAACGAGGAGTGGGGGGTTTCCGTGCTCCTTGCCGAGCACCGCCTTGAGCGCTGCCTTGCGGCCGCAGACCGGGTCATCGCCATGGATCGGGGTTTCATTTTCTTCGACGGTCCCCCGCGGGACTTTCTCGCCTTCTCAGCGCGCAGTGAGCAGACACTGAGCACTCCCGCCGCGCGCCTCTTCTCCCTCGCCGGCATTGAGCCGCTGCCCGTCGGCGTTCGCGAGGCCCGCCGGGCCCTGGCGGAGCATCGAGCGGGCGAAGAGAGCGGGGCGAGGGCATCTGGCCCAGGCTCGAAGGCGTCCCCGGGCCCACCTTCCTCCCGGCCAGCGCGCGGGGATCCAGGCGCCCTCACCGCCCACAACCTCTGGGTGGAGCTCGCCCACGGAGACCACAGGCGCGACGTCCTGCGCGGGATCGATCTTAGGGTCGAGCGCGGCGAGCGCGTCGCCCTGATCGGCCGCAACGGCGCCGGCAAGAGCACCCTGCTGCGGACGGCCGCCGGCCTCCTCAATCCCGTTCGCGGCAGGCTGGAGGCCGTGGGCGGCATCGCGCTCTTGACCCAGAGTCCGAGTGACTATCTGGTTCGCGAGCGGGTCCGCGAAGAGTTGCCTGGGGGAGAGGGGCGCGAGGCCCTGCGCCTGGTCGGGTTGGAGCACGCGCTCGAGTCGGACCCCCGCGATCTCTCCGGCGGTGAGCGGCAGCGATTGGCGCTTGCGATTACCCTCGCGGGGAGGATGGAGGGAGAGGAGCTGCCGGGACTCGTCGCGCTGGATGAGCCGACGCGGGGAATGGACCGCGCCCACCGCGACGAGCTCGTCGCCATGATCGACCAGCTCGCCGCTCGCGGCGCGGGTCTGCTCGTTGCCACTCACGACCTCGAGTTCGCCGCCGCTTTCGCCAAGCGGGTCATCCTGCTCGGCGAGGGCTGCGTGATCGCCGATGGGCCGGTCGAGGAGGTTCTCTCCGGCGGCTGGTATTTCGCCACCGAGGTGGCTCGGGTGCTTGACCTGCCCGGTGTGATCACCCCCGAGCAGGGCGCCGCGGCCCTCACAGAAGGAGACCCGGGGTGAGCTGGCAGCTGGTGAGCTTCCTGATCCTCGGTAGCGTTCTGCTCGCCGGCTTTGCGTGGTATGAGCGCTCGCGGCCTCCCTCGCAGGTCCTCGCCCTGGTCGCGGCGCTGGCGGCGCTGGCGATTGCCGGCCGGATCGCATTCGCCGCCTTCCCCAACGTCAAGCCGACCACCGATATCGTCATCTTCGCCGGCTACGCGCTCGGACCGGCGCCGGGCTTTGCGGTAGGCGCCCTCTCCGGGCTGGTTTCCAATTTCTGGTTTGGCCAGGGCCCCTGGACCCCGTGGCAGATGGCCGCCTGGGGCCTGTGCGGAGTGCTCGGTGCGCTGCTCGCCCTGGGGGTGCGCAACGCTGGGCGCCTCACGCTGGCTGCGGTGTGCGGCTTTGCCGGAATCGCCTACGGGGCGCTGCTTAACTTCTCGTTGATGGCCACCTACGGCGGCCAACTCTCGCTCCAGCGCTTCCTGATTCTGGAGGGGCGGGCGGTGCCCTTCGATGCGGCCCATGCGATCGGCAATGTCGTTTTTGCCCTCCTCGCCGGTCCGGCGATGGTGCGGATGCTCGCCCGCTTTCGCCGGCGATTTGAGTGGGGGAGGAGCGCTCGAGCTGGCGAGCCCTCGGGGCGAGGGCCGGCGGGGTTGAGTGCGGGACTGCGCGGCGGGGGCATTGCCGTGGCGCTGATTCTCGCCCTTGCCCTGACGGCGGCCCAGCCGGCCCGTGCCGAGGCCTCCGACGTCTCCCGCGCCGTCGCCTGGATGGAATCGGTGCAGAACCCCGACGGCGGCTTTGGCGCCTCCCCTGGCGATCACTCAAGCACCGAAATCACCGGCTGGGCGATGTTGGGGCTCGAGGCGGCCGGGCGCAACCCCCTGGACCTCTCAAGTCACGGCAACACCCCGGTCGCCTACCTTCGCGGCGCTCAGGGGCAGATCACCAGTACCGGCGACCTCGCCCGCACCATCCTCGCCCTGGAGGGCGCGGGCGTCGATCCCCGCTCCTTCGCCGGGCGCAACTTGGTCGCCGAACTGACCAAGCGTCCGCGCCGCGACGGCTCGGTTGAAGGCAAACCCCCGCTCACCGCCTTCGCCGTCATCGCTCTGCGCGCCGCCGGGATCAGCGGCGGACTCGAAAAGTCACGGGAATGGCTGCGCGGGGCCCAGAACAGCGATGGCGGCTGGGGTAATAGCTCCGGCTCACCCAGCACGCCCGATGACACCGGCGCCGTCCTGCAGGCGCTCGCCGGTGGCTCCAAGCCTGCAAACTCCGGGCTCTCCTATCTGCGTGGGGTCCAACGGTCTGGAGGGGGGTTCTCCAATGGTGACTCGACCCCGGTCAACACCCAGTCGACGGCCTGGGCGATCCAGGGGATCCGTGCCGCCGGCGCCAATCCGGACTCATTTCGCCGTGGCGGGGCCAGCGCCCCGGATTACCTCTCCGCGCAGCAGGCAGGCGATGGTCACTACCGCTACTCGGGGTCAAATGACCAGACCCCAATCTGGGTCACCGGACAGGTCCTGGTGGCAGCCGCCGGCAAGTCCTTCCCAGTTCCAGTTGCGCCGAGAGAATCTCAGCCCGCGCCGTCCCGGGGTTCCGGGTCCGGAGGCTCTGCGGGGAGCCAGGGCTCCTCGGGGATCCCATTGCCGCAGGCAACACCGACCTCCCCTTCCTCACCAGCCCAGGGGGGCGGTCTCGCTCCCGGAGTCGGCGCAGCGCCGGGTGGGTCGAGCTCGGCGGGCAAGGGGTCGCATCTGATCCCCGGGGGGAAGGGCGGAGTGCTCAACCCAACCCAGACCCCGCCGTCGACGACGACGCCGTCCTCCGCGAGTCCGCTTGAAGCGGGCAGCCCAGCCTCACCCTGGCCGCCGATCCTGATCGGCGTTGCCAGCGGCGGGCTGGCGCTGGCCGCGACCTGGTGGTTGGCGCGCCGCAACGGCTGGTAGCGATGCTCTCCCGCACCGAGGCAATCGAGGCGATCGCCGGCCAGAGCTTTGAGGTGGTGGTGATCGGCGGCGGCATCACCGGCGCCGGCGTCGCCCTCGATGCCGCCTCGCGCGGCTACTCGGTCGCTCTGCTGGAGCGCGATGATTTCGCCGCCGGCACCTCAAGTCGCTCCTCGAAGATGGTCCACGGCGGTCTGCGATACCTGCAGAACTTCGATCTCGGCTTGGTCCGTGAGGCGCTGCTGGAGCGCCAGCTGATGGTCCGACTGGCGCCCCACCTCGTCTATCCGACCCCGTTTCTCGTGCCCGCCCTGGGGGAGGAGCGCCGCGACCGCAGGGTCGGGATCGGGCTCAACATGTACGACGTGATGGCCGCGACCAGGACCGGCCGGGGGCGTCGTGGGACGAGGTCTGCCGCTGAGGAGGATCAGGGCTCCTACTGGTCCCCCGATCGCCACCGCACGATCGACCGGGAAGAGGTGGTGGAGATGGTTCCGGCCCTCGCCTCGCGTGAGCTCGGCAGCGCCTACCTCTTCTATGACTGCCAGACCGACGACGCCCGCCTCGTGCTGACCGTTTTGGGCGAGGCGGAGCGCTTCGGCGCCGTGATGGTGAACGGCGCCGAGGTGATCGAGGTGCTGAGCTCCGCTGGCCGCGCCTCCGGCGTTGCTTTCCTCGAGGCCGAGTCCGGCGAGCGGGTCGAGGTCAAGGCAGCCAGCGTCGTTAATGCGACCGGAGTGTGGGCCGACCGCCTCCGTCCCGAGGAGATCGTCGAGGAGGAGGACCTGCCGCGGATCGCTCCCAGCCGCGGTACCCATCTGATCGTCGATGAGACCGAGTTGCCGATGGGCCGCGCCGCCTGCATTGTCCCCGCCGGTGAGGGGCGGGCGATCTTCGCCCTGCCCTGGTATGGCCGCACGCTGATCGGCACCACCGACAATGACTACGAAGGCGACATCGCCCATCCCCGGCCCGCCGGCGAGGACATCAAGTACCTGCTTGACGCGGTCAACTCCTTCTTTGGAATCTCACTGGGGCGGCCGGATTTGGTCGGCGCCTTTGCCGGCGTTCGCCCGCTGATCTCGACCGGTGATCCGCGCAGGTCGGTCGATATCTCACGCAAAGCGGAGCTCTATGAGACATCCTCGGGGATGCTGACGATCACCGGCGGCAAGCTCACGACCTGGCGGCGCATGGCAAAGCAGACCGTCGATCGTCTGGTCGAGCGTGAGGGACGCGATGCCCCCTGCCATACGGCAGAGATCCCGCTCGGGATGCCGGCCCGCCCCGAGGACCTGAGGGCGCCCGCCGGGGTGGGGGAGGCCTCACTCGCCCAGCTCGCCTTCCGCTACGGGCACGCCGCCAGCGCCGTGCTCGACCTCGCCGGCAGGCAGCCGCGGTTGGCCG
>JBAVAR010000030.1:0-2160 GCA_049585815.1 Solirubrobacterales bacterium
CGGGGTGGAGGGTCTGCTGCGCGACAAGAGCCGGCCGCCGGGCAAAGCGCCGGTCGCCCCCGCCACCGTGGCCGAGGTGCTGGCCCTGACCTGCGCCGAACCGCCGGGCGAAACCACCCATTGGACCAGCCGGGCGATGGCCAAGACGATCGGCCTGTCGCTGCGCACGATCCAGCGCATCTGGGAAAAGCACCGCCTCCAGCCGCACCGCCTGCGCACCTTCAAGCGTTCCACCGACCCCGCCTTCGCCGAAAAGGTCGAGGACATTGTCGGCCTCTACATGCATCCGCCAGCCCACGCCGTGGTGCTCTCGATCGACGAGAAATCCCAGATCCAGAGCCTGCCCCTGGCCCGAACAGGGGCGCTCGATCGCACCCAGCCGGGTCTGCCAATCAAGCCCGGCAAATGCGGGACCATGACCCATGATTACAAGCGGCACGGCACGACCACCTTGTTCGCCGCCTTCAACACCCTTGATGGCGTTGTCCTCGGCCGGTGCATGCAGCGCCATACCCATCAGGAATTCATCCGCTTCCTCAATGCCGTCGAGCGCGCGTCGCCGGCCGACAAGCCAGTCCACGCCATCCTCGACAACTACGCCACTCATAAGCATCCCAAAGTCAAAGCCTGGCTCGCCCGCCATCCGCGCTGGGTGTTCCATTTCACCCCGACTTCGGGCTCCTGGCTCAACGCCGTCGAGAACTTCTTCTCCGCGCTCACCCGAAGGCGCCTCAGGCGCGGCGTCTTCCGCTCCATCGCCGACCTCCAGACCGCCATCAACCGCTATCTCAAAGCGTACAATGACGACCCCAAACCCTTCGTCTGGACCAAACCCGCCGACGCCATTCTCGCCAAGCTCAGCCGACTCCCTGTACCTTCTGTTTGATCCAGTGCACTAGATGAGGCCGAAGGCGTCGGCAGCGGCTATGAGCACGCGATGGTCACGGTCATCAACGACAAAGGCCGCAGGCGGAAGGTCCTTACCTATCTCGCCACCCCCGACTACATCGACGATAGCCTCAAACCCTATGGCTGGTACAAGGACCTTGTCCTTGCTGGTGGCAGGGAACACGGCCTGCCGCCGGAGTATATTGCCGAATACATCCAGTCGGTTGAGGCGATCGAAGACCTCAACAAGACACGGGACAAGAAGCAGCGGGCCACGCTCGAAAGTCCCGGGCGGTGAGACTACGGTGTCGGTGTGACGGTCATCGGCTCTCCAGCCTGTACCGTGTCGCTCTTCTACCACAGACAATTTCCTTGTTGAAATACTCCGGGAGAGCGCGAGAGGGTTGGCCCTCTCGCATGGTTCCATTTCGAATGCTGAACTCAAAGCTGTCGGCCTCCTCCCTCCCTCTCACGGGTGGGGTACCAAAGTCCGTGTCGGCCGCGCCCTGGACCGACACCTTGGCATCTTTGGTCGAGTCCCTACGGACTAAGCTTTATTCGTCGGTCCCGATCATTTCGGTCACGGTTGCTTACGCAATATTTCCCGCCTGGTGGCAGCTGGCCCAAGGTTCCGGCACTGTGGTTCCATGACGGATGCCGCGCTCTTTGGCGAAAAGGAGAGGGGAGAGAGGGGGTGGAGCGGTGTGACGGATCAAAAGGACGCGAGAAGGCTCCGTCCGACCGTCGCAGGAGCACCCCATGATCACCAGCCCGCCCGCCGTCCGCCACATCCCGCTCGACAAGCTCGTGCCGTCCCCGACCAATGTCCGCAAGACACCGCCCTCGGCAGCTGAAGACGCCGAGCTCAAGGCCAGCATCCGGGCGCGCGGCTTGAAGCAGAACCTCGTCGTTCACCCCTCGCATCGGGCAAAAAGCCGCTGCTTGGCCTCCGTCGGCAATGCAGTGAGCGCGGCGAAGCCTTCCCCCGGCGGTAAATTTGAGCCAATCGAGCTCGAGCACACGGCCCTGCGCCTCGAGTAGGCGATCCGCCGCGGTGCCGGCGAGATCGTTCAATGAACTGCGCAAGGGGGTTTCGATCACCCGCAAATCGAGCGAATGCGAGCGGTAGCCGAACCGCTCGAACAGATCGGCGCACAGCGAATAGAGTGCCAAATCGAAGGCGACATCGAAATCCACCGCCAGATGGGCGCGGGCGATCTGCAATCGGTATGCCTTGAGATCGTCGACCAGCGACTGGCTAAAGCCGCACTC
>JBAVAR010000031.1:0-1926 GCA_049585815.1 Solirubrobacterales bacterium
CTCGAAGACATCGTCACTGAGAGGGTTTGCTTGGAATATGACGTCGAGCGCGCTGAGGCCTTTAAGGACGCGGAATCCTTCGTCCGGGAGTTAGCTGAACACGGAATCTTGCTTCTTTCCGATCAGCCCATCGCCGCGCCGGTAGCGGCATCCAAGGAGCCCAGATGAGCTCTCTGATGCAGGAGATGAACGATCGGGCGCTGAAGGCGGGCGTGCCGCTGGGCGTCCAGTTCGATGTGACGTACCGCTGCAACGAACGCTGCGTTCATTGCTATCTTGACCACGATGATCACGGCGAAATGAGCGCGGCCGAGATCATGGACGTGCTCGATCAACTGGCTGATGCAGGCGTCTTCTTTCTCACTTTCAGCGGCGGCGAAGTCTTTATGCGCAAGGACTTCTTCCGCATTTTGGAGTATGCGCGGTCGAAGCTCTTTTGCGTTAAGGTCAAGACTACGGCCTTCATGGTTCGGGAGAAAGAGGCGGACCGGCTGAGTGAACTGGGCTTGGATTCCTTGCAAGTCAGCATCTACTCTCATCGTCCGGAAGTACACGACGCCATCACCAAGCTTCCGGGTTCGCTCAAGCGGTCGATAGCTGGAATCCGGTTGCTGCGTGCGCGCGGTGTGAAGGTGATCATCGCCAATGTGCTGATGCGGCAGAACCTTCAAGACTACCCCGGTGTGGTGGCGCTGGCTAAGGAATTGGGAGCCACCTACACTCTCGATCCCACCATCACTCCCATGATGGACGGCGACCGCTCGATTCTGAACCTGGGAATCAACCACCTCGAACTGCGTGAGGTGTTCAGGACTCCCGAGCTGATTGGCAACGTAGAGGATTTCTGCGCTTCTCCGCCCGCCGTGAACGAAGACGACCGTGATGGCTTTCCGTGCAGCGCCAGCCACACCTTTTGCTATGTTTCACCCTATGGTGACGTTTTCCCCTGTGTGCAGTTCCCCCTGCCCACGGGTAATTTGCGCGAGCAGAAGTTCCTGGATATTTGGAACTACTCGCCGCAAATGAACCAGGTGCGGTCCATCCATGGCCGCGATTTGCCCACCTGCTCGAGCTGCTCGCACCTGGGCACGTGCACGCGCTGCCCCGGACTGGCCTACATGGAAGGGAACATGCGTGGGCCCTCCTCACAGGACTGCGAAAAGTCGTTTGCCCGCACCGGAATTCCCTCCGCCAACATGCTGGCCAAAGCCGCCGACGGCACGCGCTACTCGGGCGGAAAGGGCCTGGTGCAGATCAGCGGATTGCAACCCGCCACCCCTGCCTTCCAGTTCGTTAAATAGCGTCCCTCCTTCGACAATACCCGCAAAGACAATTCTATTCCCGCCGCCAAGGTGTGGACCCGCAGCGCCGATGCCCTGGGTCTTCCCATCTCCGCGACTCCGCGTGTCATGGGTGAGATGCTCTCTTATTGCCCGCGCATACACGCGAGCCGCAGGTCATCTCTTCGAAAAATGAACCGACTGCCGTAGGCGGCTAAAGCCTGCGGACAAAAAAAGCCATGACCACTTGCACGCCAGGCGCAGGGGGCGCAGCACAAAGTAGAGAAAGTCCAGTGAGTCGGGGAGATGGTAAAACATCTGGTCGGCTTGCCTTGCGACGAACAACATCTCGGTGAACCAGCGCAACTTTTCCGAGGGTGACTTCAGGAGCTTGGGGTAGAAGAGGGGGGCGTCCCAGGCTTCCGAAGGGTTGAGCGAATTCGGAAAGAGCTGAACCCCGGCGGGAAGGGTGGCGGCAGAAAAGTTGGCGGGTGTCGCCATGCCGAAGAGCGCGGAGCACACTGCAAGCGTTGACCCCACCACCAAATCAAGATCAAACTTCTGGGCCTTTTCTCGCACGGATTCCCAATCGATGGGCGCCGACGCACAGAGATCGTGAATATCCGCGACCCACTGGAGAGTTTGC
>JBAVAR010000032.1:0-4633 GCA_049585815.1 Solirubrobacterales bacterium
GTTTCAGTCATTGGTGCTGGACACCAGGATGGTCTGCCGCCTGTCTTGCTGCCGGCGCTGGCCCTGCTGGCGGCTGCGGCCGCCGCGGGCGGTCTGCGCTCCCGCCCTCGGCGCGGCACCGACCCCCAACTTGCCCACCAAGTCACGACCACTACTAGGAGGAACCGATGAGCGCCCCGACCCCGTCCTTGATGACACAGCGTCGCCGTGACCCGGTCTCCTATGCCGCACTACTCGTCGCCCTGATCGCCCTGGTCTTCTCGATGGACGGCCAGGCGCCAGCCCAGAAAAAGGCTCACCACGCCGGCCATGTCGGTGGAAAAGGTTCCGCCCTCGCCAAATTCAAGACTAAGTGCCCGATCACCAACTCAGTCGACCTCGGCAGCTGGTGCCTGGAATCGACACCACACCAGGTCCCGATCACCGACACTGGCAAGAACGACTACTTCTACGCGGCGCAGACCTGCGTCAGGGAAGGCGGCTGGCTGCCAAGCGCCGCGCAGCTGATCGGCGCAGCGCCCGAGGCGGCGCTCGACAGCACGATCAACGACAACCCGGCTACGGCCAACCTCCCCGAAACGCCGAACCCCGCAGAAGGGCTGAAGGACAAGCGGGAGATGAGCGGTGACCTCTTCACCACCACCGCGGGCTCAGAAGCCGCTGGCTCAGAGGGGGTATCAGAAGGTGCCCGCGGCGATTCCGAGCAGGGCGAACCAAACCCGACCCCGATGCCGGCCAATCCCGATCCCGAAACGCTCGACTACGTGACCGTCTATGACAACCACAACCTCGGCGGCTTTGCCGGCGGTGAGCCCGTCGGCAAGGCGGAGAATTTTCGCTGCGCCTACGCCGCCGACCTACAGGGCAAGCCGAAGATCTCGAAGGAATAAGCGAATACGTTGATTATGTAGGTGTCTGCCAAGACCCTGCGAGAGACTACGCTCGGCGCAGCTGCGCCGAGCGTAGTCGGCGAGTCGCTCGACCTGCATCTGACGATGCAATCCAGATCGTCGCCGACCACTTCGCTCTCTGTCCCGCCCAGGCTCTGCTGAGCCAGAGCATCGGCATCTGGGCAAGGTAGTCGAATCGGAAAGAGGGCGCATTAGGCCGGAACTCAGGCAAGCTGAGAAGGCGCCACCACCGGAGATGCGCCGAACTCGGTAAGTGCCGATTGAAGAGTTTGGCGGCCACGGTGGTGCAGACCGTGCACAGAGCTCTCGGTCTTGCCGAGGACCTCGGCGATCTCAAGTGGGGAGAGGCCGACAATGTGCCTCAAGACCAGTACTTCCCGCTGGTCCTCAGGCAGCCGCTCGAGGGCCTCGCGGAGGTCGCGCCCCCGTTCGCGCCCGACCAGGGAGTCGTCTCCAGTCGAGGAGGTGCGCACCTCCTCAACGGGAATCGCGCGGCGGGCACGCAGATGGTCCAGGGCGGCGTTGCGGGCCACGCGCAGGATCCAGGCAGCGAAGGGAACCTCACGGGGTTCGTACTTGCCGATGATCGTGACCAGCTTCATAAAGACGTTCTGGGTGATGTCCTCGGCCTCGTGATGGTCGCCGACGACGCTTCTGACGTAGCGCAGGACGTCATCTACGTAGCGGATATAGAGGAAGTGCAGTGCCTCGGAGTCCCCGGCCTGAGCGCCGGCAATCGCGGCGCTGACGATGCGGCTATCAGGGCCGGTGGCTGGCCGCGCTCGGTCCGGATGCACTGCGCCAGATTCGGGCTGCAGTGCCGCAGCCCCGGTGTTCGCAAATTCCACAATTTCGTCCAAATTTCAGCCCTGCGCCTAAGGTCGACAACTGGTGCGGACATCAGACCTTAGGCTGGCTGCTCTCTTGTTAAGAAAGGGGAAACCTTAGGAAAAGCAAACAGGGTGCTGGCGCTCGGACGAGCTGAAGCCCGGGCCGCCACCTGGGGCTAGGGAGCGTGACCCCAGCCCTCCCACAGGCCGCTCCGCTGATAGAGCCGCAGGATCGTCAAGCACTCTGGGCAGACGAGGCGCTCCGCAGGCGGGGTCAGCGCGATGAAAGGACCGCTTCCAAGCGGTTCCCCGCAAAAGCCATGCGTGCTGGTGGCACCGTGCCAGCGAAGGTGCTCATGGCGATGAGCTCGACGGTGCTGCTCGAGCGGGGCGCTGCGTGGCTCTGCGGCAATTGAGCCGGCCGTCAGGTCATACATCACCTTGGATTCTTCGACCGTCGGGCCGAGCTGCTTTGATCCTGGCCCAGACCGTGCAATCGGCGGGTCCGCAACTTTTGCCTGCCGATCGTGTCACGGCAATGGACAACGGCAAGGGGACCGATCACGCGCCACATCACCGCTCGCCTGACGATCATCGCGCTGCTGCTCCTGGCAGCGGCGGGCATCACCGCGCCCGAGGCCGGCGCTCGCGCGCGCGCCGCGGTCAGCTTGAAGGCCCCGCCCGGGCCGGTCGACCTCGGACAGAAGATCCTCTTCAGCGGGCACGTGCGGCCGAATCGCACCGGGGAGAGGGTCCAACTTCAACTCTCCAAGCCCTGGCACACGATCGCCAGCGCGCCGCTCACCACCGGCTCTCGGTTTGCGATTCGGGCCGGGTTGCGCAGCGCCGGTCAGCTGAGGCTCCGCGTGCGCTATCCCGGCGACCCTCTCACCCACCCGGCCAAATCACCGCCAAGGAAGGTGAGCGTGCTGCCCGTCCCGTTCGGGATCCACAAAATCAAACATGTCGTGATCATCATGCAGGAGAACCGCAGCTTTGATGAGTACTTCGGCACCTACCCCGGGGCGGATGGCATTCCGCCCGGGGTTTGCGTGCCCGATCCGGCCACCGCCGGTTGCATCGCCCCCTACCACGACCCCAATGACATCAACAAGGGCGGTCCCCACGGTGAAACCAATTTCGAAGCCGACCTAAACGGCGGCGCGATGAACGGCTTCGTCGCCCAGGCCGAGAAAGCGCAGGGCTGCGAAACCCCCGGCACCCCGCAGTGTGAAACCGACGTGATGGGCTACAAGACCGAAACCGACATTCCCAACTACTGGGCCTACGCGCGTGACTTCGTTCTCCAAGACCACCTCTTCGAGCCGAACAAAAGCTGGAGCCTTCCGGCGCACCTCTTCCTGGTCTCGGAGTGGTCGGCGCTCTGCACCAATCCCAACGAACCCTACAGCTGCACCAACGCGCTGCAGAACCCCGGGGATGCGGATGCCAACCCCAACGACCCCTTCGGCACCCAGCCCGATTACGCCTGGACTCCGGTCACCTACCTCCTCCACAACGCCGGCGTTAGCTGGGGTTACTACATAAAACGGGGCCTGCAGCCCGACTGCGCCGATGACCAGGAGCGCTGCGCCAACCCGCCGCGCCAGGGCCCGGCGACGCCCGGGATCTGGAATCCGTTGCCCAACTTCTCCACGGTCAGGATCAACCGCGAAGAGAGCAACATCAAAGACACCTCGGCCTTCCTTAACGCCGCCCAGAACGGCACACTGCCTTCAGTCTCCTGGGTGGTGCCGAGCCAGGCGGTGAGTGAACACCCACCCGGCTCGATAAGGGCCGGACAGGAATACGTCACTAATCTGATCAATAAGGTGATGGAAGGCCCCGACTGGTCGAGTACCGCGATCTTCTTAAGCTGGGATGACTGGGGGGGGTTCTATGACAACATGGTGCCGCCGGTTGTCGATGAGAACGGGTACGGATTCCGCGTGCCAGGGCTGGTGATCAGCCCCTATGCCAAAGAGGGCTATATCGATCACCAGCAGCTCAGCCACGACGCCTACAACAAGTTCATCGAGGACGATTTTCTGGGCAGCGAGCGCCTCAATCCGGCCACCGACGGGCGCCCGGACCCGCGACCGGACGTGCGCGAATCACTGCCTGAGCTGGGCAACCTGGTCACGGACTTCAACTTCCACCAGGAACCGCGACCGCCACTGATTCTTCCCCGTTGACCGACAGGAGGCAAAGCCGATGACCGCGATCCGTAAGCACCTGAGCTACGCCAATGTGATGGCCACGTTCGCCGTCTTCATCGCGATGGGGGGTGGAGCCCTTGCGGCGCTGCGGATTCCGGCCAACTCGGTGGGCACTAGGCAGCTGAAGCGAGCGGCGGTGACCGGGATCAAGGTCAAGGACGGCTCCCTCACCGGCGCTGACCTGAAGCCGGGTTCGGTGACCGGGGAAAGCATCAAGGCGGGCTCGCTCTCGGCGGCGGTGCTCCCCCAGTTCGGCCTCGCCAACCTGCTCGGCTCCTCGGGTACCGCCACCAACAACGCGGTGGTCGAACTGGAAAAAGGCGACTGCGGGCGCTACGTGTTCACCGCCAACGGCGCCCAGGCAGGCGATGCGGTGATGCTGCAGGGGTCTGACATTCCCTCACTCCAGCACGTGATCGAGGGTGACCCCTCGATCACCAATCCGAATCAGATCAACGTCAGCATCTGCGCCGATGCCAGCGCCGCGGTCAAACAGGCGGTGGGCAGCGTGCAGCTTCGCTTCGACACCCTGCGCTAAACCGTGACCGCCGGCCCCGCGATCAGCTCCCGCGACTCGAGGTAGGCGAGCAGCTTCTCGGCCGACTCCTCCGGTGTCTCGGCTTCGGTATCGCAGGTCACCTCGGGGTTATCGGGAGCCTCATAGGGATCGGAG
>JBAVAR010000033.1:0-8751 GCA_049585815.1 Solirubrobacterales bacterium
GCTACCTGCCCTCCCCGCTAGAGCTCTACTCGGTGCGCGGCGTGCTCAACCTGGGCACCGGCGTCGGCTCTGATCACCAATACACCGATGAGTTCTACGGCAACACCAACGGCACCAACTACCGCACCGTGGTCGTCGACGGGACCGGGGCGATCTCAGAGTCTGAAATCAACGCTCCCTCCAAATACACCTGTGTCTATCCGCTGGTGCGGTAGGTCGCAGTGGGTCGGAGGCTTAAGTCAAGGACAGGGAAATGGCGCGCGAAATGCGCGGCGCTGGCGCTCGTTGCGGTTAGCCTCATACTGGCGGCAAGCGCCTCCGCCGAACTTGTCGGCGGAGGGAACCTGGCCGTCTCCTTCAGCGGGGCGATCACTCCGACGAAGCTGCCCAGGAGCGCCTACGTGCCGCTCTCGGTCTTCCTCGATGCCTCCTTCAAGACCACCGACGGTTCCCGCCTGCCGGAACTGCGCACCGTATCGGTGCGATTTGACCGCCACGGCCGGATCGAAACCAAGGGTCTGCCGACCTGCACCGCCGGCCAGCTGAAGGACACCCTGATCGCGCGGGCAAGGCAGGTCTGCGGTGCTGCCCAGGTTGGCGCGGGCAACGTCACCGCCGAAATCGCGTTCCCCGAACAGGCCCCCTTCAGCGCCACCGGGCCGCTTTTGGTCTTCAACGCCGCCTCCCTCCACGGTAAGCCTGCCCTGCTCCTCTACGTCAACGCCGCCGTCCCGATCCCAACCACGTATGTGACCGAGGCGACGATCGCCCAGCGACGTTCGGGCCCGATCCTCACGGTAAAAATGCCGAAAATCGATGCCGGCTACGGCCGCCTCGCCACCTTTGACGTGACGCTGCGCCCAAAGACCAATGGCCACAGTCTGCTGAGCGCCTCCTGTCCCGCCCCCGGTGGGCTGGCGGGGGCGAGCTTCACCCTCGCCAGGGCGAGCTATGGCTTCTCCGGTGGACCCACCGTCAAGGCCTCGTTGTCAAGCCACTGCGAGGTGGGCGGGTGAGCAGCTGCGCCCCGACCGGCGCCCCACCTGGGATTCACTGACGGCGAGATACCAACTGATGATATAGGGAGCGGCGGGGTCAGGGAGCGGGGGAGCGCGGCACCATCGCCTCGGCGAACCGAGTAGCAGTAAAACCTGACCGGCAACCCAAAGACTGGGTTTCCGAGATGCAGCAAGACCCGGTCATCTGCGTGCCTGTCAGGCGTTGATGCAATCCAGGGGGCGCCGGGGATCAGGCATATCGCCACGGCTTGGGAGACTTCGGCGCCAGGATTCTGATCTGACGATCGCTGTGTTTGCAGGAGCGTCTCGTTCCCACCAGCACGAGCCGGCCCCACTTAACGACTCGGGGAACCTCGCTACAGGAGGCCGACCCGGTCAGGCGGCCAGTAGGTGGCAAACGCTTCGCCGATGATCCAGCTTCGCGGGCTGGGTCCCCAGAAGCGGCTGTCATCGCTGTTGCCGCGATTATCGCCCATCATGAAGTACTCGCCGGGGGGAATCCTGATCGTCTTCGCCAGGTTGCAGGCGGGTGCGCTGCCGCAGGGGGTGATGTAGGGCTCGTTCCTTTTCTCGACCCCGTTGACGACGGGATGCCCTTCCTTAACCGAGAACGTGTCGCCGGGTAGGGCGACGATGCGCTTGATGAATGTCTGTTCTGAGGAGTGATCGGACGGTTTCGGACAGGACTCACCGACTTCCTCGGGTTCGCGGCCGTTGACCCTCACCCCGCATTCTTCGCCGGCCTGATCGGCGCTGGCGGGTGGGTGAAAGACGACGATGTCACCGATCTGGGGGTTCGTGAAGCGGTAGACGAAGCGGTTGACCAGGACCCGTTGGCCGATATCGAGCGTCGGCTCCATTGAGCCGGAGGGGATTTGGTAGGGCTTCACCGCCCACGCCTGAACGGCAAAGGCCAGGCTCAGCGCCAGCGCGATGATCACGGCAAGCTCGATCAGCCCACCGAGGCGCCCCCGCGGCTTGAGAGGGAACTTCATCGGGCCAATTTAGCGAGGACCTTTAAGCGATTCTGATCGGGAGGAGCGGCGGGGGCGAGCTGTCGAGGCAGTGGCTTGGGGTTCCCTTGGGTCTACGTGTGGCCGCTGTATCGAGGTGACCCATCGCGATGCCTCGCTCCGCGGTTGCGATGGGTATTTATCTGGTAGAACTTATCCCATGCGAACTACCATTGATAGTGCGGGCCGCGTTGTAATACCCAAGCCGATGCGCTCCGCGCTGCGCTTGAGCGGGGGGGAGGAGGTGGAGGTGACGCTCTCGGGGGAGCGGATCGAGTTGACTCCCGCCCCTCGCCCAACCAACCTCCTCCGTGGCCCACACGGCCTGCTGACCTCCGACCTTCAGGTGCCACCCCACGGCCCTGAGGAGGTGCGTGACGCCCTCGAGCAGGCCCGGCGGTGATCGAGAAGCCGCGATCGGCACCTGCACCCGACAGCTCGGTCCTTATCGCCGGCTTCGTATCCAGCCACCAATTTCACCAGGCCGTCCTGCCCTCCCTCGCCGATGTCCTGGCGCGCGGCAACCTGATCGCCCATACGGTCGCAGAGACCTACGCTGTGCTCAGCGCTCCCGGCGGTATCTACCGATCTGAGCCGCGCACGGTGCTCCACTACCTTCAACAGTTCCTCGGCGCAGAGGCGCCGATCCCGATCCCGTCTTCGGCATACCGACGGGCACTCGATCTCCTCGTCGACAACGGCCGCCCAGGCGGTGCGATCTATGACGCGCTGATCGCCCTCGCCGCACTTGACGCCAATGCCACCCTCGTCAGCCTCGACCGGCGAGCTGCCCCGACCTATGAGTTGTGCGGCGCAGACGTCCGATTCCTCGGGGACATCTGAATCTCAACTCCGACTCAGACTCGCCCTGGTCCACCTCGATCTCTGCGTTCCTGGGGCATCCCTGCTTCCCTCCGGCCTCCCCTACCGGAGAGGCCCACGAGTTCTGCGCTGCGCTGCCAAAGCTCCTCGGCGAGCATCTCGTCCTGGGCCTGGGCGCTCGGCGATCTCACCTTCTCATCCTGGACGTACTCGCCGCTGAGATCTGCGGCATCATCCGATAGCGCCAGCCACAGAAGCGAACGGGCACCATGTCGCGGCGAGCGAAAGAACGGAGCGCCGAGTGTGGTCAGCACCTTCCAGATCCCGTTTTCACCCTTTCCAAAGCCGGTCCGCACCACACCTGGGTGAAAGCAGTTGGCCCGCAGCTCCGGCGCACGCTTGGCCAGCTCCCGCGTGAAGAGGATGTTGCAGAGCTTGGAGGTGCCGTAGACCCCCATCGCCGAGTAGGAGCGCTCTGACTGCAGGTCTTCCAGATTCAGCAGTCCGGATTGGTGTGCATCGGATGCGGTGGTGATCACCCGAGCGCCGCGCAGACGGTCGCGCAGCAGGTTGGTCAGCAAGAAGGGAGCGAGATGATTCAGCGCAAGGGTCCGCTCCAGACCCTCGGCGCTCTCTCCGCGCGAGGCAAACAGTGCCCCGGCGTTATTGGCCAGCACGTCGATCCGCCCGTAGCGCTGCCGAACTTCTGTGGCGAGCGCTCGGACTTCGGTCATCAGGGTGAGATCGGCGACGTGTTCGTGGACGGGGGCGCCCCCGCCTGCCTGGCTCGCTTCTCGCGCGACGGCCCGGACCCGGGCGGGGTCGCGACCCACCAGCGCAACCTCGACCCCCTGACGCGAGATCTCGACTGCAGCCGCCCGACCGATCCCGCGGGTGGCTCCGGTGAGCAGAACGAGGGTCATCAAGCGAAAAGCTAACTGGGCTGGCGAGGTCTACGAACTCCCGCAGAACTTTCAACCGACACCCCGCCCTGCCAGGCGAGTTCAGTCGACCGAAGTCGTTGTCATTCTTTTCAACTCGGCCGACCGCCACGGTCCTAGCGCACCGCCAACCAAGGAGAGATATGCCTGCCAAGCGCCAACTTGCACTCGTTTGGGCCCTCGCCAGCCTCCTTTCTCTCTCCCTCGCCTCCACCGCTGGCGCGGCCGACACCGTCTACTGGGCCAACTACGAAGGCGGCGCGATTTCCTTCGCCAACCTCGCGGGCGGCGGTGGCGGAAACCTCGACACGACCGGGGCGAGCGCAAAAGAAGCCAATGGCCTCGCGATCTACTCAGCCACAGGGAAGATCTACTGGATCACCGCCCCCGGCGGGAAGATCTTCTATGCCAATCTGAGTGGCGGCGGCGGCGGCGAACTGAGCACCACCGGGGCTACGGTGAATTTCCCGGTGGGTCTCGCCATAGATCCCGCGGCCGGCCGGCTCTACTGGGCAAACGGGGGAGCCAACAAGATCTCCTACGCGAACCTGAACGGCAGCGGTGGTGGCGACCTCGACACCACCGGGGCGACGGTTGAAGATCCGCTTGGCGTAGCCGTGGACCCCGCCACCGCCAGGATCTACTGGGCTAACGCCGCGGGCAAGATCTCCTACGCCAACATCTCAGGGGGTGGCGGTGGAGACCTAAACACGACTGGGGCCACCGTCGAAGTACCGGCCGGCGTTGCGATCGATCCCTCCAGCGGCAGGATCTACTGGGCCAATGAAGGGGCCGACAAGATCTCCTACGCAAACCTCAACGGATCCGGCGGTGGCGATCTGAACACCACCGGCGCGACTGTGGAAACGCCGTTCGGGGTCGCGATCGATCCCAGTGCCGGTCGCATCTACTGGGCAGATGAAACCGCGAACAAGATCTCCTACGCCAACCTGGATGGCAGCGGTGGCGCCGACCTCAACACCGCCGGGGCGATGGTCGATCACCCCGCATTCCCCATCCTGCTCAAGGCGCCGGGTCCCGCAGCCGCCCCCCTTGCGAGCGGTGGCCCAATGCCCGGTTCGACCCTCACCTGCACACCCGCCAGTTGGTCGGGAGACCTGCTCGAATCCTTCCTCTACCGGGCGCCACAGAGCACTTCGCTCCAGTGGCTGAAGGAAGGCCAGCCGATCTCCGGCGCCAACACCAACACCCTTAGCGCCGCCACGGTCGGTAGCTATAGCTGTCAGGGCATCGCCACCGACCAGGCTGGCTCCACCACGCAGACGAGCGCCCCGGTCGCGATCTTCAGTCTCGGCAAGGTGAAGGCAAACCGCAGGAAGGGAACCGCCAGCCTGGCCGTGCAGGTGGCCGGCCCTGGTGCGCTCACCCTCACCGGCAAGCAGCTGGTCAAACAGCAGCGCACCAGCTCCGCGTCCTCAATCGGAACAGTCAAGCTTCTCGTCAAGCCGAAGGGTAAGGCGAGCCGGGCGCTCAGAAAGAAGGGCAAGGTCAGGGTGGCGGTCATCGTCACCTTCATGCCGCAGAGCGGCAGCGGTGGAAGCGAGGCGAAGACGCTGGTGTTGAGGAAGACACCCCGCTCGAATCGATAACACGCCAGTTGGCGCAGGCCGCTCAAACGGTCGCCCAAACCGGCGATACAGATATTTCTGACCGCAGATAATTCGGCAGGGTGGATAAACACTGCCAACCAGAACGGGGGGTCTTGACGCCTGCATGGGTGCCGACGGCGGCAGCCCGCAAACTACGCGCGCACCGCCGCCCGCATTTTCACCGGCCACGCGGGAGCAGCCCCTGCGATCCTTCCATCTATGGCAACGCCGCTTGATACCCAATCCGATTGGCTTACCGCCCATCCTCCGGATCCCGGCCGGCTGACCGTGACATTAGCCGCTGTTGCCAGGCGAGCTCGCACCGCTGATGAGTTCCGTCATGCCGTGCGCGACTTCCTCGACGAGTTCACCCTGCGTGGCGATGATCGCTCGCGCACCGAAGCCATCGCGGAGAGGCCTGAGCCTACCGGCGACCCCCGGCACGACGCCTATCTCGGCGCTCTCGCCGAGCATCTCGCCGCGGTTCATCATCTGAGTCGACCGGCGTGGTCGATCGAGCCCGGCCGCTTCCTCGACCGTTTCTGGTTTGTCAGCGACGTGCCCGGCTTCCGCGCCGTCGCGATCGCCCAGGCCCCCGCCGCCTTTCGTCGTCGCGGGGTGTTCGTACCCGAGCGCTCTCTACACCGGGTCTGAGCAATGGACCGCAATGAGATCCTCGCTGCTCTTACCGCACTGGCCGCTGAGCTCGACCGACGTGGGGTCAGCGCTGAGATGTACGTGGTCGGCGGCGCGGCGATCGCCCTCGCCTTTGACGAGCGGCGCTCGACGCGGGACATCGACGCGATCTTTGAGCCCAAGAGCGTCGTCTACGATGCGGCGGCGGTCATCGCCGAGCAGCTGGGGCTTTCGGCTGGTTGGCTCAATGACGCCGTCAAGGGCTTTCTGGTCGGAGATGACCCGGCTGCCGCACCCGTGCTCGACCTTCCTGGGTTGCGCTGCCTCGCGGCATCACCAGAGATACTCCTCGCGCTCAAGGTCCTCGCCCATCGGGTCGGCGAGGACGAGGACGACCTGCGGCTACTCGTCGAAAAGCTGGGTCTTCAGGGGGCAGACCAGGTGCTCTCGATCGCTGAGCGGACCTACGGTGAGAGGCTTGATCCCGCGGCCCGCTTTTTTGTCGAACAGATCTTCGACTGAATCGAACACGGATTGTCCGCGGAGATTCATCCCGTACGGGATGAATCCGGATGGCATCATCGCCGAGCACCCTGATCGAGCCTCCCCGGGAACCCATCGCCCTTGCACTGAGCTAGACACCCGATCCGATTTCGAAGCCACGGCAAAGTCCCCAACAGCCGCGGTCCGCCTGGCGTCGGGAGCAACCAGACGGAGTCGCGTCCGGTTTATGGGTGGACCGTTCCACGACATCTCTCCGTCTTAGCCGTATTGCTACCTGCACTCGAACCATCCGACCACTCGGGAGCCAAGGAGGCAGAGAATGAACAAGGTCAAGCTGAAGCGACCCGCGCCAGGAACCGTCCTCGGCCCTCGCCCTGATCGTCGCCGTCGCCGGCAACACCGGCGCCTTTGCCGGAACCGGCCATAAGATCACCAGGGCCGACATCGCCAAGGGAGCGGTCACCGCCAACGCGATCGCCCTGGGCGCGGTTCGGGCCAAGGCCCTGGCGAAGAACGCCGTCCACCCCAACGCCTTGGCACCCGGTTCCGTCAACGCCGCAGCTCTCGCCACTGGCGCCGTTGGCTCTAACGCTCTTTCCGCCGGCGCCGTCAACTCGAAGGCGCTGGCCGCCGGTGCGGTCGGGGTGAGCGCTCTCGCCTCAGACGCAGTTACCGCCAGCGCAATCGCTCCCGAATCGATCCACGGCTATGCCCTCGGTCCCGTGACCATGCACAGCGCGCAGATCGCCGACCTCGATGAAGTCGCGGATAACGGCACATGGACAGCCTCGGATACCGAAGTCGCTGCCTGCGCCACCGGGGAACACCTACTCACCGGGGGGTCATCTTCACCAATCCCGGGAACCGCGAAGTTGGCATCCTTGAGTCATTGCCCTTCAGCAACTCCTCGCTGGCGGGGGTCATCGGGCAGATCACCAGCAATTCAGGCGGAACCTCTGCGGCCGAAGTGCAGGCGATCTCTCAAGTAGGTGCAGAGGTTCAATGCCCCGCATAAGCAGTTTTTTCGGAATCGTCGTTGAGAAATACTTCAGAGACCGTCCGCCTCCGCATTTCCATGCGCTGTACGCCGGCGAAAAAGCCAAGATCGAGATCGCGACGGGAGACGTCTTGAGCGGCTCTCTTTCTCCTCGGACACTGCGACTTGTGCGCGAATGGATGGAGCTGCATCGCCCCGAGCTGGAGTTAAACTTTCAGCGGGTTGGCAAACGAAGAACAGCCTTACCTAACTAATCGAACCGCTGAAATGACCGAGATCATTCGTGCCGTAGGTGTTGAGCCACTTGAGGGCTACGTCATCCGCGTCGCTTTTTCTGACGGAGCGGTGAAGGAGATTGACTTCAGTGAGGATCTTGCCTGGGCCAAGGGCGTTTTCTTGGCGATTCGCGATCCACGGATTTTTTCCGGGGTGCACATCAACGAGGCCAGTGGCACCATTGAGTGGCCCGGCGAAGTTGATCTCGACCCAGAGGTGCTCTCGGTCTGTTCGAGCCGGCATCTGGCCCGCCTTTGCGCCGTCGCACGATCCGCGAGCCCGCGAAGGCCGTCAGCTAGTGCACCATCTCTAAAACGGCTTTACACCGCCCCACCTTCTCGAGGATCGAGTCGATCGAGGCGGTCCAGATGAACGGCTTGGGATCGTCGTTGTGGGCCTTCAGATAGTCCTCGATCGCGACGATCAGATCGGGGACGCCGTAGAAGACACCACGGCGGATCGCCTTGTCGGTGAGCTCTCTGAGCCAGCGCTCGACAAGGCTTAACCAAGAGCTCGACGTCGGCGTGAAGTGCAGGTGAAAGCGAGGGTGCTTGTGGAGCCACGTGTTGACGTTGGCGTGCTTGTGGGTTCGGTAGTTATCGAGGATCAGGTGAAGCTCCAGCTCCTCTGGTAACTCACGATCGAGACGACGCAGGAATTTCAGGAACTCCTGGTGGCGGTGACGGGGCAGGCACTGCCCGATCACGCTGCCGTCGAGCGTGTTGAGCGCCGCGAACAGGGTGGTCGTTCCATTGCGCTTGTAGTCATGGGTCATGGTGCCGGCGCGCCCCCGCTTCATCGGCAGGCCCGGCTGGGTGCGATCGAGCGCCTGGATCTGGCTCTTCTCATCAACGCACAGCACCAGTGCCTTCTCCGGAGGGTTCAGATAAAGGCCGACCACGTCGGTCAGCTTCTCGGTGAAGTGCGGATCGG
>JBAVAR010000034.1:0-1642 GCA_049585815.1 Solirubrobacterales bacterium
GCCTTAGCTTATTCTCCCGGAAGCTGTCCAAACAACCGGGACCGTGCAGAACGTCCCGATCAGATCACACGAAAGATCTGAATGTGCTCGATACGTTCCTGATCAGGGGTCGCCGGACTGGAAAAGACTTTCCGACTCATGACCGAAGTTTTCGGTCACGGGGTTAATACTCAACTGCTAGCTTCCTCTGCCGCCGCCCCATGGTTCTTTGCTCTCGTATTATTGGGTGCCGCCGCGAGGAGGGGATCATGGAGGTACTTCATCCGTGTTGCGCCGGGCTTGATGTCCATCGTGACAGCGTCGTGGCCTGCACCCGTCTCGCCCATGGGGGTCGGGTCAAGCATCAGGTCGAGACCTTTGGCACCACGACTTCGGAGTTGGAGCGGTTGTCGCGGTGGCTGACGGGTTCTGGGATCAGCCACGTCGTGATGGAAGCGACGGGGATCTATTGGAAGCCGGTCTGGGCCGTTCTCGACGAGAGCTTTGAGCTTGTGCTGGCCAACGCGATGCACGTCAAGAACGTGCCCGGGCGCAAGACCGATGTGAACGATGCGATGTGGCTGGCCGACCTGCTGGCGCATGGTCTGATCCGAGCGAGCTTCATCCCGCCGCCGGCGGTGCAGGCGCTGCGCGACCTGACCCGAGCCCGCAAGCAGCTGACCCGAGAGAAGGTCTCGCATGTTCAGCGGATCGACAACGTCTTGCAGGCGGCAAACCTCAAGCTGGGCTCGGTCCTCTCCGACATCATGGGCCAGAGCGGGCGAGCAATCCTCGACGCTCTGGCAGGGGGCGAGGGCGACCCGGAGCGCCTGGCCGACCACGTCCATACCCGGATCCGGGCCTCCCGCGCGCAAATCGTCGAGGCGGTGCGCGGTCGCATGTCCGCTCACCAGCGCCTGCTGCTGCGCATCCATCTCGCCCAGGCCGATGCCATCGATGCCGCAATTGGCGAGATCGATCGGGAGGTGAATGACCGGCTCGAACCCTTTCGCGACGCCGCCCTGCGCCTGACCGCCATTCCCGGCGTCAGCGATATCGCGGCCGCCGTCATCATCGCCGAGATCGGCGTTGACATGGCGCGCTTTCCCACCGCCGCCCACCTGATCTCCCGGGCCGGCCTGTGTCCGCGCAACGATGAGAGTGCCGGTAAGCGCCGCTCGACCAAGCTGCGCAAAAGCTTGCCCCTGCGAAGGCGGGGGGCGCTCCTTGGCTCAAGACCTTGCTCGTCCAGGTCGCCTGGGCCGCCAGCCGCAAACGACAAAGCTATTTGCGGGCACTGTTCACGCGACTGACAGCACGACGCGGTCCGCGCAAGGCGATCGTTGCCGTCGCCGCTGCCGTTCTGACCGCCGTCTACTGGATGCTCACCCGCGCCGTTGCCTTCAACGATCTCGGTGCCGACCACTTTGACCGCATCCAACGCCCGCGCCTCGTCGCCCGCTTTGTCCGAAAACTCGCCGAACTCGGCTTCGACGTCGCCCTTGCCGAGCGGAAGGCCGCGTGATCGTTTCATTCTAGAGCGAGTCCGGGCGGCGCAAGCACGCGGAACGCGAGTCGAGGTCTGGTTTCAGGACGAGGCGCGGATCGGCCAGAAGAACACCCTGACCCGGGTGTGGGGCCAGACCGGCGGCCGGCCCGCAGC
>JBAVAR010000035.1:0-9773 GCA_049585815.1 Solirubrobacterales bacterium
CGAGTACCTGGAGGCCCGCGACCCCGAGGAACTTCGGCCGGTCACCGAACTGAAGGGCCGGCCGGTCCTGATTGCAGTTGCCGCCAGGGTCGGCGGCGCCCGCCTGATCGACAACGTCCTGATCCAACCCTGAACGGGCAGAGGAGCCAAATGCAAAGACAGATGCTTAAGTCGAAGATTCACCGGGCGACGGTGAGCGACTGCGACGTCGATTACATCGGCAGCATCACCATCGACACCGAGCTGATGGCAGGCGCCGATCTGATCACCAATGAGCAGGTCCACGTATGGGATATCGACAATGGCGCCCGCTTTGTCACCTACGTGATCGACGGCGAGGCGGGTACGGGAACGATGCAGGTCAATGGTGCCGCTGCGCACCTGACCCGGCCCGGGCACAAGATCATCGTCGCCTCGTTTGGGGCCTACGACGAGAGCGACCTGGAGCGCTACTCGCCCGTGGTGGTTCATGTCGATGAGGCAAACCGCACCGTCGCGGTCGACAGCCATCCGGAGGTGCTCCTCTCATGAGCTCGGGCGTGCGCCGACGGACTCCGTATTTCAACGGCCAGCAAGAGCCGGTAACCCTCCCCCGTCTTGCCGAGATGAAGGCGGCCGGCGAACCGATCGTGATGGTCACCGCCTATGACTTTCCATCTGCGAAGGCGGCCGAGGAGGCCGGCGTAGATATCGTCTTGGTCGGTGACACCGCGGCGATGGTCGTCCTCGGCTATCCCGGCACCGAGCCAGTCTCGATGGAGGAGATGGTGATGCTCGGCAAGGCTGTCCGCCGCGGCTTGAGGGCGCCGCTGATGGTCGGTGATATGCCGATGGGCAGCTATGAGGCGAGCAACGAGACCGCGGTGACCAATGCCCAGCGCCTGGTCAAGGAAACCGGCTGCCAGGTGGTCAAGTTGGAGGCGGGAGGCACGTCCGTCGAGCGGGCTCGGGCGATCGTCAGATCGGGCATTCCGGTGATGGGCCACGTGGGGCTAACCCCGCAAACTGCCACAGCGCTCGGCGGCTACAAGACCCAGGGCAAGACCGCCGAGGGAGCGATCCAGCTGTGCGAGGACGCCCTGGCGCTGCAATCGGTCGGCTGCTTTGCGATCGTCTTCGAGGCCGTCCCTGCCGCTATCACCGAGGCGATCGTCGAGCGGCTCGAGATTCCCACGATCGGCATCGGCGCCGGTCCGGCCACCGCCGGCCAGGTGCTCGTTTTCCACGATCTGCTGGGAATTAGCACCGGCCATCTGGCGAAGTTCGTCAAGCGCTACGCCGATGTTCACGGCGAGATCGTGCGAGGGTTGAGCGAATACAGCGACGAGGTTCGCTCACGCCACTTCCCGGAACCCGACAACGTCTACAGCATCGAGCCCGCCGAGCTGGATGCGTTCAAGCGATATCTGGATCAGGAGAGCCTGGTCTCCCAGAAGGCCTGGGACTGGGAGCCGCTTCCCTGAACTGGATCTGGCGGATCACCTTCGCCGGGGCCCCGGCCGCGACCACGCCTGAGGGTAGGTCCCTGGTCACCACGGAGTTGGCGCCGACCACACAGCGCTCACCGACGCTGACGCCGCTGGTGATAACGCAATTGGCCCCAAACCAACAGTTTGAGCCGATCTCAACCGCTCCCTTGGAGGTGAAGCCCTGCTCGGTGACGGGGATATCGGGGTCATCGAAGCGGTGCTCGGCATCGCCGACGAAGCAGCCGTTGGCAAACATCGTGTGATCCCCAATCGAAATTCGGTCAGAGGCCGCGAGCATCGTGTTGCGGTTGAGGAAACAACCGGCTCCGATCTCGATTCTTGCTCGCGGGGCGAGTGTGAGCCAGCACCCCGGCTCAAACAGCGTGCCCTCACCAACCTTGAGGCGGCCCTCGTCAAGTGCCTCCAGCACCTCGCCCTCGATCGGAGGGCGAATGAAGAACCCCCCACTGGCGGCGTGGCGGGCGAGCCGCCAACGACGCAGGGGACGGTGGTTTCGCTGATACCAGCGGCGCTTTGCCCACCAGATCCGCCAGCCGCGCTGGTTCATCCATCCTTACGTTACGACGTAGACTGCCCACGTGGCTGAGCTGCGCGGTGGAATCGATCTCGGCGGGACGAAGATCCAGACGGCCGTTGTCGACCGCGGCGGCAAGGTGCTGGGGGAATCCCGCCGGCCGACTCCCACCAGCGGCGGCCCCCAGGACGTGGCCGAGGCGATGGCCGGCGCCCTGCGCGAGGCGGCCGGGGAGGCGGGGGTTAAGAGCGGCGGCCTCGACGGGGTCGGAGTCGGCTCACCGGGGGACGTCGACGGAGCAACCGGCGTCGTCACCGGCGCCCGCAACCTGCCCGGCTGGGAGGGCAGCTTCCCGCTCGCCGAGGTGCTGCAGAAGGATCTCGGCGCCGATGTGCGGGTCGGAAACGACGTCCAGGTCGCCACTGAGGCCGAGTTTCACCTCGGCGCGGGGCGCGAGTTCCACAGCCTAATCGGAGTCTTCTGGGGGACCGGCGTCGGCGGCGGGCTGGTGCTCGGCGGAAATCCCTGGCTCGGTCGCGGGGCCGCCGGGGAGATCGGCCACATGGTCGTCAAGCGCGGCGGCGCCAAGTGCCCCTGCGGGCGCAAGGGTTGCCTGGAGGCATACGCGGGAAGGGCGGCGATGGAGGCCGAGGCCCGACGCCAGCACGAGGAGGGGGTGAAGACCGACCTCTTCAAACTGATGCGCAAACACGACCGCGACCGGCTGACAAGCGGCATCTGGGAGCGAGCCCTCGATCATGGGGACCACCTGGCCGAGGACCTGATCCACCGCGCGGTCGAGGCTTTGGGCACCGGGATAGCCTCGGCCGTCAACCTGCTCGACCCGGATGCGGTGATCATCGGCGGTGGCCTCGGCGTGCGCTTCGGCGAGCGCTACATGGAGCCGCTGACCAAGGAGATGGGCAAGCACCTCTTCGTCGACGAGCGTCCGCCGGCCGTGCGCGTCGCCTCGCTCGGAGACCTCGGCGGCGCGATCGGCGCCTCCCTCCTGTTCGCGCGGTAGGGCCCGATTCAGGCGGCGACCGGCTCGCGGCGCCGGCGGGCGGCGCGCTTGGGCTTGACCGGCTCGAGGAGGCCGGCGAGGAATTGGCCGGTGTGGGAAAGATCAACCGCGGCAACCTCCTCGGGGGTGCCGGTGGCAACCACCTCTCCCCCCTCCTCCCCGCCCTCCGGGCCAAGGTCGATCAACCAGTCCGCCGCCTTGATCACGTCGAGGTTGTGCTCAATCACGACAACCGTGTTGCCGGAGTCGACCAGCCTCCCCAGGACGTCAAGGAGGCGCTGGACGTCGGCGAAGTGAAGGCCGGTCGTTGGCTCGTCGAGGATGTAGAGGGTGTCGCCGGTGGCAACCTTGGATAGCTCGCTCGCCAGCTTCACCCGTTGCGCCTCTCCACCGGAAAGCGTCGTCGCCGCCTGGCCGAGGCGGATGTAGTCGAGCCCAACGTCGTGCAGGGTGCGCAAACGGCGGGCGATCTTCGGCACGTTCTCGAAGAATCCGACCGCCTCCTCAACCGACATCTCGAGTACGTCGGCGATGCTCCTGCCTTTGAAGCGAACCTCCAGGGTCTCGCGGTTATAGCGTCTGCCGTGGCACTGTTCGCAGGGGACATACACGTCGGGTAGAAAGTGCATCTCAATCTTGATCTGACCGTCGCCCTTGCAAACCTCGCAGCGGCCGCCTTTTACGTTGAAGCTGAACCGACCCGGCTTGTAGCCCCGTGCCCTCGCCTCCTGGGTCTGGGTGAAGAGCTGGCGGATGTGGTCGAAGACCCCGGTGTAGGTGGCTGGGTTTGATCGCGGCGTGCGGCCGATTGGAGATTGGTCGATGTTGATGATCTTGTCGATCTGACCCAGCCCGTCGATCCCGTCATGGGCACCAGGCCGCAGCTTCGCCTGGTGCAGGCGGTTGGCGACCGCGTGGTGGAGCGTCTCGTTGACCAGGGTCGACTTGCCCGAGCCTGAGACCCCCGTGACGCAGCAGAAGACGCCGAGCGGAATCGCGACGTCGATCCCCTTGAGGTTGTGTTCGCGCGCGCCACGCACCGTCAGCGCCCCGCGCGGCTTGCGTCTGTGTGGCGGAACCTCGATTCTGCGTTTGCCTGAGAGGTACTGGCCGGTCAATGAGGCAGCGTTGCGCGAGACCTGGGCCGGGGTCCCTGCAGCGATCACATGCCCGCCGTGCTCACCGGCGCCGGGGCCGAGATCGACCAGGTGGTCGGCGGCCATCATCGTCCCCTCATCATGCTCGACCACGATCACCGTGTTGCCGAGGTCGCGGAGGCGGTCCAGGGTTGCGATCAGCTTCTGATTGTCGCGCTGGTGCAGGCCGATCGAGGGCTCATCGAGGACGTACATCACACCGACCAGGCTGGAACCGATCTGGGTCGCGAGTCGGATCCGCTGCGCCTCCCCGCCCGAGAGCGAGCGCGCTGAGCGCTCCAAGGAGAGGTAGCCGATGCCGACGTTCTCGAGAAAGGCGAGCCGTTCGGAGATCTCGCGCACGATCAGGCGGGCGATCGCCCGCTCGGTCTCGGTCAGCTCCAAGCCCCCGATCCACTCCGCCGCCGCGCGCGCCGACATCGCGCTGTACTCGGCGATGCTGATCCCGCCCACCTGAACCGCGAGACTCTCCGGCCTCAGCCTCGCCCCGCCACACTCCGGACAGGGCTGCTCGGCCATGTAACCCTCGATCCGCTCGCGGTTGGTCTCCGAATCGGTCTCCTCATAGCGGCGTTGGAGGTGGTTGACTATGCCCTCGAATCGGACGTTGTAGGAGCGGCGACGGCCAAAGCGATTGGTGTAGGTCACGTTGTGACGGTCCGTACCGGTGCCGAAGAGGAAGATCTCGCGCTCGGACTTCTTCAGCTTCGCCCAGGGCCGGTCAACGTCGACCCCGTACTCCTCGGCGACCGCGGCGATCAGCCGTCGCCAGTATGCGGTGACGCCGCGATTCCAGGGTTGCAGGGCACCCTCGGCGAGCGCAAGGGTCGGATCCGGAACGACAAGCTCAGGGTCGATCACGCGCTGGAATCCGAGCCCATGACAGCGCTCGCAGGCTCCATGCGGTGAGTTGAAGGAAAAGATCCGTGGCTCCAGCTCCGGGATCGAGGTGCCACAGCTGAGACAGGCGAACTGCTCCGAGAAGAGCATCGTGCCCGCCTCGCCGCGGTCGACGAGCTCGATTTCGACCAGGCCACCGGCGAGCCCTGCCGCCGCCTCGACCGACTCCGAGAGGCGGCGGCGAAGATTGGACTTCATCACCAAACGGTCGACGACCACCGAGACGTCATGTTTGAACTTCTTGTCGAGGGCGATCTCCCCCTCAAGCCGTCGCAGCTCACCGTCAACCTTCACCCGCGAGTAGCCCTCCATGCGCATCTGCTCGAGCAATTTCCCGTACTCCCCTTTGCGCCCGCGGACGACCGGCGCCATCACGATGAACTTCGTCCCCTCCTTGAGGCTCATCAGTCGGTCGACGATCTGCTCCTGGGTCTGGCCGGCGATCTCCTCTCCGCACTCAGGGCAGTGGGGGATGCCGATCCGCGCCCAGAGCAGCCGCAGGTAGTCATAGACCTCGGTCACCGTGCCGACGGTCGAGCGGGGGTTGCGCGAGGTCGTCTTCTGGTCGATCGAGATCGCCGGCGAGAGGCCCTCGATTGAGTCGACGTCGGGCTTCTCCATCAGACCGAGGAACTGGCGCGCATAGGAGGACAGCGACTCGACGTAGCGGCGCTGGCCCTCGGCGTAGATCGTGTCGAAGGCGAGGCTCGACTTGCCCGAGCCGGAAAGCCCGGTGATCACGATCAGAGCGTCGCGGGGTAACTCGAGGTCAACATCCTTGAGATTGTGCTCACGGGCGCCGGAGATGACGATTTGCTCAGATGCGGCCACTGGGCTCGATTCTACGCAGGCGAACGGTTGTTCCCCTCAGGCGCCGGCTCGCATCCCGTCGAGGTCACGGCGCAGCTCCCTCAGCTCATCACGGATGCGGGCCGCCTCCTCGAAGCGGAGCTCATCGGCGGCCGCGAGCATCTCCTCCTCGAGGGCAACGATCGTGCGCTCCAGGTCGGCCGCATCGACGAAGTCCTGGCCACGGCCGCGGCGCCGACGCCGCGGCGAGCGGTCCTCCATCGCGAGGAACTCGCTCATCTCCGATATTCCCTTGCGAACCGTCTCCGGGGTGATCCCGTGCTCCTCGTTGTAGGCGATCTGAATCGCGCGCCGCCGGTCGGTCTCGCCGATCGCCGCCCGCATCGCGTCGGTCTCGCGATCCGCGTACATCAGCACCCGCCCGTTGACGTTGCGGGCGGCCCGGCCGATTGTCTGCACCAGGCTGGTCTCCCCGCGCAGGAAGCCCTCCTTGTCGGCGTCGAGGATCGCGACGAGCGAGACCTCGGGAAGATCGAGCCCCTCGCGCAGCAGGTTGACACCGACCAGAACGTCGTATTCACCCAGCCGCAGATCGCGGACTATCTGGATCCGTTCCAGCGTGTCGATCTCCGAATGCAGGTAGCGAACCTTGATCCCATACTCGAGCAGGTAGGCGGTCAGGTCCTCGGCCATCTTCTTGGTCAGCGTCGTCACCAAGACCCGCTCGCCGCCCTCCGCCCTCGCCTTGATCTCGTTCATCAGGTCGTCAATCTGGTTCATCGTCTCGCGCACCTCTATCTCGGGATCCACGATTCCGGTCGGGCGGACGATCTGCTCGACGATCCGGGTCGACTCGATCCGCTCGAACTGCCCCGGTGTCGCCGAGACCATCACCAGTTGCGGCACCCGTTCGAGGAACTCGTCGAACTTGAGCGGCCGGTTGTCGATCGCCGAGGGCAGCCGGAAGCCATAGTCGATCAGCGTCTGCTTGCGAGAGCGGTCGCCCTCATACATCCCGCCGATCTGCGGGACCGTTTGGTGGGACTCGTCGACGAAGACGACGAAATCATCGGGGAAGTAGTCGATCAGCGTGTGCGGCGGGCTGCCCTGCGGGCGCCCATCGAGGATGCGCGAGTAGTTCTCGATCCCCGAGGTGAACCCCAGCTCCTTCAGCATCTCGATGTCGTAGGCGGTGCGCTGTCGCAACCGGTGCGCCTCCAGCTGCTTGCCCTCCGCCTCGAGCTCGGCCGTGCGGGAGTTGAGTTCTGCGCGGATTTCCTCGACCGCTCGCTCCAGGGTCTCGTCTTTGGTCACGTAATGGGAGGCGGGCCAGACCGAGACATGGTCGATCGTGTCGAGCACCTCGCCGGTGAGCGGGTCGAAGTGCTGGATTCCCTCGATCTCATCACCGAAGAGAGCGATCCGGTAGGCGGACTCGGCGTAGGAGGGCATGATCTCCAGCACCTCCCCGCGCACGCGGAAGGTTCCGCGACCCAGCACCGAGTCGTTGCGCTGGTATTGCATCTTGACCAGCTTGCGCAGCACCTCGTCGCGGTCGATCTCTCCGCCGACCTTGAACAACTGCATTTTTTCGTTATAGACCTGGGGGGAGCCGATCCCATAGATGCAGGAGACAGAGGCGACGATGATCACGTCGCGGCGAGCGAACAGGGCCGCGGTGGCGGCGTGGCGGAGGCGGTCGATCTCGTCGTTGATCGACGAGTCCTTCTCGATGTAGAGGTCCTGAGCCGGAACGTATGCCTCCGGCTGGTAGTAGTCGTAGTAGGAGACGAAGTACTCAACCGAGTTATCGGGAAAGAACTCCCGGAACTCGTTGCAGAGCTGTGCGGCGAGGGTCTTGTTGTGGGCGATGACCAGCGAGGGACGCTGGACGGCGGCAATCGTCGCCGCCATCGTGAAGGTCTTGCCGGTCCCCGTCGCTCCGAGCAGGGTCTGGAAGCGCTCCCCCGCCTCAAGGCCCTCGGCAAGCCCGGCGATCGCCGCTGGCTGGTCGGCCGCCGGTGCGTAGGCGGGGTTCAACTCAAATTCGGACACCTGATGAACATAGCGAGGGACCCGAACGAGCCCGGCGGCGAGACCTCCTACGTCCGCAGTTTCGTCCGATTCAGCGGATGCAGTTCGGGGATCGCGATCCGTCAACACCTCGAGCCAAGCTGAGGGATCCCGGCTTCATCTGCCAGCGGCACCGCCGGCCTGCCCGGACACGCGACTCAGGCTCACCGTCGCCCTCGACACTGCCCCCGAGTCCTGCCGCGATCCCCTCGGTCGGGAGGCCGCTCAGATCAGCCCATACACCGCGGCCCAGGTGCTAGGGAAGAAACTGCTGGAGCAGACCGCCGGCGGGGGCGAGCAGGTTCTGGACGTTGTCGAGCAGCGAGCGAGCATCCTGGATCAGTTTGATCGCCTGGCCGATCGGGATGTTCTGGACGGTGGAGCGAAGCGGCGCGGCGATCAGAGGGCTGATAGCGCCCGCTCGTTCGGCATCGTCAATCGCGCGTTCCAGGCCGGCGCGGATCGCCCCGGCCAGCCTCGCTGGCCCAATCCCGTAGCGGCGGGCGAAGGCCGCCCGCGATTGCGGGCTCGCCAGCGTTCGCGCCAGCGCCTCGCGCGTCACCCCGAGCTTGCAGGCGGCCCCGTCGAGGGCCGAGAGGGAAAACTGCTCGGCAATCGCCTGGATGCCTTCGGGGTTACCCCAGGGCCGCGGCTTGCAGGGGTTCTGGGTCTTGGCCGGCACGTATGAGGCACCGCCTGCCGCGAGGTAGGAGCCGGCCAGCGCGACCGCGGCGAGCAGCGAGCCGGCGATAAGCAGACGTCCCCTCGACTTGGCACTCACCACGACACCTCGCGCTGGGCGCCTGGCGCCAATACCGAGCACTGAGCCGGGGCTCGATTCGCGCTCAAAGCTCCACCCGCCTGGCTAGGCCGATCGGGACAAGCGCCAACAAGCCGAGCAGGGCCGCGAGGAGAAAGGAGGGGCTGAAGGCGTGGGTGGCTCCGCGATTGAGCTGATCCTGGAGTTCGCTGCGGAGCTGGAGCACTTCTGCCCTTTCACTCGGATCGCTCGGCAGCGGTTCGAAGGCGGGACCGATCGTCGGCACCTTCCCCTTCTCCGTCGCCATGCGGGCGGCGATTCGTTCGGCGAGCTCGAGCTTCAGCAACGGTTGCACCTTGGATTCGAGCACGACCGCCGTGCCGGCTTCGATCGCATCGTTGCGCTGCTTGGCGATGTCCGCCGTGAAGATCGGTGTCAGTGCCAAAAGTCCAATGACCACGCCGGCATGGCGGGCGGAAATTGTCCAACCTCCGTGGATCGCCTGCGATGCCCGCCCGCGCAGCGCGGTCTCAGTCAGTGCCGAGAGGACCAGCGATAGCCCGACCCCGACCAGGACCTGGGGGGGAATGGTGAGGAGGACCTCCGCCCTGGGCAAGAGCCCCAATCCCGCAAGACCGCCAGAGACGAGGATCGCACCGGCCGCCGCCCGCGCCCTGGCGCTGGGGACCCAGCGGCCAAGACGGCTGCCGAGCAGGGCTGAGAGTGGGATCACCGAGACGATGATCGCTGCGCCGATCGGGCTCAGCCTCCAGCCTTCGATCAGGAGCAAGACGAGGAGGAAGAGGGCGGCTGCAATCGCCGCGGAGACCATCGCAAGAGCCAGGTTCGCGAGCAGGTGGGGGCGACCGGTGGGGCGCAGCTCCTGGTCGAGGATCCCGGTCGCGGCCTCGTGTTTTGCGACAGCCAGGATCGGCACCGCGGCGGCGATCGCGAGCGGCGCCTGGAGCAGAAAGATCGACTGCCAGGAGACGAGTTGGGTGAGGAGCCCGCCGACCGCCGGCCCCAGGGCCGCGCCGGTGGCGCC
>JBAVAR010000036.1:0-13668 GCA_049585815.1 Solirubrobacterales bacterium
GGGCGGCCCTCACCAGGTGCATTTTGGAACGAGCGCGGAAACCACGACCGGGTGGGACGGTGCCCGGCCTCCCTTGCTCGCCGGTGCCCGGGTTGGATTCCGCCGGGCCGGCCCGAAACAGTGCGGCGCCTAGCGGCCCTGCACCTCCAGTGTCCCCCAAAGCATGTGACTCAAAGTAGGACCACCTCCTTTCTCTGGTGCTGCGATTCAAGCACATGGCTCAGTCGTGCTGCGGCGGCACCATGAGCCGCAATCGGCGCGGCCTCCCCTGGGGCTGGCACACTCCACCGGCTTAAGCGCCCAGCCGACACGCCCCGCCAGGGAGAACGGGACGTGCCGGGCCGAGGAGCGGTTACCAGAGAGCTGGATCCGAAGGGTTAGGCGAATCCAGTTCTCCCCTTCTACCCAGAATTCGGGGGTCTAATCGTCCCTTGGACACCCGCCCTGGACAGCCATGCCGTCGCCGGTAGGACGATCATGGTTTGGGGGATCGGTCGGGGCTGTATTGGCCGTCCCGATCGCCGGGGGCCGGCTCCTTGAACCGGCTGACGATCAGAGGGACTGCCAGATCATCACGCAATAGACAGCGCGGGCAATACCGAATCGCCGCCGCGCGAATCGGGCTGAAGCTACTGCCGCAGCGCTCACAGCGGACCATCAATTTCGCCTCTCCTCTCGCGCATCGGTGGGATAGAAAAAAGCCCCGGGCGACCTATGCGCCCTGGGTCCTCGCTTCCCATGAGGAGTGCGCACCCCCTGTATCGCCGGGGGCAGAAGGACGGATACCCGAGAGGGACCTGCCGAAACATCACCGCTTGGCACGAGCATCAACCCTGAAGCCATTAACCACCTCCATCTGCCCGGGAGACGACCACGCTTGAGCGCCCACGGAATCCCGGCAACGCCTGATCGCTCCTGCCAAACGCCATCTCGCGCGGGGGGATCGCGGCCGCCCAAGGAACCGGGAACGGCAGATAGCGGTTACCACACCGAAACCGCCAGTCGCTCAGAGCGCATCTTGGCAGCACCCGTAATTCGGGCGATGGCGCAACGGAACCGGCCTCTGTGCATGGCTTAGATCAACTCCACCACCGGCTGGGACTGTCAAGAGATCTTAGATTGCTCGACGCATCCTGTGTATGGGGACACGCGGGGAAGGCATTGAAAGCGTCTTCGGACCCAAGGGGACATCTCCGCGGTCACCTTCAATCCGGCAAATCTTCCCGATAACCGGCCATTGACGGGGGCGACCATGAGCTGTTTCACCGGTTCGGTCTGGCGCATGCGAGTAGCGAGTGTGGCGGCGGCGACCGCTGATGGCCTTCCGACCGCCTTCACTGCGATTGTCAAGCGGGGCTAATCCAAAACCTCAAGGCCGCTCCGGGCAATCCTGCTCTCCTCGATTGACTCGACCACGGGAAATGGCAATGCTCCCAGGCACACCCCTCTTCAAGTCCGGTGAAGCCGCAGCGCGCAATTTATCCATCGACGCTCGGCAGAAAGTTTGTCTCGACCCTTTCCGCAAACCGCTGGGATCCACCGTGATCGAGCTGTCTGCCCCTCTCGATCCGGGAAGCGTCCTACCTGCGGCGGGACACGGCGGCCAGGGCGGGGTTCGCCCACCCGGCGTCCGTCGGGTTGATGGTCCTGCCCGGTGGCACTACCTCGTCGACCCGGTCCTGCAGCGCGCTGTCGAGCTGCACCTCGGAGGCTCCGAGCTGTGATTCAAGCTGCTCCATGGTCCGGGGACCGATGATCGCCGCGGTGATTGCCGGGTGGGCGACGACGGAGGCCAGTGCCATGTGGATTAACGAAATGCCCGCCTCATCCGCCAGTTGTGCCAGCGCGTCGGCGGCATCGAGCTTGGCCTGATTGGCCGGGTTCGAGAGGTCATATCGTTGCGGGATCATCGCGGCACGCCGCGATTGCAGGTCCTCTGAACCCTTGCGCCAGCGCCCCGATAACCACCCACCGGCGAGCGGGCTCCAAGCGATGGCGCCGATACCGAATTCCTGACAGGTCGGCAGGACGTCTGCCTCGATCCCGCGTGCCAGCAGCGAGTAGGGCGGCTGCTCGCAGACAAAACGCTGGTAGCCCCGATCATTAGCGACCCACTGAGCCTTGACGATCTGTGCTGCGGGGTAGGTCGATGAGCCGATATAGCGCACCTTGCCCTGGGCGACCAGATCAGAGAGGGCGCCGAGCGTCTCCTCATGATCGGTCCATGGGTCCCATCGATGCACCTGGTATAGGTCGATCCAATCGGTCTGCAGGCGGGTGAGCGAGGCCTCCACCTCGCGCATGATCCAGCGGCGCGAATTGCCTGCCTGGTTGGGATCCTCGCCCATCGAACCGTGGAACTTTGTCGCGAGCACGACGTTCTCTCGCCGCCCGTCGCTGAGCGCCTTGCCGACGATTTCCTCGGACTCTCCGCGCGAATAAACATCGGCGGTGTCGATGAAGTTGATTCCGGAATCCAGCGCCCTGTGGATGATCCGGATCGCCACGTCATGATCCGGCTCTCCCCAAGCGCCGAACATCATCGCGCCGAGGCAGAGTTGGCTCACCTGGACACCGGTTCCTCCAAGTGTTCGCCGATCCATGCCAACACGTTAGCCCACCGCCAAAACCTGAGATCAGCCAAATAGCGCTCTGACCGCCTGGTCAGCGCCATGGAATCGCGGCGACGGATCGCCGAGCGGCCACCGCCCATCCTCGATGCTCCGGAACTCAATGACTGTGTTCGTAGGTGCCTCGCTCCATTTCGGCATGTGACTGAGATCCCGCTAGCAGCAGCGGCGCCGGCAAACCTGGGAAACCGCGCTTAGAGAGCCGTGTCAAATTCCGCTCGCTGCTCCAAGCCTAAGACGGAAATGCGCTGAACCTGAAAGTGGCGCAGGTGGGTGGGCCGAGGATCGACGGAGTCTCTTGTCATAGGTGAGGGCATGGGCCCAGCCGCGGGTCCAAACTTCACTGTGATCGAGGGGCCGGCTTGCTGTCCGTGTGCAGTGGCTCGAATAAAGTCGGCGTACCGGGCCCTTTGTTCTGGATTGCGTGAGAGCTGGTTTTCCAACCGTTCTCCCACCGAGAGGAAAACTCCGCGCTCCCCGCTTTCATCGGAAACTCAACTGCAGGTGGCGTTGCTGCCGGGCCAGGTCGGGCTCGCCTCCGTAGCGCTCGCCGACGTAAAGCCATTCTCGCCACTGAATCGAAATGTTCCTGTCCAGGGTCACCCAAATGCTTTGGCTAGCCATTGACCCAGCTGCCCGTGCTCGGGCAGCCAGCTTTCCCTTTGGTCGTACATGTGAATGTCATCGCGCCGCTTGCACTGCGGACGATGTCGAACTTGTCTTTCGTGGTTTCTGCAGTCACTGCAATGGTGTACCCGCCTTTCGCGGGTGTCGTCACCGTGAAAGTCGGGCCGCCATTCAGCGTCGGTTCGATTTTTTTCAGCGCGGCAGCGGTGCAGCTCGTGTAGACGCCGGTATTTTCGGTCGAGCAAGTCTCCAGGGCAACCTGGACCGTATGCGCCACGTTCTTTGCCTTGACGTCGAAGGACTTTTCTCTCTGGTTGAAGAAGGCCGGCAGCGCGATCGCGGCCAGGATTCCGAGGATGAGCATCACGACGAGGAGCTCGATCAGCGTGAAACCGGCCTCGCCGTCCACGACTTTGCAATCCGGAGCCACAACTGGCCCAACGAGCGGGTTTCGACCGGCTTTCACATGCCTTAATCGACCCTCGGGAGCAACATCTTTAAAAGGTCGAGTGTCAGAGTTCTGACGGCGCCCCTCCGGCTGGCGATTGATCGCTCCCCGCTGCGCAGTCACGCGGCCGGTCCCTTTCTGATCCTCAACCTTAAGCGCTTGCGGTCGCGGGGCTTTGATACGGCGGTCGCGGTTGGTCACGATCTGGGTGGTGAGCCCGGAGACCAGAACCCATTTGGCGATTTCTGCCGAGGGGTGACGGCAATGACCATCATCGGGCGTGGCGAGCGGACCAACGCCTCCGGTGCCTGCCGTGAGACTCTCATTCGACCGCAGAGAACGCCTGGTTCCGATGAGCGTCGATTACGCCTCGCTACAGGTCTCGATGATTGGGCCGGCCGGTGACTCTGCGGTCGCCTCAAGACGACCTCAGACTACGGTGCCCGATGTCTCCCCAGCCTCAAGCGATGACCCGCAACGAGCGCGGCTTGGCGCTCGGCGCTTGAGCCCGACTGATCGCTCGGCTTGAGCCGCGCTCGCTCAATCGCGTTTGCGTACACGCCATGGCGAGTCCTAGGCGGATGCAGCAAAGAGATCCCATAGCCCTCGATGATCGCCGTTGCAAGGGTGCTCCTGAACGCGCGACCGTGCCAGGCATGCGCTTCGGCAGAGCGCCCGACGTGGAGATGGACAAGCTCATGAAGGAGGGTCTCGAGAATGTCGCCCGGCCGGATTCCGGGGTAAGCCGTGACCGAAAGTCGAAACTGGCTGGGAACGGCAAAGCCGAGACGGATGGGGCGCTTCCGGGCCCGTCGTACCTTGAGCAGGGGCCGTTGTAGTGCGAGCGGGCCCCCCGCAAAGACCGGCAGCGCCCGCAGTCTGTCCAGCTCTAGCTCCAGCGCGACGCCGGCGACAAGGTAGTAGGGCGGATCGCGCCGCAGCGGGGTGGCTGTTCGCTGGCCGTTGCTTCCCCTCCGTCGAAGGACCCCAGTTGCCATCCCGGCGAAGTCTCGAGCGTGCGCCGGACGGGCCGGGCTGGGGAGTGCTGCACCTTGACGATGCAGAGGGCTGATCGCGCAGAGTCAAAGGGCGTAATCGCGTCCAGTTGCGAGCCACTCCATCGACCGGCACAACCCGCAGGGGGCGCTCCATGGCTCGACACCGGCTGGCTAGCGAGTTCGAATTGCAGTCTCACCAGCTGCCTTGGAGCAGGTAGCTCCCAGCCGACAGCGGCAGCACGCCATAGTGGTGATGGCGGCCGTTGCTGGTGCTTGCGCGTGCGTGGTTTGCACGCGCATCAGCCGCCAGCTGCAGATCCTTACTCGGGACGATCTTCGCGGCGCGATGCCCTGCAGGTGCACTGGTCCTCCCGAGGCCGGCATGACCCCCAGTGCCAGCCCGCGTCCCGTTAGCTGGCTTTGGTAACTCAGTCGTCGAATAGGGTGACGGGCGGCCGAGCGAGCCGGCGATGCCGATGGCGGACTCAACAAAGAAGCCGAATATCGGACTTTCCGCCGCCCAAGCATTGGGGTGGGTGCCATGAACCTCTTTCTCCGGAGTGGATCGGGCACATCACGGGTACACCGGGCTACGGTGTGGGAGTTCGCACTTCAGCAAAACCTGCCCGCCCGACCTCGGCTAGCGAACACTGGCTGCGGACCGAAAGTCGGATCTGTTCTTGCAGCTGATGAGTCGGATGTCAGCACTCTGACAAGTGTCTGAGTCGAGGCCGCTGGGGAGCTAGATTGCGGCCCTGCGCGACCGTAGCCGGCGGCAAACGACTCGGCCTCGATCATGGGAACCCCTGCAGGCCGGACCGATGGAGGTCCGTGGTGGTGATCGAGGTTCGAGTCGCGCCCGCATTTCATGCCTCGCGCCCGCATTTCATGCCTCGGTGGACCTGGCCCGTCCGTTGGTAGCTGGCTTCCTATCTTCGCTTGAGGTCGCCGGATGGCCAAGCCGCGAAGCGTAGGCCCGCAGCACGTCGCGGTGATCGATCCAGCCGACGATGCGCCGCGACCCGGCCGCCAGGACCGGAAGGGCCTCACGGTCCCCTTCGGAGAGCAGCTCAATCGCGTCGGCGAGCTCCTGGTCGACGTATAGCTCGGGCAACTCCAGAGCCAGGGAACCGGCGTCGATATCCTCGTCACCTACCGTCTCGCGTTCTACGTCGCGAGCGGCGATTACGCCGATCAGCATCTCGGCCTCATCGATCACCGGTAGCGCACTCTCTTGTGCCTCCGCGAGCCTTGCGGCTATCTCCGGCAGCCGAGCGGTGGAGGACAGCGGGTCGGGAGGGGTGCGCATGGCATCGGCGACACGCACCCCGATCAGCGGGCCGTCGAGCGCCGAATGCTCGATCTCGATCCCACGGCGTTTCAGCTTCAGCGTGTAAATCGAGGAGGTTGAGAGGCGATGGCTGAGGGCGGTGGCGATCACCACCGCCAGCATCAGGGGAAGGATGATCGAGTAGTCGCCGGTCAGCTCGAAGACGATCAGCACCGCTGTTATCGGCGCTCGCGACGCAGCTCCAAACACGGCTCCCATTCCGACCAGCCCGTAGGCGCCCGCGCCGGCGCTCGCTGCCGGCAACAGAGCGTGGGCGCCAAGCCCGAAGGCGCTGCCCAGCATCGCACCCATAAAGAGCGAGGGAGCGAACACTCCGCCCGAGCCGCCGATCGCCATCGTGAGGCTGGTCGCGAGGACCTTGCCGATGAGGAATGCAACCAGCAGGGCGAGCGCGTACTGGCCCGTGATCGCGTTCTCCAGCACCGGATACCCCACCCCATACATCTCCGGCAAGACGAGGAGCAGCGCGCCAAGCAGAAGACCGCCGGCGGCCGGCCGCAGCCATGCCGGCCCGTGCCAAATCCGATCGGCGAGGTCCTCGGCCCCGTAAAGGGTGCGGATGAACGCGACCCCGACGAGTGCGGCCAAGATGCCCAGCAGCGCGTACAGCGGGTACTCGGCCACAGAGACCAGATGGAAGGCCGGCAGGTGCAGGAACGCCCCCGAGCCGAAGGCCAGCCGCCCGACCGCCGTCGCGACCACCGAGCTCAGCACCACCAGCCCGAAGGAGCGCGTCTGGAAGTCGCGCAGGATCAGCTCTAGGGCGAAGAAGACGCCGGCGATCGGGGCGTTGAAGGTGGCGGCGATGCCCCCCGCGGCGCCGCAGGCGACGAGCAGGCGCAGCTCCTGGGCGGAGAGACGGCTGACCTGGCCCACCGCCGAACCAATCGCGGAGCCGATCTGCACGATCGGCCCCTCCCTCCCCACCGAGCCTCCGGCGCCGATGCAGAGCGCTGAGGCCAAGGACTTGACCACCGGCACCCGGCCCCTAATCCGCCCTTCGTTGCTATGAACGGCGAGCATCACCTCGGGTACACCGTGGCCGCGGGCCTCGGGAGCGAAGCGATACACCAGCGGGCCGTAGAGCAGCCCGCCAACCACCGGGATGACAAGCACAACGTATGGGCCGAGCAGGGGTAGGTGAGGGTTGGTGAAGTGCCCGAGATCGCTCGGGTCCGCGTGACCGCTGAACAGCTCGGTGAAGGCGAGGATCAGGTAGCGAAAGACGATCGCGCCGAGGCCGGCCCCTGCTCCGACCAGAAGCGAGAGCGCGACAAGCAGGCCGGGCTCCCCACCCAGGATCGTGCGCAGGCCCCGAGTCGCCTTCTCGGGCCCGGTGGGCTGCCTCTCGATCGCCGGGGCGTTGGCCATCGATCGACCCTAGGAGTTCGCCGCAGCGACCAGCGCCGCAGCCTGCCCGTGACCGCCCTTCGGGTCAGAATGCTGACATCTCTCCCCACCGCCTCCGAGCATCCGGCGAAATCGGGCAAGCCCAGACAGCTTTCCCCCGCACCGGCGTCACACTGCTCGCATGATTGAAGTCCTCGCCGTCGATGCCGAGCTGACCGAGGGACTCCCTGATACGGCTCGGGCCGCCGCCCGGCGCGAATGCCTGGCACCGGTGGTCGAGGTGGGGCGTGGGTCCTGGGAGTCGGATGAGTTCCCAAGCCCCGACCCGGGGGGCTTCGGTCTACTGGTGCTGTCGGGGCTCCTCACCCGCCGGGTCGGGCAGGGCGGGCGCTTCGGCGCCGAGTTGCTTGGGCCAGGCGATCTGCTGCGCCCCTGGCAGAAGGTTGGGGGAGCAGCGAGCATTCCCTTCGAGCCGGTCTGGATCGCGATCTCCGATGCGAGGATCGCCGTCCTCGGTGCGGCCTTCGCACGGCGGGCCGCGCCATATCCGGAGGTTGCCGCGCAGTTGCTCGGCCGAGCCCTGCTGCGCTCTCGCCACCTGGCGATCAACATGGCGATCGTCCATCAGCCGCGGATCGAGACAAGGCTGCAGATGCTCTTCTGGCATCTCGCCGATCGCTGGGGAAAGGTGCGCCCGCATGAGGTGATCCTCGAGATGCCGCTCACCCACGCGCTGCTCGCCGATCTGGTCGCGGCACGCCGCCCGACGGTCAGCACCGCACTCGCGGCGCTAGCGAAGGACGGCAAGGTCGAACGCACACCGCAGGGTTGGCGCCTGCTGGGCGATCCCCCGCTCGAGCTCGCCGAACTATCCGGAGAGGAGCTCTGATCGCCTCAGTCAAACCGCAGTTTTCGGTGATGTCCCCCAGCGCAGGCGATGGCGCGTAACCCCTGTCTGAAGCAGGGCGCCGCGGCGATCGCTCCGGTGGAAACATTGATCCTAGCCGGAGCTCCGATTGCGGGCGCAACTCTGCGTCGCACCTTTTGACACGGCGGTCGTCCGAGTCAGAGGGAGCGGGGCCTCACGTCATCTCGCAAAGTGCGATCAGCGGCAGATCCGAAAGCACCCTCCGGCGCGGGCATGATCGGGACCGTCGTAATCAATCCCTGCCAGGCACGAATGTACACACCGCACTATCAATCGGTGGCGGCGTTCGTAATCGGCCATCGCCCCCCACCGCTTCCTCGGGGCTCCAGCGCGCGCGCCTCAGGGTGAAGGCGCACACCGGCGTTATGTAGCTCAAGCACGCCGCCGAGGAGAGCGTTCAGGTACCAGTCAGCTCCCGGCCCGAAGCCCGAGATGAGGACGGCCTCTCGCATTGCCGGATTCCGGGAGAGCACCTCAAGCGTCGTCCGATAAATGGGACCGGAGCGTCACCCGCGGTGGGTGAGCATCAGAAAGCGTTGGCCGAAGAGACTCTCAGCTCCGATTCCATCAAGGGTCTCCGGAGTGCGCAGGATGCGCTTGGAAAATGGGACCGGGTGAGGACATCGAGGAGGCTATGCGAGCAACCCTTCACCGGTCCGTCTCTCAATGGCAAGCCCGACGAAGGGGTAGATCAGGGTCGAAAGCATCGCCGCGCCGACGAGGCCAGCCGCGGTTGAAGCTTTCATGTGGCCGGCGTTCACCGCCAGGGTTGTAATCGCGACCACAAGGGGCAGCTCGGTCGCCGAGTAGACGGCGAGCGCAGCGCGCTCGCGGCTGCTCAGCGCCTTGCGGTAAAGCAATAGAACCGGCGCCCCCCGAACCACAAGGAAGAGGCCGAAGAACATCACCAGCTTGGCCAGGGCAGCCGCAGAGCCCAGTGCCTCGAGATCGAAGTTCATCCCGCTGAAGATGAAAAAGAAGGGCACGAAGAAGCCGAAGCCGACCGCGGTCAGCTTTGACTCAAAGATCTCCAGCTGGTGGCCTCTGAGAACCGCACGGGTGATCATTCCGGCGGCGAAACCGCCGAGCAGGACGTCAAGGCGCAGCTGGCTGGCGAGGCCGACCAGGCCGAAGATCAGGACCACGGTGATCCGCACCGCGAGCTGGCTGCTCGACTCGAAGCTTCTTTCCAGCGCCGGCCAGCCCTTCCACATCAGGTCCATCGAGGCAAGCGCCACCCCGACCGCGAGGGCGACGAAGGCGATCAGGATCGCCGCCTCCTGCAGCGGGTGATCGGTGGAGAGGAAGATCGTGACCAAGAGGATCGGACCGAACTCACCAGCGGCGCCGGCGCCGAGCAGGTAGGTGCCAAACCTGGTGCGCAGGGTGCCGGTGTCGCGCATAATCGGGATCAGCGTCCCGATCGCCGTTGTCGCCATCGCAGTGCCGGTGTAGATCAGCGAGTCGATCACCCCAGCCGCCGCGAGGATGCCTCCGATCCCGTAGGCGAGGGCGACGGAGAGCAACCAGCCGAAGCCGCCCAGCTCCAGTGGTGCGCCACGGATGCGCTCGAAGTTAATCTCATAGCCGGCGAAGTAAAAGAGCATCCCCAACCCGAGGTTCGAGAAGAACTGGCTGAACTGATCGGTGGCGGCGAGGCTGAGGCCATGGGGGCCGATCAGGATCCCCAGCGCCAGCTCGAGCACGACCACCGGGGGCGCGATCCGCCCCGGCAGCACGGCAACCGTCACTGCCGCTACGGCGGCGCTCAGCACGATCAAAAAGAACGAGGCTGCGTCGACGTGGATCACGTGAAGGGGGCCGATCCTATGGTCAAGCCGTCGGAGCTAGGGGTCGGGCACGATCAGCACGGCGGCGCCGGGGGGCGGATCGACCGGCTGGGCGAGCAACTCCCACGAGGTCGCCGGCAGCACGCAGAGCTGACCCGGCGCGAGGGTCTCGGGGTGGGTTGGCGTCTCGGCCTCGCGGACGTGGATCCTGCTGCCACCGAGTCGGAGGGCGAGCTCGGCCGCCAGCCGGTTGCCCTCAGAGGCGCGGTCGACCCCATCGGCGTGATCACGTACCAGCTCAACCTCGCGGATCGCGGTTGCCTCGCCGACGAGGATCGCCACCGGCGCTGCCAGCGCCACGGCGATCGTCTCCCCGGCGCTGCCGAAGGCCGAGGCGCCAGCAACCGAGGGTTGCCCGACCAAGACCAAAGAGGCCCGGGCCTCGGTCGCCGCGTTGACCACCCCTTCGGCAAGTGAGTCATTGACAAGCAGCTTCGGTTCGGCGTCAAGACCGGCGTCAAAGCCTGCGGCCTCGACCTGAGCAAGTGCCGCTTCGCTCGATTTGGCCTCCTGGCGAGAGCGGGCGAGGAGGCCGTGGACGACGCCCCCGTCGGGAGCGGCGATCCGTCCCGCGATTGCGAATCCCAGCGAGGCCTGACCCGCGTCGACGAGGGTTAGGAGGATGCGCGCGCCCAGCCGTTCGCCCGCCGACTGCGGCGGGGGCACCTCTTTCACCCCGCGCTCAACGAGAAGCGTGCCGATAACGATCGAGACGAGGATCAGCACCAGCGCCGCGTTGACCACTGACTGGTCGAAGAGGCCGATGTCAAAGCCGACGATGGTCGCCGCCAGGGTCGCGGCCGCCTGGGGGATTGTCAGTCCCAGCATCAGGACCGCCTGGGGCTGGGAGTACCCGAGCGCCAGTCGGGCGAAGGCCGAGGCGATCGCCTTGCCCCCGACGCTGGCGGCGATGAAGAGCCCGGCTAGCTTCAAGGTCTGCCCTTCAACCATCACGGCGGGGTCGAGGAGCATGCCGACCGAGACGAGAAATACCGGCACGAAGACCGCGGAGCCGAAGAAATCGATGCGATCCATCAGCGGGCCTTCGTTGGGAACCAGCCGGTTCAGGGCGAGTCCGGCGAAGAAGGCGCCCACAATCGGCTCGATCCCGAAGATGTCTGCGACCGTGGCCGCGGCCAGAAATGCGGCAACCGCGAGCAGGTAGCGAACAACCCGATCGGTACCCAAGTAGCGGAAGGCAAGCCGCACCAACCTCGGCAGCAGTCCGATCGTGAAGATCAGCAGGACCGTCAGCCCGAGCAGAATCTGCAGAGCGATTGAGGCCCCCGAGCCTCCCTCCAGCTGGGATCCGGAGACTCCGGCGAGGACAATCAGAGCAGCGGTGTCGGTGAGCACCGTTGCGCCGACCGCGGTCGCCACCCCGCGGTCGGCGGTGAGGCCGGCGGAACGGGCTGCGGGGTAGAGCAACAGGGTGTGGGAGGAGAGGAGTGCCCCCAACAACAGCGCCGCGGGTAGGACCCATCCGAGAGCAAGCCCGATCACGGTGCCAAAGACCATTGGGAGCAGGAAGGTGACGATCCCGAAGCTGATGACGGCACTGCGATGGACCCGGACCAGAGTGAGGTCGAGCTCGACTCCGGCGACGAACATCAGATAGAGCAGCCCCAGCTGTCCGAGGTCGGGGACCGTCGTGTTGCCGGCGCCGATCAGGTTGAGCCCGTAGGGGCCGATCGCGAAACCGCCGAGAAGCAAACCGATGATGCCGGGAATCCGGGCGCGACGCATCAGCGGCGGACCGACGATGACGACCACAAAGAGCACCAGGAACTCCCAGGCGGGACCGCTCGGCGTTTTGAGCGAGATTGCGGCGATGCTGGGCGCTGGGGCGAACATCATCGGGTGGTTTGGAGGAGCGGAATCGCCATTTCGGCTTCGGCGGCTTCGCTGCCAACCCATCTGTTCAGCAGCCGTTCGATCGTCCCATCGGCGGTGAAGGCGCTGATTGCCGAATCGACCGCCTGGCGATTGGGAGAGCCCCTGGGCAGGGCGACTGATATCGCCTCGTGTTCGGGCAATTGGGCCACCGCTTCGAAGCGACCGCCGGAGTGCTGTGCGGTTGCGACCGCGAGCGGCAGGTCAAACATGACCGCATCGATCTTGCCGGCGCGAAGCGCATCGAGCATTTCCCGCTGTCCGTCGAAGAGTGAGATCGATTGTTCGGGGGAAATCGCAGTTTCGATGTCGTCGACGAAGGTGGTCGAGCGCACCGCCCCCCATCGCAGTTCCCGAGCGGTGGCGAGGTCCGGGACTTCGGTTCCGCTGCGCACCATCACGGTCGGCGCCGCCTTTAGATACGGCGCGGAGAATTCGAGAGCTTCTTCACGCTTTGAGGTGGGGGTGATTAGGTCGAGGCCGATGTCGGCCCCGCCGAGGTGCCCTTCGACTATCCGGTGGAAGTGGACGATTCGAACCCGCACGACGCCGAGACCGAAGCGGCTGGCGAATTCGCGCGCCAGCTCATACTCAAAGCCCCCCGTCGGTCTGCTCGGCGTCCCTTCCCAGAATCCGGCGCTCGGCACGGCGGACGTCGCCACCGTGAGAACCCCGGGTTGAGTAGTCGTGAAAGATCCTGCCGAGCCCCCAATCGAGCCGCAGCCCGCCTGCGCGGCGATGAGGAAGGCGACGAGCGCGCACAAAGAAAGCAGTTGCCAGCAACGATGGGCCGGTGATCCAGACGCCTGAGATTGAGTTGCCCGCATCCGGCGATCGTATGGGGGAAGGGAGCGGTCTGTCGGAGGGTCCAGGACTTGCCGCTGTTGGCTGAAACCATTTGGAGGCGAGCAGCACCAACGCCTCGCCCTACAGGCCGCCTCGGCGCACCCAAGACCCAACGAGGGCCAGCAGTTCATTCGATCAGCCAACCTGAATCAACGATCACCGGCATCCAACCTGCATCCGCGTCCGCAGCAATCGGGTCCCAGGACTTGCGACTCGACCCAGATTCGCTCGTTCGTGTCGGGATCGACCCGACCGCTAGATCTCTTGACAGATTGCCCGCACCCGTCGAGGATGGGCAGCGCTTCAACTCCACAGCCTCGCCACCTGGCGCGCGCCACCAATCGAAAGGATCGCTCCGTGCCCCTCGCAAACATCAGCTTCGGTGACGCACTTTTACTGGTCGCGGAGATCTTCTTCTTCGTGATCTGGATCTGGATCCTGTTCACGATCATCGCCGACCTCTTCCGCGACCACGAGATGTCGGGCGGAGCAAAGGCACTTTGGATCATCGTTTTGGTTTTCATCCCTTTCCTGGGGGCGCTGATCTATCTGATCGCGCGCGGAGCGGGGATGCGCGAACGGGCGCTGAAGGCCCAGGCCGAGGCCAAACACCAGATGGACTCCTACATCCAGCAGCAGGCCCACAGCTCGCCGGCCGATGAACTGCACAAGCTGAGCGACCTGAAAGAAAAGGGCGCGATCTCCGCCGAGGAGTTCGAGACGGCCAAGGCGAAGCTGCTGGGTTGA
>JBAVAR010000037.1:0-1616 GCA_049585815.1 Solirubrobacterales bacterium
CCACGTACACGTCCGATCCGCCACTCGCGCCCATCGATATCATCAACCTTCTCGCTACCGGTCAGACAACGGAGGCAGCCTCCACGGGCAGCACATCACCCGAATCGGTGATCGCCGGCCAATTGACCAGCCAGTTCAGTAGCCGGGTGGAAAAACTTGCAGGAATCACGTCGCTGACCATTGATCCTCAAGTTGGGGGAGCGCAGGGCAATGGCGGAGGCCGGCTGGCCGTCCAGCAGCGCGTAACCAAGAACCTGTTTTTTACTTTCTCGACCGACCTCACGACGAGCACGGGGCAGATCGTTCAAATCGAATACCAGGTCTCGCAGAAATTCGCCGTAAGCACCATCCGGGATCAGAACGGCGGCTACACCCTCCAGATCAAAGTGCACAAGAGCTTCTGACTTTTCCATGTAGATCGGTCCCGGCGCTCACAAAGTGCATTATGGGGATGAGACGTGCGCCGCGGATTTGCGCCCTTCATTGCCTCCGTAAATCGAGCTGCCGTTCGAAGGCGAACAAGCGGTTCCCGTGTAAAACTTTCCGAATCTAAACATGGCCTTTCTACTTTTTGAGTCTACTTCAGCCCCGCATCTCGCTGACTCGCAGTCGGTTCTAGAAACTTCGCAGTATTGGCCCGCATATTGCTTAAAATCTTACGATGATCGAGTAGAGGAGGGCATCAGATGAGCACGTCTTGGTCACTACCGCGCAGGCCTGAGGATAAGCGGCCTATTCCTAAAGTGCCTACGGGGCCAGCACGCCTTCGAGACGACAAGTGGCGGAAGGAAGACAGTGGCGGCCCGATCCGCGTGCTGATTGCGGACGATCACGAGCTTGTGAGGCGCGGACTGTGCTCGCTCTTCGCGACTGCCCCCGGTTCCTTCGAAGTTTGTGGCGAGGCCGCCAGTGGCCGCGAGGCAGTTCAGCTCGCGCGGGAGTTGCATCCCGATGTTGTGGTGATCGATGTGAGTATGCCCGGGCTGAACGGCCTCGAAACCACCAGACTGATCATGAAGGAAGTCCCGGGAGCGGCGGTTTTGATCCTCACCATGCATGAGTCCGAACAGTTGATCGAAGAACTTCTGAACTCCGGCGCTCGCGGCTATGTCCTGAAATCAGATGCTGCGCGCGACCTGCCCGTGGCGGTGGAATCCCTTTACCGCGGGCGGCCGTTCTTTAGCTCAAAGGTTGCGCAGACGGTGCTCGCAGGATATCTCAAAGACTCTGAGCGCGGCACCGAGAAGTCACCGCTGACTCCCGCAGAGCGCCGCGTTGTGCAGCTTCTGGCGGAGGGCAAGAGTAACAAAGAGGTGGCAAATCTGCAGTCCATCTCGGTGAAAACCGCGGAAACCCACCGCGCCAACATCATGCGCAAACTGGGCCTACGCTCGATGAGCGACTTGGTCCACTACGCAATACGAAACAACATCATTGAGGCCTGAATGGCGTCTTCTCCTCGAGACAGCCACCAGCGATTTTCTCAACCCCTCCATAGGGGAATGACTTACTACGCTCACCCATGTTTCAAATCGGATAGGTACCCACGCGCTGTGGTGGCTTGGAGTGCGGTAGCAGCAGCTACCGCCTTCCGATCTCGGTTCATACGGCAAAAT
>JBAVAR010000038.1:0-1698 GCA_049585815.1 Solirubrobacterales bacterium
GACCAGTGCCGGTCCTTATACGCCCGTCGCCAGTGTCACCGGGACGAGCTATACAGATTCAAATCTGAGCAACGGTGCGACGTATTACTACGTAATTTCACAGCCATCCCACAGCAAGCAGGCATGAATTGTCGAGCCTCTGATTTACAGGGCTGAAACGAATCGGGCGAAAAAATGAGATTTAGGATTTTTGGAATGTCTTCTGGCGCTGCTGCGAACGAGGCTGTCCCACAGGATAAGTCAAAATCCGCTAAAACAGGGCTGTTGAGGGGTCGCAATGAAGCGGAAGGCGCCGGATGCTGTCCCATAGGATTGGAGCAAGCTGGCGAGGTCCCAGCGCCGCCAGAGCGCCGTGCGCACCAAGGTAAAGAGACGGGTAAAGCTATGATGCCAGCCATGGACGAAGGCCAGGAAACGCAGCAGCACGTAAACCAGCAAGGCCGTCCAGACCTGCCAGCGCACCGCGTTGGCGCTGTGGCCCAGGAAATCGGCCAGTTGCAGGGTCTGCTTGATTTGCTTGAAGAAGGCTTCGATGGACCAGCGGTTGCGGTAGAGGTCGGCGACGCTGGCCGGGCTCCATTCCATGTTATTGGTCAGGAAGACAAGCTCCTGCTGGGCGCCGTCGATTTCCACCAGGGCGGTGATGCGGCGCATCACGTCGGGGTAATCCTCGAAGGCGCCGGTGTTGCGCAGGGCGATGATCTCATCGCGCAGGATGCGCCCGCTCACCGGCAGGGCCTTGAGAACTTCGAAAGCCATGTTGTCCTTCGCGCGGCTGACCCAGAAGACGCCGCGCGGCAGGAGGTCGAAGAGGTGGGCAAAGTCCACATATGCCTTGTCAAAGACCACGATCTCCCCGGCGCGGATGGCGGCACAGAGTTCGCGCGAGCGCCGGGCGTCGTTTTCCCTCGCGGTGTCGATGATGGCAAAGCGGGGAAGAAAACTATGAAGGTCGAGCCGCAGATGGCACTTGGCGGCGGCCTTGCGCCGGCGATGTTTGGCCCAGTCCATGCAGGAGGCGACCAGGGCGATAGTGGTCGAATCCACGACATGAATGGCGCGCCGGAAGCGCCGGGCGACTCCCTTGCCCCGGTTGCCGCGCGCAAAACTCGGCTGGAGGGTTTGCAAATGGCCGAGCACCGCCCAGAAGACCTTTTCCGCAAGGGCCGCGTCCCGCTCCTTGTCGGCATGAGAGAGGTTATTGCGGCTCGGCGGCGTCGCCCCGCGCAGCGTGACCAGAAGCCCGCTGTGCAGCCGCAACGCATCGCAGACATCGTTGAGCCCAATGGCGTGAGTCAGTTGCGCGTAGATAAGGCTGACCAGATGGCTCCAAGGCGAAAAGGTCCGCGCCTTCTTGTCCACTCCGATCTCCCGCGCCAGCTTTGGCACCAGATACGATGGAATCAAATTGCAAATCTGCCGCAGCACGGCAAATTGGCCGCGGCTTGGTGTGTTGGGTTTATTCATCCCTGCCGAGTGGCAGGGCAAAGCTATCACGCCAAGCCCTTTTCTTTACCCGCTATGGGATGGCTGTGACGTAATTTCAATGTACTCCGGGGGAATCGAAAGCGTCAATTCCGTGCCGGTGTCGGCTGTGCCGGCAGTGAACGTGGTGTCGTTGGTTCATCGCTACAGTTTCAGTGAGACAAGCGGCACAACAGTGGCCGATTCCGTCGGTGGCTCGGCATGGAACGGAAC